>CACYUI010000005.1 GCA_902777605.1 uncultured bacterium | reverse complement strand
ACCTTCATTATTAGCTAATGCTACTACACCACGCCTAAAATAACAAGATTTAGTGCTATTAAATTTATAAAAATCAGGATGAGCTGTGAAATTTATTTTTGGGAGATTATAATTACTTGTATTAGTATTTTTTATAGAATGTATTAGCATAGTATATTAAAAACTAGTAAAAATATTTTTTGATAGACTTTCTTCAAAATTTTTAAAACAAACTAAAGCAGGTATGGTAGACTTCAGCCTAACACTACATTTTGTGTGGTTAAAGCCTGTAAGTTTTCAGACAAACAAGAACTTTTGAGTGCAATATGGAAACAAAAAGTCGGTAGGTTGGGCATACTTGCCCAACAATAACTTTTGAGTATGTAGGGTGCAATTTTTTGCACCAAAAATTTCAAATTACCTATTTTTGTCCTTTTGTATAATTTAGATTCTGTCGATATTTAAGACGAATATTTATTATTTCAAATTTCCATTATTGGAATTTGAGGACTGAAAATGTAACTTTGAGGTACTTTGATTTTTTTATTTCCGATGTAATATAACAATCGGTTTGAGGATTCTGAATAAAGATGTTGAGAATTATTTTGGTGCAAAAAATTGCACTCTACCCACTACCTACTTTGAACAGAGCTTTTGATTCACATATAGCAAATTTTATTTTTACAAGGTTTATAATATGATGAGACATGTAAAAGTATAAGGGAATAATAAAATGCAAGTACAAAGAATTCAGAATCATAATCAAAATTTTACGGCACTAAAAATTACTAAACCGGAATTGGAATGGGATGCTGATGTATTACTTAAGTTTGTAAAAAACAAAGAAGTTCAAAAGTTTGTTTCAGGTATGGATTATTTGGAAAGAGATATATATGCATCTTGTATTAATAATAGAACAATCGATATGGAAGTGATAAAGAAAAAAAGTAATTCTAATATTGGAATTAATTTACCTCAATTTGGTATATCTGAAATTGAACAGTTTTCATCTTATAGATTTTACCAAGATTTTGAAAGATTGTCCCAAGAAAAAGATTTAAAAATAAAAAAAATTAAAGAAGCATTAAGAATAGCTAGCTCTATTGTGCCAAATGAATCAGAAACTATTGTAAAGAATAAGAAATGGTGGCAATTTTGGAAATAATGGTATATAGCTTGTAGGTTGGGTTTTCAACCCAACAATAACTTTTGGGTGCAATTTTGTGCAATAGGGTGCAAGAATAGTGCAAAAAATGAGTAAATAAGTGCAAAGAAAGTCACTTTTGGAGCAGTTTGGAATTTAAATCATCAATTATGTTCCGACCGCTACAATTTAGTGGTGTTGGGGTAGAAACCCCAACCTACCCTTGTTTGCTTCCGACGAAACTACTCAAAAAAATACAGAGGTAAGAACCCGTTTGTGAGAGCAAACAAGGGTTCGACTCCCTGAATCGCTTTAAACAACAAATAATGCGCTTGGTGGGAGTCGAACCCACGGCAGACGCGGTTTAGGAAACCGCCGCTCTATCCTACTGAGCTACAAACGCATAAATTTAATTCAATTGTATTTGAAGACGGCTCCGCTCGGAAACCTGCTCTTATTTCTTCTACATTGTAACACAAAGTTGTAAACGACAAATAAAAATGTTAAAATTAATTTGTATGAGAAAGAGCAAAAAGAAAAAGATTTTAGCAATCTTGCCTATTAGTATTGGCGGAAGGCTTACGACAAACAGTTTAATAAACGGGTTTAAACAAAACGGTTGTGATGTTACGGTTTTTGATGAACTGTTTGACAGAAATCCCGAAGAAGTTTTATTAAAAAAATACGATTACATTGCGGGGTATGACTTTTCTCCGATTGCATTCAAAGATGAGCATAAGCTTGATATTCCTGCAATTTGTTATTTTTCTGACGATATCAGAAGCAATACATCAGGTCCCGATTGGGAGAAATTTCTACCGGAGTTAGAAAAAGATTATACTTATGCTTTTTATTGGGACAAACAGCTTACTGATTGTGAAACCTTTAAAAATATTCACTACCTTCCGCATTTCGTTGACTTTGATGTATATAAAGACAGTGGGCAACAACCCGAATTTGATGTTATGTTTGCAGGTCGTTTGGATACTGATTTTAGGCTTAGTTTTTTTGAAGAGTTGTTATTAAAGCTTCCAGAGCTCAAAATAGCTTGGTATGCAATTGACAAGCATTATCAAGATGCCAGAAAGCGGGCGAAATTCCCTGAAATTATTGATTTGGCTTATCATGGCTTTATTGATAACGAAGAAGATATGGCAAAAGCTATAAACAATTCTAAAATTGTTTTCAACATGAATTCTCAAGGAATTTCTTCTCTTAATTACAGAACTTTTCAGACAGTTGCTTGTAAAAGATTAATGATAAGTGACTATAGAGAAGAACTTGCATTGTTTGACGGATACATGCCTTTCTACGAAGATTTTTCTGATCTTATTTTTAAAATAGAGAGCTATCTCGTTGATCAGAACGCTTACGAAAAGGTTACTGAAAATTGTTGGCGCATAGCCAATCAGAGTCATAATTCAAGGGATTGTGTGAGATATATTCTTTCAACGGTTGCAAAATAAAATTAAAAAGAGCTAAAACAATTGTTTTAGCTCTTTTTTCCAACTATTAACACACACAATATATAAAAATTAGGATTCTTTATCCAAGTATCTGTAATCAAGCATACTGCCTTCATACCTATCGGAGTTGTCACCGTAGAACAAAGACATATTATTTATAACTCTGTTTTTATCAGCTATTTTTTGTTTTTCAGCTTGAGAGTTAACTCCATAAGCGCTTATTTCTTGACTTGTTACCTTGCCGTCATGGTTTGTATCTATGTCGTTAAAATGTTCCAAAACTGTTTGTTGAAGCGAGTTTGTCATCCCGTTAGCTGCTCCGAGCGACATTATCTGATCTCTTGTAAGTCCTTGTGTTGCAATGTTATTCATTAAATTTTGAATCTCATCAGCAGTAATCTTTCCGTCTCTGTTTTTATCAACGGAATTGAAATTGGAATTCAAATATGATGCAAAAGTTGCGCCATATGCTGTATTTGTTACATTTGTATTTGTTAAAGCTGCATTCAAATTTTCGATAGTTAAACCGTCACTATACTGGCTTGACAAAAGTGAAAATGAATTTGTTAAGCCGGAATTTATGCCGGAAAAAAGTGAAGAGCCGTCTAATCTTTTACTAGCCATACTATCTCCTTATTTTAAAGGTTTACACTTACAGTTTAATTATATTTTCCTTAAAGTCAAACCTTCAAATGTATGAAATTTGGGTTAAATAAAAAAACATGTTATAATAAATAACATAATAGGAAATTCAACTATGTTTAAAAGAAAATGTAAGATAACTTTTATTGCTCATGGCGCAACAGTACACACTATTGACGGTATTATCAGTGATTCTGAAAAATATCCGAAACTCAATGATTTTGGAGAAGAAGAAATTCAAAAAGTATGCGAATACTTAAATTTACGAGCTGTTAATTACGATAAAATATATTCAAGCGCTGCAACAAGATGCACACAATCTGCGCAAATTATTGCAAAATTATTTAAGAAAAAAATTACTACAATTGACCTTAAAGGTAGAAATCATGGGGAATGGAACGGGCTTTCTTTTAACGATATTTATGAAAAATACGGCACAAAGCTAATCAGCCATACTCCTGATGGCGGTGAAACTTTAAAAGAGTTTAATGATAGAGTTGCAAAAACAATAAAACAACTTATAGAAGAAAATCGCGGTAACAGGATAATTGTTGTTACAACTCCTGAGGTTATTCAATCTGCGATTGCTCAAACTCTTGAACTGGCTCCGGAAAACCAATTTAAGACATTAGTTAAAACAGGCTCTCTTACTCAAATAAGTTATTTTGAGGATGATTGGTCGAGTATAATCTATTCTGATTATATGCCTTTATAATCTTTTTACTAATTTAATACTATTATTTTGCATTTTATCATTAAAGTTCATGATAAAATATTTTTGGTTAGGGGGATTTTATGAATATCAAGCTTTTATCAAAAATAGGTGTAGTTTTTGGAAGTGTTTTGGTCGGACTATTTCTGCTATTTTTACTTTTACCGTTTGTATTGAACTTTTTTATAGATAAATATACTCCTCAAATTGTCGGAGAAATTAATAAAGCAACGGGTTTGAGCGCAGGGCTTGAAGATGTAAAAATAGTTACTACCCCAAAACTTACCGCAGGTCTAAAAGTTAAAAAGTTTGAATTATACACCCCCAAAAAAGAACCTGTATTTATTGCTGATGATTTTGAAGTCAAAATGTCATTGCTATCAATATTAGCCAAAAATATTCAGATAGATGTAATAAGATTAAATAATGCCGATATTACTTTGAAATTCAATAAAGACGGAGTTTTGGACTTAATTCAATACATTCCTGAAGCACAAGAGCCTTCATCAGAAACGGAAACTGCTCCGATAGAGTTACCTTTTGGATTAAAATTATCAAATCATCTTCCCGATATAAGGATAGGCGGATATAAACTAACCTTGACTGACGGTAAAGATGCTTATATTCTCTCAGGCGGAAAAACAGACATTACGGATTTTATTTTTAACAAAAGTGTCAAAATTAAAGGCGCAGGAAATTTTGTTTTAAAAGGCAAAGAACAGTTTAAATACGATATAAATCTGTTTAATAAAATAATGCCTGATGTTGACTTAAACGAGCTTGTTTTTAATCCTCAGGAAGATGAAAATAAAACAGCAGAGCCTGCAAAAGTTGATGTTATAAATATTTTAAAAGGCTTATACGAATACAAAGTCAGCGCAAATGCCGTTGTTGACCTTAAAACATCGACAGAATCAATTGACGGTAAAGTTAAAGTCGACAATGTTTCAATTATAGAATTACCTCCTTCGGACATCAATTTGTTATTCAAATCAAATTCTATTGATATAGACACCCATTTATACACCGCAAAAAATGAAGTATCAAAGCTAAGCGGAAAAATTACGACAGGGAAAAAGCCCTTTGTTGATATGAGATTCAAATCGGATTTAGAGATAGCAAACCTTATGAATATCGTGAAGAAGGTCGCATTAATCTTTAATATTCAAGATTTACAAACCCTAACCGCTAACGGAAAAATTAATGCGGACTTTAATATTAAATCTGATACAAAAACCGTTCAATCAAGCGGTTATTTAAAAGTTCCGACTGCAAAATTGTATTACGGACTATATAAAATCGGTGTTGACAATATTTCAGCTGATGTTGCTCTAAATAATAACAATATAAATATCAAAAATGCAGGCTTCAGTATATTAGGTCAACCGCTGAAACTTTACGGTACACTATCTAGTGATGCGGTTGCCGATATTAATTTAACAGCAGACAAATTAAGTCTTAAAGGCTTGTTAATAGCTATAGGTCAGGCCGCAATTATGAAAGAAAATCCGATTTATTCGGGTACGGTATCATTGAGTGCAAATATTAAAGGCAAGTTAGACAAAATTAATCCTGTAATCAAGTTGGATATAGCAAACATCGACCTTAAAAATATTCCTATGGATTTGAGGCTAAAAGCACCTTCTACAATCGTAGACATTACTTCTGACGGGAAAACCTTCGGAGGAAATGCGAAGAGTTCTAATATTCAGATTATAAACCCCATGGCTAAGATTTCTATACCGAATGTTAAGGCTAATATTAGCGAAAATGTGATAGAAATTACTCAAACTCCTGCAACTATAGAAAAAATAGGGGTAAAAGTTTCGGGAAAAATTACTGATTACCTAACTGAAAAAATAGGTTTGTATTTTGTATCAACAGGTGATATAAAATCAACTCTAACAGGAGATATGAATATCGCTAAGCAGACTCTTAACTTAACATACGCGACTACAGAATTATCAGAAATTATAATTCCGATGTTTGACAAATCAAAAATGTCATTCAAGGGCAAAATCTATATTACAGGCAGCATGCTTAATCCGATTGTTTCAGGGACGGCAACAGTACCAAGTATTTCAATTCCTGAAATTCCTGTTGTAATGAAGGATATGGATATAAAGCTTAGAGATACAATTTTGCACGGTTCAGGTACTGTAAAAGAATTTGCTTCAGGCGGAATAAAAGCCCAAAATCTTTCATCGGATTTTGAACTTAAAGGAATGGATTTTTATCTGAACAACCTCAAAGGAACTTCTTTTGACGGAAAAGTAAACGGAAATATTGTTTATAATTTATCCAACGCCAAAACAAAAATAGAGTTCAAAGGCTCAGGCTTGAATGCAGAAAAGGCAATCGAAGGAGCTGCAGGAATTAAAAAAGCTCTTACGGGAACTTTGGGGTTTGATACAAGATTAAAACTCACTGTTTTAGATTATAACTCAATGATTAAGTCTATGACGGGAGATTTGAATTTTGATATCAAAAAAGGCGCTTTTGGAACTATTGGTAAGTTTGAAGGGCTATTGGGAGCATCAAATATTATAAACAATTACTTTTTGAAAAATACAGTTGCTTCAATTACAAATGCTACGGGGCTCGCTACAACTGCTATGTTTGATACTCTTGACGGTAAAATGACCTTCTCGCAAGGCTGGGCAAATCTTAATCCCATAAAAAGTGCAGGCCCTAGTCTGTGCTACTACATAACAGGAAAGTTTAACCTTTTAAACGGCTCAACAAATGTCGTTATCTTAGGAAAGTTGGATGCACCGATGGTTGCAAAACTTGGTGTGTTGGGACAGTTGACCGCAAACAATATTTTAGGCGACAAAGCGGGTAATATATTCAAGATTTTGACAACACCTCCGGGTGGTGAAAAAACAAATTTGATACCTGCTCTAACAAACGGCAGTACAAACTTCCAAGAATTTAAAGTTAATTTTAACGGCGGAGTAGAAAGCAAGAGTTCAATAAAAACCTTCAAATGGATATCTGATGCCGACTTGACTAACTATGACACACAGACAATAAAAGATACCGCAAAAAGCATAAAAGACTCTTTTAACAAAGATATTAATACTACAAAAGAGGACTGGAATAAGGCAGTAGGACAAAAGAAAAAAGAGGTTGAAGATGCCAAGGCTGAGTTTAACAAGACAAAAGAAGATATTAAAAATTCGGCACAAGAGTTTAAAAATCTTTGGAACAGTTTAAAAGAGCAAAGCTCTAATCAAAAACAACCGGCTTCAACAAATACGACTCCGTCAAGCACGGTGAAAACGGAAACTCCTGCAGCTGAACAAGCACCGGCAGCAGGTGAAGTCAAAACAGAAACATCGACTCAGACTTCTACTGAAGGTTCTGCCTCAGGCGGTACAACTTCGGGAGAATCTGCCGAGTAAAGATATTTATAATTTGTAATCTCATAATCCATGCGCTCAATTTTGCCGAGTAGTTTGGAATTTTTGGTAATTTGAAATTCCGTAAAATGATTATCTATAGTTCCGTCTTCATACCGGCATGGGTGAATAAGGGCTTCTGCAATAATATCTTTTTTGTTCTGAAGTGACATCAAACCGTATGCTACAGTTAGAGAATTCATCATAGAAGTATATCCTACTCCAAGCAAGTAATCATTTGTATTAAGTCCATACTTTTTTGCAACAGGCTTGTTAATTAATGTAAAGCTATCCAAAAGCGCAATTTTAATTAAATTAATCGGATATGCCAAATTTAGGTGTATCATTACATCTGGTATTAAATACGGTCTTTCAAATTGGGTTCTTATTTGCTTTATTCCGTATTCTTTGGCAAGTTTGCACACAAGTTCAAAAATCGGCGGTATAGCATGCGTATGGACATGCGAATCTATATGGGTAATATTTACTCCCGAATTTTTAATTTTTTCTATCTGCGCCCTAAACTCTGTTTCAAGCTGTTTTAAAAATTCATCATTCTTTTTATTGTATGCTTTGATTATCATTTGACCGTAAGAATTATTAAAGTTTCCATCGGAATCCGTAAGAGTGTTTAGGTCTTTAACAAGTGATTTTCCTTCTATAAAATTCAAGTGAACACCGACTCCCAAATCGGGACATGCCGGTATAACATTGTTTACGGCTTCTTCATAAGCCTGCCCGTTAGCAACAAGACTCGTACTTTTTAGCAAACCTGCCTGATAGCCTTCTAATATAGCTGTATTAAAAGCCTCACTCATTCCAAAATCATCAGCATTCAATATAAATTTTTTATCTGCCACTCTAAACTCCTTGAAAGAAAAATCTTCTCATCTTACAAGTTTTATTGTATTATATTTTTGAGAGGAATACAATGAGCGAAAATAAATCAAGATTGGCAATTATTATACCTTGTTTTAACGAAGAATTGGTAGTTAAAACAACAGTGGAAACGCTTTTGGGTGTTTTAGATAACATTATTTCAAAAGGTAAAATAACTGAGGACAGTTATATTTATCTTATAGACGATGGTTCTAAAGACAAAACATGGGAAATTATAGAAAATCTTAGGGCAACATATGGAGATAGAATAAAAGGTACAAAATTTATCCGCAATTACGGTAACCAAAAAGCGCTTATTGCAGGATTAACAGGAGTCAGAGAAATCGGCTGTGACTGTGTTGTATCAATTGATGCAGATTTGCAGCAAGATGAGAACGCTATTGAAACTTTTGTCGATGAGTTCCACAAAGGCGCTGATATTGTTTCAGGTATAAGAAACGACAGGAAAACAGATTCTTTCTTTAAAAAGTATACTGCGCTATGTTTCTACAAATTGATGAATATTTTGGGTGTAAAAATTCCTCCAAATCATTCTGATTTTAGATTAGTAAGCAGAAGAGGGCTGGAAATTCTCGGTCAGTATTCGGAAGAAGGTTTATTTTTAAGAGGTTTTTTCCACGAACTTGGTTTAAAAACGGCTTATGTTCATTTTAATGTAAAACCGAGAGCGTTAGGATGTTCAAAGTATAACTTCTTTTCGCTGACAAGTCTTGCTCTTAACGGTATTACTGCATTTAGTATTGTTCCTTTAAGAATAATTGCAGCGCTGGGTTTCTTAACGGTTTTAGGAAGTTTTGCTCTGGCATTTGAAGTTTTGGTAGAAAAATATTTGCTCCATACAACACCAAGCGGATGGGCAACTCTTGTAATATTGCTCGCATTCTTTGGCGGATTGCAAATTTTCTGTTTGGGTATCATTGGTGAATACCTAGGTCAAATTTTTAACGAAGTAAAAGGCAGACCGAGATACATTAAAGATATCGAATTAAAATAAGCAGATTTGAGATTCAACAGAGATGTAGTATTGAGGATTTACTGTTCCTTTCCTTGTTAGGGAGGGAATATTATCTAATCTTAAAACAGCAGTTTCTCCTATGGGGAAACCGCAGTTCTAAGCGAACTGTGTGAGCTATAGTTTATAGGTTGCCTTTACTAAGGCAACAAAAATAGAAGAAATATGTAAAAGTTATTACATATTATATTCGGTGCGTTACTAAGGCAACAAAAATAGAAGAAATATGTAAAAGTTATTACATATTATATTCGGTGCGTCAAAACGACGCACCCTACTACTTGTGATATCACCCCTAACCCTCTCCCGCAAGGGGCGAGGGAATAATCGGTATTTTATCAATACCTATACTTGCCTTCACTTATTAGTAAGAATGTAATATTTACAGGTTATTTGAAAAATCTTTAGCTGAAAAATCTTTTCCTGTGAGTTGCTTAATTAGGTCGTATTCTTCTACGGATGCTCCAAGCTTGAATATATGCTTGTTTAAATAATCAGCACTTGCCTTATTTTCTGTAATATTACCCAAAACTGATTTTAAATGATTATATATTTGTGCCTTCATCAATGTTGCCCTGAAGTAGTTTTGATAATAAGCAGGATGTGAAAGATAGTGAGGAATAGTTGCCCACTCGTTATCAGGCTCTTCCTTTCGATTTAAATATTTCTGCTTAAGTTCGCTCCATAAAATCTTAGGATCTTTATCGGGATTTTTATAGAATTCTCTCTCAAAATCTATTATCAAAAGGCTTTTTGATACAAAATTTGCTTCGTCTTCAGAAAATGTTTGCTTAAATTTTGTTAACAGCTCATCATATACATATCCCTTAAGTATATTTTCAGTTTTTACCAAATCTCCCATCATCATTGCAATAGCTTCTGTAACAGCAGGTGAAGATGAATCTTGGTCAAAATAAGGTAATTTCTTAGATATACCCAAATTATAGACACTGTGTCCCATTTCGTGATTTAGTGTATCTATGCTTGATACATTGTTAGTAAGGTTTGCAAGTATTCTTGCATCCTTCTCCGCTTCAATGTCAAAGCAGAAGCCGTGTGTGTTTTTGCCTTTTCTCGGATACAAATCAAGCGTTAATCTGCCGTCAGCTATCATTTTATCAACATCATATCCCATACCCTCGTATGTTTGTTTCGATATTTCTTCTATAATTTTGGGATTATTTTTTGCAAGTTCTTCCAAAATTTCATTTACTTTCTTGCTTGGTGCCGATTCAAGTAATAGTCCGTAGTGGTAAGCTGATAAGTTATTCTTTTTGAAAAAATCTTTTAGTTCTTTATATTTGTTATTTTGAATTGATGTGATTTTAGTCTGTGCATTCGAATATACTTCCTCAATAAGTTTGTTAAGAAATTCATTTTCTACATCGTATGTGTCTTGTAGCATGTATTCAAAATAATTATCAAAACCTTTCGTTTTTGCGTACTCGTTTCGCATTTTTACGAAATCAACCAAATCATCGGCTATCAAATCTCCGCCTTTAATCTTAGCATCGTAAGCTTTTTTTCGGATGTTTTCATCTGTTTCTGTTTGTAATATTTTTGTTATTTCCGCTTTTGAAGTTTCTTTTCCGTCTATCATCGGCACATAGGCGTTATATTTTTGTGCAATTTCACTTTCTTTATCTCGAAGAGCCTTTTTTATCTCACCTGTATTAATTTCATCATCAAAAGCCTTTAACAAATCTTTCAACTGTTTTGCTTCGTGTTTTGGCAAATTTTCTGTTTTAATTTCTTTAAATTTGTTATAAGTAATTTCGTCTGCAAATATTTTTTGGTATTCGTCCCATGCTTTCTGCATTTTTTCCATATTGTCATGTGTTGAATTTATATAAAAATCCCAATCCAAACGCTTAGCTTTTAGCGCTATAGGTCCAAGTTTATTGGAAAGTTCATCTCTTAATTCTGTGTATTTTTTTGTTTCATTCATAAAAATTTTCGCCCTCTCAAGTCCTTTTATTATTGTAGCATATCCTGATGTCAAAAGCGGTATAACAGCTTCAGGCTTGCAAACTTTTTTGTGTAAAGAATTTGCTTTGAATTTGGTTTTGTTCTGTTTTGTATAAGGAATTGTATAATCTGTCAGAATTTTCATAAGTATTACCAATTTTATAAACCCCCAAAAACTATATTTTGTTAACTAATTGAAAATTTTAGAAAAATTTGTTACAATAATTAAAACTTAACAAAAATTTACTTAATATTTCTTAACGATTGGAGATAGAAAAGTTAATTTTCTTTGGTCTATAGTTTTTATATATATAAGTGGAACAAGTGTGTGTAAGGAGTTGAATATGCAAATCAATGCCGTAACTTCCAGTCCGTTGCAAGTGAAAAAGTTTAACAGAATCGGTAATGTCGATAAGACCGGTCAAAGTGAAATTCCTAAGCAAGAATATTTGCATTTAAGTTTTAAGGGAAATCCTGACAAAAAGCCTTACCAAATATATGCATATGCAACAGAAAGCAACTATTTAGGCGGTATCTACAAAGCCGGCGGTTTGGGTGATGTTGCAGAAGCTCTTCCTGAGTCGATAGGTATTCATGGTGAAGAAGTTGCCGGCAAAAAGATTGATATGAGAACTGACTATCCTTATTATACATTTGATGATGATGCAGGACGATTGTATGTTCTAAAAAGCGAATCGGCAGATAAGGCTAAAAGGGGCGAAGGATTAACAAGGCAAGGTGATTTTAAACTTGTTGACAGAAATTATAAATTACAAAACGGGGAACAATTTGCGCTTATAACAGAAGCAAAAAACGGCAATAATGTAGACAGATACTTCTTATTGAAAGAAGTTAATCTTGAAGGAAATGTAAAGAGAATGTCTGACAGGGAACTTCGCATGGAAACAGTTCCTTACAGAAAATTTGAAATTGATACAAAAGGTCAGAGAAAAGACAGATTGTATGTAATTCATACAGATGAACACGCAAAAGGCAAATCTTCATACGGTGTATACAGAAACCACGCACCCGTACAAATGAATTCTACAACAGCATACGGAGGCACAACTGCTTACGGCGGTTCAGCACCATTTGTTAAAACAGGTGAAAAAGTCAGATATTTCGGACAGCCAAAAACAGATGATATGTTTTATACAGAACAGACTCGTGCGGCATTGGATTCTCTTAAGAAAATGAATACCGATGCACACGGCAACTTCAATCCTCAAAACTATATGATACACGATAGATTCGGGTATACATTATTATCTGATATGACACAAGCTGCAAAGAATGGTGATGATTACTGTAAAGGTATTCGTTTTGTAGAAATTCTTCATAACCCGGGCCCGTTATATCAAGGAAAATATGAAAATCCTATGGATTTCTTCAGAATAGTAGCTACAGAAGATGATTTGAAAAAATTGCAGGCAAGTCCGAGTTACGCAAGAGTAAAAGCTATTTCGGATAAAATTAATAAAGGAAAAGCAACAGCAGAAGAAAGCACAAAGTTATACAATTTCTTCAAACCATATTTCCAAAAATTGATGGATTCAGAAGGTTTATTCAATATGACAATGATGGCAATAAGAATGACCGATGAAAACCCTCAAAACAGTAATGTTGGAAATGTTTCCAAATTCTTCGGAACAGAAACAAGAAATATGGAAACTGAAGACATTGCAAAAGGCTTAACAGAAGCACTTAAAGAAATTGAAGGAAAGACAATTGATGTTGTAAACGGAACAAAACCTTCAAATATGTATACAAACGAAATGGGCAAATTCTTCGGAACAGGAAGTTTGAATGAAGTATTTAAAACAAAATATGTTCCTTTTAGTACAACAGACAGTGCAGATGCTATATTAAAAGCAAAAGCAGAAAACAAGAAAAACTTGATTAATGTTGTAGCAGAAGCAACAAAGAACCTTTCAACCGATAAAGATGCTTTGGCAAAAGTATTTTTCAATGACAACATGATTAACGGTATTCGTCAACAAGCCAAAGATAATGATTTAAAACTAACTCTTGGCGGTTTATCAGAATTTAAGGAAGGTGATTTATTATTCACGACTTGGGGCAGACCTGATTCACAAAAAGGCTTGCCGATTACTCTTGAAGCATTCGAAAAAATGTTAAAAGACGAGTCAATACCGTTGGAGACAAGAAAACATTGCAAATTGATAATGGGTGCTGGCGGCGGTAAGGATGCATTTAGCGGCAAACATCCTGAATGGGTTGCGATACAAGAGGCTATAGAAAGAATTGCAAATATTTCTGTTAATGGAGAAAAAGGAATATTTAAAGGGAATGCTTGTTATGTAAACGGAACTTTCCCAAATAGAATTGCAAACTGTGTTGATTTAGCAATATTTACAAGCAGATTTGAGCCTTGCGGTATTACACCGTTTGAAAGCTTTGCAACAGGTACTCCTGTTATATCTACAAGAACAGGTGGTGCTCCTGATTTCATAAAACCGGGAAAAACAGGTTTCTTAACTGATGATCCGTTTATGTTAAGCGTTAAAAAACTCGGTTTGTCAGCTGATATCAAGCCGGAAGAACTTGATAAAGCAAGAAAAGAACACACTTCTAAACAAATTGCAGAACAAATCAAGCAATACTTAGAACCAATTAAAGACGGTAGTTTTGAAGCAAAACAAAAAGATTATATCAAAAATTGTTTATCCGAAAAAATTGAATGGCACACAAATGTAGATTATAACAAAGGAAAATCTGCGTTAGAAATCTATTTGAAAGACAAATTCAATACTGCTGACAATAACATACCAAATGAATATAAGTCAGACTTTAGAGGTGAATTTGATGAAACTGTATTTAAAGGAAAGAAAAAAGGTTTCTTCGAAAAACTAAAAAATATGACTAAGACAAAAGGCGGGAAAGCAACCATAATAGCTCTTGGCGGTATAGCTGCCGCATCAGGTATCGGTTATATAGGTTACAAAGCCGGCTGGCTGTCACCAAAATTTGAAGATGAAAAGAAACCCGGACATTTGTCTTGTGTAGGTTAAAAAAAATATTGGGGTAAAAGATAAAAAACTCTCTTTAATAAAAGAGAGTTTTTTATGTTAAAATTCTGATATGTTAGTTTTTAGATATAAAGAACCGCCAATAGATAATAATAACTATCTTTTAATTGATGAAGACTCGAGAGAAGCCGCATTAATTGATTGCTCTTTTTATACCGTTTTTGATGAAATAAAAGAGGTTTTAGAAAAATATAGTGCTACATTAAGATACATTCTTCTGACACACGGTCATTTTGATCACATTGCAGGAATAAAAGACGGTATAGCAGAAGTTGTTATGCACAAGAATGATTTGAAAATATTATCACAGGCGAATAGTTATCTTCCAATGTTTGGAATTTCTGAGATAAAAATTCCTAAAATTGATAAATATATAGATGAAGGTGATATTATCAGATTAGGTAATCAAGTAATACAGGTTCTTCATACTCCGGGGCATACACAAGGCGGAGTTTGCTATTTTGTTGACGGCAAATTGTTTTCGGGGGATACAATTTTTAGAGAAGCAGTCGGAAGATGTGATATGGAAGGCGGAGATTTTGACCAGCTTGTCGAAAATATTAAAACTAAAATTTTCACACTTCCTTCCGAAACTGTCATTTACCCCGGACATGGCGATGATACAACCGTTGGTTGGGAAAAACTGCATAACAAATTTCTTTAAATAATGGCAAAAAATTTTTTTATGGAATTTTATACAGTATGCCGATAGAACATATAAATAGTACAAACTTTCAAAAAAAATACAGCACCTCAAAGGTATTAGAAATTACAACCCGCAAAATAATTGACTCAGACGGTGTTAATGGTTATATAAATGCACTAAAAGAAATCCATGGGAATGTTCCAAAATATCTAGGACATCTTGGGTATAAGCGCTATGCTATAGAAGCCGGAGATAAAATCATTGCTAAGTATCCTCAAATAGCAAGTGCAACACAAGAAATCTTAAATATTGTGGAAAAAGAACCAAATATTCTACCAAAGGAATTACGGGAAAGAGTAAAACCTATATTGGATAAAATGGATAAGGAAATTGATATTGTTATTTAAAATTGCTATAGTATAAATTCATTATAGCTTTTTATTTCTTGCAATCTCGCCATAAAAGATGTTGGGAAAACATCTGTGAGTTTTCTCAGTTTTCTTGCGTATTTGTTATATTTTGTAATTACCGGTTCAAAGTCTTTTATGAAGCTTTCATATACTTCTGTTGTAAAAGTTGAACAAATGCTTTTTATCAGTGCAATTTTTCTGTTGGTATCATCTGTCGATAAATACCATTCTACATGTGTTTTTTCTGAAATATCTTGTGCAAAAATATCCAATCTTTTTTTTATATCGGCATCTAATTTATTAAAATATTTTTTCGCACAATAATTCGTCCAAGCTAAATTTATGTAATGAATTGTAATCCAAGCTAAAAATAAGAAAATAACTATAAGACACACAATTTTCATAATAAACTCCTCAACTAGTATATGTTACCATATGTCCAATAAGTTCTCAATACTTTTTTAACATAATTTTTAGTTTCAGGGTACGGAATTTGTTCAATAAATTCATCGGTGTCATTGTATATCAGTTTTGTAAACCATCCCTGAACAGAACCTATACCTCCGTTATATGCCGATATTGCATATAAATCTCTGTTGACTAATGATTTTTTTAGCCCTGCATAGTAAATACTTCCTGCAGCAATATTGGAATTGATTTTTGACATGCCTTCAGGCATTTTGTTATTTTTTACTATTTCTGCGTAAGTTGAAGGCATCAACTGCATTAAACCTTCTGCGCCGACTGAGCTTCTTGCATAAGGGTTAAAATGGCTTTCCTCTTTTATTATTGATTCTATAATAATAGGATTGTTTGTGCCTTTAAGCTTAAGAACAGAGTCATAATAGTGCAGAGGATAAACAAGCCGCCACCTTAAATCATCATAAGGAGGTTTTACTTTTATTTCTTCCATTGCATTTCTTGCCATAACTGCAGATACCGTATAATCCCCTTTTTCATATGATATCCAGCTTTGGATAAACTTATCCTGTTTGCATAATTCTTCAACAAGGTCATAGTCTTTGAGGTAGGCTAATTTTACAACAAGATTGTTGTCTAAAGATTTTTTATACGGGAATATTACAGGTTTATATGTTAATTCTAAAAATGGCAAAAATCCGTCATCTTTGTGCAAGTTATAATTTGCTCTGAATGCATAGTAAGAATCAGGATACTCCGCAACTACCTGTTTGTAGTAGTTGTTTGCACTCTCATAGTGCTTTAATTTATAAGCAATTTTCCCCATAAAATATGTAACTGCGGGACTCGATTTTACATTAGGGAATTTTTTCAAATGCAGGAAACCAATTCTTTGTGCATCGTAATATTTTTTCTGAAGGTATTTTGTAATAAAAATGTTATACAAAGATTCTGCGGAAAATTGTCCGTTTGGATATTTTTCATAGAGTGTTCTGTAGCAGGCTTCTTTTTTGTCAGAACTTATTACCTCATTACAATTTAGATAAGCTACATAGTCTGCCCCTGTTGATTTAAGCCCTAAGGAATTAAGTTTTTGTATTCCGTCTTTTCTTTGCGGAGCAAATTTTATATACATATCTATTACTTCAAAAGCATCTTCAGGAGATATGGCGGACGCTTGTTTTGCTAATCCATCTTCTACATATTTGTTTGCTTCTGCTTTATGGTTGAGTCTGTACTCCGTTTTTGCAAAATCTACCCAACTCTCTGCCAAAGTAGTTCCTTTGAGAGCATTTTTTGCATTTTCGTATTCGCCGTTTGCATAATAAGCTTTTGCAATAAGTAAATTATCATAATTTGTAAGAGTTTTATCCAAACTTTTAATTGCTTTTACGGAATTAATCGCAAATCTTCCGTCAGGAGCTTTTGTAATATAAGTTTTAAAATATTCCAGCGCTCTTTCTTTTGCCTTTTCTTGTGCTTTTTTTCCTTTCGGAAGATTTGTTGCTTCAATCAAACCGAGGTAATAGTTAGATGCTATTGCATAATCACTTGCCGGATAATTTTTTATAATTTTTTTGAAATGTCTTTTTGCTCTTTTATCTTGTTCTTCATACATTAATACAGCCATATTATAGTGGCTTATTGGCACAATTGAGCTTTTGGATGAGGAGTTTACTATCTTTTTGTATTTTTTTATTGCAGTCTGTATGTCACCGTTATTTGTGGCACAACGCGCTTGTCTGAATAGCGCAGATTGTTTGAGGCTCGAAGAATACGGAACTTTTCCAAAAATTTTGTATGCAGTTTCAAAGTCACCGCTTTTATATGGTTCAAGAGCTTCTGAATATTTTTCTACTCCATTTGATTCGGCAGCAAAGTTAGAGTATACAAAATAGCCAATTGTAGCAATAAGCAAGAATATTGCTAAGTATATATCAAACTTTCTTCTTCTCATTCAACTTAATCCCGTAAATTAAATAATCTTTATTCGCTGCCTTTTTGGTAACGAAATTCTCCTAATACTATTTTATTATAGATTTATGCAAAAACAAAATTCCGTAATAAAAAATTACATTTTATCCTCAGAAAAATTCTTATTGAAAGATTGCTCGGATGATAATTCTTCAAAATTTTCGCATTATAAAAAACAAAAAATTAAAAATATTCATTTCCAAAATCTTAATTTTCATTTAAAATAACAATATGTTTAATGTAGTTATTTGTGGTTTGGGTGCTGTCGGAATGACTTATGCAAATAAGTTTAACCAATTAGGCGTATGCTTAAAAATTCTGGCAGATGAAGAGAGAATAAAAAGATATAAAACCGTTAAGCCAAAATTTAACGGAGAAGAGCAAAATTTTGAGTATATTACTCCCTCTGATAACTTTGATGCCGATTTGATTATTATAGCTACAAAATTCAACGGTCTATCTTCGGCAATTTCTTATATAAAAAATTGTATCGGAGAAAAAACGCATGTTATTTCCTTGATAAACGGAGTTTCTTCAGAAGAAAAGATAAGCGAAATTTATCCTAAGCTTAAAGTGCTAAAATCTTATTTTATCGGTCATAGTGCGGTAAGAAATGGTAATGATATTACTCAAGACGGAGTCGGAACAATTGTTGTTGAACACAACGATTATATAGAAAACATGTTTAAAGTTCTGAATATTGATTATGATGTCCCTAAAGATATTGATTATTCAATGTGGCTAAAATATACTTTTAACATTTTTTCAAATCAGGTTTCAGCAATATTAAATCTGACATTCGGTGAACTCAAAAAAAATAAAGAATTTATTTCATTTACTAAAAAAATTATTGCAGAAGTAAGGCAAATTGCAGAAAAAAAGGGCGTGAAAAATTTAGAAAATTTAGAACAAGACTCTATCGCTCTTTTGGATAAAATGTGTGATGAAGGTAAAACATCAATGCTTCAAGATATATTGGCAAAACGCCCGACAGAAGTCGATATGTTTGCGGGAGAAATTATTCGTATGGGAAAATTGTACGGAATTCAAACTCCATATAATCAAATTTTGTATGATTTAATAAAAATAAAGGAGTCAAATAATGAACATAGCATTCATTCCTGTTAGAGGGGGAAGCAAGTCGATACCTTTAAAAAATATAAAACTTCTAAACGGAAAACCGCTTGTTTATTGGACTGCGCTCGCTGCAAATGAGGCTAAATGCATTGATAAAGTTGTTATTGCAACAGATAGCAATGAAATAAAAAACACCGTTTTGGGTTTTAAATTGCCAAAAGTTGAAATCTACGACAGAAATCCTGCTAACGCTCAGGATGAATCTTCTACGGAAAGTGTAATGCTTGAATATTTACAAGCTGAAAAAATCAGCGAAGATGATTTGTTTTTTCTTATACAAGCAACTTCTCCGATGCTTAAATCAGAACATATTGAGGGAATGTATGATTATTTTGTTTCCACAGGTGCCGATTCTGCTTTCTCAGGAGTGAGAGAAAAACAATTCCACTGGATAGAAACAAATGAAGGTATAAAACCTATAAATTATGATTACAAAAACAGACCACGCAGGCAAAATTTTGCGGGTATTATTGCCGAAAACGGAGCGTGCTATATAAACTCAGTCAAAAATATCCTAAAAGATAAATGCAGATTGTCAGGAAAAATATCTGCTTATGAACTCCCTTCTTATACCGCTTATGAAATTGATGAAAAGCCAGATTGGGCTATAGTTGAAGAATTGATGAAAAAATATTAATTCAGAGTAAACACTAAAAAAAACCACCCGAGTGTGTGTTTCGAGTGGGTTTGTTTTCTGCATCCTAATGGTCTTTTTAGTGTTTATTATCTAGGAGTTTATATGATTTTGGGGTTATTGTTTTTGCTATTTAGTGTTTCGGCTACACTTAAAGTGTGTAATTATATTATTGCACATCAGATTTTAAAGTCAAGCCTTGGACTAAAAAAACATTTTTTCAGTGCACAAAATGGTATATAAACCAGTGATAGCTTGTCTTTTGCTCAGTTTACAATACTTAACATTAAAAACAAAAATAAAGGGTATTAATTGTACTTAATACCCTTTATATATTATGTAAATATTTTTTTACTCGTCTAATGATTGATATCCTGATTTGTGGCTTTTTAGAAGAACGCCTCGCTTAGAAGTTTGAATAAAATCAATCATTTTTTCTATGTATTCATTCATAGGAATTTCCGCTTTAATTTTTTCTATTGCTTGAGAAGTATTGTATTCTTCTGAAATAAGGAGTTTGAAAGCTTCGTTTGTAGCGGTTCTTATTTCTTGAGAAACACCTCTTCTTTTCATAGCTACGACATTAAGTCCTCTTGGAACAGGAGGTCTGCCTTCTCCCTTTGAGTAAGGAAGAATGTCTTGGCGAGAAGCTGAAAAACCGCTAATAATTGCCATATCACCAATTCTAATGTTTTGATGGAAAACGCTCATTCCGCCGACAAAAGCTCCAAAGCCGACATGGACATGTCCGCCTAAGGTAACAAGGTTAGCAAGTATAACTTGGTCGGCAAGAACGCAGTTGTGGGCAACATGCGAGCCAACCATAAGCAAACATTTGTTTCCGATTCTAGTTGTGAAATCTCCGCATGCTGCTCCTCTGTGGATGGTAACATTTTCTTTTATTATAGTTTCGTCACCAATAACAACTTTTGTAGATTCACCTTTGTAGCCCAAGTCTTGAGGCTCGGAACCGATAGTTGAGAAAGGTGAAATTGTACATCTTTCACCAATTTCTGCGTATTCAATATAGGCATTGGCAATAATTCTTGTACCTTTGCCTATTTTAACATTTTCACCTATGACGACATTAGGCCCGATAATTACACCTTCTGCAATTTCTGCAGAGGGGTGAATTACTGCAGATGGGTGGATATTTGCTTTTTCTAATAATGAATTTGTCATTCTCTTTCTCCCATATAGTACTTACAAATTCAAGTATATTATATAAAATCAGTTTTTAGGAAAATATTTATATAATATTAATATGAGAGCAAATTTTCATCAGAATTATTTGAGTTATAATGATTAGTAAGGAGAGGTGTCCGAGCGGTTTAAGGTGACGACCTCGAAAGTCGTTGTGGGGGTAACTTCACCGCGGGTTCGAATCCCGCCCTCTCCGAATTAAAAAAAAGTAGATGGTTTTTGCCATCTATTTTTTTGAGGGCAGGGATGAGAACCCTTTTTGGGGGTTCGAGCGCGAGCGAGCAGAGGCTGGAGAGTTTTGCGAAAGACAAAGTCTTGATGAAAAACTCGGAATTGCCGTTTAATGCGAGCGAGCAAGACAATCCCGCCCTCTCCGAATTAAAAAAAAGTAGATGGTTTTTGCCATCTATTTTTTTTGAGGGCAGAATGTAGGGTTTGGTTTTAACCGAACCAATATTATTTCGGTGCGTCAAAACGACGCACCCTACCTACTTATTACAAGAACATTGAAGATTACAAAATCATTTGATATAATTAAGAATAACAAAGGAGTTAATTATGGATATATCTTTATCACCAAATATAGAAAGATTTTTGCGAATAAAAGTTGCAGAAGGTTTATATGATTCTCTTAATGAAGCAATCAATGCAACATTGGGTATTGTGCTTACCAAAGAATGTATTTCACAAGAAGAACTTGATATGCTTAATGCAGATATTCAAAAAGGAATAGATGATGCAAATGCAGGAAATATTTCTGATGCCTTTGAGTTTTTAGATGAGTTGAAGGCAAAATATGAATAAATCCGTATTTATTACCGGTATTGCGAAAGAAGACATAACACAAATTGCTGAATATATTGCAACAGATAATAAAAATGCATCTATTAAAATTGTTGGTGATTTTTACGAAACTTTTAAACTGTTGTCAAATTTTCCTGAAACAGGTTCTATAAAGGATGATATTAAAGACAAAACAATAAGAATTTATACAATGAAAAAGAATTTTGCGATTGTATATAGAATTTTGAATGACAAAATTGAAATCTTAAGAGTGTTAACAAGGTATCAAAATATTTTTGCAATATTGATCTAATACTCAATATCTCTGTTCTTTCTTCTCAAACCGACTATTGTTTTACAGCCGTTTAATGCGAGCGAGCAAGACAATCCCGCCCTTATCCGAATTATAGCCCGTTAAAGGCTTTTGGTTTTGAGGGCAGAATGTAGGGTTTGGTTTTAACCGAACCAATAATATTTCGGTGCGTCAAAACGACGCACCCTACCTACTTATTACAAGAACATTGAAGATTACAAAATCATTTGATATAATTAAAAATAATAAAGGAGTTTATTATGGATATATCTTTATCACCTGATAACGAAAAATTTTTACAAAGCCAAGTCGCAGCAGGAATTTATAATTCAATTAATGAAGCTATTAATGCAACATTGAGTATTGCAATCTCACAAATAGAAATATCACCTGATGAAATAGCAAATCTTAGAATGGATATTGCAAAGGGAATGGATGATATTAAAAACGGCAGAACACATGATTGCATTGAATTTATGGATGGATTGATTGCAAAATATGACTAATCGCAGAATTATAATAACCGAAAAAGCGGAAAATGATATTAGTAATATTGAAGAATATATTGCTCAAGATAATGTAAATGCCGCAAAAGAGTTTGTTATAAAATTAAAGAAATCTTTTATTAATTTATCACTTTATCCTCGTCTTGGTAAAAATCGTCCTGAATTTTCAGGAGATAATAAAATTTTGTTTTTACCTGTTATGACAAATTATCTAATTGTTTATACGATTATTGAGAATGACTTACATATAGTCAGAGTTCTTACTAAATATCAAAATATTTGTGCAATTTTATAATTATCAAACTGTGTGTAATTTCTTCTCAAACCGACTGTTCATTAGCAATTGCATAATGCGAGCGAGCAAGACAATCCCGCCCTTATCCGAATTTTAGCCCGTTAAAGGCTTTTTGTTTTGAGGGCAGAATGTAGGGTTTGGTTTTAACCGAACCAATAATATTTCGGTGCGTCAAAACGACGCACCCTACCTGATTGCATACCTTTTTTCAGGACATTTGCTCGGAAGGGGTAAATATATTTATTAGGCAAAGTTGTCAATTTTAGTAAATCTTAGCAATTTTATGAGGTCGGAAATAAAAGATTCAAATTACTCGAAAAATCTGTCAAAAGTCCTCAAAATTCCAATTTTGGGATTTTAAAATGATAAATATTAGACTCAAATATGCACGAAATATAAATTACACAAAAGGACAAATACAGGTAACTTGAAACATTTGGTGTAAAAAATTGCACCCTTGTTTACGAGCATTTATGGTAAAAATTTTTACATATTATACTTATAATTATTAATGATATTATTAACAATAATACAGAGTTACTGAAATTTTTTAATTTAACAACATAGATGTCATTCTCATTATTTTTTGTAAAATCAGACATGTTTTTAACTATTGAATAAACCTCTGACCCTATTTTGGGGTATATATTCACTCTTTTATTATCAAATTTCGTTAGCTGAATATAATAAATTCTGTTTGTAGATGCATTTTTTTGTACAAAAAATGAATAAAAATCGTTTTTGTAATTAATTTCTTTTATTTCACTTGTTTTACATAAAATCTTTTTATTTTTTAATGGATATTTATATTGAATAACACTATCATTATTCTTATTCATTATTACTTCTGAATAAGTTGCAAAGAATGTATTGTCACTAAATATAAACAACCACCATGTAAAAATTAATATTATTATTAACAGATGATTTAAGATTTTTTTCATATGTTATATTATACATAGTTCACAAGACATGTCAAAATCCATATTACGAATAATGGTTCTCATATTCTCTGTTAAAAATTCTCAAGCCTGTAGGTTGGGTGAAACCCAACAATTACTTACAGACTACAGGATTTTAGGTTTAGATGTAAATTTTTCTTAATATTTGGGGGGTGAAATTAAAAAATAGTGTACAATACACAAAGTTAAGCCTGTAGGTTGGGTGCAACCCAACAATTACTAACCCAATTTTTATATAACAATCTGCTTAAAAATTGTTATTACAAATTAACCAACCAGAGGATTATTATGAAGAAGGAAGCTTTTGTCATTTACACCAGATATTACGATGTTTTAAAAGATGCATCAATAGAGGAGTTTGGCTATATTTTCAAAGCGATACTGTATTACGAAAATTTTGGAACCGTTATTGATATGCCAAACAATTTGAAGATTGCGTTCGGATTTATCAAAAACCAACTCGACCTCGACAGAGAAAAGTACGAAAAGAAAATCGCTTCCTGCAAAGAAAACGGGAAAAAAGGCGGTTTAGCAAAAAATGATAATATTAAAAAACAAGAAAAAGTTCTAGCCAATCTAGCGAACGCTAAATTCGCTAAGCATAATGAAAAAGAAAATGAAAATGATAAAGTAAATGAAAAAGATAATGATAAAGTAAATGTAAATGAAAAAGTTCTCTCTCTCTCAAAAGTAGAGAAGGAAAAAGTTTCGAGAGAAGAGAGAGAAATTTTAGAAAACTATGTAATAAAGAATAAACTTGCAAGCAAAAATGTTGATGCTTATGTCAGCAAGATTATTTCAAATGGCGACCATTTGGCAATTATTGAAAAAGAAACGAAAAAAGCAGTTTCAAAACCTAAAAGCCAAAAAGTTGTTATACAAGAAGAGCTTGCGAGCATAAAGGATAAGCGAAGTTGTGCGCGAGTACTTGCTAAATACTATTCAAAAGGTGATTTTCCGCCCGCCGAATTTGACAAAATTGCTGAAAAATACAAGATTACCTGTTATGACGAGCTGTACGAATATTATCAAAAACGCTCTAAATCTAAATCCAAACCGCCCGAATAAAAGCTATAAATAAAAGCTATATAATACTTCTTTTCAATCTTTCAGAACGGTTTTCGCTCAGGAGGTTCTTAAGTTTCATAATCGCTTGTGCGTGAAGTTGGGAAATTCTGGATTCCGATACATTAATAGCTTCGCCTATTTCTTTCAGTGTCATATTTTCGTGGTAATAAAGAACCATAATAGTTCTTTCTCTCTCCGGCAGTCTTTTCAAAGCTTCCTCCAACTCTTTTTTAACATCTTTTTCTTCCATTTCTTCGTGAGGAGCAAGATTTTTGGAGTCCTGAATAGTATCGATAATCTCTATATCTCCGTCAGAAGAACCCTTTTTGTCATATATTGATGTGACTGTCGTATCGTCTGATAAAAGTTGTTCGACTTTCTCTCTATCTATTCCCAGATAGTTAGCAACTTCCGTATTGGTTGCAGTTCTACCGAACTGGCGTTTTAGCTCTTCTTGTGCTTCTTTGACATCTTTAATCTTTCTTCTCAAGCTTCTTGGCAGAAAGTCTTGCGAACGGATTTTGTCAATTATATTGCCTCTGATTCTTACAAGCGCATATGTTTCAAACCTTGCGCCCATCTTTGGCGAAAATTTTTCAATAGCATCAATAAGCCCTTCTACACCGTAACTTGAAATATCTTCAAAAGAAAAAGTCGGTGGAAGAGCAACTTTGACACGACCCACAACATATCTTGTAAGATAAATATATTGAAGAATCAAAGCATCACGAAGTTCTTTGTTGTCGTGGTCTGCAAAATACTTATTCCACATCTCAACAAGCTCTTCGTTGCTTACTCTCTTTATTTTGTTGTAAGAAGAAGTGTCTTGATCCATCCCTCTCGTCCTAACATATGTCTCTAACATTGTAACTTTTTTTAACAAAATCTCTATCATATATTTATAGGATTTTATTCATAAAGTTTAGAAGTTTTGTTTTGAGTGAATGGATACAGTTATTGATGCGCAAAATAGCGCACACTACACTACTGTGGTAATAGAAGCAGGTCAGATTTTACTGAACTAAAACAGAGGTCTATTTATTCTTCATAACAAGCTTTAATTCTACTCTTCGGCTCTTATTATAATCCTCTTTTCCGTTTATGAGGACAGGATTAGAAAAACTTGCACCTTCTACGATAATCATTTTGCGAAGTTTGTTTCCGTTAGCTTTATTATATGGTGTATTTGTCATATAGTTTGCGACTTCGTAAGCTCTTTTTAGGCTCAAGTCCATATTTTTCATATATTGTTCGTCATCAGAAAACTTGCCTTTAAAAGTTTGCGAATCCGTATGACCTTGTATAATTATTTTGTCTAAATGCTTATTCATATACTCATTTGAAAAAAGTGAGTTTAAGTATGCAGGCGCAAATTTTGAAAGGTATTGCCTTCCTTTGTCCGACAACTCGTAACTGTTAAGATTAAAAAGTTCCAAATCTTGAATTTTTACAACGCCCGAAGGATCAACCTGCGCATCAATATTTTGTTCTTTTAAAGTTTCTTGCAATGCTTCTGTAGCTTGAGTCTGCGCCATATCTCGCTGAACTTTTTCGTAATAACTTGTCAGGTATGCATAGAAAAATAACACAATGAAAACCAGCACCAATGCAGTCATCAAGTCTGTCATTGTTATCCAAAAAATATTTCCTTCTCCGTCATTATTAGTTTTAGGTCTTAATCTCATATTAACCCTTATCTTTTTAGAACAATTTGTCTACAACATCTCCGTTTCCGCCATTTTTGCCGATAGTTTGGTTTAATTTATTCAAACTGTAAAGGATATTTTCCATATACGGAACGGTTGTATCTGTAATACTCTTAGCGACAGCTTTTCCAAAATCTTCCGGCAAAGACTTAAGAAGTTTTTCGTTTGTTATATTTTGTATTTTTGACTCCTTAACTAAGTCAATCAAGAATTTTTCGCTTGTAACAACATCAAATAATCTGATTAACTCTTTTTGAATAGCCAAATAATACTTTTTACACATTTTGTTGTACATAACTTTTTCTACAAACATAAACAGTAACGAAAAACCGACCGCAAAAACCGAACAAAGAGCGGCTATCTGAATATTTGAAATCAGACCGTTTAATGAGCCTTCAACATTTGAGCTGTTTGTAAAATCAACTGCCGCAAATGCAAATGCCATTTTCAGGAATGTAAAAAACGGGCCCAAACCTGTTAGTAGTGTCGGCATAGTTTGTATAAATTTATTATTAATTTTTGAATAAACAAGAGAATCTTCATTGAAAAAGTATGATGCATCAACCGTCAGATATATCTCGGTTTTTGTATCACCTGCAATTTTTTGATTTTGAGCTGCAACAAACAGTTTTTCAGGGAAAATAAGAGCTTTTCTAAAATCTTCCCAAGAAGTGGTTGTAAAAGAGTTGTTGTTCATAAATTCGTCAAGTTGACCGAAACGATAAGACATTTCCTTTTTGTCAATTGACTTTAAAAACTCGTATACGGACTTTAGATTTGATTGAACTCTTATATAGTTTTTCAAAACAAACATTATGAAAAACAAGAAGCACATTGTTATAATAAGTATTGCAGGCTCTGTTATAATTTGCAAAAAATTCATATTGCTATCCCTTCTCTTTAAAACTTCCCCACTTAATGAAGTATAGCATAATACTTAAATTTAGACTATAATTAATTTTATGGAATGTCCTAAATGTCATAGAATAATAGACGATAATGCTGAAAGTTGTCCTCACTGCCACAAGGTATTTACTCTTGTGTGCCCAAATTGTCACAACAAAAGTTTAAATCCCGTCTGCGAGAATTGCGGGTATATTATCCTTGAAAAATGTTCAAAATGCGGAAAAACGGTTGACACTTCAAGAGAAAAATGTAAATGCGGATTTTCCGTAAAAACAAGTGTAGCTTATCAAGAGTGTGAAACGGATGAGTTTGCTTCGCTTATTATTAAATTTTCGGCTCTCAAATCTATAAGAAGAGTTCTTGGCTCACAAGAGCTTTTTAAAAAATTCAAATACAGGCTGAATAACCTTTTAACGGCTCAGCTAAAAAATATTGAAGGTAAAATTATCACCTATGGTGATACGACTGTTGTAAATTTTAACAAAGAACTATCCTTTCCAACTTCTACGAACAAAGCAATCAGGCTTGCTTTAAAGATTGTCAATGCTTTCTCGGAACTCAATTTGAATGTTCAAGAAAATTTGGGAACATCTTTAAAACTAAACATTACTGTTATAAAAAAGAATGCCGAACAATTGCTTGAAAATATTCAAACGGAAAATAATGTAAAATTATTAACCGTAAAGAAGGATGAAAAGAAGTATTTGAAAGAAATGCAAATAATTCTTGATCAAGATGTTCAAGACTGTGTTGCAAAAGATTATCAAACAGATTCTTTGTACTCAGTAGATATTGACGGCAAGTCTTTGATGTTTTACGAAATAATTTTGTCAAAATATGTTCTTCCGCCAAATCAAAATAATACTGATGAGGAAGAAACAAGCGTATTGCCTCAGAAAATTGCTAAAAAGCAGGAAAAAGAGCCTAATAAAGATATATACGGATTTAAGGTTTTTGATATAAATGCCAAATGCAAGTTTGAAAAAGACAGCGCTAATAATTTATTAAAATATTTGGATAGTTCCTCAATATTAACTATCAGAGCCGAAAAAGAGCTTCTGCCCGATTCTTCGGAAATTCTTGATTATTATAAAAAGCAGGGGATAAAAGTTATTCGTGCTGTGTGTACGGAAGCTTCCGAGTACAGACCTTGGGGTATTTTTGAACAGTTGTTTAGAGATTACTATAATCTTTCTGCTTATAACGGGCTGATTAATCCAAATATTGATTTTAAAAGGTTTAATGTCATAAAAAATCTTCTGTACGGAAATCCGCAAAAAGCTTCGACTCCTGAAGATGCAAGATTTGCGTATATGGAAGATTTTGGGGCTTTTTTAAGTTCTTTATCAAATTGTGTTGTGCTGATTGAAAATTTTGAAAAAATAGATGATACAACATTACAAACGCTGGAGCTTTATTTTGACAAATTCAAAAATATTAAACCGAAGTTTATATTTATAACAAATAAAGATATTTGTGTGCACAGAAAAATAAAAGGGCTCCTAAGAACTCCTGTATATACAGAATTAACAATAGAAAAATCAAGCACTGATACTTATTTGTCAAATATAAAAGAAGAAGCTTCCGATTTTATACAATCTTTTTATTATGAAAAAATAAAAGAAAATTGCCGAGGTTCAAAACTGTATTTTGACAACGCAATTCGTTATTTGAAAGAAAAAGATATCCTTGTTAGCTTTGACGGAAAACTGATTATCAAAAACAACGATTCAGTCTTACTTCCTATAGACATATACGCATTGTTAAAAGCAAGGTTGAAAACTTTAGGCAAAAATATGGATGCGTCAATGATTTTGGCATATTCTGTATTTTTAGGCCCAAGGCTTGATTTTTCTATGCTTGAACTCTTAGGAATAAAAGATGTTCAAAAAAATGCGGAATTGCTCGCAAAAGCAAGATTTTTATATATAAATAACGGATTTTTGTATATTACCAACTTCGAGATTTTAGAACCTGTTTTAGAAGGTGCAATGAAAAAAGAGGTTGAACAACTTCTTGCAAAGAATATACTTGCAAAGCTTAAAGGGCTTGACAGTTCTCTTATTTTCCGTTTGATGGGAATACTTGGATTATACAAAGAAGAATACCTCGTTCTTTGGAAAAATTCTCAATTCGCAATGCTTACAGGAGATTACGATGCATATTTGAAAAATTGTTTAGGCTCGCTCTCTTTGATAGAAAATATTGAGGGTATTTCAGACGAGGAAATAGAGGAAAACAAAAAAGAAGTTTTCCAAAATATTTTGATGAGCCTTTACGGATACTCTCCCGAGAAAATTTATTCAATAGAAAATATATTGCTTATGGATGCAATAAAGGAAAATGACAACGAAAAAATAGTCAAACTATCGAATTTAATGCTTCAGGGAGCGCTGATTTCATCCAACTACACAGATGCATTTGCACTTTTGCATAACATTTTGACAAGACTTCCTAATCCTACTTTGATAGTTGACGGAAAAGTAAATACCAAATTTTTGCTTTTGTCTTTGGTTAATATAGAGATTTTATTTAATATTGGCAAGTTCAAGGAATGTATAGAAACGGCGGAAGATATTCTGACGGTGATTAAGCCTGAAATGCTTGAAAATATTAAGCCTGCAAGCTTCTCCTTGAATTTCTTTGTAAGTCATCTGATGGATACCTTTAGGCTTGTCGGATTTGCAAAATTAATTACAAACTCTAACGATACGGATGAGTTTTTCCAAAAAGTAAGTTTTGCATTCAATGCGGAACTTCCCGAAAAAAATTGTATATACGCAATCAAAGATTTTCTGAACGGAGAAGATTATGTTCCGTCAAATATTGATGAAGAATCTCCTTTTGCAAAAACTATATACTTAATCTTGCAGGAATTTTCGGAACATTCGAATGATTTTAAAGCCTTTGCTCAAAATATTTATCAGGCAAAACAGCTTGCTATAGATATTCATCAGCTCCATTTGGAATTGTTGTGTGATTTACTAATAGCTTATTCTTATGCAAATATGGGTATTACAGAGAAAGCTAATGCTATCTACGAGGACATTTTAAAAACCTCTGAAAAGTCTGCTATATATAATATTAATATTTTAGCGAAATACTTTATTGCAAAATTAAAAATTAAACAAGATGAGAGTGAAGAAGCTTTAATAATAATAAATGATGCGTTAGCGATTCTACAGGATGATGATAACCAAGCAGTTCTTCTGTATGTACTTTTTGAGAAATTGTTTATAGATTTGGCAGAATCTATGGAGCTTGCAGATATAGATATTGAGTCTGAAAAACAAAAACTGGAAATTGTATCGGAAAATTTGTCACGATTAGTATCGATCTGATTTAATTTTGATTGAATAAAATATTTAGTAATCAGCCTCATTGCCACGCGTCATAAGCCTTTGAGCCGCTCGCAAGAATTTTTGCCCTCTCCAACGGGGAGGGTAAGGGAGGGGGTAAATGGTGAGCTAGTAATATTTTTGTTGGCATAGTAATGCCAACCTATAAACTTTGTCATCACGAGGACGGTAGGACGAAGTGATCCAGCCTTTTATTAACTATTCTTATTTGGTTAAATACAAGATTTGTAAATAGAAAAGAAAAGCTGGATTGCCACGCGTCTCAAACCTTTGAGCCGCTCGCAATGACGCTCTGCGAGTTTATACTGATATTTTTACATAAAATGTGCTTTGTCATCACGAGGACGGTAGGACGAAGTGATCCAGCCTTTTATTAACTATTCTTATTTGGTTAAATACAAGATTTGTTAATAGAAAGCTGGATTGCCTCGCGTCATAAGCCTTTGAGCCGCTCGCAATGACGCTCTGCGAGTTAATTGTAGGTCAGGTTTCACCTGACAATAACTTTTACTCAACCTGCAAACTTTCGAAGTTATTATAATTAATCAATATAAGCATCATCTAAAAGCTTTATTCTAAACTGCTTCCCTACAGGAATGTTAACATGCCCGCCTTTTGAGAAAAAAGCTGTAATTGGTGATACAAGTGTGTTTGCACCTAAACAAATAGAACCGTACAGAAGCGGAAACGGAGATAGTATAACTGTAGAACCTTCACTTCCCAAATTTATTGTTAAAGAAAGCATTCTGCTAAACAAAACTCTGCCCCAATTTCCCTTTTTCCACATAGTTTTTAAATATTTTCTCTCTCCCTTTATGTTATTTAAGAAAATAACTTTGTCATTTGCCCTTGTAACATACCCTTTAAGCTGAACATTTTGCCCCTTATATGTCATATAATGAATTCTTACAACTACAAGCCCCCCATTGCAAGTAATTTGTGGTCTGTGAGTTTCAATAATCTCTCCGCTGAATACCGTTCCTGCAGGAATAGTATATCTTCTTTTATAAATTGGAGCGTTAGTTTTAAATTTAACAGTTGTTCCCTTTCCCTGCCAATCATTTATTTTAGTAGTATTTACGACATTGAACGATGTGCCTTTTGAGATTTTTATATTTCCTGAAGAAATTATTTTTGCAGGCGGTGCGTAATAATTTTTTGTTTCTTTTGCATAGTTTATTGTCGTATTATTTTTCAATTGACCGGGGAGTGGTGGTAATTCTTCATCAAAATCATCTGTATTAGTGTCTTTTACCAGCTTTGAAGAATTGTAATTTTTTCTGATGTCATCGTCTACAGTCATGTCCAAATCAAAAGCATGGGCATGCGATGCCAAACATATTAGTAGAAAAAGTGTACAAATTACAATTCTTAACATATTAAAATACTCTGAGATTCTTATTTACCACCCTATTGTAACAAATTTTTAATAAACTAGCAAAAAAATTTTTGCTTTGTTTTATGATACATGTGTAGACATAAATTAGATTGGAAACTATGATGAACATTCATACAACGCAAAATCTAAATTCTTTAGTACAGTATCGTCAATCAACCAACCATGTGTCTTCTAGGGACTTTAGATTAAAAAACTACTCAGAGCAATTATTGATGCCGAAATTGTCGGCTGAAACAGATTTTATGAGCAATCCTGTGTCGTTCAAAGGCAAAGGAGAGGCGATTAAAAATGGTAAAAAAGTTATTAAACAGTTAAATAGAAAGGTTGGAGAGATTGCGAAGGATGCCCAACCCGAGGTTAAGAAAGGGGACAAATTATTAAATAGTCCTCTTTTTAATAAGATTTTGGACATAGCTGAATACGAAACCGTAATACAAGCTGCAATGGCGGCAATTATTTGTATAGGTTTAAGACCGGCTACAATTTTGGCACTTCCAAGCGGAAAGAGTAAACAGGATAATACTTATGCAGCATCTCACTCTATTGCATCAGGTATAGTAGGTTTGATATCAACAATTATTTTAACAACACCTTTTAAAGCAGGTGCAAACCATGTTATGAAGGTTATGTTAAAAGATTTGAAGAAGGAAGCTCTTGAAAGATTGTATCCGCAGTTGAATCTTGAATCAATTGTTGATAAAACTACAGGCAAGAGAAAAGAAGTTAAAGAATGGCTCGATAAAACAGGTAATAAATTCTCAACAGAAATTAAGGATGTTGAAAAGTTACCAAAATTCAGATCACTATCTAAAGTTTCAGAAGTTACATTCAGTAAGATATTAAAGGCTGATGTAGATTGGGCAGCACAAAAAGGTAAATCATTTAATGATGTAACATTAAAAGACGGCAGAAAATTATATGATGCCGTAGATATGAACAATTTAGGTATAGTAGTTGATGAAGAAGGAATTAATACCGCTCAAATTCTTTTGAGAGATTTGGATAAAGAATATTTAGCAGATTTAATAAAAGATTCTGAAGGAAATGCGTGGGGAAGATTAGATATTAAGTCAGTATACGATAAGAATAGTAATGTAAAAGATTTCCGTCAATGGAAAGATATTAAAGGCAAAGAGTGGAAACTTGATTTAGACAATGTATTTGTATCATCTCCTTTGGAAACTGCAGATTACAGACCTCGTATTACAGGTAAAAAGAGATTTGATAAGAAAGATCAGGTTTATAAATTCACTACTTATCAGAAAAACGGCGTAAATGGCGGACTGGGTACAGAAATTACCAATAAAATGGTAGAGGCTGAAGCAAGAAACGAAGGTCATACAAAACTTTTGACATGGCTTCCTGATCTGGCATTCAGAATACCGATTGCAGCAACTACAATTGCGCTTATCCCTTGGATTTTACGCTCAGTATTCCATATTGAAAAAACCAAAAAGAACAAAAAATCAGAACCTGCAGTACAAACAGAACAAAAACCGATTGAACAAAACAAATTGAATTCAGATAAGGCTAAAGATGTAAACTTTAAAGGAAAAGGTGACGGCAAGAAAGCTTCTTGGTTTGTAAGAAAATTTGGTGAATGGTACGGAAAACCGTTATTGGAAAATGAGGGAATTGCAAAATTATCAGAAAAACTTGCAAGCCTTCCGGGAAATATTACTCAGCATATGGCAACTCTTGGTTCGTTGATTACAAGTAGTGTTTATGTAGAAAGAACATTAACAAACAAAGACTTGGATGTAGAAAGAAGAAGAACTCTTGCTATCAACCAGATACTATGCTTCTTCATTCCGACAATTGCAGCATACACAGTTGACAGCTTAATAAAAGGCTGGACAAAAAATAAAGAATACAGATATTCAGGACTTCAAGAACAGAAGAAAGCTCTTGCAGACTATGAAGGAAAAGCTGTTAAAGGAATGTCAAAAGATCTTGGTAAGAGCCTCAAGGGTGTTAGAATTCTTGCAAGCCTTGCAACATTCACTCTCATCTACAGATATGCAACTCCGGTTATCATCACTCCGATTGCAAACTGGCTCGGAGACAGGTTAAATGCAAGAAAAGCCAAAGAAACAGAAATAATAAAAGAAATGGAAGAAAAAGAGGAAGAAAATACAAAAGCAGCATAAAATCCTAATGTGTGAATATAGTAAAAAGCTTGGATAATATCCAAGCTTTTTGTTTAAATAAATAATATTTCATGATATTCTCTAATTATAAAAGGGAGTATTTATGAGCGGTATTAAGAATTTTATTATAAAACACTCTGATGTGTTTACCTTTTTGGGACTTTGTATTTTATTTTATTTTATATTTTTTCATAACATTTGGGCTTATGCTCTTATGGATGTTGACGAATCAAGATATGTTTCGATGTCAAAAGACATGTTTAATTCAAAAGACTTTTTGACATTGTATTTGAATAAGGAATTTTTCTTTGAAAAACCTCCGCTTTATTTTTGGGGAGAGTGCTTGTCATTTGGGCTTTTTGGGAAAATAACAGAATTCACGGCAAGATTTCCTGTCGCTTTATACGGAACTTTGTGCTGTTTTTTGACTTATTTTGTCGGGAAAAAAATAGTATCCAAAAGTTACGGAGTCGTTTCATCTCTTATTCTTGCAACATCTTTGGAATTTTTAATTCTTGCAAAATTTGCAATTCTTGATATTGTCGTTGCTGCTTGCGTGTGGTTTTCTCTTTGTTTTGGAATGCTAACCAATTTTTGTGAAGAAAAAAACAAAAAATATTTTTGGTGGTTGTTTTATATTTTCTCAGGACTTGCCGTTTTGGCAAAGGGAATTCCGGGGTTTGTAATACCTTTCGGCTCAATGTTTTTCATCTCAATTTTTTCAAAGAATTTTAAAGAAATATTTAAACCGCAATATTTTATAGTAGGTTTCATACTGTTTTTTGCGATAACAATTCCTTGGCATGTCGTTATGCTAAAAATGCATGATCCGTTATTTTTTAATGAATATGTAATGAAGCACCATGTGGCAAGGTTTTTAGGCTCAGAAGAACTTGGCAGACAAAAACCGTTTTGGTTTTATTTTGTAACAATTCTTTGGGGTTTCTTCCCTTGGATTTTATCGACATTGGCGGTTCTTATCAGAAAAATCACGAAGAAAGATTTAAAATTTAAAAATCTGACTGACACACAGAGATTTATGGTTTATAACGGAATTATTGCAATCTTTACTTTGCTGTTTTTCTCATCTTCAAAGACAAAACTCGTAACATATATTCTTCCTATTTACGGTTCTTTAGCATGTTTGGGCGGATATATTTGGACAAGGTATATTGAAAGAGGGGAATATTCAAGAGTAATAAATCCGACAATTTATCTAATAGGCGTGATTTTTACTTTAGCATCTATAGTCGCAATGTTTACTCAATTCTACTTACCCCCTGAACTTAATGCGGATATTGCGATTGCAAAACCCTTGTGTATAACACTTTTGTTTTTGTGCGGTACTTTATCAATATTTTTTACAAAAAAAGAGAAATATTTAAGCGTATTTTTCACTTATGTAATATTTATGCTTTGCTTAAGCGGATTTGGGACGGAAAAATTCTTCAAAATAGATTATAAATTTGGTCAGGATGATTTGATGAAGTTTGCTTCGTACGCTAAAGAAACAAACAAAACAATGACATGTTACAGATTTACACATAAGTATTCTCTAATTTATTATGGCACAGAACCTGTTGAGTACGGAGGTGATTATACTCCGAAAGAACTTGAGAAAGCACTAGCAAAAGAGAATAATCTTGTAATTATTAAGAAAAAGAACCTTGAAGATGCAAAAGGCTTAAAATATAGTATAATAGATAGCGGACGCAGGTATGCCCTTTTGGAAGGAGTAAACTAAATTGATAGGTTTTTTTAGCGAAGTTTGTTTCAGATTAATTTATCCGCTGTTAATTTTATTGCACAAAAACGGCGGTTACTCTGATGATTCAATTAATCGCAAATGCGGTAAGTTTGAAACACCTGATTTTTCGGGTTCAAAAGTTATTATGTTCCATGGAGTTTCTGTCGGAGAAATTAATGCAATAGAAAAGTTGATAAAAACCGCAAGAACAACTTTTCCTAATGTAAAAATAGTAGTTACAACAGGTACAAATACCGGTCAGGAAATTGCGCTAAAAAAACTCGGTGATGCTGCTGATTTGGTTACATATTTTCCTTTTGATACTCCTAGTTGTGTTGAGCGCTTTTTAGACAAAATTAAGCCCGATATGATTTTTATGGCAGAAACGGAAATTTGGCCTAATTTTGGGCACATTTGTAAACAAAAAGGAGTTAGACTTTTTATTATAAACGGCAGAATTTCTGATAGAACATACGGCTCATACAAAAAACTCAAATTCTTTTTTAAACCGCTTTTAAATAACTATAGCGGAATATTTACACAAAGTACGGAAGACTTAAATAAGTTTTTGAGCCTCGGTACAAATCCTGATACAACCAAAAGAATGAATAATTTAAAGTTTGATATAACAGCTCCGATAGTTGATTTTAATATCGAAAAACATGGAAGAATTCTTCTTGCTGCATCAACTCACTCAGGAGAAGATGAGATAGTTATTAATACATATAAAAATTTAAAAGAAAAGCATAAAGACTTAAAGTTAATAATAGCGCCCAGACATTTGACAAGAAAAGACGAGGTGGAACTAATTGCAGGGGAAAGCGGATATACCTATGATTTTCGTTCGAATGGTGTTTCAAGCTTTGAAAATATAGATATAATGATTTTGGATACAATGGGAGAATTGGGAAAAATGTTCTCTTATTCTTATGTATCTTTTATAGGGGGAAGCTTCAATAAAACAGGCGGACACAATCCTCTGGAATCAATAATATTTGGCAAACCTGTTATTTCCGGGCCATCAATACATAATTTTAAAGATATATATGCAATTATCAAAAATGCCCATGCAGGTTTTGTAGTGAAAAATCAAGCCGAATTTGAGCGGATAGCTGACGAACTTCTCAGTGACAGAGATTTTTATGACAGAACGGCAAAAGAGGGGGAAAAAGTTTTTAAGGCACAGCAAGGGGCTTTGCAATTTGTAATTAATGTAATAAGAAAAGAACTTCAAAAAGAAACCTCCCAATAAAGGAGGTTCTTTTTATTATATTATTCTGCTCTTTTTGCAAGTTCATTATCCATAAGAAACAGTGATGTGCAGTCTTCTCCAAACATTTGTAAGCGCTTGATGATATTTTTTACCATTTCTTCTTCCTGAACTTGTTCTTCTATGAACCAATCAATGAATGTTAGAGTTGTTCTGTCACACTCTTCTTCTGCTAATTTTGCAATTTCCATGACAGATTGTGTAATGCTTTTTTCATGCTCATAAATTGTGTTAAAAATTGATAATACGCCGTTGAATTCAAAATTCGGTGTTTCAATTTGTTTTAAAGTTACAAAACTATCTCTCTCGAGCAGATAATCTAACAACTTTAATCCGTGTTCAACTTCTTCTTTAGCTTGAAGTTTTGTCCAGGAAGAAAATCCGAATAGTCCGATTTCTCTCAAGTGTGCCGACATTGACAGATACAGATAGCCCGAATAAAATTCTTTGTTAATTTGTTCATTTATGATTGAATTTATTTTTTCACTTACCATATTAAAATTCCTTTCTATATAGAATAATCACCTGTTTCGTTTGTTAACATTCTGTTATCACCCCAAAGGTTATGAATATTGCAGTATTCAACAGAAGAAATTTCATCTCCCATGAATGAAATGTTCATTTGGGGAACATCATTAGGCTTGAAAAATTTCAGATGCAATTCACTTTTGTCAGACTTTATTGTTTCAATAAACTCTATATAATGCTCATCTGACATAGGGTGGCCGATTACATTAACAAATTTTTTGTTTTCTTTAAATTCTATTTTAGGAGTGTGCTTTTCTCCTAACTGATTTGTATCGTACTGAATTTTTAATTGTTTCATTTCCTGACCGCAGCAAACCAAATTTCCGTCACCTTCATGTAAAATTTGTACAATGTTTCCGCAGATTTCACATTTGTAAATTTGTAATTTTATAGTCATAAATACCCTCCGTGCTTTTATTTTTGGCGATAAACCGTTAAATTACATTGCCGTTAAGGGGGATTTATGATATCATCAAAAGTATGAGTAATAATTTTTTTGCAAGTATGGGGAGTAGTGGAAACGGCGGAAAAGCAAGTTCTTCAGAGAATTTGTTTATAAACGGCATACATAAAGAAACTCCCAAAGATAATTCTTTAAAAGGTCAATATAATGACTTGAAGAATAATTACGAGCAGATTTTTATAGAGGCAGCAGAAAGTATCAGAAAAGAATTGGATACAATAAAACCGGAAAATGCTTGTGCAAATTGTTCTAATAAAAACTGTAATGTAGAAAAAAAGGATATTTTTGCGCCATATCCGGCATCAGGGTGTAAACTCAGAGATTGGCAAATGCAAGCTCTTACATACTTAACAGGCGATTACAGACAAAAGCTTAAGGCTGAATATAAAGCAATCATGGATAAAAAATCCGAGTATGAGTGCAATAAGTGTGGTGCATGCTGTAAGCTTGCAGTGAGTGAATACTCTTATGAACAGCTTAAACAAAGAGCGATGAGGGGGGATAAGTATTCAAGTGATTTTGTTTCGGTATTTGTTCCGATAGCATCAGAGGAAGCTGCAAAATCCGTAAACCCAGAGTATTTTGAGCTCTTAAACATATTGGTACAGGATGATAAAATCTATTATTATCACTGTCCAAAGGTGGATGGCAATTTATGTTCAATATATGAACAAAGACCTGATATATGCAAGGATTTTCCGCATAATCCTTTGAAACTTCTTCCGAAGGAATGCTCTTTTAATGAATGGAAAAACTCTGTTTCGCATCACGCTATGCTTTTGAAAGCAAAAGTGGATATAATTAATTTCTATAAACAGAAATTGGGATAGATTGGGATTAAAGATGGAGAAAGATAAGATTATACTTTCCGGCATGTCGCTTGAAGAACTTGAAAATTTGATGACAGAGATGAAGGCAACTAAATTTCGTGCCAAACAAATTCACAATTGGATTTATTCAAAATCTGTTTCTTCAATTGACGAAATGACCAATCTTTCAAAAGACTTTAGAGAAGAATTAAAACAGACTGCATCAGTAACAGATACAAAGATTAAAGTTAAACAAGTAAGTAAAGACGGAACAATCAAATATCTTGTTGAGTATCCTGATGGAGAATGCGTTGAAACTGTTTTGATGAGATTTGATAATCGTGCAAATTTAACTGCTTGCGTAAGCTCTCAAGTCGGATGCGCAGTCAATTGCTCTTTTTGTGCAACAGGAAAAGGCGGTTTTAAAAGAAATCTTGATTATAAAGAAATTATAGAGCAAGTTCTGACTATACAAAGAGATACAGGGCTAAAAGTTACAAATATTGTATTTATGGGACAAGGCGAACCACTTTTGAACCTTGATAATGTTCTGAAGGCTCTTGATATTTTTAATAACGATTTTCAAATTGGTGCAAGAAGGATTACGATTTCGACAAGCGGTATTATTCCGGGGATAGAAAGATTAGCATCTATGGATTTGCAATCAACACTTGCAATATCTCTTCATGCTCCAAATCACGAACTAAGAAGTTCCCTGATGCCTATTGAAAACAAATATCATATTAAAGATGTAAAAAAAGCGCTTTTAGACTATGTTGAAAAGACAGGGAGAAGAGTTACCGTAGAATATATTCTTATTCATGGATTCAATGATACAATTGCTGTCGCTAAGGAACTCGCAATTCTCCTAAGAGATTTAAAATGTAATATTAATCTTATACCATACAATTCTGTAGTGGAAAACGATTATAAAAAACCTTCAAGCAGCGATATTATGAAATTTAAGTATCTGCTTGAACATTCAGGGAAAAAAGTTACGGTTCGCTTGGAAAGAGGTGCTGATATTGATGCCGCTTGCGGTCAACTTCGAGGAAAAAAGGCAGGGGTAAATGAGTAATCTTTTAGAAAAAAATCTTAATGCATTAAGGGAAAAAAATTCTGAACTTGCAAATCGTTTGCTTGCGCATATTCCAATGGAAATTCCGCAGCTCGTGCAACAAAACGGTTCGTATAATTTAATATACAAAGGAAAACCTTTACATAATGTACAGAGTCCTTTGGGTGAAGCAAAAGAAATTTTTTCAATGGCGGAAAACAGACCTGACGCCATTCATCTTGTATACGGGCTGGGACTCGGATATTTGTTTCAAGTTGCATCAGTGAATTCTAAGGGTACAGTTATTTTATATGAGCCTGATTTGAATATTTTAAAAACCGCTTTTATGCTTGTAGATTTTTCAAATGATATTTCAAAAAAAAATGTATTTATCTCTGATAATTTAGAAACAACATCTGAATATATTCATAGGTTTTCGAATACAAAAAACACACCATTGCTGCTTTCTACTCTCGAAAACAGAGAACTTGCGGGCGCAAAATTTGATGAGCTTGTATCGGAACTTCAAAGGATTGTCGGGATGTTTAGTTTGGATTTAAAGTATACTCAAGAAAAATTCTATCCGTTGCTAAAAATGACAATAAAAAATATTCCTTATCTTGTGAAACAAACTCCGCTTGCAGAAATAAAAAATTATTATCAAGGTAAAACCGCGGTTGTTGTTTCTGCAGGGCCAACTTTGGATAGAAATATAGAAACAATAAAAAAATATAGAGATAATATAGTTCTTTTTGTTGTGGGTACGGCAATGAAAGCAATTGACGCACACGGTATAAAACCTGATTTTCTCTGCATTATAGAATCTTATGATTCTTATAAACAAATAGAAGGTATAGATTTATCGGAAACTAATTTTATTACAGAGCCTTTTTCTAATCCAAATTTATACAAGGCTAATTTTAAAAAAGTATTTACTCACATTTCCAATAATTTACCAATAAATGATTTTTGGTCGGAAATATCAAATACTGATAATTCGGAATATCTTTCAAAGGGAACTGTATCATATACAGCACTAAATTCAGCCCGAATTTTGGGATGCTCAAAAATTATTCTTGTCGGGCAGGATTTAGCTTATATAGAAGGACAGTGCTACAGTAAGGATTCCGCCTACAAAGACTTGGAATGTAAATATAATAAAGAAACAAATAAGTGGGAAATTACCGCAAAAGATTTTGAAGCATTTGCAAATGCTCTTTCCAACCATCCTGATGCAGAAGTCCGCAAAAATACTGCTCTTGACAGATTAAAGAACCTTAACGGAGCACTATATTATGTAAAAGGTATAAATGGAGATATGATTCCTACAGAGTCTGTTTATGCAGCTTTCATAAAACCTTTGGAAGAATATACCAGACTTTATCCTGATGCAGAATATATAAATACTTCCCTTGTCGGAGCACAGATAAACGGTTTTAAGAACATGTCACTAGAAGAGGCATTGGTTGATTGCCATGAAATAATTAACAGAGATATTAATATAGAATTTGAGTACAACAAAGAGCAAATTAAGGATAATCTTTTTAAGTCAAAGGAAAATTTGCAGCCAATACTGATGTTTACGGAAGGCTTAAAGAGTACCGTAAAAACTATAAACAACGACCTTAAACGATACAAAACAATAAATACGGATATTCTAAAAGGCTTAAAAAAACTTACAACGGGATATCTTGCCATGAGTGGCGATTTGTCAAAGAAAAATAAGCTTTTTGATTTTATAACAACAACAGAGAGAATTGATTTGGACTATGAGATGAAAATGACTGATTCTTTTACAGTTGATTCAGTTTCCAAAATTGTTGAAAAAATTAATATATATTGCATGGGAGCAGAGCAAAAAATTAATGAAATATCAGAACTTATTAGCAAAGTTATTGGAGAAATATAGTGAAGGTTTTAATACAAAGAGTTAAAAAAGCGGGAGTAACTATTAATAACGAACCTTATTCAAATATTGATAAAGGCATTTTGGCACTTGTCGGGATAGAAAAAGGTGACGGTATCGAACAAGTACAAAAACTTGCCAAAAAGGCTGCGAATTTAAGAATATTTTCCGATGAAGACGATAAAATGAATCGTTCTCTTGTCGATATTCAAGGAGAAATGCTTATAGTTTCTCAATTTACACTGTGCGGAGATTGCAAAAAAGGTACTCGTCCAAGCTTTGATAAGTCAGCACCTCCTGAAATAGCCAATAAATTATACGAAGATTTTATTAAAGAAATTCAGACATACGGCATAAAAACAGCTAACGGTAAGTTTGGCGCAATGATGGAAGTTTCACTCATAAATGATGGGCCGGTGACATTTATGCTGGAAACTAATGCTTAAAATATTACATAATGTAACAATTTCTTCAAATTCAGTCAAAAATAAATCTTGACATTGTTTAATCAAAATAGCCGAAACAGTGGAAGGTTAGATTTTGAATTCAATAAATAGCAATAACAATATATCTTTTAGCTCAGGAGCTGCAAACAGAAGACTGGCAAAAGTCATTACAGGCATGACAAAAGCTGATGCGATGGCTCCTATAGTTGCATTGGAAGGATGTGTTGTAGCAGGCAGAACATACCAAGCGTATAAAAGAGGTAAATGGGATGAGGCAAGAGAACGCTTTATAGAAGAAATAATGGGCTCTATCGTTTGGTTGTGCGGTGTTGCTTCTATGAACAAGCTTGGTGACAAAATTGTTTCAAAAATACTTAAATCAAATGGCAAAAATTTTGATGTCGGAACAGATAAGTTGTTAAGAACACCATTTGATAACTTTATGAAAAAGCTTGCTTCAAAGAAATTTACACCGACTCAAGTGGCAGGAATAAAGAGTGCAAAAGTTTTAACAAGCATATTGATTACCAACTTGTTTATAGGTTTTGTAGTTCCAAAACTCAATCAGGGCTTAACTAAAAAGTTAAGACATGAAAGAAAAGTTGAAGAAAAACAACAAAAAAATAATTCAACACCATCATTTAAAGGTGGTGCAATGGGTGCTGTGAATGCATTTACAAATATAATAGAAAATACAAATACAGGTAAACTTCTCTCAAGTGATGCAGGTATCGCCGGAGGCAGAATGTATAATGCCCGTACAAAAGAAGAGAGAAGAGAAATTGCAATTCGTGATATAGGCTCAATATATTTCTACATGTGGGCAAGAGGTCATGTTGGAAATCTTATGAATTTGGCTGAAAGCGGAAACGCAAGACGACTAAATCCAAATACAGCAGCAATCTTAGATAATCACTTAGCAAAATTCCTTGAGAAAAACGGAAATAGCATGAGTGTAGAAGATTTTAGAAAAGCAGTTCTTGGTAACAAGCCTTCAGAAATTAAACTCCCTGATGGCATGAAGTTTGAGACAGAAGAAATATCCGGCATGTCAAAACTATTCAATAAAAAGCCATTAGAAGTTATAACTCTTAGTGAAGCAGAAAAGCATTTTGATGATGCTGAAACATTAAAACGACTAAAAGACATGTCAACTCTTCAGCCTCTGAGAAAGGGCGAAGCTGTACTTACAAAACAACAAGTTATTGATGCTATTAATAAAGCAGAAATTAATAATACAGAATTGTTACACAATGCATTTTCTGAATTCACAGAAGGTATAGGCAAAGAAATAGGAAAAGATGCGAAAGGAAAACCGATTCGCTCAGAAGTTGAATTTGTCGGCGGAAATTATAAGGATGAATACAAGTTTGTTTCTAATAAAAAACTATACAGACTAAAAGCTGATATGGAACAATATGTGGAAACAATCTGTAATGCAGCAAAAGACGGCAAAGTAGATAAGAAATTGCTTGATAAGATTAAGAACAAGAATATTATGTACAACGGAATAAACTTCGCAACAGGATTTGTAATAGCAGCACTATTCTTATCTACATTCATACCAAAAATTCAATACTATGTAACAAGAAAAGCAACAGGCGTAGATGTGTTCCCGGGTATATATGACTTTGAAAAAGGCAAAGAAGTTGAAGATTAGTTAATACCAAATAGCATGTATCTCAGATAAATTAATAACAAAAAACTACAACTTTAGTTGTAGCTTTTTTGTTTATACACATTTTTTATATTTTTAAAAATGTTGTTATTACGGCATTTTAGTCCCCTTCTCATACGAATGGAGGATTCTGCAACTAAAGTTGTAAAGTCATATTTTTTTTTGCCGTTAACCTGAATGAAAGGCAAATTATAAATTTATTGAAAGGAAATTTATTATGGCAGCGACAGCATCAATTACAATTAACACAAACCTCGCGTCATTGACCTGTCAAAAGTACCTTACTTCAGCAACAAAAGGCATGAATAAGGCAATGGAACAACTATCAACAGGTTTTAGAATTAATTCGGCAAAAGATGACGCAGCCGGCTATGCAGTATCAGCCGGAATGGAAGCAAAGATTAATGGTTACGATATCATCGAAACCAACTCACAAATGGGTCTTGATATGTTAACGACTCAAGAAGGTGTACTTGATATCATTAACGATTATCTTCAAAGAATTCGTGACTTGACCATGCAAGCAGCAAACGGAACTTATGGTTCAGCATCATTAGATGCACTTGCTCTTGAAGTTATTCAAAGAATGGATGAAATTGACCGTTTATGTGAAATTACAGACTTCAACGATACATATCTGCTTGACGGTTCAAGACAAACTGATATAAATCTTCAAGTTGGTTTATATTCAGACAAAAGATGTGTAATCAAAATGGATTCATTCCTTTTTGACAGCGCAAAATCCACAATCATTTTCGGATTTAAAGCAAACAATGACCATATCACAGAAGCACGCCCGGGTTATATTGATATGACTTGGAGTGCTAATGCAACAGATTATGAATACAGAGCAAGACAACTCGATGCAAACCATCAACCAATACCTGACGGTCAAGGCGGTTACTTATACTTGAACGGTTCATACAAATCAGCTCTTGCCGCAGCTTTAGCCGAAAACGGAACTGTTGTAGATGGTGTGATAACTGATTATCAAATAGGTGATGGCGGAGCACACAATATATCTATAACAAATATGTGTAATGCAATCTATAGAAACGATTCATCTGCTCGTGAATTTATTACTTTTATTGATAATGCTATAGATAATATTTCACTAAGATGTACTAAAATTGGTGCATATATGAACAGATTAGAATCTGCTATTGATTCAACTGATATCCAAAGAGAAAACCTGATTGAAGCAAACTCTACAATCAAAGATGCTGATGTAGCAGAATCTTCATCAAATTATATCAAATACCAAATCTTACAACAATCAACAGCAACATTGTTGGCAACAGCTAACCAAATGCCATCAATAGCATTGAACTTAATTTAGTAAGAACTTTTAAAATAAATTTAACCTATAATAAAAGGTCCTTTCAATAGTGCCCGATACTTTGTGTCGGGCATTTGCCTTTTTTATTGCGAAATGGTTCATTTTAAGTTAAAATTAACTTAGGAAATATTATTTTAATGTTCGTTAAATAGAGGGTTATATGAATAAAATTCAGATAAAAGCAGAGATATTAGCTACGCTTAATGCATTAATGACATCTACAAAGCCGGATGCATCTCTTATAACAGATCTCAAAAATATTGATGACAAAATAGCAATATTAGATATTTTAATAAGAGAACTAACGAATGCCAACGACAAAAAGGCTATGTTGATATGCTGGTTGTTAACTGAACTTATTGAGAAAGATACATTGAATGACGAACTTTGGAATGTTATCAAATCTCCTGAATATAATGACCATGTAAAAATGATTGCATTTAATATGCTCAAGGATTTGGGTAATAAAATTGATTATGATGTAATAAGCGGTTATTTTGAACAGTTTAATGAACTTATCAATGAAGAAACAAAACAATTACTTGAATCTGCGATAATGAATCCCGAAGCTCAAATAGATTTTATGGACTTCTTGAGCTCGATTTCGGATGCAGATAAAATAATTTTGATAAAATCTTTGGAAGAAGATTATGCGTATGACAGCTTAGCAAATATCCTTATCCCGGTATTTCTATGTTATATGGATACTGAAGTAGGATATACGGCACTGGAAATTTTGGGGCGCTCAAAGTCGCAGCTGGCGTATCATGCATTAGAAAACGCGAAATCATTTGCATCAGAAAATCTACAAAGCCGTATAGGTAAAGCTATATCGGAACTTAAAATGTCCGGTATAAGAGTAGATAAAACAGAAGAATTTTATAGAAATATCCTCAAAGAGTCCTCCCCGTATAAGACATACATGTCTTTCCCTGACGGACACGGAAATTTGGCTATTATATTTTCAAGAAAAAGACAAAACAAAACTCTTCAGTTTCTTGCAATAGTAATTAATCCAAAGTATGGTATTCTTGATGCTTTTGGATTTAATGCAATGACTGAACAGGATTTTTATAGAATTGTTGATAAATTTTATAATTATCAAGAAAGATACGAAGTTCCGGCAGGTGTTGCAAAATATTTGCTAAATCAGGCAGAAGAGAATTCCCATGTGAGCGGAGAACCAATCCCGTATGAATATGTTTGCTGGCAAAGCATATTATTGGATATTGAACCGAAAAAACCTGAAGTAGATTTGGAGAAAACAGAACTCAATCAAAAAGACATAGAAAAACTCTGTATGAGTGATTATGTTCAAAACTGGTTTTATGATGAAATTACATCTGAAAGTTTTAATGAATTTATTGAAAAACTTTCTAAAACATACAAAGAAAACAATTTTAATGTAGATTTGGATAAATTTATAGCAGACAATTTCGATAATATATATACTGCATCCGAACTCTCATACAAACTTGTTTCATTCAATATTGCAGCGTATTTGAGATTAACAAAAAATGATACGGAGCTGGCAAAAATATTTTATTCTTTAGGTTCTAATTATCAATTCCTTACTAATATTTTGAGGAAAAGTATTTACGAATATTATGTAGGGCGCAGATATATATTGAAAAACCAAGCAAGAACCGTAAATGCATTCCAAAATCAACAACAAGGAGGAAATGACTTTAAACTTCTTCAACTGGATTTGATAATTTCGAGCATTGAAGCAAGGTGGGTTGATAATGCATAAGGTCATGGCGCTTGATGTCGGAACAAAAAGAATCGGAATTGCATTAAGTGATTTTCTGCAAGTTATTGCAGTACCGCATTCGTGTATATCGAGAGAGCCTGAAGCAAAAGCTATTGAAGAAATAACAAAAATTGCAAAAGAAAATCGAGTAGAAAAGATAGTTGTCGGTGTTCCAAAAAATATGGATGGAACAATCGGTTTTCAGGCAAAAAATTGTATAGAGTTTTCACAAAAAATAAATGGTTTTGATATAATATTAGAAGATGAAAGACTAACTTCCGAAGAGGCTGAAGAAAGGCTTAGGGAAAGGAAAGTAGATTTTCGAAAAAATAAAGGACTTGTAGATATAGAAAGTGCTTGTGTGATACTAGAACAATATTTGGGGAAATGATTATGAGTGAAGAAATGCAGCAAGATGAAAATTTAGTAGAAATCTTAAGTGATGACGGTCAAGTTTTAAAATGCCAGATTTATGATGTAGTGGATTTTGAGGAAAAAACTTATGCGCTATTGCTTCCATATGGAGCAGATGAAGAAGATGATGATTCGGAAGTAATTGTTATGGAATACATAGAAGACAATGAAGAAGGTTATTTCCAAAATATAGATGATGAAAAAGAATTTCAAAAAGTATGCGAATATATTCAATCTTTAAGCGAAGAAGAGGATGAGTAGTTTTGTTTGAAAGATTTACGGAAAAAGGGATAAATGTAGTAAGTGAAAGTCAGCGTATTGCACGCGAGATGGGATGCTCAGAAGTTATGCCCGAACATCTTTTGCTGGGTTTGGTTAATGAAGCAAAAGGTGTGTCGTTGAAACTTTTTAGGATGTACGGGCTATCATCAAATGAGGTTCAAACAGAAGTTGAAAAATATGTAGTTAAAACTTCAAAACAAACAGAAAATATCCCTTTTAGCCATGCATATAAAGAAATTTTAAAGCATACATTAGATTTGGCAAGCAGATCAGGTAATAATAATATCCTTTTTGAACACCTTTTTTTGTCAGTGATAACAGACAAAAATTCAAATGTGCCGGCAATTTTGGAGCATTTTAATTTTGATATTTATAATGCTAGAGAAATTCTCACTAAACTTGTTCAAAAGAAAATCAAACGACTTGAACATCCGGAAGCTGCATCAGATGAAGATATGGAAAAAAGCAGTTTTGAATCCGTATATGAAGGCGAAGCTTTGTCAGGAGTTTTTGACAGAGCTGTATCAAAACTTTCGGCAAAAGGGTATGAAATATTGGGTACAGAACAAATTATGGCATCTATATTGGAAACTCCTGATTCTGATCTTGTAAGAACAATCAATAAATACGGACTGAATACTGAGACTTTTGAAGCAAAACTTTCAGAACAGCAATCAAGACAATCCGAATACGAAGGTAAGAAAATAATATTCACACCGAATGCTTTTTTGATGATGAATTCAGCTCTTCAAACAGCAAAGGAACTCGGCTCATCCGTGATTACTCCTGAGCACATTGTGTTGAGTATTTTAAAGACAAAAAAGGGACTTGCATACGATATAATAAAATCGCTTGATGTTAATGAAAATAAATTATCAGAAGAGATTTTAAAACCAATAGAAAAACAAATGCCCGAAACTTTAACAATAATGAAACTTGCTAAAGAAGAAGCCAGAAGAATCGGTAGAAATATTGTCGGAACAGAGATGTTTTTGTTAGGGATTATTGCAGAGGGCACAAGTGTAGCATTTGAAGTGTTAAATAACTTAGAAATCACTTTAAAAGATGCACGACAGGTTATAGAGAGTTTGGTTGGATTTGGAAATGAATATTTTGATAAAGAGATTGTATTTACAAATCGGGCAAAACGAGTTTTAGAAAAAGCGTGGCTTTCAGCTAAGAAAAATAATAAACAAAAAATTGAAGCGGTTGACATATTGCTTGCAATACTAAACGAACCAACTTCACTTGCAATGAAAGCGCTGGATCAATTGGGTGTCGATGCAATGGAAATTCGACATGGAATAAAGAATGATAAATAGAATTGTACAGTTTATAAATAAGTATAATCTTCAAGATAAAACAATAATTGTAGGTTTTTCGGGAGGGTATGATTCTATGTGCCTTCTTGATATTATGTCAAAAATTAAAAATTTACCCGAGTTTGTAAATATGCGTGTTATTGCGGCACATTTCAATCATAATTGGCGAGGAGAAGAATCTGATAAAGAAGAAGAGGTTTGTAAATTGTTTGCAGCATCAAAAGGCATAGAATTTGTTGCAAAAACTGCTCCAAAATCGCTAAAAAAAACAGAAAATGATGCAAGGATAGCCCGTTACGAATTTTTTGAAGAACTCTGTGATGATTATGATGCAGATGCCGTATTTACTGCGCATAACAAGGATGATAATGCTGAAACTGTTTTGTATAGAATTATTAAAGGAACAGGAATTGTAGGTTTAAAGGGGATATCTGAAAAAAGAGCTTGTTTTTATAGACCGCTTTTAGGAACTTTTCGTTCTGAAATTATGGATTATTGTAATAAAAACAACTTGGTCCCAAATAATGATTCTTCAAACTCAAATATAAACTATAAGAGAAATTATATAAGATTAAATGTTATTCCGGCGCTTGAAAAAGTTAATCCGGAGGTCAAAGATGCACTTAATACACTGGCAATGAATGCTATCAGTGATAACGAAATTATAGAAGAATATTTATCTGCAATTCGTTCTCAGATATTTATTGATAAAACATCTATGAATACAATTGAGTACAAAAAACTATCAAAACCTGTAAAAATGCGGTTTTTGTATGAATTTGTTCAGCAGTTGAATATAGATCCTGAGTCGAAGAGAATCAGAGAAATATATGATTTTTTGGAAAAAAATTTGGAACAAAAAAACGGAACAACCTTATCGTTAGCAACTGCTTTGTGGCTGTATGCAGATGATAAGATTATAGAAACTATACCTAGAAAAGAAACAAAAAAGATTGAATCTCTTGTAACAATTGATGGTATTGGTGAATATAGTTTGGGAGATAAAGTTTTTGTAGTAAAAAGTTTTGATAGGAAAGAGGACTTTTTGTTCCCTATATCAACTGCTTATTCAGCATTTGTGGATTTATCACTTGTCGATTTTCCGTTTGAAATAAGAACAAGAAGAGATGGAGATGTTATTTCACCGTTTGGCATGGCAGGTAGTATGAAACTCAAAAAATATTTGAACTCAAGAGGAATACCTCGTCATATGCGCGATAATATTCCACTGCTCTGTAAGGGGGATGAAGTTTTGTGGGTGATAGGTGTAGGATTGAGTAATAAAATAGGTGTAACAAGTACTCCTTCACATATATTGGAGATAAAGTAAATGCAACAAATATCTAAAGAAAATTTAAAAGTTTTGTATCAAGAACAAGAAATCCAAAAAGGCATAGCGGATTTGGCTCTTAAGTTAAACGCTGATTTTAAGGATGAAGAAGTTTATTTGATATGCGTTCTTAAAGGTTCAGTAATGTTTACGGTTGATTTGGCAAAACATTTGACAATGCCTGTAAAAATGGAGTTTATAAGATTATCAAGTTATGGTTCGGGAATGACTTCCAGCGGAAAAGTTAATGCGGTTGATATTTCTTTACCTGACTTAAACGGGAAAAATGTACTTATAGTAGAAGATATTATTGACACAGGACATACGGCAAGATTTTTGGTCGATTTTATTAATCATAATTTTAAAGTCAAGACACTAAAATTCTGTTCTTTATTGGATAAAAAAATAAAAAGAGAAGTTGATATTGATGCCGATTATTATTGTTTTGAAGTTGATGATAAATTTTTAGTCGGTTACGGACTTGATTATGACGGCTGTTTCAGAAATATTCCGTACATAGGATATATAGAAAATTAACGGGAGAGTTTTTATGTTAGATTTGATTAAATCAAGAAAAAGCGTGAGAAAATATACAGACAAACATATAAGCGATGAAGATTTAAAAAAAATACTGGAAGCAGGAAGACTTGCTCCATCTTGGATGAACTCTCAACCATGGAAATTTATTCTGGTAAAATCACAGGAAAATAAAGATTTATTGTCGGAACTTTCATTGGGACAAGCGCAAGTAAAAAATGCAGATGCCCTGATAGTATGTATAGCAGATGAAGAAGAATGGGAAAAGAAAGGTATTTCAAATATTCAAAACCCTGCCCTAAACCCTGCGCTTCAAGGCGAAAACGGTTTGATAATAAGAACCTCAGAACAACTTGTTTATGCAATTTCCTATATGATGCTTGAGGCAGAAAGCTTAGGCATAAGCTCTTGTATAGTTGGAGCTACCGGAAATGAAATAACGGGAATATCTCCTGAGTTATATAAAAAGGTAAAAGCCGAACTCAATTTGAATGAAAAACAAATTTTATCTACTATAATTACACTCGGATATGATGCGGAAAACGCAGACAAACCCAAACAACGCAACGATTTCAATTATGTTGTTTCATTAGAAAAAATAGGAAATGAGTTTTAGTCATCTATTTTAGGTTCGCCATTCAAAAGTTTCAGTGCTTCTACTACACGAGGCATTTGACATGCAAAAGAATAATGTCCTTGTTTTATTGAACAAAGACTGCAATTTCCGTTTAGTTTGTAGCATTCAATTGCTTGTTCAGTCCAATTCTTCGTAATAGAATCTGAAATTTCATTCTGCGGAGCGATAATCGCAGTATTTAACATCTCTTATCCCCTTTTTGCGAGGTCACACTACCCCTCACATAACAGAATAAGACTTTTTATTAAATACGACATCATCTATATAAATGATTTATGCAATAAATGTCAAAATCAAACCTGAAACAATGCCAATTCCAAGTAGGAATATTATTATTTTAAAAGTATCTTTAAAGTCATTATTTTTTAATAATACCAAAAGACCTAATCCTGCATTTGTAAGAAGTCCGCTCATTGCAGCACCGAAAGTAATTGATCCTTTAATCAGCATCATTGTAATTCCTATTGAAACGGCACAATTAGGTATCAAACCGATAAATGATGCTATTATCGGCTGCAAGTATTTGCCGCCTTCAATAAAGTTGGTTATTGTAACACTTTCAAGGCAATAATTCAGTATTAATGTTATTACGAGAATAAACCCAAAAACATTTGCTGTATGTATTATAGGGTGAATTATTATTTCACGCTTGTGACCGTGTTCAATATCGTGTTTGCAGCACCCTTCTTCTTCAATCATATCAAAACTGATATCATCATTTCTAACAACGGCTTGAGGTCTTATAATATCTATTAAATATCCTGCTGTAATACCTATTACAAATTTTACTAAAACTATAGGAACAATCATATAAGCTTTAGCCGGTGTGGCAAGTAATATTGGTATGGTTTCGTCTGATGTGGCAAGGTATACTGCAATAAGACACCCTCTTGTAATTATTCTTTTTGAATAAAGACTGCTTGCAATAACGGAGAATCCGCATTGTGGAATAATAGCCGCCAAACTTCCGACCAGTACACTGCTTTTACCTGTTTTTTTTAGTATTGAATTTATTTTATCTGCATAAAAAAACTCTAATAATTCTATAATTAGAAATACGATAAACAGGAACGGAAGCAAATGAACACTGTCGCAAATTGCATCAATTACCCATTCTGCAAAAGGTAGCTTTTCAATTAAAGAATCAACAGGTTCAAACAAAAATTCGTTAAATTCATTAATTTTATTTACAAGTGATACTAACATACTAAAAATGTATCACAAAAAAGCAATAATTAATAGTTATACCTATCAGTAAAAAATAGTGTTTTCCCGCTATCAGGATCTTTGAATTGATATCTTCTGTTTTCTTTGTCATAAGATACAAGAGCAGGGTCTATATGTTTTCCGTTGTATAAAAACGACTCGCTTTTCAATTGGCATTCTTGTGTTAATTTTGTTATGTTTTTGTCACTTGCAAACTTATATAAATCATTTTTGGAGTTGTTTTTTGTTCTGTATTGATAATTTTGAGTAACTTGAAATTTATGATTCCCGCTTCCCATGTGCTTGTATACAATTTTCATAGCATTTTTATCGTTTCTGCCTGAATATACTTTTTCTACGAGAAGGTTGTTTTCACTATCCTTTAATAATTCTCTGGAATAATTTTCCTTGTTAATTTCTGTAACACTCATTTCGTCAGATAATTCTTTTTTTAGAACAATAGTGTTATCTCTCAACATGCTGATAGATTCAGAAATAATGTATTTTTTTAAGTCTAACCCCATAATTTCAGCAAATTCATTTTCGCCATTTTCATTAATTTCTTCTATAATATTATTCCCATCAGTATCAAAAACACAAAGCCGGTTTCGCAGACTCTCAGGCACATTATCTAATAGCAGAATATCTGTATTAATAATAAAAGTCGGTTTTGAATTGTTTCTTCTGCAGGGTTTTATATTTTGTGCGTCAATTAATCCCATTAAAACTCCTAACAAATTCCCTATGTATGTATAAAGTTTTTTTTATAAAAAAATTTGCCTTATAAAAATGAACATTTTACAAAAATTAATTTAAAAGATATAATTGGTTATTAATTAAAAAAGGAGTGTGTATGTCAAAAATAGAGATAGATAAATCAAAGTGTATACACTGTGGTCTATGTATAAGTGATTGCGTTTCAATGTGTTTAGAGTTTGATGCTGAAAAAATTCCCGCAATGAAACATGAAAACAGATGCTTGTCTTGCCAGCACTGTCTTTCTATTTGTCCTGCAGGTGCAATAACTTTTGATGGCAAGTCAGGAGAAAATATAAACGAACAGCCGGATGATAAACTATTAAATCTGATAAAGACCAGAAGAAGTATTAGACAATTCAAGGCTGAAGAAGTCGAGGAAGAAACTTGGGAGAAATTAAAAGCAATGCTTCCGTATATTCCAACAGGATGCAATAACCATAAACTTCATTTTTCGATTGTAAAGAAAAAAGAAATAATGGAACTTTTGAAACAAAAAGTTAATAATCGGCTCATAAAAGCACTTAATAATAAAGTTTTAGCCCCTGCCGTTAAGCATTTTGAGTGTTATAAAGAGGCTTTTGAAAGAGGTGACGATATAATTTTTCGTTCTGCTCCGCATATGGTAGTTGTTTCATCACCCATTACCGCTCCTTGTGCGCCTCAAGATCCTATTATAGCACTCAGCTATCTTGAACTTTACGCAAATAGTCTTGGGCTTGGAACTTGCTGGTGCGGGTATGCAGAAATTTGCGTCAAACTTTTTCCTGACCTGTGCGAGATTTTGGAAATTCCTGAAGGATATACTCCGGTTTACACTATGCTGATAGGTTATCCTGCCGTAAAATATCAACGCATACCGCAGCCGGAACCATATAAGATTTCGGAAATTAGTGAAGTAAATAAAAGAATCTCTTGTTTTTTCTGTAAAACAAAACGACTTATTACAAATTTTTTGAGGTAAATTAAAAGGTGCGATACTCTCGCACCTTTTGTTTAATTATTTACAGCTTCCAACAACCGTTTCCAAACTTCTTCTATAGAACCGTTTGCATCAATTTTTCTTAAAGCGCCTTTGCTTTCATAGAATTCAATAAGCGGTGCGGTTTCTCTATAATATGTTTCAAACCTTGCTTTTGCAATTTCTTCGTTGTCATCTGCGCGCGTTTTTAATTCTACACCGCATTTGTCACAAATATTTTCAATTTTTGAAGGCTTAAACTTTTTGTTATAAATTTCACCGCACTTGGGGCAAGATTGACGGTGAACAATTCTGTCTATCAAGATTTGTGTATCTATATCAAAATATATTGCCTTGAAAGAAACTTCATTGTTTTTGTCTATATCGGAATTTATTTTTTCAAGCATTTGTGCTTGCGCAAGACTTCTAGGATAACCGTCAAGAACATATCCGTTTTTACAGTCGTCTTCTGATAGTCTGTTTCCTATTATTGAACCTACAAGTTCAGGCGGAACAAGCTGTCCTTTGTCGATAAACGATTTTGCAACAAGACCGTCTTTGGTTGCTTTAGCAATTTCAGCCCTCAAAAGTGATCCCGTATCAATATGAGGAAAACCTAAATATTCAGATAACATATTTGTTTGAGTTCCCTTGCCGCATGCCGGAGGCCCGAGAAAAATCAATTCTTGCTTCATAATCTTCTCCTTATTTATATACCCATTATAAAACGAACATAAAGAAGGAAAAATCTATTTGCCAAATCTTCGGTTTCTTCGCTTGTATTCAATTACACAATCTGCTAACTTTTCTTTATCAAAATCTGGCCAAAAATCAGAAACAACAATAAATTCCGAGTATGCAATCTGCCAGAGAAGATAGTTAGAAACTCTCATTTCTCCGCCGGTTCTAATCAATAAATCAGGATCGGGAATATTTTTTGTGTATAAATGTTTTGAAATTACATCCTCGTTTATATCTTGAATTCCTTCATCAATAATGCTTTGAACCGCATGGACAAGCTCATCCCTGCTTCCGTAATTGAAAGCAATCTGCAGGTTTACTCCTGTGTTGTTTTTGGTTAATTCTACTGCGTTAGCAAGTATTTCTTGCAATTTATCGCTCAACTTTGTTGTATCACCAATGAATGATATTACAACATTATTTTCATGCATTTCGTTAAGCTCATTTTTTAAAGTTTGCCCTAACAAATCCATTAAAAAGTTAACTTCTTCGGGCTTTCTGTTCCAATTTTCTGTTGAGAAAGCATAAACGGTTAAATATTTGATACCAAAATCATCGCAGGCCCTCATAACTTTTTTGAGAGCATCAACGCCTTTTTTATGCCCAACCATAGAAGGCAGATTTCGCTCTTTTGCCCATCGTCTGTTTCCGTCCATAATGACGGCTATGTGTTTTAGATTACACTCTTGAACAATCTTTTTTATATCTTCCATACTTTTCCTTTAATACTTTTCTAACATTTCAAATATTTTAAATACAGGCTCTTCCAACTCTTTTACATTTACCTCCTCATCAAGTTCTAATGTAATTGTCGGAATTTTCCTTTCTATTCCTGCCCATGTACCGAAACTTCCGGGAGTAGGATAACCTATAGAAGGCTCTACGGGATATCCTATTATATCAGATATTTTTTGAGAAATAACTTCAGCAGGACCATCGTAATTAACAACCTTATACGGAGCATGAAGTGTTAAAATCATCTTTGGTCGGTTTTCTTCTATAAGCTTGACCAAAAACTTAGTTTCATCTTCGCTTGCAGGCTCATTTCCTCCGAAAAATTCGTTCTTTTCCGTAAGTTCCCAGTTTTTTGTCGGAAAATTTCTGTTTAAGTCTACACCATTTTTATTTGTTCTAATTTTGTGCTCATATCCGTGTTTATTCAGACAAGGAATAAAACACAAGTTTGTGTCCTTATTCTGCTCTAAGTATTTTTCTATAAGATACTTACCCTGCGGTTCATCTCCGTGAAAACACCCAATAACTAAGATTGATGAATTTTTATTTCCTGCACATTCCATAAATACCGACCTTTACGGTTTTATTACAGCAAGAATATAATTATCATTAAAATATTTTTGGGCACACTTTAGTATGTCATCAGATGTAACCGCTTTAATTTTTTCAATGACACTTTCTCTGTAGTTAAAAGGTTTGCCCATAATTGAATAATAAGCCATAATATTTGCTTGTTGAGAGTTTGTTTCGCTCAAGAACTGCTGTTTTCCTATTAGGTTATTTTTGGCATTTTTTAATTCATCATCGCTGACAGGAATTGTCTTAATTTTTTCTATCTCTTCCTTGAAACCGTCTATTGAAGTTTGAATGTTAGAAGGCTCTGTGCCTATGTATATATTAAATACTGAACCTTTTTTATGAGTTTCATAAGAAGTTCTAACGGTATATGCAAGACCTTTTTTCTCTCTTAATTCAAGAAATAATCTTGAACTAAGACCACTTGCACCTAGAATTATATTCAAAAGCATTAAAACAGGATAGTCGTCACTTTCTATTGATGGAACTATCCATCCTTGAATGATTTGTGCTTGATTTGCATCTTCCTTGATTATTTCCGCATATTCCTGATTTTTGATTACAGGGACTTCTATTTGAGAATCATTGTCCTTTGATTCGGGAATTATGCCGAGATATTTATCCAATAGACCGTTTTCTTCTATATCTCCAACAAGCGCAATAGTTTTTTTGCCGGAATTGATAATATTTCTGTATGAATTTATAACATCATCCTTGCTAACATTGTCGACTTCTTCAAGAATTTTTGTGTAACTGTGACCGTAATAATGGTCTTTGTATACTGTTTTTGTAAACAAATCAGAAACTTTTACTTTTGCAGAATCAAGCTCTGCAACAAGCTCGCCTTTCATTTTTACGAGTTCTTTATCGTATTCTTCAAATGTAGAATTTTGAATAATATCGCTCATCAAAGAAAGCGCAAGTTCAAAATCCTCATTAAGACAAACGAATCTGAATCTTAAGTAATCAGATTTCATTTCTGTAATAAGTTCTATAGCATTTTCATCCATGATGTTTGCAATATCTGCAGAGGTGTACTTTTCGGTTCCTTTCAATAGTAATCTATTCATCATGGAGTATTCACCGGCAAATTTTTCAGGATTGTTAATTGCAATATTTAGAGTAAGTGCAACTCTCGGTGTATTCTTGTTTTGCTTAATACAAGCTTTAATTCCGTTTGATAAAATAATTTCTCTCATACTTTAGTAATATCATAAAAAATATTTTAAAGAAACTGTAAATAAAATAATTGCAAATTGTAAATTTTTTGTCATGGTTGATCTATTTTCATGATAATATTTTTCTGAGGGTATCTGATGAAGATAATAGAAGTAAGAGACGGTTTTATAAAATTTGAAGCTGATAACAGTATTTACCTCTCGTCTTTTATAAAAGTTGACGGAGAAGATAAAAGCTATATTGCTCAAGTTATTCAGCAAAAAGAAGATGTTGCTTTTGCAAAGATATTGTTTTTGTATTCAGAAGGGCAACTTCAAAATTATGATAAGACACTTCCGTCAGTTGATTCAAATATGTCTATGTATACATCAGAAATTTTGAATAATGCAATATCATATGAAAATCCGATTATAATCGGAAAGACAAAAGATAATCAAAACATAGTCATTGACTCTTCTGCGTTTGATAAAAAAACAATAATAAGTGTTGATGATAAAAAAAACAATAATATATTAGTTCAAAATCTCACTAAACAATTCAATAATCTGGGAAAAAGAACTCTAGTAATTGATACACTCGGTATAATAAATGCAGATAATAAATACACAGCAGGCATAGATTTCAAGTTACCGCTTGATAAGGAATCTTTAAAATTTATGTATGAAGATTGCCTTAATGATGCTACAGCAGATAGTAAATCAACAATAATAGATATCTTCAAGGAATTGGCTGAATATTCAGAAACTGTTCCGTTTGTACCCTTTAATCTGCTAAAAACTGTCGTGAACAATATGGTTGAAAAAGACCACATTTTTAAACTTTTGGTTTTGAAAAATAAACTGTCAAAATTTGATAAGCTGGGTTATTTTGCATCAGAGAAAAAAGAAGTCGATAAAATTTACGAAATATTGGGCTCAAAAAATGTAGTCATAGATTTATCAAAATTAAATGTTTTATTCCAAAACAGATATATCAGCTACATATATGATCAATTAAATAATTCGGAAGATATTCAGGCAATATTGGAATTATCGAATACCGTATCAAAGAAAAATCTTAAAAAGACAATGACATCGGATGTTCATACTGTTTTCTTCACACATTCTAATTTTAGTTATCTGAATGATATAAAGAACTTCTTTGATAATTTTGTAATATTTCCATCAATATCGAATAATCAAATTTTTAGAATTTATGTAACTTTCTTGAAGGCAATAGACGCTAATTCATATTTAACTGTAGGAGAGGCAACAAACTATATACCGTTTGTTTCAAAGGTTCAGGCAATAGAGGAAACAATTTCTGCTAAATCATCCTTATTGCCGGTGCAAGATGATGAAGTTATAGAAGCAGACATAAGTTCGGAAGAGGAAGCCTTAAAAGAACTGGAAGAAGAAACTCCGAGTTTGGAAGGGGATACATCAACTGTAAATTATCTTGATTCTATTATTGCAAATCAAGAACCGCAAAGTGAAGTTTTCAGCGCTATTGATGAAAAATCTGAGTCTGCAATTGCAGAAGTTACTGAAGATTTGCAAATGCCAACTGAAATAGATATGTTTACAGAAGATAATGATGATGTCAATTCTGATGATAATTCTGATGTTAATTCTGATGCAATTGAGTTATCAGAAAATATAGAAGAAATTTCGGATGAAACTATCGTACAAGAAGAAATTCCCGAATACGATAATGTCGAATTAGAGGAAGAATCTAATGAAACTTTAGTTGAAGAGCAGCCGTTAGAGGATGAACCGATTGAAATAATAACGGAAGATGCTTTAGCTGAAACAGAATCAGACGAAACAATTCAAATGCAAGAAGACTTACCTTCTTTAGAAGAAGATTCACCAATCGAAATTTCTGAAGATGCGTATGCAGCATTAGAAGATTCTGATGAATTACAATTAAACGATGATACTCTTTCTGTAGATGATGACCAATTAAATTCGATTAATGAATCTGATGATCTTCAAAACATAGAAATACAAGAGATATCAGAAGATACAAATATAGAATCTCAAAGCGAAGAATCTGTTAATACAGAAGAAATAAGTATGCTAAATCCTTCAGACGAAAATTATACAGAAGAAATTCAGGTTGATAACAATGATGAATTGGATTTTGAAGAGATTGTAGAATTAGATCCTTCCGAAACGGATGCTTCTGATATTATTGTGGACTTAGAGGATGGTTTTTCTGATTCAATACAAGAAGAAAGAGAAGAAGAAATTGTAAAAGAAGTTGATAAAGTTTTTACAACAAGACAAGGTGAAGAGGAATTTTCAGATTCTGATTTGGACTTTATTGATGAATTAAACAATGATGAAGGTGAGCTTTTAGCTGAAGCAGAGAGTGATGAAGCATTGTTGCAAGAACTGGGCGGCGATGACGAAAGCGGTATTTTGCATGAAGAACAAGAAGACAATGTAGAAGAAATTAAGGAATATGAACCTGAAATTTTGGAAAAACGCGACAGTTCTACACCAATAGTTCCTGTTTATGATGCTGATATACCTCAAGAAGATATCGTTGAAAGTGATCATATAGAGCAAGGGGATTCTGTAGTTCACGCCAAGTACGGCAACGGTGTTGTCGAAAAGATGATAAAATACGGTAATAAAACACTTTACTCTATAAATTTTGAAAATATAGGAAGAAGACTTTTAGATCCTACATTAACCGAAATCAAAAAAAGTTAAGGTATTTACAAAAAAGTTTTTTCTTACTAGAATAAAGGTACTCACTATCCTCAAGTGATATGTCAAAGAAAAAAGAGTCATTAACTTTTGATTTGACAGCAACGAAAGGAAGAAATACAAATGGCAAACATTAAGTCAGCAAAAAAAAGAGTTCTTATTGCAGAAGCAAACAGACAAAGAAATGTAGCATTCAAATCATCAATCAAGACAGCTTTGAAGAATGCATTATCTTTGGCAGCATCTGATGATAAAGATGCATTGAACAGCGCAATTTCAAAAGTATACCAATTGTGCGACAAGGCTGTTTCAAAAGGTATTTTGCATAAAAATACAGCTGCAAGAAAGAAATCAAGACTTGTATTAGCTATCAAAAAATTGGCTAAGTAAGCTAAATTAAAAAAAATAAAAGCGCCCGCATAAAATTTTATGCGGGCGCTTTTGTATCTTGTTTTAAATTTAATTACCTGTTAATCCATCATTTGATTTCTGTTTTTTCATTTCTTTAATTGCATCTTTTCTCTCTTTTACTTTTAAAAGAGTTTCCATATCCATTTGATACATTTTTCTTTTGTATTCAAGCTTTTGCAAGTTTTTTTCTTCTTTTAATTTAGCTTTATTTTGTTTTTTGCTGATTTTTTCTTGCTCTTTAGCTTGTTTGGCATCAAACTCAACTTCTGAAATTGGAATAATATCTTCTTCTTGTTCTAGTCGGTAACCAATAATTGAAATCGGTAAATCATAGTTAGTGAGTGTTTCTAATCGGGATTCTGTTCCTTCAATATCAATACTCCAAGAGCCTAAAAATTTGGGGATGTTGCCTGTATAGGCATAAGCAGATACAATAACTCTGCTTTCATCATTTGCATCGAAACCCAAAGGATATATATCCCACCTCTTTTCAGATAAATCAACATTTTCTTTGTTATTCCAATAATGAATAATTGCTTCTCTAATTTGCGGTAATTTTATTGCTTCTTTTTTATTAAAATCGTACACCCACAAATCTGTTTTCCAAATACCATCGTGCCTGTATCCGATTTTTTCTTTTACTACAATCTTGGAGTTATCACTTGAAAAATCTATTGGAGTCAATGTTCTGAATACAAATTTATTATCAATAGATTTATCGGTAGATATCAGCGGTTTTGGCTCTTTGTTAACTACATTTGCCTTTTGAACTCTTTCTAACGGTGTTAAGTTTTTATCTAAATTAATCAAAAATAAATCTGTACTGGTGCAATCTTCTTCTGCATAATAATATACAGACGGATAAACAAGTTTTAAATAATCTCCTGATACAATTCCTTGTGCATTAATTTGCCTGTCGAAATTTAATTTTCTCGGAAGAGAAAGCTCAGGACTTCCCACAGGATCATTGTATTTAACGAGCTTATACTTGTGCTTGGGAACATAGACCATATTTTTATCTTTTGGCATTTCAGCTTTATCAAGAACTTTTGCGCTTATTTCTTTTTTTGTTTTTCCTCTTGATTCGGCTTCATACTCTTCAACAGTCATATATCCTGATTTTGGCAGCTTGCTTTTTTGATATTTTTCTTTTTCGTCTATTTTATTAATTTTGTTTATATAAATAGTTTCTGCAACTTGTTGGTCACTTTTGCGTGTCATATCAGTTTTTATTTGGGTAAAATGTACTTTTGCTGCCATGTACATTCCTGCAAGAGTTGTAAACATTATACAAGTCCTTCTTTCATAGCTGTAACTGTTGCTTGAGTTCGTGATGAAACGCATAGCTTTTGCAGAATGCTGTGTACATGTGCTTTTGCAGTTGCTCTTGTAATAACTAATTTATCAGCAATTTGAGGATTAGAAAGCCCTTCTACCATAAGCTCTAATACATCTAACTCTCTTTCTGTCAAACCATAAGAATTATTTGCACTTTTTTGTAAATCAGGAGTGCTTACAGAACCTGAAGACGGCTTTTGCAGATTAGAGAAAACCAGCCTTGCAATTGAAGGATCTATCCAGCCAATACCATCATATACTGATTTTATAGCAGAAATTGTTTGCTCAGGAGTAGCCCCTTTCATAATGTATCCGTCCGCACCTGCTTTAAATGCAGCAAAAACATCGTCTTCGCTATCACGAGAAGTAAAGATTAATACTTTTACATTCGGGCTAAATTCTTTTATTCTCTGTGTAGCTTCTATACCGTCTATGTTTGGCAGCCCAATGTCCATAAGAATCACATCAGGAGAATACTCTCTTGCTTTTTTAATTCCTTCAATACCGTCAGCCGCTTCTGATACCAAATTAATATCATCAGCTTTACTTAAAAGCATTGCAAGCCCCATTCGATATAATTCATGATCTTCTACTAGTAGAACATTTATCATACTAAAGTTCCTTCTTTTTGATTGGTTACTGTATCTGTAAGTAGGAATGAAAATTCACTTCCTTTATTTAGAACACTTTCAAGCCAAATTTTGCCGCCGTGGGATTCAATAATTTGTCTTGAAAGGTATAAACCGAGTCCAGTTCCTGTTGAACGCTTTTTGCTTGTTCCTTGAGAGAATCTTTGGAACATGTTAGGAATATCCTCTGATGGTATTCCTGATCCATTATCTGTAACAGAAAATATTAAATCGTTTCCCTCTGTTTTAATTGTTATTGTAACTTTTCCGCCCTCTTGTGTGTAGTTTATTGCATTACCGCAAAGGTTACAAATTACTCTTCTTAATTCTGCTCTATCTGCATTAATTTCCGTATCTTTGTTTTCACATTCTATTGAAAACTCCATTTTTTTTGATTCTGCAAGCGGCAAAAGTTCGTTATAAACCTGTTGAGTTAAATCATATATGTTAAAGTTTGTCTTTGTCAAATTAAGCTTATCTGCATCGTATTTGTAAACTTCCAACAGCGCATTTACTAATCCTAAAAGATCTTCGTTGCTTTTTTTCATTGTATCTAATAACATATGCTGTTTTTCGTCAATTTCACCCAATGTACCATTAAGGAAAAATGTCAAAGTTTGTATTGCAGCAAGCAGTGGAGTTCTTAAATCGTGAGTAAGGGTTGCAATAAAATCATCACGCAATTTATCAGCTTTTTTCTGTTCGGTTATGTTTCTTATTACACCAACAAATCTTTTAAATTCTTCATCAGGATTTATTCTTGCAAAGCTTATTTCTACAGGAATTTCTGAGTTGGTAAACGGATTTTTTATGCAGAAATCTCTTAATAAAAGTTCTGTTTCTTCCAATTTGTGCAGTTCTTTAGAGATAAAAGTTCTGTTACTAAATAAATAATCATCAATAGCAGAGCCGATAATTTTATTACCTATGTGACCAATCAAATTCTCGCAAGCCGGATTTACTTGTTCAACGATACCGTCTTCATTAAGAATAACAATTCCGTCTGCACAATAATTAACTATACCTTCCAATTTAGCATTTGACTGTTTTAAGTCTGCAGTTCTTTCTTCGACAATTTGTTCCAAATTTTTAGAATATTTTTCTAATTCTTTATGGGCAATTTCTAATTCTGATATCTTTTTACGAAGCTCAGATAATAAATAACTTCTTTCAATTCCGTTTTTAATATTAATGATTAAATCGTCGTTGTCCCAAGGTTTTTCGATATATCTGTATAATCCGACTTCATTAATGGCGCGAATAGCATTTTCTTTGTCGGCATATCCTGTAAGTAAAATTTTACTAACTTCAGGATACAGTTTTTTCGCTTCTGTTAAGAATTCTAAACCGTTCATATCAGGCATTAAGAAATCAGAAATAATTAAATCCGGCTGATTTTCTTTTAAAAATTCTAATGCTTCTATTGGCGAGTTAAAAAAATGCCCGTCATCAAAGCCTTCCACTTTTAACAATGTTTTAAAAGCAGAAGTAACAATCTTTTCATCATCAACGACAACTATCTTTCCCTTATTCATAACCCTATATTAACCTAAATAATCAGTTTAGACAAATTATTAACATTTTTAAATAATATGATATAATCAAGTGGTAAATAAAAGAAAAACAAGGGGTTTATTATGGCAATACAAAAAAGAGCCTTTACTCTTAGCGAAGTACTTATAACAATGGCTGTAATAGGAATAATTTCAGTTTTAACAATTCCACAAATGGTTTCAAATACGAATAAAAGTACAATAGGTGCTGCTGTCGCCAGAGGCGTAGAAGCCGTAGAAACAGGAGTTGCTAATATTTTTTCAGTAGCAAGTAAAAGAGCAGCAGGTAGTTCTGACATTTATAATTCAATAGCTTCTCTACAAGTAAAAGATATTATAACAGGCATTGCAAATTCCGGAAACTATCTTACAAACGGAACAACATTATTTAGTGTTACTCAAGGTATAATGGGCTCAAAAGAAATACAAAACAAAAGTAATTATTTATCTAAAATAAAAGGATATACGGGTAGCAGTACAGCTCTTTCCGCTTCGGAACGAAGTAATGCATTTCCTGTAAAAATAGGTAAAAATAAAGCAATCATTATACAATCTCCAATGAGTGATAATCAAATTACAACATATTTGAATAGTCATCCAGAATTTTCTGACATACCAACAGATTTAGTAATCGGAAAAATTTATATTGACGGTAACGGAGAGGATAACCCTAATAGACTGGGATATGATGTTTTTCTTTTCGGAATTACAAACTCAGGAAAGCTTGTTCCTGCGGGTTCTCAGGCATATAATAACAACATATTTAATGAAACAGTGCCACTGTACACAAATAGTTGTTCAGGCACAAATGTGACAGAAGCAAAGTCTTGTTCGGCAAGATTAATAAAAGATAATTGGAAAATAACATATATGAATTAAAGGAGAAAGAAAATGGCAGATGCAAAATTATTGGCAAGTATTCAAAGATCAGATACAGAGCAATTACAAATTTCAATATCAGAGTATAGAGGAAAAAGTTACTTTAATTTGAGAATATTTTATACTACTGATGACGGAGCGACTTGGCTTCCTACAAAAAAAGGTGTAACATTTGCTCCTGATCAACTGGATATATTGTCAGATGCTATAGAAGAAGCTAAAAAAGAATTTATGTCAGAAGAAGAGTAAGTTGTATTAATACTGTTTTATAGAATAAGGTACATAAATTGAAAAACTCTATACAAGAAGAATTTATATCTACAGTTTCACATGAGATGAGAACTCCCTTAACAAGTATTAGAGGGTTCTCTCAAACTTTGCTGAACTCGTGGGATAGGATAGATGACGAAAATAAAAAGAAATTTATTAAAATTATAGAAGAGCAATCTAACAGGCTGATTAATTTGGTAGAGAATATATTAACTGTATCAAAAGCTAATTCTGATAGACAGGTGCGAGAAAAAGTATATGTAAATTCTTCAATAGAAAAAATTATGCCAATGTTTTATGAAAGATACAAAAATCATAAATTTATTCTAAATTTTAATAAAGAACTTCCTCCTGCATTTTTGGACGATGATAAATTTCAACAAATAATGACAAATCTTATTGATAATGCCGGCAAATATTCGGAAGAAGGAAATAATATAACAATTACAACATCACTGGATGACGACAATATTATTATAAAGGTTTCCGATAACGGAGTCGGTATAAAAGAAGAAGATTTTGATAAACTTTTCAAAAAGTTTTCCAGGTTAGAAAATCATCTTACAAGCAAAACTCAAGGTAACGGACTTGGACTGTATATAACAAAGCAGTTGGTTGAAAATATGGGCGGAACGATTACACTGACTTCTATAGAAGGCAGTGGAACTACATTTATAGTCAAGTTCCCTATTTATAATCAAGAGGAGGCGCTAAAATGCTCTCACAAATCCTGATTATAGATAAACGAAAAGAATTATCTATCAAATATAAAAAATCATTAGAAGAGAAGGATGTCTCTGTTAATATATCAAGAAACCTAAAAGATGCACTTTCTAATATACAACAATTGGAACCGGATTTAATTATAGTATCTGATAGTATAGAAGAACCTCTTACAGATTTTTGCGAACGCATAAGATCTCTTACTTATAATTTGAGACCAATAATTGTGGCTCTTTCAAAGTCTGCAGATAGCGGTGACAGAATACTTACTTTAGAAAGCGGAGCTGATGATTTTTTAAGCGAACCTGTAAATATTGATGAGTTTAAAACTAGAATAAAAGCACATTTAAGAAGAGATGTCGAATCAAATTTGGATAATATAACTTTGCTTCCTACAGGGAAAATAGTAAAGAAAAGTTTAAAAAGGCTTATCTCTGCACAAACTAACCAAGCAATTCTATTAGTGGAAATTGAAAATATTAATAATTATAGAAATGTGTATTCTGATTTAGCTGCAGATAAGTTGATTCAAACATTCGTAGCAATTGCAAAATCAACTATTGAGGGTGATGAATTTTTGGGACAGTTGAACGACAAGCAGTTTGTAGTAATAACGAATACATATAGAGCAGAAAAAATGGCTGCTTTTTTAACTTTTGCCTTCGATACGGTTGTTCCGAAATTTTACTCTGAAGAGGATGCAAAAAGAGGGTATACAATTCTGAAAAGTGACAGACTTGCCGGCATGCGAGCAGATTTTGTGTCAATATTAATTGGAGGTATAGTAGACAAGCTAAATTCTTATACTACTGTAGACGGAATTTTGGCAAAATTAAATTCACTAACGAAATTGGCAAAGATTCCTTCCGGTTCTAACTATGTAATAGACAGACCGAAATTGTCAGGGGTTAATTCAGTAGTTGAAAATGATAAAAACAAAACTATATATATTCACGAACAAGATGATGCGCTGGCTTTGTTATTGAGAACAAGCCTTGAACTTCAAGGGTTTGATGTTGTTGATACCCTTGATGTTAACTCATCAATTCAGCCTTCACTTCTTATTATTGATAGCGGTGACAATTTGTCGGGGCTTAGTTTTTGCAAAGAAATTAAAAGCAAAGTTAATTTTGTAAATTCAAAAATAATAATGACGACAACAGTGCACGATAAAGCAGCAATTCTTGATGCAGGTGCAGATTTATACTTGCCAAAACCATATGAAATAATGGATTTGATACGCTGGATTGATTATATTGAAAATCATAAAAGTTAAGCGGAAAGAGTGTTTGTTAAACCTTCCATAATGTTATAAAAGTCTTCTCTTGGAAGTGTAGACATGGTTTTAAGAGCATAAGATAATATGCTGACCTTGTCATACCAGCGTCTTGAATTAGAAATTTTGTATAAACCGAGTACTCTGTCTATTCCTATACTGATTTCTTGCTCTTCATCTTCTTCGTGCATTTCTTTTATCTGCTTAACAACAGTTGTTAAATCTTTAGATAAAGCACGCCTTTTGTTTTCATCCATGTTTTTTAATAACATTAGAGCTTTTTCAGTATGTTCATTAGAATCGTACCAGCGTCTGTTCATCAAAATCCTCTCCTAATACACAATTTAATTATAGGCAATATCCAAGAGAAGGTAATCATACGAATGGTGTAAAAACAAGCAGGAATTATAAATTTTTATATATTGCAATGTTACAATTCTTTACAAAATGCAAGTTTTGTTTCAATATTTGTTCATACCCCCTCGACAATTAAATATGTTTTGATTATGATATAAACTATATTAGCCGAAATATTAGTTAAAGGAGAATGAAAAATGCAAGTAATATTAAAGAAAGAAGTTCAAAATATTGGCGAAGCAGGTGATTTAGTAAATGTAAAAGACGGTTATGCAAGAAATTACCTAATTCCGAAAAATTATGCAGAACTTGCAACAGAAGGTGCTCTAAAAAATAGAGAACAAAATCTTGCAAGAATCAAAGCTAAACAAGAAAAACTTCATCAAGAAGCTTTGACAAAAGCAGAAGAAATTGAAAAACTTGGTTCTATAGAGCTTTCAGCAAAAGCAGGTGAAAGTGGCAAATTGTTTGGTACAATTACAACGAAAAAATTATGCGAAGAACTTAAAGAAAAATCTAATATTGAAATTGACAGAAAAACAGTTTCACTCAATGCACCTATTAACAAAATTGGTGAATATACAATGTTAATCAAGCTTACTTCAAAAGTAAAAGCAGAATTAAAGGTTGTTGTTTCCGCATCAGAAGTTGTAAAAGAAACTCTTGAAGAAGAAACAACAGAAGCTGAAGCATAATAAAATCAGATGTTACAAAAATAAAAGTGCACCGGCTACAAAAATAACCGATGCACTTTTTAGAAAAGAAGAGATATGAAATTACATTTTAGAAATCTACCATCTTGTGGTTTGCCATATGATAATGATAATTTGGCAATGTCTGCAATTGTAAAATTATACGAGAAAATACCGTATTTACCCGATTTGCAAAATGTTGACAGTACAGATTCATTATTAAATATAACATTGAGCAATGTTCCTTGTATTGTTCAAAAAGACCAAAAAATATTATTTTATGAAGATAGCGAATACAAAAATTATGTAAAACTTTTAGATGCAGCATATGAAAATCCAACTATGGAAAACTTGGAATATTTCAAAACAAACGCTGTTTTTATCGAACGCTATTTCAAAGCATTAAGTCGAATAAATCCTCAGGAGACAATTATAAGATTTTATGGTCCTTTTTCTTTAATGTATAGTTTAAGTAATAAAAAATGTAGTGAATCTCTTATTGACAGATCAATGAGAAAATTCTTTGTGCAGATGTATATAGTGAAAGCCCAATGGTTTATTAATAAAATTCAGAGTATATCTTCTAAAATACTTCCGATTATTATATTTGAAGAACCTTTATTGAATAAATTCAGTTCTTTAAAACGGCATAATGAAAGTATAGAGTCAGACTTGTTGGTGGATTTATATAAAAAAATATTTGATAAATTACATAAAAGCGAAGCTCTTGTGGGAATTCAATGTTTTGAGAAATGTGATTGGAAAATTGTATTGGATGCAGATGCAGATATAATATCTTTTGATGCATATCACAATCCTCACAACCTAAATATTATTTCATCAAAAATTAATGAGTTTTTGCAAAAAGGAGGTGTTATAAATTGGGGTATTGTTCCAATGGATAGCGCAGATGTTTTGACAAAAATGAATTCGGAATTTTTATATGACAAATTGATTAAGACGATAGATGATTTGGTTAATAGTGGTGTTGAGAGCGATTTGGTATATGACAATTCTCTAGTATCGGTAGTAGGAGATGTATACAAATTACCGCTTATATTCTCAGAAAAAGCTTTGCTTTTGGCAAACAAAATTGCTGTAGAACTTTCTAAAAATTAACCAATATTTTCTGCTATAAAGTTAGAATCTATATAAATAACATTTCTGATAAAAGCATGTGCCATAAGTAATAGATATGGATTCATTTCATTTGTTGCAGAAAGATTAACTTTTGCTTCCTGTTTTTCAAGAGTCTCTTGTTTTTTTGGAGTAACAGCTTCTATATCAACATTTGTGTTCATTGCATGAGCAGAACTTTCTTCCATCAAGCTTTTTTGCAAAGTAACTTTAGGAAAATTTTCTGCACATATTATGTAAATATCAACAGAATTTGAAGTTGTTAATGTAAAAACGCCTTTTACATTGCCGTAGTTTTTGGTTTGGATTAAAACTGTAAGCTTAGAATCAACTGACTCATTTTCTCCGTCCGTTGTTTCTACTTCCAAATCAAATCCGACTCCTTCATTTAGCGGTAACCAAGGCAGGTATAAAAGCATTAAACTTTTAATGGTTTGTGCGGTATTTCCTGACTCAGCCATAGCAACACAAGAATTTATAATTCCTATGGTTTCGCGAATTAGCTCGCCGTTCATACCGTTTTTTGAAGCGCTTGCCATTGATGCAATTAATCCGGCTATAGCTTGTTTGCTGTTTTTAACTATCATTTCAGATATGGCTGGCATGTGAATCATTCCGCTAAAAAATAATAAAACGGCATCTTTTTGCAATGCTTGTGTTGTTTGAGCAATTTGGGCTTCTGCGTTTTGCATAGCATTCAGTGACGGCTGTGCCATGTCATCAAAAATTTGTGATAAAGCTTTTTGATTTTTTATTAAATCCTGATTGAGATTGTTTAATAAAAGAGTATTTATATTTAAAGGATTGTTACTTTGTGCAAGTTTCAAAATTTCACCAAGAGTTTGAGGCAGCCCAAGAATATTTTTTACATAAACAGAGCGATCCATGCTTGCGATTTGATTCATTTGAAGCTGGTTGTTGAGTGCTTGAGTTGAAATGTTATTTAAAACTGTGCTCGGTTTTGCTTGAGAAAAAGTTGAATTAAAACTATTTTCGCCGGTTTGTATGCCGTTTTCTTGTTTAAGTTTTCTCAAATATAACTCGGGGTTTCTCAGACCGGCAAGTATTTTTCCAACATTTAAACCATCCATACATATTATTATAGCATAATTCTCTTTACAAATACTCGCTTTTTTTATACGATATACTTAATAAAGAGAGGATATTCTAATGGCTGATAATAAGTATAAACGCGTGTTGTTAAAAATAAGCGGGGAAGCGCTTTTAGGAGAACAAAAATTCGGTATAGATCCTCATCCTGTAGAAATGATTGCAGATGAGATTCGTTCTATTTATGAAAGAGGTGTTGAGATTGCAGTTGTTGTGGGCGGTGGTAACATTTTTCGCGGAATGAAAAACAGTGCAAAACTGGGAATGGACCAAGCCTCAGGAGATTATGTAGGTATGCTTGCGACAGTAATGAATGCCGTTGTTCTTCAATGTGCTCTAAAAAAGATTGAGGTAGAATGCAGAGTTCAAACAGCTATTGCGATGAATCAAATTGCCGAACCGTATGTTAGACACAGAGCTATTAGACACCTTGAAAAAGGAAGAGTTGTTATATTCGCAGCAGGAACAGGAAATCCTTTCTTTACAACAGATACCGCCTCAGCACTAAGAGCATCTGAAATAGGTGCAGATGTGATGTTAATGGCAAAAAATGGTGTTGATGGCGTTTATACAGACGATCCAAAAACTAATCCGAATGCAAAAAAATTAGATAAAATATCATATGCAGATATTATCCAAAAAGATTTAAAAGTTATGGATACATCAGCTTGCGCTTTGTGTAAGCAAAATAATATCCCGATTATTGTGTTTGATTTCAAGGCACAAGGCAGTTTGGTAAAAATAATGAATAATGAAACGGTGGGAACATATATAAGTTAAAATTATTATAAAGGAGAAAATTATGTCAGAAGCTCTTGATGAAATGTTTTTATTTGGCGAAGAAAAGATGGAAAAAGCAATCGGGCAGTTGAAGAAAGACTTTGCATCCGTAAGAACCGGCCGTGCAAATCCGGGGATATTGGATAAGGTTGTAGTTGAATACTACGGCGCTCCGACTCCAATCCGTCAAATGGCACAAGTTCAAGTTTCAGAAGGCACGACATTAGTCATAACACCATTTGATAAAAGTATTTTGAAAGAAGTTGAAAAAGCTGTTATAAAGGCAGAAATCGGTGTTGCACCAAACAATGACGGTACTTGTATTCGTCTAAACTTCCCGCCTCTTACTGAAGAAAGAAGAAGAGAAACTGCAAAAGAAGTAAAGAAATTTGGTGAAGATACAAAAGTTGCAATAAGAAATGTAAGGCGTGATATGGTTGATTCTTTAAAGAAGATTGAAAAAGATGAAAATCTTCCTGAAGACGCAGTTAAAGATAATCAAGATCAGATTCAAAAAATAACAGATAAATATGTTGGAATTATTGATTCGTTGGTTAGTGAAAAAGAAAAAGAGGTTATGACGGTATAATGAGTTTAAGTAAAAGTATTGTTAGATTAATAACAGGGTTGATAATAGGATTTACCGCATTTTTTGTACTAATATACGGCGGTGTTCCCCTTGCATTGCTTGTTTTAGTAATAATACTTCTTGCATCAAAAGAATATAGCATAATACTAAAAAACAAAGGTTTTCTGCCAAGCTTTAAAATCATTGTAGCTTCAGGTATTTTGTTTGAGGTGCTTACTTATTTTAATTTATATAAACTTATGCCGCTGGCATTTACATTATCTGCATTTATGGCTTTTATGTGGGTATTGTTCAGAGGTAAACAGCCGTATATAGCTAATGTTGCAACGACAATTCTTGGCTCTGTATATTGCGGATGGTTTCCTGTACATCTTCTTATGTTGAGAGATATTGGAAGTTGTTGTGGTGATTCTATTGTATTTAACGGCTTAATAAAAACAAACGCTTCAATGGAAGGTGCAATTTATTGTGTTTTAATGCTTCTGGCTGTCATATTAACGGATTCATTTTGTTATTACACAGGTATTCAATTCGGCAAACATAAGCTGGCAGAAGTAATAAGTCCGAATAAAACCATAGAAGGTTCTATTGGCGGAACTTTAATGTGCATAATATTTTGCTTGATATTTGGACATATTATACAAATTGAGTGGTATCATTCACTAATACTTGGTATTTTGATAGCAGCATTTGCTCAAATCGGTGACTTGTGCGAATCAATGATTAAGCGCGATGCAGGGGTAAAAGATTCGAGTGATATCATTCCGGGACATGGTGGTTTTTTGGATAGAACCGATAGCCACCTGTTAACAATACCTGTGGTATATTATTATGTTCAATTTTTTATTATGTGTGATGTATCAGAACTCTTTAAAGGATTGTTTTAATGCTTAAAGAAATTTTTGGAGAAGGTAATGAGGAGCTTATTAAAATTGCTCTTACGCACCCTTCTTATACAAAGGACAACAATCTTCCTGATACTGATAACTATGAGCGGCTGGAATTTTTTGGAGATTCTGTCTTAAAACTTTTTACTTCAAAAATACTGTACGAAACTTACCCAAAATCACCTGAAGGCGAACTCTCAAAAATTCGCTCTATTCTTGTATCTGATGCTATATTAGCTAAAGTTGCAGTAAAGATAGGGTTAGATAAACTTATTATTTTGAGTCGTGCTGAGGAAAAGCAGGGCGGCAGAAAAAGGGAATCTAATATAGCTTGCTCTCTTGAAGCAATATTGGGGGCTTACTATTTTAGCGGAAAGCATGAAGAGATAGAAAAATTTATAAAAAACTATATTATCATTTATGCGGAAGATATTGATAAACATTTTGAAAAATATAACGCAAAAGACATTTTGCAACAGTATACGCAAGGGAAAAACAAAACAAGACCTGAGTACATAATTGCCGGAATTACAGGACCTGCTCACAAACCTGTTTTTGAAGTAGAAGTTGTATGGGAAGGTGAAGTATTAGCTTCAGCTAAGGGAACTTCAAAAAAAGAAGCTGAACAGAATGGTGCTTTAGAAGCTTGCAAAAAACTTGGTATAATCTAATTATAAAATATGGCAGATTCCCCGCTAATATATTATCTTTGATATATAATAAAAGAAGATGATATTTTAGAGGGAATAATTATGCTAAAAGGAAATGAGATTAGAAAATTATATTTAGATTATTTTAAAGATAAACATGCACATACTGTAGTAGAGAGTTCAAGCCTTGTGCCTGACAACCCTACGGTTTTATTGACAACTGCAGGGATGTTGCAATTTTTGCCTATATTTTTGAATATTCAGCCTTGTCCTTATGACCCGGCAAGGGCAACTTCTTGCCAAAAGTGTGCAAGAGCGGGCGGAAAAGATTCTGATATAGAAAATGTAGGCAGAACGCCAAGGCATCATACTTTTTTTGAAATGCTCGGAAACTTTTCTTTTGGTGATTACTATAAAAAAGAAATTATTCCTTGGGCATGGGAATTTGTAACAGAAGTCTTAAAGCTTGATAAAGACAGACTTTGGGTAACTATTTTTGAAACAGATGATGAAGCTTACGAAATTTGGAGAAGCATTGGAGTTCCGGCAGAAAGAATCAAAAGAAAAGGTAAAAAAGATAACTTTTGGGGACCTCCGGGTGCATCAGGTTCTTGCGGACCTTGTTCGGAAATTCACTATGACTTAGGTGAGGAATATTCTTGCGGTCATCCGAATTGCGGTATTGATACATGCGAATGTGACAGATGGGTTGAAATTTGGAATTTGGTATTTACAGAACTGTTCCAAGACGAGGAAGGCAACCAATCACCATTAGAGAAGAAAAATGTTGATACAGGAATGGGGTTGGAAAGAATTACAATGGTTTGTCAGGGCGTTGCTTCAACCTTTGAAACAGACTTGTTAAGACCGATTTTGGATAAAGTTTCTGAGATGAGCGGAGTAGCTTATAAACAATCCGAAAAAACCGATGTTTCGCTAAGAATTATAACTGACCATGCAAGATGCGTAACTTTCTTGATTTCAGATGGAGTAATTCCCGGAAATGAGGGCAGAAGCTATGTTTTAAGAATGATATTAAGACGCGCTCTTCGTCATGGCAAAATTTTGGGTATGGAACTTCCTTTCTTGTACAAACTTGTTGATGTTGTTGTGGAAAACTATGGCGAAGCTTATCCTGACTTAATTAAGAATAAAGAAAAAATCAAAGATGTTATTAGAAAAGAAGAAGAACGATTCAATAAAACTTTGGATAGAGGATACAAACTTCTTGAAGAATTTATAACAGAGAAAAAAGATATAGACGGCGAGAATGCATTTAAGCTCTATGATACATACGGTTTTCCGCTTGAACTGACTAAAGAAATCGCAGAAGAAAACGGACTTGCGGTAGATGAAGAGGGCTATAAGAAAGCTATGCAAGAACAAAAAGACAGAGCAAAAGCTGCTACAGCAAAGATTTCCGTAACAGGTGACATGAAATATGCAGCACTAGAAAGAGAAGTCGGAGCAACAGACTTTGTTGGTTATACAGATAATGAATCAACTTCAAAAATTCTCGGATTTATTGAAGGAGAAGGATTTGTTGATGTTGTATTAGATAAAACTCCATTCTATGCAGAGTGCGGCGGTCAAGTCGGTGATAGCGGTATTATTGAAAATGATGAGCTAAAACTTGAAGTTTTAACAACATTTAAGGTTAATGATTTGTATGTTCACAGATGCACCGTTTTGAATGGCGAAATTGAAATCGGAATGGAAGTAAGTGCAAAAATCGATGTTAACAAAAGAGAAGAAATAAGAGTTCACCATACATCCGCTCACCTTTTGCAGGCAGCACTTATAAAGGTTGTAGGAGATGAAGTAAAACAGGCAGGTTCTTATGTTGATGATGAAAGAATGAGATTTGACTTTACTTTCTCTCGTGCGATGACTCCTGAAGAAATCGTTAAGACAGAAAGCCTTATGAATAAATGGATTGGAGAAGGATATTCGGTTCAAACTAAGGTTATGGATATAGAAGAAGCAAAACTAACAGGAGCAACAGCATTGTTTGGTGAAAAATACGGCGATAAGGTAAGAGTTGTTTCTATAGAAAAAAATGGCGAATCTATCTCAAAAGAATTTTGTGCAGGAACACACGCTAGAGAACTAAAAGACCTTAGACTTGTAAAGATTGTGTCAGAAGCGGCAATTGCTGCAGGTACAAGAAGAATAGAAGTGTTTACAGGTAATTCTGCTATAAAATATTTGAATGCAAAATCTGCTGAGATTGATAAACTCGCATCAAAGTTCAAAATGCATTTTGATGAGGTTGAGGCTCGTGTAGATAAGATACAGGAAGAAAACAGAGAACTTCAAAAAGAGCTTGCACAAGTGAAAGCTGAAGCGGCTCGTTCTAAATTTGCATCCTTTATATCAAAAGCACAAGATATAACTGGCGGTAAATTGTTCATATCAAAAACCGATGATAGCATAGATGGCGATGCAATGAAATCTGGTATTGAAATGTTGTCTTCAAAACTCGGAGAAAGTATTGTTGTTCTGGCTAATGCAAGAATGGTAATAGTAAAAGTAACCGATGAGTTTGTAAAATCAGGAGTTAATGCCGGTAAAATTGTGGGAGAAATCGCAAGAGCTACGGGAGCAAACGGCGGCGGCAGACCAAACTTCGCACAAGGCGGAGTTAAGGATGCATCTAAACTTGATGAAGTTTTGGCGGCAGTAGAAGAAGAACTAAAGAAATAGAAATTTTCAATATAACAATAAAGCGGTCAAATTAAAAATTTGACCGCTTTATTTTGGCTTTTTATTAATAAAATCCATTTGTAGCTCAGGTTTTACCTGACGATAATATTAAAGTTACAACCTTGCATTTTTAGGAACAATGGTTACTCCGCCTTCAGACACATAGAAACCGCGCGCAATATCATCTTCTCTGTTTACACCGATTTTTGTGTAAGGAGGAATGTCTACATTTTTATCTATAATTGCTTTTCTGATTTCAGAGTACCTTCCGACATTCACATTTTCCATTAATATGCTGTCTGAAACAGATGAGAAACTGTTGATACGAACCTCAGGAGATAGAACACATCTTGAAATTGTTCCGCCTGATACAATGCATCCTTCCGAAACCATGGAGTTTGTAGCCATACCGACACGGTCACCTTCTTCCCAAACAAACTTTGCAGGAGGGTAGTTGTAATTGAATGTCCTTAGTGGCCACTCTTTTGAGTATAAGTTTAATTCCGGCTGATAATCCAACAAATCCATGTTAGCTTGCCAGTATGCATCAATGTTTCCTACATCTCTCCAGTAGCCCTTTTCCTTTTCGGTCATGCCGGGGAAAGAATTGTCGGCAAAGTTGTATATAAATACTCTCTTGCCTTGATTTAAAAGCATAGGTATAACATTTTTACCAAAATCGTGGTTTGAGTCTTGAATTTTTGCATCTTCTTCCAATGCTGTTAATAAAATATCTTTGTTAAAAATGTAATTTCCCATAGATGCAAGACACATTTTAGGGTTGTTAGGAATTGGTTTTGGAGGAGTTTTTGGTTTTTCAACAAACCCTGTTAATCTCCAATTGTCATCAACTTCTATAATTCCAAACTCTGAAGCTTCTTCTATTGGTATTGGTATTGCAGAAATTGTAAGATCAGCACATTTTGTTTTGTGATACTTAAGCATTTGATAAACATCCATTTTATAGATGTGGTCGCCTCCAAAAACACAAACATAGTCAGGGTTTTCATCATGAATATGAAATATATTTTGATAAACGGCATCGGCTGTTCCTGCGTACCAAGAACCTCCCGTTCTCATTTGAGCAGGAACAAGGTCAACATACTGGTTCAAAAACGGTGATAATTGCCATCCTTTTGAAATATGTTTGTTTAAAGAATCTGACTTGTACTGAGTCAAAACTTTTATTTTGAAAAATCCCGAGTTAATAAAATTGTTCAATACAAAATCAATAATTCTGTATCTTCCGCCAAACGGAACTGCAGGCTTTGCTCTGTCTTGTGTTAGAGGAAATAATCTTTTTCCTTCACCGCCTGCTAAAATCATTACCAATGCATCATCAATAGACATATAAATTCCTCACTTCTCCAAGTATATTCTACCAAATTTTTGGAAATTATGCACTACTTCTAAAGAATAATTCTATGCTATAATTTTCGTATGAGTAAGATAAGAAAGCTTTATTATTTTGATAAGAAAAATGCACGCGAAATGATAGCATTCTTGAATAATGGCGAGACTTATGTGAATAGGATAATGTTTAATCCTCTGAGTCCTCTTCATCACCTGCTTCCGCTTGGCTTAAAATTTTTGCCTGAATCCTATGTTCTAAAAGATGGCAAAACAATGAAAGGCTTGATAACGGTTGCGCCTTCTAAATACCCTAAAAAACAGATGGAAATTCAAAAACTTCTTTTTGAAGAAAATTGTTACGAAGATGCATCTGAGTTAATTCAATTTGTAGTTTCAAAATATAAAGCTATGGGTACAGCTTCAATAATTGTTCGTGTAAACGACTATCTGCCCGAACTTATTAAACTGTTTATTTCAAGATGCGGTTTCAGCCAAATTTCGTATGAAAAATTGTGGGGTGTTAGGGTAAATAGTATTAAAGAAGGTGTTTTTTCAAGAGCGAAAAAATTCAGACCGTTCAGAAATTCTGATTCACAAACAATTGCAAACCTTTATAACGATTCACTACTCCCGCATTTCAGACCTTTGCTAAGCAAAGATACAAGAGAGTTTAGAGAACCTCTCTTGCAAGGTTTGTCATATTATAGTGAGTATAGGTATGTCGTAGAAGACAGTAATACAAAAAATATTATAGGCTATATTTCTATTCAAACTCAAGATAACGAAAATTATATTGTTGATACTATACAAACCCAATGGTCAGATTTAGGTGTAGATGAAGTTCTTTCGTTTGTAAATTATCAAATCGGAAAACGCAAGAAAAAGTATAATATTTTTATTAAAACAAAAAAATACACTCAACTTGGCGAAAAACAAGAACAAGAGTTTTTGGAAAAGAAATTTGAATGCTTGCAGAACCAAATTGTTCTTACAAATTCATCTGCCCGTGTTATTAGGAGCACGGAAACCGCAGGAAAATATACCGTAATAAACCAATTTTACGGTGTTAGCGGTGCTAATGTTAATTTGTCATAAACTATTGTCCTAAAGCGTGTGCCTTTTCTGTAGTTGATTTTATGACATCATAAAAAACTTTTTCCGTATTGTATCCATTCATGCAATCGACTCCTACTGCAGTACACCCGCCTTTTGTTGCGACATTTGAGATTAATTGTTCCATTGAAATATCTCTGTTCATAGCCATTTTAGCTGAACCTATAGCGGTTTGAATACTTAAAAGAAGAGCCTTCTCATAATCCATACCGAGCTTTTCACCTGCTCGAGCAATCTCATTAATAACTTTGTAGAAAAATGCCGGCCCCGAACCTGAAATTGCGGTTACAATATCCAGTTGAGCTTCCGAGTCAACAATTATACATTTTCCTATGGTAGACAAAAGTGTTTTAACATATCTCAAATCATTCTCATTTGCCTCAGAACCTCCGACCATACCGCTCATACCTTCGCCTACAAGAGCAGGAGTGTTTGGCATAACCCTAATTACTCTGCTTCCTACAGGAAGATTTGATTCAATTTTATTAATACTTACCCCGGCTGCAATTGATACAATAAGCTTTTCAGAGTTAATAAAAGGCTTAATTTCTTCTAAAATTCCCAAAACCTGATTAGGCTTTGTTGAAATAAAAATTACATCAGAAGCTTTGACAAGCTCTTTGTTATCCAAAATTACTTTCACTCTAAGCTCTGCAGATTTTTCTTCCAAACCGCTTGGGTTAGATTTAGTCGCAATAATGTTTTCAGGAACTGTAAATCCTGTTTTAATCAGCCCTTTAATAATCGCTCCTGCCATTTTTCCTGAGCCAATAAAACCTATTTTTGTATAACTTGCCATAATAATAACCTCTTTTCTTTTTCTCCCTCTACCAGCGGGAGAAGGCTGGGGTGAGGGGGTGTATGTTTATATTTCTTAAAAATGTATTTGACTATATCTCATGTTTTGTATACTATAAAACCATTATAAGTAAAATTAGCTGAAAAGGAAATAGAAAAATGAAACGTACACTAGAAGGAACAAAATTAAAAAGACAACATGTTAGCGGATTTAGAGCAAGAATGGCAACTCCTGGCGGACAAGAAGTATTGAACAGACGCCGTGCAAAAGGTCGCCACGAAATCTCAATTTCTGGCAGCAAGCGTGCTTAGTTTTTGAAATTAAATAGTTAAAAAGAATTGGAACAGGGCTGACCTTTGGTCAGCCCTGTTCCTATAATAACAAATCAACAATATGGGACTTCTACCCCGTATAAAATTATGCGACTTTAAGTGTATAACCAAGTTCTTTAATAATTTTTAAAGCAGTTGAGAGTTGTGGCTGCTGTTCTCCGTTAAAAATTGCATAAAGATTACTTCTTGAAATACCTGTTTTCTTTGACATTCCTAAGATTGAATCTTTTGCACGAACCGCATATTCCAGAGCCTTTACAAAAGCGTTCAAATCATTATCTTGCAAAAATTCTTCAAAACCGATATTTATCCATTCTTTTATATCTTCATCAGTTTTTAAATCTTTTAAGATATATTCGTTAAATTTTCCTGTATTTTTCATTGTGATTGCCTCCATTCGTCAAGAAGTTTTTGAGCACGCGCAATATCTTTGGATTGGTCGGATTTATCACCACCATTTATAAGTAGTATAATAACTCCGTTGATTTCTGTGTAATAAATTCTGTAACCTTTTCCAAAGTCAAAACGCAACTCCGAAATATCTTGCGATAACTTTTTATAGTCGCCAAAGTTTCCTTCTTCTATGCGTAATATTCTTTGGTTTATGCGCTTTCTAAAACTTCCGTCAAGAGAATTTAACCATTCTGTAATCGGAGCTTTCCCGTTTGGAAGTTTCAGATACTCAATTTCATAAGTTTGCATAATTATATTGTACTGTATGCAGTACACTTTGTCAAGATTTGTAAACAAAAGGCAATTTATAAAAAGCAGAATACTTTATTTAAATATATGTAAGGTTAATAGAAGGTTTTTATGGGAACAATACAAACAGTAAACAACATTTTAGTAAAAAAACTACCATATGTAAGACCAACAGTAACACAAGATGTGCGAAAGCTTCCGAAATTTTTATATCATTTTACTAGTGCAGAAAATGCGGATAAAATTATTAAAAGTGGTAAATTGATAGCAAAAGAAGAAGGTAGTGATTTTAATGTTGCTGGAGTTTTTATGTTTGACTTAGAAAATTTTGTAAAAAATTGGTCAAAATTATTTATAGACAATGGTGAATATGGTTCCTTTAATTTTTTTAATGCATTATTTACTCAAGCAACTAAAGGAGAGAAAAATATTGCATGTTTTAGGATTCCAACAAAAAGGCTTAGCAAAAATATGGTAATACGCGATCAATCAAACTTAATAAATGCTGGTGAGAAATTAAATTTTGGCGAAGATGTTTCGGAATTAATTAAGAAAGTTGATGATGCAGAGTTATATAGAATTTATCATCAAAAAGGTCATGCTATAGAGTTTATCAATCCGGCTGATGTCAAAATAAATAAAGAAGATTTAGTAAATATAGCGGAAATACCTCAAGAATTAACAACTTATGTTCCAGGCAAAGAGCCGCTTGAATCAGCTTTTAATACACTAAGGTATCTTTTTATAAAACAGCCGGAAGCAAGAATATTAGAAAGAATATAGTTTGTAGGGTGCATCGTTTTGATGCACCGTTTAAAATTTATAAATTCGGTTAAAACCAAACTCTACTTTTCAAGCAACATAAGCCGGATTTACTAATCCGACAATATTCCTTTGCGCCAAATTGGTAGTTCTAAATCCAAACTAAGTTACCTTTACCCCTACCCTCGCACCAAATCGGTAGTTCATAATCCAAACTAAGGTACATTTACCCCTTTACCCCTATCTTTGCGCCAAGTCGGTAGTTCTAAATCCAAGCTAAATTACATTTACCCCTACCCTCCGCAGCAGTTTTTGAATTTTTTACCGCTTCCGCAAGGACAAGGGTCGTTTCTGCCAACTTTTTGCGTAATTACAGGCTTTTGAGGTTTTGGTTCAGAAATATAATCAAAAATTTCAGAGAAAGCATTAGAACAGAAAAGCACTGTTGCAGATGAATAAATCTTATTGTTCAAATAATCTGACTTGTATTTTTTGAGCAATTCTTCAAAAGAATAACTTGTTCCTAAAAGTTCATTTACTACTTCCATAAAATTTTCATATTGAGTAGAGACTCTTGCTAATATTGTATCAGGAATTGATTCGTTTATTAGAAAATATTCAACGCATTGTTTTGCGTTTTCTACCGAATTTTTATCTTCAAAAATTTTGCAAAAAGTTTCGTAGAAAGGAACCGCATACAACCCTTTTTCCTTGTCAAAAATTACAGCAACATCGTATGTTTCAGTATGTGATGCAAAACCACCCATAGAATTTTCAAGGAAGTTTGAATAATTGTTATCTAGCTCTTTTACATGGAAAAATTTGTATTGCTCAATATTTGAGCCTTTGTCGGACAAATCTATTTCCTCTCCTTCGTTAAAGGCACCAATAATATCGTCAGCATGCTTATTTGTAGTAAGAATAATATCCTTGTCAAAAGATTTTATGAATTTGTCGTACATTTCTGAGATAACTTTTTTTATTTCATTCTCTTTTTCTTCGTTATCCTTATATAAAAGTCTTGGTTCGTGAACAAGCTTCATAACTGCATATCTGTACGCTTCTTCTTTTTGAGAATGAGAAAGAACGCTTGATATTTCAATAACATAGAATTCACCATCAGACTCAAATATACGGGCAACAATATATTGTCCTGCATAAATTCCTCTAAAATTTGTCATTTTTGTTAATGAAGAAACAGTATAAGTTTTTTCATTAATGATGTTATAAAGCTCAAATCCGTTTTTTAAAATCTTTTTGATTTCAAAAATGGAAGATATGGCATTTTTAAGACTTTCAATAATGTCAGATGATTTGTTGTCTTCTGAGAACATTTCTAAAATAGATTTCCCGTCAATATTTCTTTCAAAAATATAAGGAAGAAATACTTTTTCCATTTGGCTCAACTGAACATTTTTTGCACCTATTGTAGCAAGATATTCTACAAAATCGGCTCTAATTTTTTCGTTAGTCTGTGTATAATTAAAAACTTCTTTTAAAACATCATTAATATTGTTAATTTTTTCAATAACTGTCATTATAGTCTCCTCTTGAGATAAGAATACCTTAAGCATAAGAAATTATCAATATTGCCGATTGGGGAATTTAACAAAAAAGGCGGGCGAAACTTTCAGTTTCGCCCGCCCAAATGTAATTATCAAAAGCTTATTGTAATTTAGCTTTATCTTCTTCGGTTACGCCTTTGATGGTAAGGTTAATTCTGCCTTTGTCATCAATCTTTATAACCTTAACGATAACTTCGTCACCGATGTTAACATGAGGTTCGATTGTTTCAATTCTTTCTTGGCAGATTTGAGATATGTGAACCATACCGTCTTTACCGCCGCCGAGTTCAACAAAAGCACCTATAGGAATTATACGAACAACTTTACCTTTGATTACCATTCCGACTTCAGGTTTGAAAGTTAAATCGTTAATCATTTTCTTAGCGATTGCAGCGCCTTCTTGATCGTTAGAAGTAATTGTTACTTTTCCGTCATCTTGAATATCGATTTCAGCGCCTGATGCGTCAATGATGGCTCTGATTTGTTTTCCGCCCGGTCCGATAACAGTTCCTATGTCTTCTACAGGAATAGTCATTGTAGAAATAGACGGAGCGAATGGTGAAAGCTGCTTAGCAGGTTCTGTGATAACTTTTCTCATTTCGCCTAAGATGTGGAGTCTGCCTTCCTTAGCTTGAGCCAAAGCTCTTCTAAGAGTATCGTTAGCAATACCTTTAGCTTTCATATCCATTTGAAGAGCGGTAATACCGTCATCGTTACCTGTTACCTTGAAGTCCATATCGCCTAAGAAGTCTTCAATACCTTGGATATCGGTTAATACAACAGGCTCTTTGCCGGGTTCTGTAATCATACCCATTGCAACACCGCCAATCATACATTTAACAGGAACACCTGCGTTCATTAAAGCCATTGATGAACCACAAGTAGAACCCATAGAGGTTGAACCGTTTGATTCAAGGACATCAGATGTTACTCGGATTGTATAACCGAATTCTTCTTGAGAAGGAAGTGCAGGAACATTAGCTCTTTCTGCTAAATTTCCGTGACCGACTTCTCTTCTTCCGGGGCCTCTTAGAGGTTTAACTTCACCAACAGAGAACCCTGGGAAGATGTATTTGTGCATATAAGTTTTTTCTGTTTCAGGATCAACACCGTCAAGCTCTTGCTTCATGCCGGGGCCTGCAAGAGTAGCAACGGATAGAATTTGGGTTTGACCACGAGTGAATACGGCAGAGCCGTGAGCACGAGGAATAACACCTACTTCGCACCAAATAGGACGAACTTCGGTTGGTTTTCTTCCGTCGGCACGAACACCTTCATCAAGAATCATTGCACGCATAATTTTCTTTTCTGCATTCTTGAATTCTTCTGCAACAAAGTCAATGCCTGTTTCTTCAATAATTTGCTTGATGTAATGATCTTCAGGAAGAGCTTCAACTCTTTCTTTAACAAGCTTTTTAGCTTCTTCCAATTTATCTTGTCTGTATTTTCTGTCAAAGTTGTGATACGCATCGAAAATCATATCGTGAGCAACTTCGTCAATGATTTGCTTAAGTTCTGTAGTATCGTAAGGGTTAACAAACTCTTCTCTTTCAACGCCGCAAGCCTTAGCAAATTCAAGTTGAGCTTCACATTGTTTTCTGATTTCAACTTGCGCAAACTCAACTGCATTCATAATATCGTCTTCTGTAACAAACTTACATCCTGCCTCAACCATGATTACAGAATCGTGAGTACCAGCTACAACGATATCTAAATCAGAAGCATCTGCTTGTTTGTGAGTCGGGTTAGCAATCATGTTGCCATTTTCATCTTTTGAAACTCTTACCGCACCGATAGGGCCTTCAAAAGGTGCACCTGATAACATTAGGGCGCAAGAAGCACCTAACATAGCCAAAGTATCAGGTTGATTTTCCTGATCGTAGCTGAATAATTGCGCTACGATTTGAATATCGTTTCTGTATCCCTTAGGGAACAGTGGTCTAATTGGTCTATCAATCAAACGAGAAATAAGGATTGCTTTGTCGCTTGCCTTACCTTCAGAACGGTTGTAGCCGCCCGGAATTCGTCCGATTGAAGACATTCTTTCTTCGTAATCAATAAGCAAAGGGAAGAAGTCTATACCAACTCTTGGCTCTTTGCTAACGCAGCAGTGAACAAATAACATTGTGTCACCGCATCTTACTGTAACACTACCATTAGTAGACTGTGCATACTTACCTGTTTCAACGGTTACAGTTTTACCGCCGATTTCTAACTGAAAACTTTTTGTTTCCGGTACTGTCATTTTTCCTTCTTTCTACGGCTACTCGAAAGCCGTATGCTTCCATTAAGTTATACTAAATCTCATGATTAAGTATAACTTAAACATGCCTTATGGCAAACGAAGTGTTACTTTTTCGTAACTTAAAAAATTTTCTTTGTTAAGCTAAATATTTAGATGTTTTTACTTATCCCTGTAGGTCAGGTTTCACCTGACAATATATTGTGATATTTTATATGTCGCCTATACTAAGGCAACAAAAACCATGTTCCCTCCCTTGTCAGGGAGGGGCAGGGAGGGTGTTGATAAATTATTGAATTGCCAATACCCCACCTAACCTCCCCTAATCAGGGGAGGAATATCGATTTTACCTTATCTCGATAGACTAAAGTCTACCTTTGTGACTAATACGAATGATAATTAAGCCCCTGCTCAACCTTTCTTAGCCAGAGAAAAGAGCTATTGTTATCGACATTTGCATAAGCATTGCAGGTCAGGTTTCACCTGACAAAAACTTATGAATCTTTCTCTTCCATAACAGGTTGAATATCTAAACTGTTTAAAGTTTGGGAAGCTTTTTCAAATTTGTATGTTCCGGGGGGCATTGAGGAAATGAATGCAGCCGCAAAACCTGTTCCTAAACCTGCAAAAATACCTAATCCTACAGAGAAAATCTTTTTCATAACTGATTTATTCCAAGTTAAAACAAGAGGAATAAATGCACCTAAAGTACCGCCTAATGTAACAATAGACTGGGTTTTAATTCTTCTTCTTCTCAAATCATCTTCAGAAGAATTTTCTTCCACATACTTTTGAATTTTTGGAGCAGTAACTAAAATATCATTGTATGCTTTTTCAAATGTATCGGCTTGCTTTTGAGGAACGGTAAGCTTTCCGGCATCTTTACCGTTCGAGTCGACTACATTATATAAGACTCTCCCATTTTTAAGCATGCCGGCTCTCCGTATATTTCCGTACGGATTAGGTTGTAAATTTACACCTGTTACACCGTTCACCATAAAAGACCACCTTTATCACACAATTATATTTTACCACTTTTTTAGAATAAATTAAAGGGGGTTGTGGTAGATATATTTCACTTTTTATAAATATATAATGTAAGGTTAAAAATCGTTAAAGAGCTTGTTTTTCCAACCCTTGTTTCATTTTTTGGGTAAACTCAAATTTAGTTATATGAGTAAATTTTTCAATAGCTTTTCTAAAACGGTCTTTACTTGTAAGAACGATTCCTTCTGAGTCCTTCATATTACCTGTAAGTGCAACCAGCTTATGTTGTACTTTTCCGTCTTTAACATCTTTTACATACTTTATAAAATAATCATCATACCCGAAGTTTTCAAATTCTGCAGCTTTTTCATCAAAATTACTCCTCATTGCAGGATTTTTTATTTCTCTGTCAAATGCTTTGTGCGCAGAGTCAATAAATCTTTTCGCAACTTTTGCTTGAAAATTAGGTGATAGATTGTTAACTGACATATTTGATTGCATATGAAATCCTTTCTTTTTTAGTATAAAACCTGAAAAAAATTTTTTTTGCTTAACATACACCATTTATATATTTTGTTGCAAAAGTCGTAAATACTTTTATTATTACCAACTTTAGTCAAAATGACTCTTTCTATTTTCTTTCTCTCTTTTGTTGCGAAGAAAAGAGAGAAAGAAAACAGAAAC
>CACYUI010000004.1 GCA_902777605.1 uncultured bacterium | reverse complement strand
TCGTTCGACTTGCATGTATGAAGCACGCCGCCAGCGTTCGTCCTGAGCCAGGATCAAACTCTCCATTGTCAGAAAAGTTATGTCCTTCTCTTTCTTGTCGCCAAGAAAGATGCTCGACTTTTTGTTGTCCGTTCTTTCGTTTCGAATTAACAAGTTTTTTCGTCTTCTATTCTGTTTTCAAGGTTCAAAACCGATTCTCTTACGAGAATCAAAATCTTTTTTGCTATTTATATTTTCAAATAAATGATGTTTTGTTGCTATTTATATTATCTAGGGAACATCTTCCCCGTTTTTCATACTATTACTTCAATTTTTATTGTCAACAAAAACTATGTTTGCTATTTACATTTTGTTACAATATTGACAAATTAATCAAAGTTCAAATCGCTAATATTATATTTCGGCTTTTCAGTAGTGTCCTTCCATCTTTTGATGGCTACCGTTAGTACCTAAGTGTAAATCAATTCTTTACCCGCTCCTTAGAGCGCGTTCTTTAATTATACACAAGAATATTTATAAAGTCAAGTAATATTTTTAAAATATTTTATAAAAGTTTACATGTTATATAATCAGTCACTTACTTTTTAGTTTCAACCAATCGTAATCATAAACTCTGTTATACAAGAAATTTTTCAATTCACCATCTTCAAGCATGCTTTCTCTTTTTATTAAACCGCCCGACATTAATTTTTCATACATTTCAGTGAATCGTTGTACAAGAATTTGATCGTCATAATACTTTTCTACCCATGCTCTTGAGAATATTCCTATTTTTTCTCTTAATTTTTTATTTTCAATCAAATCTTTAAGAACCACATCTAGATTTTTATAATTTACATTTACGAACGGTACATCAGAAGTTCTAAAAGTATTCATAAATGTCATCACGGTTCTAGCATCCAAGTAAGTAAGACTCGGCTTACCTAATGAAAGCGCTTCTAGTTCTGTCAAATGGTAACTTCCTGTAACAACATCACCAATAATGATATCAGCTTGCTGTTTTATTTTTAAAGATTCTTTCAATGGAATTTTAAATACCTCTATATATTCAAACCCGAGTTTTTGACTTAAATCATTCAAAATAGCACTTACTTCCGGGTATCCTTTTGATGCCCACCTTTCACTTTTAAGAGAAGTTTTATTTGAAGCTGAATATACAATTTTTAATTTTTTATTGTTTGTTTTTTCAGGCAAATACGATTTGTCATGTATAGGTATAATATTGGGAACTATTGGGAACTCAGCGAAAGTTCTTTCCGGATAATGAGGAATTACCACACTCGGAATTTTATCAGTCGGATAATATCTGTTAAAATCTATATCATTTCTTGAAATATACTCTTTATCAGTATGGTAGTGTCTGAGAAACTTGCAATCGGACTTAGTTTCTTTCAAGAAATTTATTAAAAAAGGATTATAGAATTCTAAATCCATAAAGTGATGAAGGTGTATAATATCAGCATTTTTAATTAAGTTACGGGCTTCATCCCTGATACTTTTATCCTGCCAGTTTAAATCTTCATCAAAAATCGGCACTCCACTTTCAAGAATAGACGGCATAAAATTTATAAGCCTTGCTTCGTACTCTGTATATTTATTCAAAGCTTGTACAATTCTTATAGGAGCACCGGCTAGAGAAGTTTTTGCTATATGAACAACCAATTTATTTTTTTGCATTTTTCAATCCTTATTAAAACTCTATTTTACCAAACATAATTAGAATAACAAAATATTTTAAGTTTTCTTAATTTTTTTATAATATTATATATTTATGACAAGCTTGGCAGAATTTATACAACAAAAAAGAGAAAAAGCAGGTCTATCAATCACGGGACTTGCCAACAAAACTAATATAAAATTAGAAATTTTAGAGGATATTGAATCAGGAAAAGAGTTATTTTTATCCGTAACTCAGCGCCAGCAGCTCGCGAGAGTTTTGAAAGTTTCTCCGAAAGAGTTGAAGGAATACGAAAGAAGTTACGAGTTTCAAGAGATTTCGGATGACATTATAGACAACATAAAAACGCAAATATTAAACCACAAAACAGACCTGAGATGTCCGATGTGCGGAGAGCCACTAATTACAAGAATTGCTAAAATGTACGACTTGGACGATAATCTCGTTTTGCAGCCAAAAGCGCATTGTGTTAAATGTGTTTTTCAGATTAAAGAATAGGGGTAAATTATAAGGTGCAATTGTACCCTATAGTTTTGGGGTGGGTTAAACCCCGTCCTATTTGCTGACCTTATTTCGCCACCTCACCCTAGCCCTCTCTTGTCAGGAGAGGGAAAAAATGGAAAAGGTCAAATTAACCCCCTCCTTTATCCTACCACATGCACTACTGTTAGGAGAGGGAGAATATTTTTTGATATATTTATGTTAATATTTTTACAGAGGAGTTATTAATGAATTTTTGCAAAAAAACAATTATCACTTTATTGCTTGCACTCGCATTTTCCAACATTTGTCAGGCAAGAGAAGGCAATGACCTTAGAACACTTTTTCTAAATAATCAAGCGGCTATTTGCGGAATAAACATCCGTAATTTTAACGCTAAAGATTTAAACGGCAACGAAATTATTGATAAAGACGAAGAAAGCGGGAATTTTATCAACGCTATTGAGAGATTGGATGAAATAAAAGAGCTTGGAATAAACACTCTTCATGTTCTTCCAATCACTCCTGTAGGAAAACTTAAGGCTTTGGGAACAGCAGGTTCATTGTATGCAATAGCTGATTTTGAGGGAATAAATGAGCAATTGGTTGACAAGAACTCTGATTTATCTCCCAAAAAACAAGCTAAAAAATTCATAGATGAATGCCACAAAAGAAATATTCGTGTAATTGTTGACCTTCCAAGCTGCGGCTCATATGATTTGTTTTTAAAACATCCCGAACTGTTTATAAAAGACGATAAACAAATGTCAATAGTTCCATCTGATTGGACAGATGTTAGATTATTTAACACAGGGAACAATGACAAATTAAACGAAGATGTAATGAATGCTCACAAAAGATTTGTAGATATGGTTATAGAGCTTGGAGCAGACGGAATAAGAGCGGATGTTGCAACGATTAAGCCTTCTGAATTTTGGGTAGAACTTATTAAATATACAAGAGAAAAAGACAAAGAATTTATGTTTTTAGCAGAAGCCTCTGACTCATGGCGAGAACCTCCAAGCAAGTATGCGGAGTTTACGCCATATGATGAGCTTTTAAAGGCGGGCTTTGACGGCTATTATGGAAGTTTTTTCAATCTAAAAGAATGGAGTGCACAAGATTTAATCGAGCATATAAAGTTCAATAATAACTTGCTTAAATCATACTCAGAACCCAAAAGCTTAATTTTAAGTTTTACAACTCACGATGAAGTCAGCCCAATTTTACTACATGGGGAAAATTATTCCACAATGATATCATGGCTAGAAGCAACATTGCCTTTTAATCCATACTCGATTGATGGTTTTGCACAGGGCGACAATTATATTTATCCTTGGGCAAACACTAAAGCTGAATATACAGAAACTGATGATGAGATCTATTTTGTTCACAGAGGAAAACTCGACATATTTAATTTTTCAAGAAAACCGGGCGGCAGCAAAAACGGAATAAATGAAAAATTATTGGATAATTTTAAAACTGCATACAAATTTCGTGCAGACAACATAGATTTGATTACTAACGGAGAATTTACGCAACTTAAGACAAATGACGAAAAGGTATTTGCGTATATGATTAGCGAAAAGAAGAAAAATCCTAAAAGAATAATTGTTTTAGGTAACTTAGATTTTAAAAACACAAAAGATGAAATCTGTGTAAAGCTTCCAAAACTTCATAAACGGGACATGGTAGAACTTATAAAAGGTGACGGCAGCTTAAAAATACATCGAAGAAAACTTTCAACAGAACTTACTACTGGGGAAATTGAAGTCGCAAAAATATTTCATTAAAAACTTTTAATATTTATTATATAATCTGAAAAAAGGGAAATTTTAATATGAAACAAAAAATTATGTCAGGAATGCGCCCGACAGGGAAATTACATTTGGGCCACTATTTAGGTGTAATTGACAATTGGGTAAAATTACAAGACGAATACGATTGTTATTTTTCAGTTGCAGATTGGCACGCACTGACTACAAAATATGATAAGACTGAAACTTTGCGCCAAGACACAATTGATATTGTGACAGATTGGCTGGCATGCGGAATTGATCCGAATAAATCAACTATATATGTTCAATCACTAGTACCTGAAACTGCAGAACTTCATATATATTTGAGTATGATTACTCCGCAGAATTGGGTAGAACGCGATCCAACCTTAAAGGATATGGCAAAAATTTTAAAATCTAAAGAAGGTATGGGGATGCAAGTAAATTATGGTTTAATGGGTTATCCTGTATTAATGACAGCAGATATCCTCACATTCAATGCCGATTTAGTACCCGTAGGAATAGACCAAGTGGCCCATGTCGAACTTACAAGGGATATAGTAAGAAGATTTAATAATATCTATAACACAGATTTCTTTGTTGAACCACAGCCTAAGTTAAATGAATGCTCACTCATTTGCGGACTAGACGGAAACAAAATGGGAAAATCTTTTCATAACGATATAAAAATTTCAGATAGTGCTGAAGTTACAGCAAAAAAAGTTATGACAGCAATTACCGACAGAAGTCGTATCAAAAAAGATGACATAGGACATCCTGATGAGTGTGAAGTGGCTTTCAAATATTGGAAAATATTTGGAGATGAAAATGAAGTAGAAACGGTTGCAGAAGAATGTAAATGTGCAAAAAGGGGTTGTGCTGACTGCAAAAGACAACTTGGAGCAAAAATCAACGAAAGAATGAAAGAAATTAGAGAAAAAAGAACATACTATGAACAACATCCTGAGCTTGTTGAAAAAATAATCAAAGAGGGTTCTGAAAAAGCCAGAATTGAAGCGCAAAAAGTTCTGAAAAAAGTCAGAGAACTCGTAAGAATGTACTAGGGATAAAGGGGTAAGTATTCAAAGCCCGATTTTATATAGAAAAGGGAAACTATTGTGCAAATATACAGTATAAATCCAATCAACTACAGACCTGCTATGCGCGGGCAAACAATGTATCTAAAACTGCAATGTCAGATTTGAGGGTATTTAATCACCACATTTATGAGTTTAAAAAAGGTATAAGAAATCTTATCCTTACTACAGAAAATGCAAAATATAAGGATATTATTTCCGAAAGACTGCAAAAAGAAAATATTGCATATAAAATTGATGAAATTGCAGGTAACAAAATTAATGTATATTTTGGCGAGCAGGAATGCGTTAATGTAGTTAAATCCTTCAATCCAAAATTATGTGACCTAACACCTGAACAAGATTTTATATTGGGCATAATGCTTGGATATGACAGGCTAAAACAATGTGTCAGATATAATAAAATCAAAAATGGCGAAATTAAACTGGGCAAACACCCGCAGGAATAAGCTTCAGATAATTTTCCAATAAGGTTTGAACACTTTTATTTTTTCTAAAATTTCATAAAAATTTCCGTTGAAAGTTAATGCTCTATCGTCCACAAAAACAGAAGTATAAGGATTTTTTACATTCGTAATACTTGAAACATATTGCGCAATATTATTTTCATTAAGCCATTCAATAACCAAATTAGAATTTCTAACAGTAAATATTTCAACTTTGTAATTTTTAGAAAGTTCTTCTAAAAATTCTTTTGCACCTTCTTTTATCGGAGCAATTTTATTCTCTTCATAATTGCCGTTATATATATTCAAAACACCATCCAAATCTACACTAATAGTTTTAGTCATAAAATATTACTCCGATAATTAGCCCGATATCTCGGGCATTACATGTTTAATTTAACATTATTATAAAATTAATGCAAGATAATGTTAAACAATTATATATAGCCATTTCTCATATAATTGATAGAACAAGAAAAGAACGAGGTATCAATTATACTGACTTTTGTTTAGGAAATGATATACCTACATCAACATACGATGATATTATCAATGCAAGCAGGCAATCGTCATTTTATAACATAGCAAAAGTCGTTAAAGCCTTGGACTTGTCTTTTGAAGAATTCGGTAAGTTACTAGACAAAGAACTTCCTGATAATTTTATGAAAGAAGATATTTAAGCCTTTTTTTCTGCTCTTTGCCTTACAGAAATTCTGATAGGAGTTCCGAAGAAGCCGAAAGCTTCACGCAATTTATTTTCCATGTATCTTTTATAATGATCTTTTAGTAAATCTTCCGAATTAACAAACAGGACAAATGTCGGAGGCTCAACACCTGCTTGTGTAGTATACATAATTTTTAATCGTTTATTTCTGATTGTTTGTGGAGGATTAAGAGCATATGCCTCATTAATAACTTTGTTTAATAAACCTGTTGAAACGCGTTTTGAATGTTCTCTATCAACCTCAATTACTTTTGTAAAAATTTGATTTAAGCGTTGATGTGTAACCGCACTTATATAAATTTTCGGAACATAGCTTAAAAACGGAATTTCGTTTTCAATCATTTTTTCAAATTTATTAATTGTATTTGATTTTTTATCTTCTACCAGATCCCACTTATTTATAGCTATTACCATACCTTTGCCTGCATCTGTAATAATTGATGCAATCTTTTTATCCTGATCTGAGATTCCGTTAACAGCCTCCGTTGCATCAATAACTAACAGCGCAACATCACACTCTCTGATAGAACGAATTGCCCTGTCTACTGCAAATTTTTCTATACCATAATCAACTTTTGATTTTTTTCTTATACCTGCAGTATCAATGATTACAAAATCTTGTTCGTTAAATGTCAGCTTTGAGTCAATACTATCTCTGGTTGTTCCCGAAATATCAGAAACAATAACTCTTTTTTCACCCAAAAGCGCATTAACTATAGAGGATTTACCTGCATTTGGTCTGCCGACAATTGCAAGTTTTATTGATGAATCTTCTTTTATATCTTCATCCTGCTCAAAATCTTTGGTTATTTCTTCTAATAAATCACCAACACCTCCTGAACCGTGAAGTGCAGAAATAGCAATAGGTTCTCCTACTGCCAAAGAATAAAAATCTGCCAACATAGTAATTTGGTTATGAGAATCTACTTTGTTTACGGCAAGGTATACCGGCTTGTCTGATTGTCTTAAGATATTTGCAATATCTTCATCTACAGGAGTAACCCCGTCAACACCATCTACAATAAAAATAATTTTATCAGCTTCATTACAAGCAATTTTTGCTTGATCATATATTGAAAGCATTATTTCATCTTCATCACCCGGAACAATTCCGCCTGTATCAATAACAGTAAATTGTCTGTTTTGCCACTCTACATCAAAATAGATTCTATCTCTTGTAACCCCCGGTTGGTCATCAACAATAGACTGTCTTTTTCCGACAAGTCTATTTACAAATGTTGACTTGCCTACATTTGGTCTTCCTACTATTGCAATAATCGGCTTTCTTTTCATAATAAACTTAGTTTATCATGAATAAATATTTTTTTACAAACACTTGCAATTTAGAAATGAGCATTATAATATAACACTTGTAGAGTGCTTACGCCAATATGTCACACTACGTGCGTAAAATGGTTTGCAAAGTCGATAGCAAATACATTTACAGCAAAACAAAAAGGAAAGAAAAATGAACTTAAAGAACAAACAAGAAATCATTGAAAAATTTGGCGCTAACGCTAAGGACACAGGTTCTGCTAATGTACAAATTGCAATGTTAACTCAAAAAATCACAGAACTTACTGAACACATGAAATCCAACAAAAAAGACTTTGCTACAAAGCGTGGTCTTTTAATGATGGTTGGTAAGAGAAAAAGACTTCTTTCATTTATGAAAGAAAAAGACCTTGAAGGATACAGATCTCTTATCAAAAAACTTGGTATCAGAGGCTAAGATTTTTATAGAAGTTCACAAAGGCGGAACGATAAATCTATCGTTCCGCCTTATTTTATGCTAAAATATGGCTATGCAGAAATTTGATTTAAGGGAAATCGTTAAAGAAAACATAAAAGATGAACTTTCTACAATAGGCTTTGATGAAGGTTATAGTTATATTGCAGCTAAAAAATTTCAATACAAAAATATTAAAATTTACGGGCTGACTCCTGCTCAAGCAAATATAATTAAACAAACCGCCTTAACTGTAGGAGCTGATTGTGCTACTAACAGAGAAGTTATTACGGGCAAATGCGAATTATCTGATGCAATATTGGGCGGAAGCATTTCTCAACTTGAGAAAATTTCAGACAAATTAAAATTTCAGCCATTTAGCTTGAAAATACTCGGGGAAAAACTTTTAGAATTTATAACAAAAAGCAAAAGAGAAACTAAACTTGTCGGAATATTAAACATAACTCCCGATTCTTTTTCTGATGGTGGAAAATACTTTAATCCTGTTGATGCACAACACCATCTGATAGAACTTATAGAAGACGGTGCAGATATGATTGATATAGGAGCAGAAAGTACAAAGCCATACTCTGAACCGACTTCTCCGAAGGAACAAATTAAAAGATTAAAGCCTATTTTTAATTTTATACAAGAAGAAAAAATAACAATTCCGATTAGTGTAGATACCAGAAGCTCTGAGGTTGCTGATTTTGTGCTAAATAACGGAGCATCAATAATTAATGATGTTTCAGGACTCGAATACGATAGAAATATGGTTCAAATAATTTCTAAATATAGTGCAGGAGTAATAATCCAACACTCAAAAGGAACTCCTCAAGATATGCAATTGAACCCGCATTATGATAATGTAATCGAAGAAATTTATAACAGTCTGTACGAAAAAATAGAGTTTGCAAAAAGCTTTGGAATAAAAAATATCATTTCTGATGTTGGAATTGGTTTTGGAAAAACAAGAGAGCACAATTTTGAACTTATAAATAGAATTACAGAATTTCAGGGGCTTAATACACCTATTATGATTGGTATATCAAGAAAAAAATTTCTTGGTATAGAATCTGACAATAATGAACTTAAAGATGCACTGACACTTGCAGTTTCTTATCCGCTTGTAACAAAAGTGGATTATTTAAGAGTTCATAATGTAAAACTTCACAAGTCGCTTTTAAATACCCGATTGGATAACTGCTAATTCCCTAACTAGGCAATATCATTTCCCTACAATATCGGTTAACATAATTAGTACAAATAACTATGAAAGAAGTGCCAATGGGAAATATGATAGATTTAATATGCTTAGTATTATATTTTTACTTACTTAAAATATCTTGTTTTGAAGGAAATTTAGCAACTTTCTTTGTTGTATGTACAATAACTTTATATTTTATAATTAAGTACAAACGCGTAAAAGATTCCGAATTAAACTTAAAAAAAAGACTTGATACACAGTGGGAAAATTTTATTGAGCTTTTGAACCATGATTTAAAAATACCAACAATAGCACAACTAAGAGGTTTGGAACTCCTTGAAAATAATAATACAAAAAATATTTCTAAAGAGGAAATAATTTCACATATAAAACAATCATGTAAATATACACTCGATATGATTTCAATGATTGTTGAAGCATATAATTTTGAGAATAACAGTAGCAAATTGGTATATGAAAGATTTAATATGACAGAACTCCTAACTCATTGTTTTGAAGATTTGTCAATAAGCGCAATGGAAAAAAATATAACATTTGCATACAACTTAAAAAGCAATGATACTTATCTTGAAGCAGATAAATCAGAAATAAAAAAAGTAATGATAAATCTGCTTTCTAACAGTATCAACTATACAGGCAGGGGAAACGAAGTAAATGTAACGATTTCCGATAAAGGAAATGAAATGCAGATTTCGCTTAGTTCAAAAGAATTTGCAAATAATTTAATAAATGGAAGCAAATATTCAACCATAGGTCAAAGTATTGGTATGTATTTATGTAAAAAAATAATTGAAATACATAGAGGAAAACTTTATATAACAGAAAATGAAAAAAAAGATAAAATTGTATCATTTTCTTTACCTAAAATAGCTAATAGTATTTACAATTAAATTTTATATGTTAGCATATATGCAGTTATATATATAGGGAAATATAAATGACATTACTAAAAAAACATCATCATACTCATAGACACCCGTTCGGGGCGTGAGTTTTGATGTTTTTCTAAGACTCTTTTAATCGTCTCGTTCGGGAAATACAAAAACAAGTGAGTACGATTTAAAGGAGAATTAAAAATGTCAGTAGTAAATATCATATCAGCAATAGGAAATAATAAAAGCATTTACCCACTAATAGTTAGGGATAGTGGTATTGAAGTACCATCAAAAGTTGCACTAACTTACAACCAGAATCTTAAAGATTCAAAACAGATGGCATATAATGCAACTCGGGAAAGAATTATTGATGAGTACGGGACTTCTGCAATTTGGCTTGGCGGAATTCCATTAATGAATAAAATTTGTGATTGGGGAATTAAGAAGTTTGGCTACAATCCGGATGTTAATGTAGAATTGTATAAAGAAACAAAAGAACAAGGCATTAAATTAAATATTGAAAAATTTAAAGAGAGTGCTTTTAAAGCCGTGAAAGATTTAGAAAAAGCCCTTTTAAATAAAAGCAAATACCAAAAATTACAAGCAGGTAAGTTTATTTTATCAACAGCAATACCTATTGCACTAATGGGTTTTATTCTGCCTAAATTAAATTTTAAATTAACGGAAAAAATCAAAGAAAAACAAGAAAAAAAATTATCAGAAAATAAAAATAACAACTTGACATTTAAGGGTATTTCTTCAAGTCTTGCTAACATGTCAACACTCAACAAAATGGCAGTAACGGATGGAGGACTTACAGTCGGTAGAGTTACAACAGCCAGAAATAGATACGAAAAAATGGAAATGGGATTTAAAATGGGAATGATGATGTTTCTGAACTTTGTATTTCCTTCATATTTGGCAAAAGTATTAGATACATTATCTGAAAAAATGTTCAAAGTTAATGTCAATCTTGATCCTAAATTATTGGGTAAAAAATCAGATGAACTAAAAAATATAGAACTTCCGAAAGAAAATATTATAGAATACTTGGATAAAAACCCTAACACGGCATTCTCCAAATTATGCGAAGAATATTGCGATGTTAAATATCTTGAAAATAGAGTAAGAGACCCTAGAGCTTATGTTGATACAAAAAAAATTATATCATTCAGAAACGAACTTGAAAAATACACACAAGAGCTAAAAGCAAGTAAGAATCCGAAAGCTTATGCTAAAAAAGCTTTGAGAGTAAAATCAGCTAATATAATTGCAAATATTGGCATTAGCAGTTTTCTTTTAGCTGCAGCGCTGCCTAAATTAACATTTATTTTAAGAAAACAAGTTACAGGTTCAGATGCTGAGCCGGGACTTTTGGGATAGCTATTTTTTTAATAATAAATTCAATCCGGCTACAAAATAATTTTTAAATTCTGCAAAACTCCTTAGACCTAATATAGTTTTTAAAATAAATTTCGGTCTTAAATAAAAGCGTTTAATTGCTTGCTTATGTAACTCAAAAATTCTTTCTTTACTTAGTTTATGCGCTCTTACAACAGGCTCATAGTAAGAATTTGCAAAATCTAAATCTCCGTACACAAGCCTGTTCATCATTGCATATGCAAAATATTTCGTTCCGGGAAGAGGGTTTGCAGTATAAAAGCTAATAAAATTGCTGTCAAGTTCAATTGCAAATTTTATCGTTTCTTCTACTGTTTCTTCTGTTTCCCAAGGAAGTCCTATTACAAAATAATTATATATTTTTATTTTGTTTTTCTTTAAAATTTTTACAGTTTTTCTAATTTCATCTAAAGTAATTTTTTTACCAATATTATCAAGTATCATCTGCGAACCGCTCTCAACACCTATACTGCACAAGCGGCATCCCGCCTTATACATCCAAGATGCCATCTCATCATCCATGGTGTTTGCTCTTGTATTTGATGACCAAACAATTTTTAACCCGCTTTCTATAATCTTTTTGCATAAATTAATTGTCCAATTTCTGTCAATATTAAAAATATCAGACCAAAAAATAAAATTTTTTATATTGTATTTTTCTACACACTCTTTAATTTCAGCTATAATATTTTCTGCACTCCTCATCCTTACATTTAACCCCGATACGGGTGTTGCAAGACAAAAGAAACAGTGATAAGGGCAGCCGCGGGAAACTTTTATAACAGCTTGAACTTTTCCGTTGTCAGGTCTTTTATAAACAGTATTATCTACTAAATGCCTTGCAGGAAGGGGTAAACTATCTAAATCCTCAATAAACGGTCTTTCACCTGTTTTAACAGGCTGATGATTATCATCAGAATAACAAATTCCAAGTATTTCGCTATCAGGCACTCCTGATAAAATATCCTTTAATGTATATTCAGGCTCGCCAACAATCACATAATCAATATATGGATGCTCATATGTAACATTGGTATTGTATGTTAAAAATGGTGCTCCTTTTACTATAATTTTCAAAGACGGTAATATTTCTTTTGCCCGCGCTAAGTACTCCATATCAGATTTAAAAGTAGGAACTGTAACATTTGCGACAAGATAATCAGGCGTATTTTCTAACAATTCATTTAGAAAATCTCCGCCTTGGCTATAATCTTTTATGGCGCATTCATATCCGCACTCTTCTCCAATAGCTGCCATATACATTAAGTCTGTAGGTGGTAATGGCGGAATTACAAGTAATTCCTTGGTGGGCTGCTGACACCTGTCTTCTCGATTTATAACAGGGGAAGGAGGATATACAAAAAAAACTTTCCCTTTATTTACATTTTCCATTTTATTCTGCAATCTTATCTTTTACTCTTGATGCGATTATTGATGCTGCTACTAAGCAAATTGCACCGATAATAAATGTGTATTCCCAGTGATAATTTACTCCATCAAACACATTGAACGAACATTTGTTAATAAACCAAGATACAAGAGTACAAACAAATACTTGAGGACCTGCAATAAAGATATTAAATATACCCATTACAGAACCTTCCGTTCCGGGTTTTATATATTGAGAAAGCATAGCAAACGGAAGCGCACAAATACTTGCCCATCCAAGTCCCGAAAGTCCCATTAGTATTGCAACAGCTTTAACATCGTGACAGAATGCCATTCCTAAAAATGCAAGTGCCATTGATAACATAGATATAATATGAACTTTTTTGTTTCCGTATTTTACAGAAAAAACACCAATCGGAATTGCAACAAGGAAACATACAAGATTAAATATTGCAAAGCATATTGATGAGAAATTTGTACCGGCAAGTACTGCAGTGTCATAGGACGATTTTATAGCTTCACTCACCCCTGACAAATCTGGAACACCATAAACTGTATGCACTGCATATTGAGTAAAATAAATCATCATACACATATTTCCAATCCAAGTGAAAAACTGCATCCAGCATATCTTACCGACCTCAGGAGAAAGTGCAAAAAAGTCTTTTAATGATTGTACAAAATTAATTTTTTCCTTTTGTTCTTCTTCTTTTGGTTCATACTTGCGTTCTTTAATCATAATACAAGTCCAAGCCATACCGAGAGCAAAAGCGAGGGCTGCCATAATAAATTGAGCATTGATACTCATTTGATAATTAAATGCCCACTTTAAAAATGGTGCAGTTCCTGCAGCCACAACAGAGCCAAGACCTATTGCAAGACTAATGTAAGAATTCGCAACAGAGTGCTGTTCTTGCGGTACAACATCAGGAATCAAGGCTCTGTAAGGGCCTTGTGCAATATTAACACAAGCATCTAAAATCCAAATCATGGCTGCCGCAAAACACAATGCTGCTAAAGGATGAACAAGTATATGAAAAGTTGAACCTATCGTATTTGTAATAAGTTCTGAATTAGGAAGTGCCCAAAGTGCAAGTGCAGATAATAAAGCACCGCCTAATAAATAAGGTCTTCTTCTGCCAAACGGAGAAGTGGTCTTATCAGACAAAGCACCAATAATTGGTTGAACGACCATACCGGTAAAAGGTCCCGCAAGCCATATTAAACCAAAAATAAACGGTGAAGCGCCTAAATTTTCAGTAACAGGTCCTGATAAAATTATTCGCATCTGCCAAGCAAATTGAAGTCCGAAAAAGCCAAGAGCAAAACTCAAGAACTTAGCAGTATTAAATTTCTTTAATTCTTCCATATAAACTCCCCTTATAAAAACTAATATATAAATTTTACCTTTAATATACCCAAAGGTCAATAATACAGATTTAACACAAGTATGTTTTATGTTAATATTTTTGTATGCAAAAATTTTACTTAAAATCTATGGGATGCAAATCTAACCAATTCGAAGGACAAATTGTTGCAGAAAAATTGGTTAACTCAGGTTATGAACAGGTTAAAAGCCTTGAGGAAGCAGATTTTTACATTCTAAATTCATGTTCCGTTACACACAAAAGCGATAACGAAGCTTTTTATTTACTAAGACATGCACACTCACTCGGACTAAAAACTGTTTTAACAGGTTGTATTGCACAAATTGAAAAAGACAAATTGTTAAAAGAAGATTTTATTGACTGTGTAATAGGCAATGAGGACAAATTCAAGTTGGCAGAACTTTTAAACGAAGATAAAAGATATGCCGTAAAAGATTTAATGGGTGAAAACAATTTTTATCCCGTCATATTAAATGACACAACTAAAACAAGAATAAGCCTAAAAATTCAAGATGGCTGTGACAACAGATGCTCATACTGCATAATACCATTTGGCAGAGGAAAATCACGAAGCGCAGATTCTGAATTTATAGTAAAAGAAGTCAATCGTTATTGCGAAAATGGATATAAAGAAGTCGTTTTAACAGGAATTCATATCGGATTATACGAAGGCGGACTACTAAAACTTTTGCAAAAAATTGAAAAAGAAACCAAAATTCCGAGATATCGTTTGGGTTCACTTAATCCGCACGAAATCACAAATGAGTTGTTAGACTTTTTGCAAAAAAGCGAAAAATTTTGCCCACATTTTCACTTGTCACTCCAATCAGCTTGTAATAATACCCTTAAAAGAATGAACAGACATTATACGGTTGAATATTATTTAGACCAAATAGAAGATATTGTTTCTCGTTTTAATAAACCATTTTTGGGAAGCGATATTATCGCAGGATTTGTAGGAGAAACAGAGGAAGATTTTCAAATAACTGTAGAAAATCTGAAGAAATCTAATTTATCACAAATTCATGTTTTCCCATATTCAATCCGACAAGGAACAACTGCAGAAAAAATGGAAGGACACTTGCCTGACAATATTAAAGAGGAAAGAGCAACAATTATAAAACAGATATCACAGGAAAAACTCAATATTTTTAAATCAGAAAACATTGGTACTACTCAAGAAGTTTTGATAGAAAAACGACCGGATAAAAACACCGGAAAATTCAAAGGTGTTACAAGAAATTATCTTAATGTAATTCTTAACGAAGGAGAATTTAATACTCTAAAAAATATAGAATTAACAAAAGAGAATTTGGTATAAAACTTGAATAAAATTATTTACCCCCATATAATCAACATATAATGAGTATAATCCAAAAATCACAAAAGGCTCTTGAATACGACAAAATATTGACTGTACTGTCCAGATTTGCAAAAACAGAACAGTCTAAAAAAATGTGCTTAGAACTTACTCCATTCGTGACAGATGATGATATATACAGACAACTTGTACTAACTCGAGAAGCTAAAAGCGTACTTGATATGACACGAGACATTCCCATTGAAAAAATTCAAGATTTTTCCAAACTAAAAGAAAAAAATGAATATTTTATAGAAGAAGAACTTGTCGACATTTCAAAATCAATGCGCACATCTAGAATTGTAAAAAACTTTTTGAAAGAAAATTTGAACTATGATGCCCAAATGCATCAACTGTCAGATTTTCTATATTCAAATAAAGAATTAGAAGATAAGATAGCAGATACTTTTGATGATAATTATACTGTAAAACAGAATGCAACACCTGATTTGAGCGGGTTGTATTCTTCCCTGCGGGATACGGAAATTAACCTTAAGGATAAAGTAACATCTCTAATGAATTCTCCTGACTTTCAAAAACATTTGCAAGAAAATATTTATACATTCAGAGATGATAGAATTGTTTTTCAAGTAAAAGCCTCGTCAAAGAGCAAAGTTGGCGGCATTGTACATGATGTTTCAGCTACAAACAGGACATTTTATATTGAACCTGAACAAATAGTTCCTCTTAACAATAAAATAAGAGAGTTAAAATCTAAAATATATGCAGAAATTATCAGAATTTTAACAGCGCTGAGTAATGAAGTAAAAAGAGAAATAGATGCTCTTATTTTAATGGAAAAAACTATTGCAGAAATTGATTTCCATTTTGCGAAAGCAAGATATGCGGTTAAAATTCAAGCAGTAGAACCGATTCTTTCAAGAGAAAAACTGGTAAAACTCGATTTAATGCGGCATCCATTACTAATAGGAAGAGTTGAAAATATTGTTGAAAATGACTTTGAAATAGGCAGGGGTTATAAATCTATAATTATTACAGGCTCAAATACCGGCGGAAAAACAGTTACATTAAAAACAGTCGGTTTGTTTATTCTCATGATGAAATCAGGAATGTTTTTACCTTGTGCTGAGGCTAAAATTTATCCGTTTGAAAAAGTTCTTGCAGATATTGGTGATGAGCAGGATATTTTGCAAAATCTTTCAACTTTTTCTTCACATATGAAAAATGTAATTGAAATTCTTGAAAAATCTGATTCAGAAACATTTGTACTTATTGATGAATTATGTGCAGGGACTGACCCGCTTGAAGGTGCTACTTTAGCGGAAGTTATAATGAAAGCTCTGAGCAAAAAACACTCTTTTTCAATTATTACAACTCACTATGGAGAGTTGAAAACATTAGAATTTAGCGATTCTTATTTCAAGAACGCGTCTGTCGAGTTTGATACAGAATCTCTTTCACCAACATATAAACTCGTTATAGGAATTCCGGGGCTTAGTAATGCAATAGCTATCGCTTCAAATCTTGGCTTAAATAAAGATTTAGTTTGGGAAGCAAAAGAACTTTTAATTACTCAAAGGGATGCTTCCAGCCTTGCGGTAGAAAGATTACAAGATACGCAAACAAGATTGGATATAAACTTAAAAGAAGCCGAAACTTTAAATAGTGAAGCTGCCGAACTCAAAAAATATTACGAAAAAGAATTAAGTGAACAGAAAAAAGAGAAGAAAAAATCTTTGAAAATTATCAAAGACAGATTTGAAAACCAGCTTGATGACGCTAAAGATACTATTAAAAACATTTTACGCGAATTAAGACAGGAAAAATCAGAGAAAATTGCCCGCCGTTCATATGCAAGATTAGCACAAGTTGAACAAAAATTCAGAAATAACTTAAGAGTTGTTGAAGATAAAGAACAATATATCGATTTAGATTGGGATGAAGTAAAAATAAATGATAAGGTAATGATAAAAGAACTTAATCAACCTGTTACTATCTTATCTTTGCCAGACAAAAATGATTCATTATTTATACAAATGGGTATGATAAAAACCAAGGTTAAGAAAGATAAGCTCGTAATGTTTGACCCGCAAATGGCAAAAAAAGTTTCACTTCCTCTAGGAGCTATGAAAAAAGATAGCAGTTTTTCTCTTAAAAAATATGATATATCAAATACTCTCGACCTACGAGGAACAAGAGTAGAAGAGGCACTTGACGAGTTGGAAGCATATCTAGATAAAGCCAGCTTAGCTAATCTTTCTCCTGTTTATATTATTCATGGACATGGGACTGGAGCACTTAAATCAGCAATCAGAGAATTCGTTTCAACATCTCCATATGTTGCGAAATTTAGAGTAGGAGAAGACGCCGAAGGCGGTGACGGAGTCTGTGTTATTGATATAAAGTAAAGTTATGCAAGAAATACTTTGCGTTCTTCAGCTCTTCTATTGATAAGCCCTCTACATACTTGACCATTACTAACTTTCCATAATGGAAACTGGTTTGATGCATCTTTAAAACGATTTGCATTAATATATTTTAAAAGCTGTGAGTCTTTGAATGCTCTTTCTCCTACATTAAATACAAATGATACAAGCGCATCAAATTGATTTTGAGTTATTTTTACTTTTACATGTTTCTTTACAGCTTTTACTGCTGATTTCATATCTTTTACTAAAAGTTTTTCAGCATCTTTTTTTGACAACTGCATACCCGGTTTTACACCACGCGTATGACCATACCCGATGGTTAGAGTTCCTTTGTACTTCATACCCTTTTTAATAAATTTTCTCGGATTATACTTGTCCAAATCATCGTATGTATATGATACAAACTTTTCACGCTTTTTTATAAGATTAATAGCTTGTGATGAAGGTTTTAAATTTTTTGCATAAAACACTCTGCCTTTCTGTGATGGCAATGTTTTAATTTTAATTGTTCTATCCTTAGTTACAGTATTTTTTTGAGTCGTTTTATCTTTAATGTTTGCTATATTATTTGGAACAATATTTTTTGCGATTGTATCATTACTCAATACATCGTTGTGTACATAATCTGATAATTTTAAACTTTCTTGTGCACTTCCATATTTAAAAATCAATTCTGTAGAAAAATTTTTATCATTTCTTAAATTTTTGTCATCAGGTATAACTACCGTAGAGAAAGCTCTATCTATAGAATACGCTTGTGTTCCTTCTGTTGAATACTTGATTTTGGAATGTCTTTTAGTTGCATCATCTGATTGTATAAACTCTTGTAAATCGCTATTGAGTTCCTTTTTTCTGTACTTCGCAAGAGCAGAATCTATATCAGCTTTACTTAATATAATGTTTTGAGATTTTTTACCATTTATTTTCTCTTGATTGTTATTTGCAACAGCTTCAAAAACATCAAGTTGATAGTTGGTCATTTCAATTTCTTTTATTCCGGCAATCCAATCTTGCTTCTTTTTATCAAAAACGCTAAGCAAGCCATCGTTGTTCATTCTATAAATTGCACCGTTATTTTCAAAAGAACAGCCGACTTCCATTTTATACTTGCCAGTATGTGTTTTATTACCAACTCTTATTTTAACATCAACATATCCGGTTTTTGGTGCCATAATTTTCCTAGTGTTTTTACATTATATATATAAAGTAAAAAATTTCCTAAAAGTTGCCTATTTTATGTATAAGATGAAGAAATATTACAAATTTAGTATATTTCAAAACCGCTTGTTTCAAGAGGAATTTCAAGTTTTTTCTTCGCTAAATCTGTGTTAATTTCAAGATTTTCACATAAAATAGTTTTTAAGTAATCCGAGATTTCCTCTTGTTTTACAGGCTCTCCATCGGAAGTAATCGGAACATCTACTACATCTTTATGTTTATCAAAGAATCCAAACAAACACGAATCTTCTTTTTTTAGAATATCGCCACTCGTAATGGTTGTTGTTTCGCCAACTCTTTTTATTTCAATTGGTGTTCCTATACTCATTCCATTTAAATTTTTATCTCCGAGTATCTTACCATCTACACCTTTACTTTTGCCCCCATAAGAAAAACCAACAGGAACAACGGTAACATTCTTCTTAATAGCAAGCATTTTGTTAATCAAACTTGCAACACCGCCCTGAAAACGGTCAAATAAATCTAAATCTTCTCTTATAGCCAATCTTCCTTCGGGAAATATAAATATATTACATTTGTTGCGGACGAAATCTTTAACAAGCGGTAAAAATGCTCTTGCGTTCCCCCCTTTGTCACCGCCAACAACACTTGCATCTATACCTACTGCACCAAAATTTTCAAAAGCTTTTCTTTTTGTTGGATTCATTGTTTTTAAAATATCTTCATTCAATATAATTTTTGGTAATGGGAAGTTTTCTTTACCTGCTTTTTTATAGGCATCACTTAGTAATGTGCTTAAAACTGCAAGCATTTGAGGATCTTCCGATTGATTTGAGTGATTCATTACAAATATTACGGATTCACCTTTTTGAGCAAGTTTTTCTAAAATCTGATTTTCTATATTTACATCAATGACTTTTTGAGTGCTATATAATCTTCCTATTTCACCGAGTTGTTCAAGATATAATCTTGTAGGCTCTGCTTTTATGTTAGCAATATTTCTTGTAATTTGTTTTCCTGCTTTTGGTTGAAATAAATCTGAAATTTTATTACCAATTACACGCATTGAGTATTCAATTCCTCTTGTTGCCTTTGTGCTCGCAAGCTGGGTTGAAGGAACACCTTTAAAATTGGGGTGTACATTTGAACTATTGTATGTGATTTTTCTTTGATAAATATTTAGGGGTAAATTTATTGGTAAATTTGGAGTATTGTTAATTTGCATACACACACTTCCTATTATTTTTAATGATTTGGGGAGAGGAGGATATTTACCCCTACACCTACAAAACAACTGAAGATAAAAAATTGCCTAATTTAAGGCAAATGTAAAGAAATATTATGAGAATTTAACAAAAAAGCAAAGTTGATAGAACTTCGCCTTTTTACTATTTATATTACATTTTAAAATCTATGAAGGTAATTTTTTATCATCTAAAAATAATTTGGCATTGTCTTTATCAATTTCACCCTTATATAGTGCAGATGCACCGATGCTTGATATATATGAGCCTGCAGCAGAAGATGCCAGTCCACTCATACCTATCAATCTATCAATTCCATCTAGTTCAGAAGGTTTGCCACCATGTTCCTCTAAATAATCAAAATGACCATCAATTAATCTATGTCCTTCTTCCACATAATCTTTAACACTTTGAATATCGTTTGCAAAATCTAAATCTACCGAACCGACTATATCTCTTTGGAAACCTGATTGAGCAGAGTATAGTCCTGTTGTAGCCAAAGCAGCACCACCTAATAATATCTTTGCTGCATCGCCTTTGTCTATCTTAATTCTTGCTTGAAAAGTTTGAGAATTGTTTATTGAATTTACTTGCATTTTATAATTCCTTTCTAAATTTTATGAGGGTAGTTTTTTGTCAGTTTTGCCGTCTGTAAATGTATCTGCAACAAATTGACTTGATTTTGTATCAGATGCCATACTTGCTAATTTCCCTGAACCCAATGCTACCGAAGCAGATGCACTTAATCCACCTGATAATAAACTCATTTGTCCTGATATTTCCTTATCTCTACAGAAAGGGTCTAATTTTACTGATTCCGGTAACATATTGTTTACAAAATCACTATTAGTTGCACCGGAGTATAAACTTGCCGCAGCAGTTCCTAAATAACTCGAACCTAACAATGATTTTTGTGCGGATTTATTTGCTGATATTGCTTTTGATGCATCAATAGGCATTACTGTTGTTGCCTCTAAATTATCCTCACCAAAAGCATTTTTAAAAGCATTTGAGCCAAGATTTGATATAGCAATGCCGCTTGCTGATAATCCAAATGGTGCAACAGTAGATTGAACAGGAATACCTCCTGTTTCACCAGCTGCATCATACCTGTGTCCTGCACTTGTTAAAAAATCTTTATGAGAATCTACAACTTCTTTTGGAAGACTTTCTATTCCTTGTGGATTATCGTTTAATGCGTAAACTGACAAACCACCTTCTGCAACTGTTACAGCACCTGCTGCTAATGCACTTGTTCCGATTGCAGCTTGAGCCAAAACTTCTAATTTTGGCTTATTCATTTTGATTCTTGCTTGGAAGCTTTGATTATTAGAGGTTACTGCATTGATATTCATTTTTAAACCTTTCATCTATTTGATATAATATATATAACCTTATAAAATATGTAAAAAAATAATTTGCTATAAATACATAATATATTTACAATTCTTTATATTAGTTTTTACCCTAAAAACTTATTCTTGTATAATAAATGTATAGAAGGAGATTTACATGTACAAATTGGGAATTATAGGGTATCCTTTAGGTCATTCCATTTCTGCCGTTATTCAAAAAGCCGGCTTACAAAGCATTGGAGAAGATTGTACTTATGATGTTTTAGAAACTCCGCCGGAGGATTTGATAAGCAGAATAAAATATTTAAAAACAAATGATTATCAGGGATTTAATGTTACAATTCCGTTAAAAGTACCTATGTCATTATTTTTGGATGATATTGATGATTATGCAAATATTGCAGGGTGTGTTAATACTGTTAAAATAATGCAAGACAAATCTTTCTTTGGATACAATACCGATATTTACGGATTCAAAAAAGCAATTCCTTCTACGGTGGATTTAAAAGGTAAAAACGCAAGTATTTTAGGCACAGGAGGTGCAGCAAGAGCTGCCGTTGCAGGACTTTCCGAACTCGGTATTGCAGAAATAGATTTTTATACGAGGAACATTCTTAATTCACAACAAGTGTTAAACTATGTAAGAACACAATTCCCAAAAATCAGTTTTAATGTATACCAAATTCAAAATATTAGAAGCCTTGAGAACACTTCAATAGTAATTAATGCTACACCTATAGGTATGAAAGGCTTTATGGCTGATCAGATGCCTCTCGAAAGAGCTGATTTAGACAAATTAAATCCACACACTATCGTATATGATATTGTTTATAACCCAATAAAAACAGTACTTATTCAAGAAGCACAAAAAAGAGGACTTGTAACGATAGGCGGATTAGACATGCTAATTTATCAGGCTGAGCGCGCTATTGAGATTTGGACAGGCAAAAAACCTGATACTAAGGCTATGAAGATAGCAGCGTTAGAAACTTTATAAAGAGTATTTTATGAATAGATTATTAGTATTTATTATTTTTATGTTGATGTCAGTATCGCTTGCATTTGCAGGATCTATTAACCCTGCGGTTTATAGAACAATGAGTCCTCAATCTTATAGAGCAAATTATAACAGACAGGTGAGAAGCGGAATGATTCCATATTGGCAATCTCAATCAAACTATACAACAAGAAATAGAGTTTACCAAAATTATCAAAATTACGAAAGACACATGAATAATGTAAATCAATACAATTACACAAAAAATCAATACAGGGGGATGTATTGATAAATATTGATTTTTTAACATTAAAAGCATTCTTTATAGAAAACATTGATTATATTATAGGTTCAAGAATTCAAAAGATTCAGCAGCCAACAAGACGCGATTTTGTTTTTTCGTTAAGAAATAACAGCGAAGGACGAAAGCTGTATATAAATATTTACCCCAATATGTACCATATTGCATTTATGTCTGCAGTAAATGAGAGAAAAAGAAATATTACGATTCCAAAGCAGCCTCCAATGTTTTGTATGCTTCTTAGAAAATACATTGAAGGCGCAAAAATTGTCGATGCATGTGTTATAGAAAACGAAAGAATATTAGAATTACATTTCGAAACATATGACGAGCTTTCGCAAAAACGAATGTTATGCCTATGTATAGAATTAATGGGCAAACATTCAAATGTAATACTATATGATAGAGAAACAAAGATTATAATTGGATGCGCGCATAATGTCGGTTCCGAAAAAAGCAGATACAGAGAGCTTCAAGGCGGACTAAAGTATATATATCCACCGAGGATAAGTGAAGAAAATGTAAATTTATCCAATGAACTTAAACTCCAGTTCAAAGATTTATCACAAGATGAAATTGATAAATATTTAAAAGCAGAAGAATATAGACCTGCGATGCTAGGGGATAGATACACTCTGTTTAAAGAACTTTTGCCAAATTCCGTTCCACAAAATTCAGTTAGTGAAATGCTTGATAATTATTATTCAAAAATTCAAGAAGAGGTAAATATAAATGCGGAAAAGACGAAACTTACTGAGATTGCAAGCTCAAAACTTAAAAAGGTAAAAAATTCTATCTCTAAAATTTCTGCATTATTAAAAAAAAGAGATAATACAGAAAAGTACAAACTCTACGGTGAACTTTTAACTGCAAATATTTACCAAAAAACTGATTACAAAAAAGAAATAGAAGTTTTTGATTATATAAATAATCAAAATATAAAGATTGAACTTGATGAAACAAAAACACTAAATGAGAATGCCCAAAGGTATTTTAAGCTATATACAAAATCAAAAACCACAAAAGAAAAATCTCAAGAAATGCTTAATAATTTAAGCATTAATAGAGAATATTTGGAAAATATTCTTTATAGTATTCAAACAGCAAAAAAAATAGTCGATTTTGTAGAAATAAAGCAAGAATTAGGTATAGAGGAAAATAAATCTAAAAAACAGGATAAACCGACAGTTGAAAAGATTAATATTAACGGTTTTGATGTCTATATAGGTAAAAATAACAAGCAAAACGATTTTATAGTTTCTAAACTAACTAAAGACGATGATATTTGGTTCCATACAAGATTTTGTGCAGGCTCGCATGTACTTTTGAAAGCAAATAGTCAAGAACCTGATGAAGAAACAATTTTTGAGTGCTGCAAACTTGCTAGAAAGTACTCTTCTGCTACACAACCTTCAAAAGTAGGAGTGATTTATACAAGGGGAAAATATTTAAGAAAACCACCTGCAGCACCTTTAGGTTATGTGACATACAAAAACGAAAAAGAAGTGCTTGTGTAATATTAAATTTTCTAAAGAGTAATTTTGTATCCCAATGCATGAACAATAGCCTTGTATTCATCATACCTGAGAGTACCGTTAGTTAATTTTTGAGAAAGAGTTTTAACTGTATAACTTTTTCCTGTGTTTTCAGTCAATTTTTCAGCCATTTGAGTAATTGTAAAACTTTCTTGCGCCAATAAGCTTTTAATATCTTCTCTTACAGTCATTTTATTACCTTTGTTTAAAGAATATTATACTATTCTATAGAAAATTTGACTTTTTTAAAGAAAATTTGCAACATTATTCTATTACATCAAAGAATAATCTATATTATTATAGAAACATATTAATAAAAGGAAATTTTTATTAACAAGAGAATCGAAAATGCGCTAATTTTTGCAGAAAGAATATTTTGCTTATCAAATCTGTTAGAAAAAATAGATGATAGTAAAAATTTTCAAATAATAGTTGGACTTATAAAAGAACTTTCATATAATTTAAAAGCAGATTTAGATTCATTTTAATAAATCTATGCTAAAATTTATGTATAAGGGGGATATATGAGAATTGACGGTAGAGAAAATAATGAACTAAGACCAATTAAATTTACTCACAATTTTACAAAACATGCTATGGGTTCTGTGCTTGTAGAGTTTGGCGACACAAAAGTCATATGCGCTGCATCGGTTGAACTAAAAAAACCAAAATGGATGGAAGATGATGACAACAGAGGATGGGTAACAGCAGAATATTCGCTTTTGCCTTCTGCTACAAATACAAGAGTAAAACGAGAGCGTGATAAAGTTTCAGGAAGAACACATGAAATCCAAAGATTGATTGGAAGAAGTCTTAGAGCTTGTGTAGATTTAGAAAAAATGTCAGGGATGACTATTACGATTGATGCCGATGTAATACAAGCAGATGGGGGTACCAGAACTGCGAGCATATGCGGAGGATACCTTGCCTTAAAAGATGCGATAGAAAAATTAATGGCATCAGGCGACATAAAAGAAAATCCTATTATAGAACCGATTGCTGCTATTTCGATTGGTATAGTAGACGGAGAAATTAAACTTGACCTAAATTATGCAGAAGATTCTAATGCTCAAGTTGATTCAAATGTAATTCTAACAGAAAGCGGAAAGATAGTTGATTTTCAAACAACATCAGAGGGCGAACCATACGAATTTGAACGCATGATAGAATTGTTTAATATAGCAAAATCAGGTATTAATAAAATTATAAAATTGTATTAAATCAAATGCAGGAAATCTATTTTTGGTATTCTAGTATAACCTGCGCTACAACACCATCTTTATTGGGATAAGAGGCAGGAAGCGGCTGATATGGAGCGCCTGATTTTACGGCATTTAAAACAGATTCATTTGCATTGTCATTTGTTGAATCAACGATTTTAAGATCAGCAATATTACCGTCTCTTTGGACTCTAAACTTTACCGTAACTTCGTATCCGGCATTTGCTTTATATGGGGTCCAATGCCTATGAACTTCCGCTGGAAGATATCTAAAATACTCGGTAAGAGTTTTGATTTCTCGCATTTCCGGTTTTGTCGCATGCTCACTTTTTTGAACCTTTTCTTTTTTATTACCAAAAGGATTTACATCAACATTTCTCGGTTGATATTCAAAAGCAAAAACACTTGTTGACAAACATAAGAATGTTAACAATATCAAATTTCTTTTTAAAAATAATTTTCCACTTTCCATTTTACACTTTCCATTATCGTACATAAACCCTTGGCAACCTTACTTTTAGCCTGCAAGTAAGTTCATAATTTATAGTATGTAATATTTCTGCCCAAGAATCAAGTGATAATTGTGAATCGTCGAGTAGTACAATTACATCTCCAACTTTTGCATCAACATCACCTAAATCAAACATCATCTGATCCATTGTAATATTTCCGATTTGGCGAATTTTTTTACCGTTAACAATGCCGCAAATTTTATTAGAAAGACTTCTTGAAACACCGTCAGCATACCCAATAGGTATTGTCGCAACTCTTGTCGGCTCATAAGCTACAAAAGTGTGTGCATAACTAACCCCTTCACCTGCTTTAACCTCATGAATATTTGTAATTCGACCCTTTAGCCCCATAACCTGCTTTAATTTTGGTTTGTATGTATATTTAGGAGGCAAATCGGGATAAAGTCCATACAAAGAAATTCCAACTCTTACCATGTTGGATTTTATGTCATATGCAAAAGTTGCTGCAGTATTTTGGATATGAATTAAAAGTCCTGTTGTATCAATATTATCAATAACACTATTCCAGCGTTCAATTTGTTTTTTAGTTTCTTCAGGTTCTTCCGCTGCCGCAAGATGGGTAAATACTCCTTCAAAAGACAAGAATTTTGCACTTCTGACTTTATTAATATAATTTACACCCTCTTCAGAGCGCACACCGATTCTGTTCATGCCGGTATCCAGTTTTACATGAACTTTTGGTTTTATACCCGTTCTTTCATAAACTTCTTTGCAAGCATCAAGATGCTCGTCATTAAAAATTGAAAATGCTATATCATTTTTAGCTGCAGTTTCCACTGCCCAAACAGGAATTGCACCGACTACAAGTATAGGAGCTTTTATTTTTACATTACGAAGATCTAAACCCTCATCAACAGATGACACACCAAACATATCAATCCCTGATGCAAGCATCGTTTGAGCAATCATTTGCGAACCGTGCCCGTAAGCATCAGCTTTAACTATTCCTAGCATTTTTTTATTGGCCGGAATCCCTTTTTTTATCTCTATGATATTTTGTGCCAACGACTCAAGATTAATTTCAACCCAAGCATCTTTGTGAGTATTTACATTAGATTGTCTTACATTTTTCATGTTTTATACTAACTCTCCGTTCAAATACCATGTTCTTGCATTTGTAATTTTTACATTTACAAATTCACCCGTCAAATCTTTGTCACATGGAACATGAACAATTTTATTGTTTCGTGTCCTGCCGGTAATAACTTTATCACCATTTTTGCGAATTTCATAGTTTTCCACAAGAATTTCCATCTCTCTACCCAAATATTTTTTATTTGAAGCAAGACAGCAAGCTCTATTATGTTCATTTAATCTTGCCAAACGCTCCGTTTTGATATCTTCTGGAACATATAAATCAACCCATTTTGCCGCAACTGTTTTTTCTCTTGGAGAATATGAAGCTGTATTTGAATAATCAAGTTCTAATTCTGTCATTGCATTTAAAGTATTCTCAAACTGTTCTTCTGTTTCTCCGGGAAATCCCGCTATAAAATCGCTTGTTATAGTTACATCTTTTACGCGAGAGCGAATGTGATTACAAATCTTTTTATAAGTTGCATAATCATATCTTCTGTTCATTTTCTTTAATACATAATCATCACCTGATTGCATAGGAATATGAAAATATTCGCAAACTTTATCGAGATCAATAACTGTATCAATAACTTCATCGGTTATATCAGTAGGGTAATTCGTTACAAATCTGATTCTAAACTTACCCTCTACTGCATTTATCTTTCTTAACAGCCAAGCGAGATTTATTGTATTACCTTCCAAATCTTTGCCAAACTCTTTTCCTTCAGAAGTTTCAAAACCATTTTTAGTTTCATTTACCCCTTTTCCATAACTGTCAACATTTTGACCAAGCAGTGTTATTTCTTTGAAACCATCGTTTAAAGCCTTCTTGACTTCTGCCATTATAAGTTCAGGTTTTCTTGAACGCTCACGACCGCGCGTATAAGGAACAATGCAGTATGTACAGAAGTTGTTACATCCTTCCATAATAGGTATCCATGCATTTACTCCCTTTACACGATTTATTTTAATTTCACTTTCTTCAAAAGGTTTTTCATCTATTGAAACTACTTTTTCACCTGCTTCAATCTTTTTAACAAGATTCGGAAGTTCATACAATCTTTGAGTACCCAAAACCAAATCAACATAAGGAGCGCGTTTTATGACATTCATTCCGCCTTGCTGCGCAACACACCCTGCAAATACAATCTTCAAATTTGGATTTGATTTTTTTTGTTTTCCCCAAACTCCGATTTGACTGTAAGCTTTATCTTCCGATAATTGCCTTATGGAACAAGTATTTATAATCAGCATGTCAGCTTCTTTAGGATTTTCTGTTTGAGAATACCCGCAATGTTCAAGCATTCCGTACATGCGCTCTGCATCAGACTTATTCATCTGACATCCTAGTGTTTCTATATAAACCTTTTTGCTATTCATATTTGTAATACTCCGTTAATAAATTTATTGTATTACAAAATAATTTAATCTGCCCGTTATTTTTCCAACTCTTTCGGATAAGCAAAGAGTACGGTTTCATTTATTATTAAAGGTTGAACTTCTTGGTATTGAAGCTCTATTTTATAATTTAAAAATCTTGTAATTTTTTCTAACAAAGGTTTCGCTTCGAAAAATTCTTCAGGGCTGTGATAAATTGCAAGACACAAAACAGGACGATATTTTCTGATTGTTTTTGCCATTCCTTTGAGTGCCGGTATTAATGCCCCTTCCAAGTCCGCTTTTATAAAGCCTACATTCATCTTCTTATCTTTCACAATAGAATCCAAATCAATACATTTTACTTTAGAATTACCATTCCAAAAAACATTTGTATATTGAGCCGAAATATCATTAAATAATATTTCTTTAGGTTTATCCGACAATCCCATGTTTATAATTTCATATTTATCTTTTGGCACATTATTCAAATCCATGACTTTTAAATACTCTTCTTTCGTACTTTTTGAAATTTCAAAAGAGTAAATTTTATTAGGATTAAATTCTTCAAGCACAAGGACACTGTCACCAATAAAAGCTCCTCCGTCAACAAAGTCTTTACCGCTTATATATTTTTTTAATTTATCAGAAGCATTTTCCAGTCCATGTTTGAACAAAAACACATCTGTATTATATTCATTTTTTGTTAATTTGTATTTATCTTTATATAAATCTTTGTTTTTCAAATATGTTTTTGTATTATTTATATCATCTTCATCCCAAAAATAATCCGCAAAAAAATTATTATATTTAACCTGCCCGTCAAATTGGCTATCCTGTATATGAAGCATTTTATTAAGGGTTTTATCCAAAACTGCTGCAGATTTCTTATCCAGGCCTTTTTTATATTTTTTTATAATATCAGGCATGTTATGTTCTAAAAAATACTGTTTAAAACTTCCTAAATGGCTCATAACATAATGATTTTTATATTCAAGCTCCCAATATTCATCAAGGGTAACGATTTCTTTACTTAAATTTTTAAACATTTGTTTTACACAATCCGCATTTTTTAACAGAATTAATGAACAATCGAAATCAATATCTTTAATTTCTTGCGGAGTATATGACGGCAAAGTTGTATAAGAAGGTTTTATATTTTCTGTCTCAAATTTTTTATCTGCAATACCAACTATATTAATTTTTGATAAATCATATGTTTCAAATATGCGTTTACTAAAAATCCCGGCACCATATATCAAAAATTTTTTACCTGAATACTTTTCTGCGATTTTATTAATTTTTTCTTGAGTGATATCTTTTGTCATTATAGTTTCCTAATTTTCACCTTACCAATTAATTATATCAAAATGGGGTACATTGAAGAAATTATGTAAAACTTTGTAAAATTTATTAGCAAAAAATATTTTTAGGGGGTTATAAATGATTATTAAGAGCATGACTCATTTTATATATTTGAATAGGGGAAATATATGCAAGTACAGAAGATTCAATCTAACAACACAAATTTTGGCTATAATATTCAGGTCAACAAACAATTGATGCAAAATTTATCAACAGCAAAGAAAAATAAAGCTTATTTTGATGTATTTAAATCACTTGTAAATTGGACTAATCAAACAGAACAAAAAGTTAAAACAGCAGAAATTGAAAATAAACCACAACTATTGGATAAGCTACTTAGAGTATTTCTTCCTATCAAAGTTGTACTTACTGATATGATTGATGCTCATTTCCCGAAATTGGGATATAAAGCACACGAAATTGAGGCATATAAAGAAGATCTTAAACAACGAAATCTTACCGAAAAAGACGACCATTGGATAAATGATTTGGTATACCATATGGAAATGGAAGATATTGAAGGCGAAGGTCAGCAATATATAGACGAAAATATCAACGCAAGCGCTGAAGACATGATTTCGCCATCAATGTTTATGATTATTCGCTCTGCAATGGGCGGTGCAGGACTTGGAATGTTGGGGTTAGAGCAAGTTGAAGATGATAAAGAAGTTAGTAAAACAGATGAAACTTCAAGAACACAACGAATAGAACAAAATAAAGAAAGTGCCGAATTACAAGAAAGAATAAAACTCGGAAAAGAAAAAGTAAGAAAGTATGAACCGTTAACAGAAAAAGAAAAAATGGGACTTTCTTCGCTCGGCGGAATGAAAGAATTAAAAGAAACTCTTATGAAAAAAATGATTATTCCGCTTAAAGATCCTATTCAGGCTAAATATAATGAAGAGCACTACGGAATAACACGACCAAACGGATTTTTATTCTATGGACCTCCGGGAACAGGTAAGACCACTCTTGTAGAAAGAGTATCTGTAGAAACAGGTTTGCCACTATTTAAAATGTCAACAGACTCTTATGGTGGTATATATGTAAATGAAGCTGAAATGAATATCGGTGCTGCGTTCGATTATGTAGCATCAGAAGCTACAGAAGAAAAACCTGCTATTCTGTTTATTGATGATATAGACACTGTTGCCGGTAATAGAAAGAATCCGGGAACACATGAACACAAAAAGAATGAACTAGGTGTTTGGCTTCAAAGAATACAGGAAGCACCAAAACACAATATTATAGTAGTTGCCGCAACAAATAATTATGATAATGTAGATTCGGCTCTACAAGGGCGTTTAAGAAACCAAATTTATGCGGGACTTCCTGATAAAGAGAGCAGAATTGACATTATAAAAATGAAATTAGAAGAAACTGATAACGGCAAAAAGCTTGCATCTGATGAAAAAGCTTTGGATAGAATTGGCGATTTAACTGCCAGTTTTTCAATAAGAGCACTTGAAGATTTTGCAAATGAAGCAAGGGAAAGAGCAATGATAGATTTCTATCATGCCCGCGACATAGAACTTAAGGACTACGAGGAAATCATTGCAAAACCAGAAAGTCAAAGTAAGAAAGTAAAAGAACAAGAATATAAAAACAACGCATCTCGTACTCCAATAGGATTTGGACCTAAAAAATAAATGTAATTTTACAGAATATCTCCAATGTGCATTTCGCGTTTAATATAATTTCTAGTAAACGGTCTGTCGTATTTTTTACAATGTTCTATATGCATATGCAAAACCTTGTTGTTTGCACACAAAACATCGATAGTTTTGTTTTCCGAATTTATTGAAGTTATTGTGCCGTATTTGTCGTACTTAGTATTATTTTCAAGTATATCCGAACCGTTTGGCAAAACAGACAAACATATGTCTTTATGATAAAAATATGCCTCACTCCAAGGATAAATTGCTCTTATTGTTGCATAGTTTTCTTCCGCAGGTTTTGAAAAATCCAAATAAAAATCTTCAGGATGAGAATAATATGTAGATTTTTCTTCAACCTGAGTAAGCGGAATTATAATATCTTCACTCAAATCTTTTAGAAGCTCACAAACTACACCTCTTGCTGTTAAAACCGTCCTCTCTTTTAATGTTTTTCCCGTATCAGACGGATAGATTTTTACTTCTTCTTGTGCTAAAATTGCGCCTGTATCAAACCCGTCATCTACTAAATGAAACGACACACCGCTTATTTGTTCCTGATTTTTTATTGTCCAATAATATGGATTTGGACCTCTATATTTTGGAAGAAGTGATGGATGAGCATTTATTGTTGCAATTTTGGGGATATCATAAATTTCTTTTGATATTTTTTCTCCCCAAGAACCCACCAAAATAATATCAGGGTTTAATTTTAATAAAGATTTTCTAAATTCTTTTGTATTTACCCCTGATACATGAATTTCATTAAGGTTGTAGCTTTTTATATAGTTATAATCAAGTGATGGGAAGAATGTATCTTTTAGATATCTGATTATTGGATTATATTTGACCATCTCTTTTCTGAGAACACCAACAATTTCACAGTTTGCATCAAGAGTCCCTGCGATGAGATTTGTAAACATTTCTCCATAACCTATTATAACTACTCGTAACATGCACTTATATCCTCTTTTATTTGTTGCTTTAACTCTTCCAAATTTGAGAAACATTTTTCCGAACGAATTTGTTTTATTATTTCCACTCTTATATTTTTACCGTATAAATCACCCTCAAAATCAAGAATATGAACTTCTGCAATAGGCTCTTTTATATTGTGCACAGTAGGCCGCATACCCCAATTTAATATGGCATTTTTACCTTCACATGACACCTTATACACACCAAAAGGAATATTTACAATGGAGTCAGGGTACTTTATATTAGCAGTTGGAAAACCTATATTTCTACCGATTTTAGCACCTTTTATGACAGTTCCCTCTATAAAAAATCTACTACCCAAAAGAATATTTGATTTTTCAATCTCTCCATTTTTTAAATATTTTTTTATTAGCGAAGAACTGATAACTTCACCTTCATATTTTTGAGGTTCTACACAAAAATATTTGTAACCGTATTTCTCTTGATTTTTATCTAAAAACTCAGGAGTTCCTTCTTTATTGAATCCAAAAGTATGATTAAAACCGGTAAAAATCGCATCAGGTAAAAACTCTTTTTTTAAGTATTCTATATAATCGTTTGCACGCATGTTAGCAATTTTTGGGAAATCCAGCTCAATAACATTCTTTACACCGAGAGATTTTATTCTTTTTATAGACTCATCCCTTGATAGTATATATTCTTTTTCTTTTCCAAAATATATAGCCGGAGAGTCTTTAAATGTAACAAGAGTAGCTAATTTTGAATATTGCAGTGCAGAATTTATTAATGCCCTATGAGCAATATGAACCCCATCAAAAAAACCTAAAATTAAACTCCCGACCATAATAAAAATAATACACTAAGCGATTATATTCAGCTTTCCGCCTAAAATTCTTTCATGACAAAACATCTGCCATTCATTGATATTGTCAAACATTTGAGGCATTTTATCTTGTGACATAGTTCTCTTTGCTGTTAATGGGGTTAATGAATTAAATGAGGTATCTCCAATCACATCCTTTGATTTTACCGGCACACTATTTGCCATATTATATCCGTTTGCATTGTGTAATGTTATTGCAGAAACCAGCATAACCACCCCTTTCACAAGAATTTTATCATAGTTTTTTTATTTGTGCAATAGGATTATAAGGCATAATTTTCTTGTTGTAATTCGACTTTGTTGTTGTTAAAATTGGTAATATGTGGTGTATTTAGATTTGTACCCTCATTTTGTAACAAAATGTTAACTTCATGCTTTTTTTAAGGCAAAAAAAAATATTTTTCAGACTTTAAATATATAGATACCTATTGGGGCTTATATGGTTAAGGAAGTAAGATTTGCAAACAACAGCATAGTTTTTGGAAACAAGCCTAAAAACAAGGCTAATCCTGAAATTCAAGAAGAAGAATCAAAGATTCTTCCAAATACTGTTGGCACGAGAATTAATCAAAAATATGACAAAACATTAAGCTCATTTACGGAATATCCTGTAAAAGGTCTTAAGGGAGATGTAAACTCAGATTTTTATGAATTTCTATCAATGGGTATTGTGCCATATTTAGCCGGTAGTGCAATGTTTATGGCGCTTTTTAATTTTACAAAACATTTAGCTCCAAAATCAAAAGTTTTTGCTTCAGATATAGGTAAAAAAATGGGTTTAGGCGTTGTTATGTACGGTTTAGGTAAAACATTAGCTAATGACCTCGTAACAAGACCTGTTGCCATAGCAACAGGAGTCGATATTGAACTTCCATATAGGAATGTTTATTATCCGCTTCCAACAAAACCAGGTGCTGACGCTGAAATATTCCCTCAACATCAGCAAAGAAAAGTTTATGACAGTAGAGAGTTCTTTAGAAAAGATTTAATTGCAAAAGATCCTAACTATGGTGTTGCTTATTATGACAAGATTGCAAAAAAACTTGGTTTAGGCGATAACCTTAATGATTCAGTCACTGAAACAACCCCGATTATACAAAGTATTATTTCGACAACAAAAACAGCAAAAAGCTTATGTTCTTATGCTTGGGCCGGTGTAGGAGTTGGTCTTGCACTCCAAACATGTTGGACAGACTTCTTTAACGCAGTTTCAAACAGAAGAAAACATTTTCCAAAACCTAATGAAGGTTTCTTTAATAAAGTTGGCAATAAGTTATCTAATTTTGGTCATAACACAATAGATGTCTCAAAAGCTTTTGTAACAACATTTGGCAAAGCTTGCAAAACATTGTGGACAGGAAACCCCGGTACAAAAGGGTATATGAAGCATGCAGGAAAAGCTTGGTTATTATTCACATCTGCACTCACAATCGGAAGTGTTGCAAATGTAATATATAGAGCAAAACATATGGGCAAACTCGCAAATAAAGACTTGATGGACAGAAATCAGGAAAGTACGGTGATATAGAATGGCAATAACTCCTGTACAACCGAATATCGAAGGTAACAAGCCTAAAACTTATAGAGATGCAAATCCTCCTATAAAAACAGAAGGCTTAGTTAAACCTTTGCCTGCTGAGGGTCACCTTGTACACGATACAGCTATTTCTGTACCAAAATTTTGGTTAAAAGACATTGCCTATGATATCAAAGCAGTAAGGGACGGTTACAGAGGAACCGCTAACGATCACCAGTTAGGCAGAATTAATGATGTAGGACTTAAGCTTGGAGGTATTGGTATAGCAGGAGTTCTTGCATCCAGAACTTCTAATCCAATGATGAGAATTATGGAGTATGTTGGTTTAGGAACTTTCTTAACCGCTATGACTCTTTACCCGAAAATTGCAATAAATGCTCCATCAAGAATTGTTCAAGGCTTTGATATTGGAAAAGAATATATTGACGATCAAGGAAGAAAAAAATCAGTATTCCAAGATTCAAATTATATTCCTTTTGATATGTACAGAGGCGAGTTTGATGATGAGGACCTGGATAAAATCGGCGATAGCATGAGAATTCCAAGAGATATCAAAAATCGTCATGAAATTATTAAAGAACAAATGAGAAAAGTTGCAACTCAAAACAATACACTTTGGATGCTTACTGCAGGATTTGCAACTCCTGTTATGACAGCTCTCATTTGCTGCGGGCTTGAAAAACTTATAGCTCCTGCAGTTGAAAAAGCAAGAAATTCAAGAAACAACTCTGAAATTGAACATTTGCTCAATAAAACCCAAAATATGAATTTATCTATTGATGAAATAGAAAATAATGGTTTAAGCAAGAAAATTGAAAAAATTGTTTCTAACTACAAAGGAAAAGAAATACCTAAAGCTGAAATTGATAATATTATAAATATAATTACCGAAAATACCGGTTCTGAATTATCCTCAGGCATAAAAGAAGATATTACTAAAATTTTCCGTTCTGAAAGTGCAGGTTTCTCAGTCTCAGATAAAACAGCAGAAGAAATAGTAAAGAGTATTAAAAATAATATTCCTAATAACAGAAATACAGAGTTATTGAAACGAGTATTCATACCAACAGAAAATGAAATTCAGGAAATACTTAAACCTTTAACAACAGACGGCAGAGAAATCACTCCTGAAAATATAGATATTCTAAAAGGCAAATTGAAAGAATTATATGCAGAAAAAATTGCTAAAGAATCTGCAGATTGCCATGATTACTTAAAAGCATATCAAAATAGAAACATATTAGATAATATATCCAAATCATTCAAGAAAAACCCTGTCAATCTCGTAACAGAAGATACTGCAAATAATATTGTTGATTTTGCAAAAATTATTGGCGAATTTAAGAAAAATGAAAAAGCGCTGGATAAATGTCAAAACTTCAAATTTGAATTTACTTCTGAAACAATTTTGGCTCGTTCTTATGCAAAATTTGAAAATACCCTTTTAGATGTATTGGGGATTAAGTATAAAGACCTTAAACAGATGAGAATTTCTCCTGAAGTAACAAAAGAAATTCTTGATAAGAAATTAACTGAACTCGCAAAAGACGATGTAAAATATCAAAATGCAATAGAAAAGCTTTCAAAAGTAATTTCTGATATGGAAATTAAACTAAACGGAAAATCTACAGATCAGTCCTACATAAAAGACTTGATTACAGCGACAGAAAATAACTTTAATAATACAGCAAGACGCCTAAATGCACTTGATAACGAAAAATTTGCAAAAACAATAGATATGCTGGTTAAAGAAGATATTTCAACATTAAGCACAACATTAGAAACCAGAGAAGATTTGTTTGAGTTCTTGAATGGTATAAATAAAGATAAAGATGTTCCTAAATGGACATTAGAATACGCAAAAGAACATTCAAGAGGTAACGGTTCAGCTAAACAAGAAGCAATTTCAAGAATATTAGACAGATATCAAGGTGCTAAAAATTCTTTTAACAGAATTATTCATTCAATGGATTTTTACAGAACTGCAATGCCAACAGAAGGGTACGCAAAAGAAGTTGCAGAAAAAGCTAAAGAAACATTACTCGGAGCAACATCTTCAAACCACACTCTAAAATTAAATACAATCAATAATCCCGATTTTTATAAAGATATCATGTGGAAGCTCTACGGTGGAAACATAAATGAAGCAACTTTAAACGGAATGGAAAAAGTTAATAATATTGAATCAGGAAATATTCTTGACAACTTCCGCTCATATATTGAAAGATTTAGAAATGTAATGGGCAATAACGGTGTTGATTTTAAAACTCCGGAACACATGGTTGGAACAAGCAGAGAATATTCTCAGAAATCAACAACAAGATTATCTAAATTCAATCTTGTTGGTCAAAACCCGATTGAAATGGTAAAAAATGCGGCTGATAGAAGATTTGGAAATCAAAAATGGCTTAGAATAGCATCCGGGATTTGTGCAACAGTCTTTGGTGTAACACTTCTAGCACAATTTTCTTTTGGTAAAATCAAAAATCCGCACAATATACAGAAGCAGGTGAGCGATGACACAAATAGCTAAAATATCCCCAATTAATTTTAGAGCTACTACGGGAGTACAATACACAACTCCTGTAAAGCAAGATGTTCAAAAAACAGGTGATGAAAAAGTTACTAACAAATACCTAGACAACTTAGCTCTGATTAATACACCTGCTGTTAAAAAGGTTAACAATATTCCAAGTTCAAGAGTTAAGGGATATAAAAACAACCTTCGTTCAATGATTCAAAATAATGAGTCCGTAATGCTTGCCATTGTTCCCAGAACATTTACGGCAGAAGATGTAAACGGAGATGATAAAGTTACTCTTTGTACAGGTGAAAAAAACGGAACCTTCTTAAGCGCAATATCAAGACTTGATGAGTTAAAAGAAGATGGAATTAATACAATTCATATTCTTCCTATTCATCCAACAGGTAAGAAAAACGCAATGGGAACAGCAGGTTCTCTATACTCACCTCTTAAATTCATAGAGGACAACGGTGATTTAGCAATAGATCCAATGCTCATAGAAAAAGATGATCCGCGATCTCCAAATGAACAATTTAAAGCATTTATTGATGAATGTCATAAACGCAATATAAAAGTTATGTTAGATCTTCCAAGCTGCGCTTCTGTAGACTTATTTGAAGCAGAACCTGAATTAATGGCATTTGGAAGAAACGGTGAAGATAAAACACCTCAAGGCTGGGCAGATATAAGAATGTTTGAGCCATGGGCAGATGAAACACATAGAGTTCTAAACCCTGCTTTATACGAAATGCACAAACAATATGTAGATGCCTGTATTGAACTTGGCATAGACGGTATAAGAGCCGATGTAGCAAGGGCAAAACCTACTGAGTTTTGGGATAAACTAATTACATATTCTCACACAAAAGACCCCGAATTTGGCTGGCTTGGTGAAAGCTACACATACGAATGTGCTTCTCCTCAAGTTAATATGATGTACGACAGACCAGAAGATTTGTTAAGAGCCGGTTTTGACGACTATTATGGTCAATACCACATATTCCACGACTGGAAAAATGCTCAAGAATTTAATGATTATATTAAATTGAACCTTGATATGTCACACAGATTACCGGCCGGAAAAAGTGTAATAGGTTCATTCCTAACGCACGATGACAGTTCATCAATGATACATGGCGGTGAAAATTTCTGTAAACTTACAACAGTTTTACAATCTACTATTCCAATGTGTAACCCATATTTTGTAGACGGTTTCCAATCGGGTGACTACTACGATTATAAATATCGTGGCACGGAAAACGAAGAAACCTTTACCGAAAAATATACAATGGATGAACATAGATACAGATTAGCTATTTTTAACCTTTCAAGGAAACCGGGCGGAGACCACCCTGATATAGAAAGAGTTATGAAAGGCTGCCTAAAAATGCGCTCAGAAAATTTGGATGTACTTGCTAACAGAGATAGCAGTTTCATTGAACTTGACAAGCGTGAAGATTTAAATGACCAAATAATAACATACGCAAGACATCATAACGGAAGAACAATCCTTGTTGTTGCTAACAAAAATCCAAACAGAAATGTAACAGGTATTATTGAGATTCCGGGACTTAAAAAAGAACAGAAATTAGTAAATATGGTTCCAGAATACGGTGATACAAGCGAATTTCAAGTTAACGAAAACGAATTAAAGGTTAACCTTGCACCGGCTGATGCTTATGTATTTGAAATTGATACTCCTAACTTAGAAGAAGATAGAAAAGGTCACGCTTTCAAACAAAAAGTTTAATATTTATTAGAAAGCTTCATTGCCTTATACATTTCAAAAACACTCAGCAAAAAGAACATTCCAAATACTGCAATGTATGAATTATTGGTATATACAACTATATTACCTTTAGTTATCGGTTCAAACATGTTCAAAAGATGCCCCATAATTGTTCCGAGAATTCCAACCATCATAAAGAAGCAAAAGTTCATTATACTAACAGCCGTACTCGATACGAGTTTTCTGTTTGTTAAATGTAATACAGGTACAAGTATTGAAGATAAGCTTGCATTTGCCGCAAGAACAAAGAATAAAACAGCAATAAATTCCGTTCTTATATCAAATATTAAAAATATACAAATAGCCAAAAGCGACCCAAATGTTATAACTGATGCATTTTTTAAGAATTTTACTCTATGGTTATGACATAGCTTGCAAACATAAGCATTCACAATATTAAAAATAGCACCGATAACAGCCATTAAAGAAAGAATCATTGCAGCTTTAGATGTTGTCATCAAACAAAAATCTTCTAAAAATTTTTTACCAATAATAGTTTGAATTGCATAAGAAATTGCAAAATTGCAACAAGCAAAACTGAATAAATTTCTGTTATGCTTTTTGTGCAGAATTAATCTAAATGGCAATATCCTTAACTTTACCGAACGATTTTGCTTTGGTAAACTGACAGTCGTAAGTAATATGCCAAAAATCAAGGCGCTAATTAAAATAATTAATGCTATTACCACAAGTATCTCATGCCATGAAGCATATTTCATTGCATAAATAAATGGTGCATTTGCTGCAATTCCTCCTGTATATCCTAAAAATAACATTATTGAAATTGCTATACCAAAATTCTTTTCAGAAACTAACCCTCTTAACTCTTTTATCAAACTTAAATAAAACATGCTGCTTCCAAGACCGATTAAACCTCTCGAAATATACATAATAAATAGATTTGAAGAAAGCGGGAAAAGTAGAGAGCCAACCCCTAATATTATTCCACCACATAAAATTATTCTTAAACCACCAAATCTGTCAACAAGCACACCATTTATTAGCTGAGTACAGGCATATATATACATAAAAATTGCGCCAAACATAGTTATATGAGGAGCCGATACATTTAATTCACCTTGTAATATGTCAAATATAGCCCCCGGAATTGCCGTTCTTTGAAAGTTTGCAAAAAAGTAAAATAGTATTCCTATAAATATTAATATTGAATATACAAATAAATTTTTTTTCTTATTCCCCATACAACTCTAAGCTACTCCCAACAGGGGTAAATGTAAAGGGGGCTATTAATGTAAATTTTCAGAAATCATTTTCATGTAATATTAATCCTCATACGCAAAAAAAAAAGGAATCCCATACAGAATTCCTATGATTGTTTTTCTCTTTGTTTTTTACTGTTTCTCTTTTCTCGTGTTTAGTTTTTCCTCGTGTTACTTTGCAAGCACCAGCCTGCTTAATTCCTTATCCCCTTTTTCCGCTCCTCGTACAATAATTCATTATTGTAAACAAAGCTTTTTAAGTAAATTTACTTTAATAAAAGTTTATTTACTACTAATCCAGTAGCGCCTCTAAAATTCTTGCATTTTTGTCAGCCAATGAGTTTTGTCTAACTTGTGAACGCGTAATGTAGCTTCTTAAAGCTTCTCTAATAAGTTCTGATCTTGAACGGCTTTCATTTTCCGCTACTTCATCAATTTTGCCTAAAAAACTTTCCGGCATGGAAATCAATACTCTTGCCATTTGTGTACTCCTTTTATACTTTATTATACTTTTTATGCCTTGTATATATATAAAGTATTTCTTGTTTATAAAATTGCTTTTTTTGATTCAAAATATTAAGTTTTATTAAGACGATTTTCAAAAGACTTTATTTATAAGGTCTGCAGATATCTTTTCTATAAAATATACCGTTAAAATTAATTTCATTTGCTTCTGAGTATACTTTTTCAGAAGCTCTGGCAACAGAATTTGCGACACATGTTAATGTCGCGACATTACCTGTTTCTGCTTCATATTCCAAATATTTGTTTTTCTTTACCGTTGGGTATAAACAAAATAGGGTATCTTCTTCTAAATTTTCAATTCCGGTTATAACATTTTCTATATTTGTTTTATTTTTGTTTTTTAATACGAGCGATACCGCATAAGCATCTTTTAAAGTTATTGATTCAACTTCATCACTAAATGATCCTAGTATACAGCTATCAAATAATTTATATAAATTTTCATCAATAATTTCTAACACAGATGCCGCATCACAATCTTGCAAGAAAGGCAGCCAACCAAGAATAGATATTACTCCATCATTTGATATAATGCCGTTTACCCCAATTATACCTAGATATGGAGCATTTTCCGATTCTAAATACTCAATAGTCGGATAAATAACATTATCCATAATAAAATATTCTTGTTCTAAAGATAACCTGTAATTAGGAGAACAAGCCCCCATTCCTTCAGTTAATTGACCTCCGTCACCCTCCAGCGAATGCTTGTAAATTATTGAACTTCCAATTGGTAATGCCTTATATCCATCTGTAATTGCATAAAAGGAGAATGGAGTACCATATACATAATCTTCAATAATTATTTTTTTATTTTTATCAATAAACACAGAATCTACAATATTTTTAGCCGTTTGCGCAGAAGTAATAATTACAGAGCTTGCAATTTCATTTGTTTTAATTACAAAAGGTGTTTTTTGATTTTTTAAATAATCATTTGCCATATTTTGTTTATCAAAAATACCAAACTTTGGCGTTTGTATTCTTAATTTATATAAAGTTTTCTTTGCTTTAACTTTATCTGTAGCTATTGATGAAGCAAAAGCCGTCGGTGCAAATATTGCTTGTTTATTGTTTAAAAAGAGATTTGCAATATCATTTTTTATGGCTAATTGTGATGTTACAATAGTCATGTCAATACCATTTTCCATTACAAAATCTAAAAGCTCAGCGGAATTAGTTTCCCTAATATCAACACACTCTGCAAAATCTTTCCACAAATCAGAATAAGAAGTAATATACACTTCACATTGCTTACTTAATTTTTGTGCCAGAACAACAGCTGATAGCGAATTTCCTACTATAAAAACTTTCTTCTTCATAGAAGAATTATAGCATGATAATTATAATTATTCTTCAGATTTTATAAAACGCAATTCTACACCTTTTTTAAAACGCACAATTGCAAAATTTGCCAATGTATATTGAAGTTGTTTAATTTGAATTTCAGCTTGATATTCTATTGCAGGTAATACTATGGCTTCAAAATTTGCCAATTGCGTTGACATATCATTTCCTCTTGTTTAAATACCTTATATTTTAATAAAGTTAGAAATTTTTTCACAATTTCAGACGAAAAAAAATTGTTACAATACTTAATATAGGAAATAAGCCCTTTACATAATGTAAAGAGCTTATTATTTTCAATAAATACTTACTTGATAATATTAGTCATCAGCATGACCTGCAGTACCTAAAACATCACGCATTTTGTGCATAACCATTTCTTTTACAGCAGTTCTTCCCGGTCCCATATATTCACGCGGGTCAAATTTTTCAGGATGTTCAACAAAGAATTCTCTAATTGTAGAAGTCATTGCTAACCTTAAGTCTGTATCGATGTTAATTTTAGCAACACCGTGCTTAGATGCATAATTAAGCATATCTTCAGGAACACCTTGCGCATCAGGTAAGTTACCACCGAATTTATTACATTTTGCAACAAATTCTGCAGGAACAGATGAAGACCCATGAAGAACGATTGGATAATCTCCAAAACCTGCTTCTTTAAGAGCATCTTTAATTTCTTTTAGTCTTTCGAAGTCTAATTTAGCTTCACCTTTAAACTTGTAAGCACCGTGAGAAGTACCGATAGCAATTGCTAAAGAATCGCAGCCTGTTTGCTTAACAAATTCAACAGCTTCTCTTACATTAGTATATTTAGCATCTTTGTCAGAAACTTTAACATCATCTTCAACACCTGCTAATTTACCTAATTCAGCTTCTACCGAAACACCTCTTTCGTGAGCATATTCAACAACTTTCTTAGTAACTGCAACATTTTCTTCAAATGGGAATCTGCTTCCGTCAATCATAACAGATGAGAAACCGCCATCGATACAAGCTTTACAAATTTCAAAATCTGCACCGTGGTCTAAGTGAAGAGCAATAGGAACTGTTGTTGTTGCTAAAGCTGCTTCTACTAATTTGATTAGATAAGTTTGGTTTGCATATTTTCTTGCACCTGCTGATACTTGAAGAATAATTGGTGATCTAGTTTCTTCAGCTGCTTCTGCAATACCTTGTAAAATTTCCATGTTGTTAACATTGTAAGCACCGATAGCATAACCGCCAGCTAATGCTTTACGGAACATTTCGCCTGTTCCAACTAATTTTCTTTCACTCATGTTAAGTGTCTCCTTCTTTCTACTTTAAGGGTTTAACCCTTATACATGTAGAAATTACTACAAACAGGCAAAAATGTAAATCGAAATTTTGTTTCTATAATATATTTATTGCAATATTAGGTGCTTGATTTGCTCCATCAAGGGTTATCGCAGCGTGTTGAGTAATTTGTCCTTTTAACTCTGTAGAAGAGTCCGCACCACTAACCTCAGGAAACAAATACTTGAATTCATCAAGTGAAGTTGAAGCTTTTTCAAAAAGTTTATTTATAAAGTTTGCAGCATAATCAAAACCGTCCTGTTTTCCGCTAAGAAGACTTAAGAATCGTGTTATAATATCAAGCGCATTTTCTGATTCTGCACCACTTTCTACAATTCCTGACAAATCATAATCCATACTTGCATCCACAGATATTTGTAAAGCACCATCTTCAGTATATCCGATATTAATGGTTGCCGCTGCTTGCATATTAAACTCTTTTCCGTCAATATTGACAGACATATCAAAATTAAAATCAATTGAGGTTAAAAATTCTGCAATTTGGTTTTCTACAGGTTCAGAAGTTTCTTCAACTCCGAAAACATTTTGCCAATTTGGAATTGTAATACCAAAAGGCGCCTCAAAAGGATTAATTCCATTGAATTCCGCACTTTTATACAGACCGTCAATTTCTGCGACCTTAGATGCTACTTCACTATTTATTTCCTTTAAAGTTTCTTCACTTTGTCCTTCTTCATGCGCTTTATTTATTAAATCACATAAGCATTTGCCTTGTTCCTGCATTTTTGCAAGGGTTCCTTGCACAGTACCAAGCATATCCGTAAAATTAACAAACTTATCCGACAAAACATCAAAATTTAAAATATTATCCATTATATTAGGTGTTACATTATATGCAGCCAAGTTATCAGGCACCATACCTTGTTTAATACCATTTTTGTGACTCATTTGACTATTTATTATGTTTGCTGAGTCTGCAGCATTTTTCGCACTTATAGGTGCTTGATTTGCATTAATTTCCATAAAGATTTCCTTTCAAAAGTTTAATTGGGAACACAAATGCTATAAAAAGCAATCAGATTTAAAATAATTACAGTAATCCATTACACTTTATATAGAATACTTTATAAATTCCACATTTCTTTTACTTTATAACATGTTTTCTAAAAATATTTACAAAAATTAACATATATTATTAACAATTGCATCCGTAAAATCTTGACAACTTGCATTTCCACCAAGATCTGCTGTTTTTATATTGTTTTCTAATGTTTTGAAAAGCGCCTCTTTTATGTTTTTAGCAGCTATATCTTCTCCAATATAATTAAGCATTTCAATAGCAGACATGAGCATTGCTGTGGGGTTTGCCTTATTTTGTCCGGCTATATCAGGAGCAGAACCGTGCACAGGTTCAAAAACCGCATAATCTTTTCCTATATTAGCACCTTGCGCAACACCAAGCCCGCCTATCAAACCTGCACACAAATCTGACACAATATCACCATATAGATTTGGAAGAAGCAGAACATCAAACTGGTTTGGATTTTGTACGAGCTGCATACAACAGTTATCAACAAGAATTTCTTTTAGGGGTAAATTATAATTCTGTGCTATATTTCTTGCGCTTTCTAAAAACAATCCGTCAGAAAGTTTACAGATATTAGCTTTTGTAACAACAGTTACAAATTTTCTATTATTTTTTACTGCATAATCGAATGCAAACTTAGCAATTCTTTCTGATGCAGTACGAGTAATTCTTTTTATACTTTCTGCCGTATCGTTATCAATTTGTCTTTCAATCCCGGCATACAAATCTTCTGTATTTTCTCTTACAACAACAATATCCACATTATCATAACGCGTTTTTACATTTGGGAGATTATAGCAAGGTCTTAAGTTTGAATACAAATCCAATTCTTTACGAAGTTGAACATTAACAGAACGAAATCCTTTCCCTATAGGGGTTGTGACAGGTGATTTTAGTGCAACTTTATTTCTTTTTACCGAATCTATTACTCTATCAGGAAGTGGAACTCCTTCTGTTTCTATAACATCTGCCCCTGCAGTTTGGACATCCCAATTTATTTCAACTCCTGCAGTTTTTATAATTTTTAAAACCGCATCCGAAATTTCAGGTCCTATTCCATCACCTTTTATTAATGTAATATTGTGCATTTTTAACCCCTACCCCTTACTCCCCTACCTTAAGCGGCGGGGATACTATAATTATTTATGTAGTTTTATACTCCTACATTTACCCCAGATTTCTCTTCTTTGTATAGTTTTAAAGCTATTGATAATTGATCGGGACAGCTTGTAGATCTGCTGCCGCAAGGTAATCCCTGAAGCCTTTTGATAACTTCATCAATATTCATTCCGTTTACCAAAGATCCTATACCTTTGAGGTTGCCGTTACAACCTCCTATTGTTTCCATATCCAATATTTGGTTATCTTTTATTTTTAAAAGCATTAATTTGCTGCATACACCTGAAGGTTGAAATTTTACTTCATCAATCCCGTCAATAGTTTTAATTTCAATATTATCGCTCATATATACTCCTTTTATCCGTTACAAAATTATAGCATACACATTTTATAAATATCAAATTTTTGAGTTATTATATTTATATGAAAATAGGTTTTTGGGGATATCCGCACCCTAAGATAATTAATGATACGAAAACAAAATATCCGAATGCCGAATGGATTGATTTGGATATTGATTTTGCTTATCCCAAAACAAATATTTTACCTGAATCATACTGTAAAATTATCAGAAATATTATTGATAATACAATATTTTTGAAGCCAGATTTAATTATTGCACCAATAGGAAAAGATAAATGTGACAGCGGTTGGTTCGCTTCAAAAATATTGTCTGACATGGGTTTTAATGTAATAACAAGCATCTTTGAAGATACAGAGAATAAAAAAGAAATAACAATATGCAGGAGCATTCTTCCGCTTTACGATAAAGTCACAATGATTACAAATAATATTGTTAATCATATACCGACAATCCTTCCACATGCAGAAATTCCAAAAAAAGAGAATAATATATCATCGAACCCGAATTTCACCCCCGGATTTTGGGGAGTTCCGCCTAATGATTTAGAAATACTAAAACTTTTCCCTGACACTACACATGTATATGGATGGATAAGATGTGTAGAAGCCGGAACACCTGCAGATTTAGATTTAGAAATGTATGTTAATCCTAATGTCCCTACGGTATTTTATGCACAAGCTTTTTGTTCAAAATCACAACTGGCAAAATATCTTGCAGACAAATATAACGGACTTTATATAGATATAGATGATTATGCTTCGACTTCTGTTAAAGCAAAAATTGAAGCATTTTTGAAACTAAGCTAGCAAAAAAAAATTTTATATGTTTTTTAATTTGTATAAGGAACATTTATGCAAATTTCACCTATAAATTCAAATAATAAAATTGATTTTAAAGCAAAATTTCTTGATACTTATTCAATAAGAAAAATTGCAGAGTGGTCTATTGAACATGGCAAATATAAAGAGTTAAATAATGCTCGCAAGCAAATAGATTTTTCAGCAGTAAAAGTACGAATTCATATTGATTTAGGTACTAATTTAGAGGGGTATCCTTTTGCAATTTTTAAAAGATATTTCCCAAAAGTTGTTAATCCAATAGAAGAAAAAGATTATATAATATCAAAACCTATAATCTATCAGGCAAAAGAAAAAATAAGTCCTGAAGAATTTGGCTACAAAAAAATTATTCAAATGGGATACTATGTAACAAGAAATAAGATATTTAAAGATGTTGTTGTTAATGCACCAAAAAAAACAGATATTGAGGTTTAAGTAGTAATGGAAATAAGATATAACAATCATTTAACCAGTTTTAAAGCTAAATTTTTAAATTCACAATCAGTCAAAGATGTTGCTGAATTTGCAGTCGAGACGGGGCGATTTGAAAAACTTAATAAAGCAAGAAAAAATATTGATTCAGCGTTTCTTACAAGAAAATTAGACTTTGAACTTTATACTACCCCTGATGGGTACCCGTATGTTATTTTTACAAGATATACACCAAAGAAAAATATAACAATTCCAAAAACAATACAAGATTATGAAATGTCAGAACCTTTCATCTTTAATTCTAAAAAGAAAATGAATCCGCTAAAATTCGGTTTTGACACGATTATAAAGCTTGGAAACAGTGCACCTAAAAACAACATGTATAAAGAGGTTGTTGCCGGAACAATTAAGAAATAAATTTATTTATTCTTGTTTACAACAGCATCTATCAAGCCTTTGAATAGCGGATGAGGTCTTTCAGGTCTTGATTTGAATTCCGGATGGAATTGGCATGCTACAAACCAATCTAGTTCGGGCAACTCTACAATTTCAGATAGCATGCCGTCAGGAGACATGCCTGAAAATACTAGACCTGCTTTCTTTAACGGTTCGATATAATCCGTATTAACTTCATACCTGTGTCTGTGACGTTCTGATATTTTATTTGAGCCATAGACTTCATGCGCTTTTGTTCCTGTTTTAATTTTGCAATCATATGCTCCTAAGCGCATTGTACCGCCATATCCTTTTACATTTTTTTGTTCAAGCATCAAGTCTATAACAGGATTTTGAGCATTTTCATCAAACTCTGTTGAATTTGCACCCTGAATTTTTGCAACATTTCTTGCATATTCAATTACTGCACATTGCATCCCAAGACATATACCCAAGAATGGCACATTATTTTCTCTTACATATTTGATAACATTAAGTTTACCCTCAATGCCTCTAATACCAAAACCGCCCGGAACAATAACACCATCTACATCTTGCATAAGTTCTTTGCATTTATCAAAATCAACGCATTCTTCAGAGTTAATCCATTTTATTTCTGTTTTAACTCCATCTGCATATCCGGCATGCTTTATTGATTCAACAACAGAAATATAGGCATCAGAAAGTTTGGTATATTTTCCGGCAATTGCAATTTTTATTGAAGCTTTCGGATGATTAATTTTTTCCACTAATTCTGTCCAAGCTGTCAAATCAGGTTTCCTTTCAGGAACTTGAAGAAGTTTAAGAACAACATTAGCAAAATTTTGCTCCTCTAGTGCAAGCGGAACTTCGTAAATACTTTTCATATCCCTGCATTCTATAACGGCATCTTTTGCTACCGAACAGAATAGCGCAAGTTTTTCTTTCTCTGTCTTAAGAATAGCCTTTGAAGTACGGCAAACCAATATTTCCGGCTGTAGTCCATAACTTCTTAATACGGAAACACTGTGTTGAGAAGGTTTTGTTTTAAGTTCACCTGATGTTTGAAGATATGGAAGTAAAGTACAATGTATATTTATTGCATTTCCAATACCTTGCTCTGTTTTAAATTGTCTTATTGATTCAATAAAAGGCAGACCTTCAATGTCACCGATTGTTCCCCCGATTTCTATAATCTGAAAATCAGGCTTGAATTGTTTCTGAGCTTTTACAATTCTTGATTTAATTTCGTTTGTTATATGCGGAATTACCTGAACCGTACCACCCAAATAATCACCGCGCCTTTCTTTTTGTATAACAGTCTGATAAACACTTCCCGAAGTTACACTGCTAAGGTGAGAAAAATTTGAGTCAATAAATCTTTCATAATGTCCCAAATCTAAGTCAGTTTCAGCTCCGTCATCCGTCACAAAAACTTCTCCATGCTGAAATGGGCTCATTGTTCCCGGATCAACATTTATATACGGATCAAACTTTTGTATCGCGACCGAAAAACCTCTTGCACGCAAAAGTTTTCCCAGTGATGCTCCTATAATACCTTTACCTAGTGAACTTACAACACCACCGGTTATAAATATATATTTAGTCATAGTTGAATCTCCATAAACAAAATCGCCAATCCCTATAGCTTAGAGTTGTTTTTCTAATTCCTTAATATTTAATTTACCCTTTACCCCTTAATTCCTTTGCCCCTAGTTAATTTTAGGTACTCTGAAGAAACCATTTTCTTCATCAGGTGCATTTTGCATAAGCTCTTCTTTTGTTTGTTCGTAATAAACCTTGTCTTCTCTTGTAACATTAACAAAGTCAATTGCATGTGCCATAGGCTCAACATTAGATGTATCAACTTCATTCATAGCATCTACATGCTTCAACACATCGCCTAATTGCTTGGTAAATTTCTCTTTTTCTTCTTCCGTTAATTCTAAACGAGCTAATTTTGCTACATGTTCAACATCTTTTATTGTAATCATAATTTCTATACTCCAATAGAAATATATTAACACAAAAATTATTTATAATGAATTTTCAACTTTTTGCTTAATGATTTTTGCAGGGTTCCCTACAACAACAGAATTTGGAGGAACATCTTTTACTACAACCGCTCCCGCTCCAATAATCGCATTGTCACCTACTGTAATATTCCCAATAACGATTGAGCCTGCACCGAAAGTAACATTATTACCGACTTTAGGATATCTGTCCTCGCTGCCTCCTGAATAACTGTCACCAATTGTTACATTCTGAAAAATTGTACAGTTATTGCCAAATTTCACATTCCCGTTTATTACAATGCCTACAGGATGAGGAATAAATGTATTTTTTTCTTGTAGCTCTTTCAAATTCGGAATTACGCAAATTTCTTCAAGTCTGTTTATTGTTGGGCTCTTGAACTTAATTTTTATTCCAAAGAATACAAAAATCAATTCTGCATCTTCTTTATAAAAATTAAATATTTTACTTATTATTTTTTTTATTAATGATTTCTTTTTCATTTAATACTCCGATATTAAATCTTATACTTAAAAACAACATATTTTTAGAACATATATGTATTATTTTTGAACATCTACGCACTGGGCATTGAAAAATAAGCATGACAACATAGAATACATGAGGGATAAGTCAAAAATAAAACAATTTGGTCGAAATTTATGCGCTGAAAGAAACAGGTTTGGCTTATCACAAGATGAACTCGGACAAAAAGCAGGAATTGACGGTACATACATAGGAAGAATTGAGCGTGGAGAAATCAATCCAACACTCACTACTATCATTCCTATACTGGAAGCATTGGGGCTTCCATTTGAAACGCTTATTAAATAAATCTTTTCCATACAAAGATAAGATTAGCAGGGTAAATATTTTCAAACAACTAGCCAAACGGCTAGGTTATATAAAATATATTTAAAAAGCTATATCTTCATATTAGAAGAACATTTCGGTTGATAAGCATTATATTTTTCAGGATTTTTCTTCATGTCTATATATGTTTTTTGCACATTAGATGCCATAGCATTTCTGATAAGTGGTGTAACTATATTAGAAGATAATATACTTGCACCTACTGTACCTAAAGTTGTGTAATAATTTTTAGTTGAATAATATGAATCTTTAGGGAATTTATTATCAGCTTTTAACACTTCATCTAGATCAAATGACATCTTGCCAATTTTATCTTTGTATAAATCCTTATTCTTATTCAAATAATCTCTAACCGACTGAGGTGCAAATTTGCCAGTCGAAAACAATCTTGCAATTGTCTTTTTAGCAAACATTGTAATGCCAAAAAATGCACCGACATTTACTACTGCATCTAAGAATTCTTGAGGAATCAAGAAGCTTTTCTTTTCTTTTGAAATGTTAGGGTTTACGAGAATTGCAGTAATTTGCGCAAGAGAAGACAATGCCCAGCCGGCAGTACCTGTTATAACGAGCATCTTTGAGGTATCTTTTTTAAATCCTTCATAAATCCATTCTAAAGGTTTTTGGAAAAGTGAATTACGCATACTTCACCTCCCCTTGTTTTGCAATATCAACCTCTTTTGCATTTGTTTGATTAATATCTACACACAAAGCTTTTTTCTCATCATCTTCTTTTGGTGGCTTTATTCCTGATTTGTCATTAAACAAATTCGTTAAAAATATTGTAAGCGGTGCATCAAGCAGGAAGTTTGTTCCGCACATAGCTAAAAGAGCAATAAACATAGCCAGCGCAGAACGATAATTCTTTAAAAAACTATCGTTTTTCGCAATTTCATTTATAAACTTTTTGGGAAGAAGAGATTTACTGTATCTCGATGTCCCTTTTAGGTTTGTCATATTTTCTATGGCTTTATATATAGGACCTCTTACAACAAACATTCCTACTGTAGTTCCTGCAATAATTTTTGCCAAAGTCCTGTTTCTTGAAACAACGCGTGTTTCTTCATCAACTCTGTGATTGTAATTATCAATAACAGGTTGTGTAACAAGAGCCGTTGCGCCCATAATTCCTCTGTTCCACATTGGAGAAGACATTATGTCATTTCGTTTATCTCTCACCTCTCGAAGTCGTGCTGAATCTTTAAAAGTGCGTTCTTTAAAGGTGTTAATAGTCTTTTGACCGACACAATCTTTAAATTTTCTCCACCAATTACCTTGCATGGATACATTATTATTACTATTTACGGGCATAGTATTCATAACAACACACTTCTTCCATGTTTATAAAAACATTTTTGGTGTGAAAATTGACTACATTTTTACAAAGCTTTACAATTCAAGCGCTTTTTTATAAATTTCATTTTTATTCAAATCAAAAAGTGTAGACAGAATTACGGAAATTTCTTTATCCTTAAATCCTTTTTTCTTTAAATCCCTAATTTTAAATTCTAAATCAGAATTATTACTGTTTTCGTCCGCATATAGCATACAGACAATTTCGCCTTTTATTCCTTCAGAGTAATGCGCTATTACATTATCAATATAGTCTAAATTAATTTCTTCAAACAGTTTTGAAAGTTCTCTACCCAACGCAATTTTTATATTACCTCTTGTCTTTTTTATAATTTCAAGAGTCTTTATTATCCTTTCAGGCGAATCATAGAATATACAATTTTGCTTGGCATATTTTTTTGCAATATCTTCAATTTGAGCCTCAGTTCTAGGAATAAAACCAACAAAAGTAAATTCTTCGCTATTCCTTGGTATTTGGGATACAAAAGTCGTAACTGCACATGCTCCAGGAAGTGAAGTTACAGAAAAACCGTTATCTAAAAGTTCTTTTACGATTACCCCGCCAGGATCACAAATCATTGGAGTACCCGCGTCAGATACAAGTGCAATTTTTTTTCCGCTTTTTAATTCATCAAGAAAAAATTTCACCCTCTCTCGCTCATTGTACTTATGATATGAAACACATTTTGTCTTTATTTCATAATGATTGAGAAGTTTTTGCGTAGTTCTTGTATCTTCACATGCAATAATATCAACATTTTTCAGAATATCAATTGCACGCAGTGTAATATCCGATATATTACCGATAGGAGTCGGAACCACATAAAAATCAAATTCTCTTGCCATAATTTAGTTTTCCCAATGAGTTCTGTCTAAGAATGATTTTATAGCATCGTTCAAATTATCGGGAGTTTCCAAAGAACTTGGCTCTTCTTTTTTATCAAGCGCTTGTGTTTGAGATAAATTATCTCTGAATTTATTATATAAACTCAAAGCAGCATATATTATCAACGAAGACAAACCAACACTCAGCATTGCTATAATAAATTTTTTAGCAACTTTTCTTTTACTTGTCGGCTGCTTAAAAGATTCCTTAGTCAAAATTTTCTCTTCTGAAGCATTATCTACCACTTCATCATTCTGAACAATATTTTCATTTGTTTGAACTTGCTCAACAGTATTTTCTTGGGCAGGCATCACACCCTCTTCCTGAAGTGAATACACAGGAAGAGCAAGCGTTAAAGCCATTATAATCACAAGAATTTTATTCTTCATCATTCTTTTTAGTTGTCCTTTTTGTTCTTTTTTGAGAATTTCTGTTTGGTCGTCTTGAACGCTTTACCTCTTTTACTTCTTTTGGTTCAGAAGTTTCTTTTTCTTCAGCATTCTTTTCTTCTGCTTTTTTTTCAGCAATAACAGGAGCTATTTCCGCGTCAGAATTTATAACTGTATTAGCTATTTTTTCGTCCTTAACATCAACTTCTTTAATTTTCTTTCTACCTCTACCTCTTGTTTTAGCTTTGGTTTGTTTTTCTTCTTTTTCCTGTTTTATTTCCTGAACTTCTGTTTGAGCAACAACGGACGGTGCTTCAGCCTGCTCTATTTGAGGTTCTTGTGGTTGAGGAATTTCCTTAAGCTCTTTTAATTCTTCCTGTTGTTTGTTCGCGTTTTGTTCATTTCCGCCCTTAAACTTGTTATTTGAAAATTTCTTTCTGTCGTTCATCGGAAGTTTAATTTTTGCAGCTTTAGCTCTATATTCACCCTCGGAAGTTGCAGATGCAAATTTTAAATCTTCCATTATATAGCCGTTGCCTTGACAATGAGGACATCTTTTTGCAAATATTTCACTCAAAGCCTGACCTTGTCTGTGACGAGTCATTTCAACAAGACCTAAGTCAGAAAGTTGACCTACCTGCGGTTTTGCTTTATCAGCTTCTACCGCAAGTTCAAGCTCTTCCATCATCGCAAGCTTATCAATACGGTTTGTCATATCAATAAAGTCAATAATTATCATTCCGCCTATATTTCTAAGTCTTAACTGACGAGCTATTTCGTGAACTGCCTCTATATTTGTTTTTAGTATAGTTTCATCTTGAGTTGCAGAGTTTGTAAATTTACCGCTATTTACATCGATAACTGTCAAAGCTTCTGTTGTTTGAATAAACAAATAACCTCCCGAAGGCAAATTAACTTTCATTTGAAGCGCAGCTTTTATTTCTTTATGTATATCCATTGCTACAAGCAACGGTTCGGAACCCTTATACAAATTAACATTTATATTTTTGTTCATATGCCAGTTTTGAAGAATGTTTTGAACTCTGTTTAACGCAAAAGCTGTGTCTACAATAATTTCTTGTGTTTCTTCATTACACGCTTCTCTTATTACTCTGTATAACAAATCTTGATCTCTGTACAAAAGACTTGGAGGAGTCATACTTTCTGCAGAAGTAACAATATTATTCCATTTTTCCAAAAGAATTTCCAAATCTTCTTGAATATCAGCTTCAGTTTGACCTTCAGCCTCTGTTCTTACAATAATACCTACACCAACCGGTTTAAGAAGATTAACAAGAGATTTAAGTCTTGCCCTTTCTTTAGATGAAGTAATTTTTTTACTAACATTTATACCTGCTTCGTTAGGCATGAGTACCAAAAATCTTCCCGGCAATGAAATTTCAGTAGTAACGCGTGGACCTTTGTGACCAACAGGCTCTTTTACTACCTGTACAACAAGTTTTTGTTTCGGTTTTAGTTTGTCTTGAAGTGCCCCTTTACCACCAATATCTTGCGCATGCAAAAATCCCATTTTATCAGAACCTACATTCACAAATGCTGCTTCAATTGAAGGTAAGATATTTTCAACTTGAGCCAAATAAACATCGCCCAAAATAATTTCGCCTCTGTGAACATAAAATTCAGCAACTTTTCCGTTTTCTATAACCGCAGCAATATTATCACGCTCGGCTATAACAATCTTGTTTGCGTTCGTGTCTTTCATTTTTTAATCCTTTACATAACTACATTTCGTTTAGTTTTTCGTCAAGAAATCTCAATCTTGTAATCTCAAAAATTTGTTTCGGATTGACAAGCTCCATGAGAGCATCTGCTCTCAAAGACGGAATGTCTGAGCCTTGACCTACTTTAAGGTATATGAACAGATTGTTTTCTTCAAATCTATAACTTCCGATAGATTTTTTATAATCTGTTGTTTTTTCAAAACCTTTTTTGTTTTTCTTCGTTATTAATACTTCAGGGGAAGATAAAACCTTGTTTACATCATACATAAAATCTTCATTTTTGTAAAGTAGGGTTACTGTATTAGAACCGTTATCGGACTTTGCATACGGCGTAATTTTATACTCAGCCCAATGTGCCTCAATATCAACTGCAATAGCATACCTTTCGATTTGTTTTACATCAACAATTTTTGCGCCTTCTGGAAGTTTTGAATTAATTAATTCAACCAAATCTTGCTTGGATATATTGTCGTATATTTCTATATCGACTAGCTCACCTTCACTCTGGGCAAACAGAGGAAGCGCAATTCCCATAGACACTTTCATTGTAGGATTAAAACCTAAAGTATAAACCATATTTAAGCCGGTTCTTGCTAATACCTTATGAAAAGTATTTTGCCAATCCAAATGAGAGAAGTAGCGTAAAAGTCCTTTTTTAGTAATCTTCAATCTGTATCTGTACACTGGAATATTAGTATCAACATTAGCTCGTGTAGGATCAACTGGCTTAGTATCCAGAACATGTTGAGCTTTCTCAGAAGCTCTATATGGTTTTGCCAGAACCTTCTTTGTTTTTAAATTTAAACAAACTCCACAATTTACACAACCGTGCTCACATGTCTTTTGAAGATTAAATTCACATCCTTGCATAAGAGCAGTCTCATACTCTTTTTGAAGCCATTCTTTTGATATACCTACATTCACGAAATCCCAAGGTAAATTTTCCTCCAAGTCGTATTCTTTTTGTGCAAGATCTGAAAGAGCAAAACCACATTCTTTTGCAGTATCAGACCAAACATCTTTATCAAAATGCTCACCCCAAGCATCAAGGTAACATCCTTTTTTATAAAGAGCATAAATATAATCACACAAAGACGCATCCCCACGAGTCAAGACCGCTTCAATTTGAGAAACCGAGCTTTCGTGATAATTAATATTAAGACCTTTAATTCCTTTTGTTTTTTCTTTTAAGTACCTAATATGTTCAGACACAATCCCCAAATCCATTTGACCGCACCATTGAAACGGAGTAAACGGTTTGGGAACGAATATTGATACAGTACAGGTTATTTCAAAACCATGTGACAGTTCTTTTTCTTTCTTTAGTAATTTTGCTCTGTATTTTATTTTGTTTAAAAGCTCTGCCATCTCGTCCATATCCTGAATTGTTTCAGAAGGAAGTCCTGCAATAAAGTAAAATTTCAATTTACTCCAGCCATTTTCATAAAGAGTTAGCGCAGCATTGATAATCTGTTCTTCAGAAATATTTTTCTTTATAACATTTCTAAGTCTTTGGCTCCCTGCTTCCGGTGCTAATGTCATGCCGGCTTTTCTCACGGATTGCATCAGATTTGCAAGCTCTAAACTAAATCCGTCAATGCGCTGGCTCGGGAGTGAAACATTAATTTTTTTCTTGTTAAAATCTACCGAAAGCTCTTTTATAACTTCTGAAATGTTACTGTAATCATTCGAAGAAAGTGATAGCAGCGAATATTCTTCATACCCTGTATTTTTAACCAAATCTTTTGTAATTTTAATTATATCTTCCGCTTCTCTCTCTCGAATTGGTAGTGTTACATGCCCCGGCTGGCAAAAACGGCACATTCTCCCACACCCTCTTCTAATTTCAACGATTGCTCTATCATGAACAGAACTTGAAAACGGTATAGGGTAAGATGTTGAAGCGTTCTCAAGAGTCAACGGAGAAATACGCTTATTAACCGTCTTTGTTATACCGTCATTTAACCCCCAACAGCCTTCAATCTCACATAAAGCTTTTACTCTTTCTTTTCTCGGTATCCCTTTAGTTTTTTCTAAAACCTCGCACACTTCAACCATCATATCTTCACCATCACCGATACAAAAAACATCTATAAAATCAGACATCGGTAAAGGATTAAAAGTGCAAGGACCGCCGGCGAAAACGATAGGTTCTTCTTCACTTCTTTCTGAATTTTTGACACTTATTCCTGACATCTCTAACATCTTTAGAACAGTAGGATAAGATAGCTCATATTGAAGAGAAAAACCAACTCCGTCAAAGTCTTTTAGCGCTCTTTTAGATTCAACTCCGTATAAAAATTCAGGCTTAAAATCAACTTCAGGAGCATAGGCTCTATCTGCTAAAAATCTGTCAACTTTATTAACTCTGTCATAAATAATTCTGACACCAAGATTGCTAATCCCAATTTCGTATTTGTCGGGAAACACAAACGCAAATTTAACCGATGATGAATCCCAATCTTTATTATACGAAAGAAATTCACCGCCCACATACTGATATGGTTTATTTGCTCTATATAAAGCTTCGTGCTGATTTCTAAAAAAACAATTCATAAAGCTATCGTATCATAAACAATACCCTATTTTCAGATTGTAACAATTTTATATTAGTGATACATTAAAAACAAAGGGGATGTTTATATGAGAAAAATACTATTTATTATAGATAAACTGGAATTAAAATATTTTGAGTTTAATAAACTTGTTACAAATTTTTGGATAATAAAAGGTTTCTTGGATAGGGGCGCAGAAGTATATATAACAACGATACCAAACCTTTCTTTAAAAGAAGATGTGGCATACACAAAATGTTACGAAACTTTTGTTTCTGAAGATAATATTTTTTATAAAAACATACAAATTGAAAAAGAAATTGATTCTTTTGATTTAGTTATGTTTAGACCGGATCCTCCGGTAGACATAGATTATATTAACGCAACATACATCTTTGATTTCGTTACTAAACCTCAAGTTATAAATTCTCCACGCGCAATTAGAGATTTTAACGAAAAATTGCACAGCGTATATTTCAAAGATTTAATGTCCGAAAATATTGTAACTGCCTCATTAGAAGAAATAGAGCAATTTCTTTCAATTCACAAAGAAATTGTGCTTAAGCCACTTAACAGATGTTTTGGTTCAGGCGTTATGTATCTGTATGAAGGAGATCCAAATACAAGAACAATAATTAATACAATGACAAACAATGAAACAACTCTTGTCATGGTACAAAAATTTATTAAAGGTGTAAAAAACGGAGATAAGAGAGTGCTTACACTCGGAGATAAAGTCTTAAGATACAGTGTAAAAAAATTACCAACAGGGGATGATTTTAAGTTTAATACTCACAATGACAACTTTATAACTAATGCAGAACTTTCTAATGAAGAAATATCAGCTTTTACAGGAGTGGCAAAAAAATTAAATTCAATGGGAATTTCCATGGCCGGACTGGATGTAATTGACGGAAAAATAATTGAGGTTAATGTTACAAGCCCTTGTTATTTTATAAAAGAGATAAACAATCTGTATAACATCCACCTTGAAGATGAAATTTGCGATTTTTTATTGACAGATAGCTTGTTATCATTATAAACATGTTGTATAATTAACACTGAAATGAACAAAATTGAAATGATTTCGTTTTAATAAAAGAAGAGCATTAATAGAAGGATAATAAAATGAAAAAGTCTATTTTGGCAATATTAGTAATATTTTTCGCCACAGCAACTATTAACATTGCAAGTGCAAAAACATCAACTACAAATTCATCACTTGCAAGTGCTATAAGAATGTACAAAGCAAAAAACTATTCTCAGTCATATATTTTGTTGAAAAATATTGTACAAAAAGACCCGTCTAATTCAGTTGCATATTACTATTTAGCGATGTCATCCGCTCAAATAGGTAATCAAGAAGAAGCAATTAAAAACTACGAAAAAGTATTATCATTATCACCTAGCGGGCAATTACAATATTATGCTACAAAGGGTAAAAATTGCTTAGAATCTCCTGATAAGTGTAATGAACCAGCATCAGAAGAATCAGAATTTGACAGATTTGTTAGAGGAAAATTTGGTAGCGGCTTCTCTGAAAAAGCAAGAGGTACTTACGAAAAACAAAAAATTGAAAACCTCATGAGAGAAATGAATAGAAACGAAAGCATAACGCCTAAGCAATTTAAAGATTATAAAGATTTTTCAAGCCAAGCTACACCAAGCAACGAGGAAGTCGTTGCTGCTCTTAGAACATTACAGCAAGCAGGTTTTGGCGATTTAATAAGCGGGAATAATTACAATTCTGAGCTGTTAATGTTAACAGGAAAAACAAATGGTAATGTTAATAATGATTATTCTATGTTAAACTTATTATTAGGAAATGATAAAACATCCAATATAGATCCTAGACTTATTCAATCATTATTGACAAGTCAAATGTCATCAAGTTTTTAAGAAAGATAGAGAATGAAAATAGAAACAGTTAGATTTGGAGAAGTAGAGATTGATGAGAGCCGCATATTCGACTTTCGTCTGCCTATTATCGGTTTTGATGAATTAACAAAATATATCATCATTGAGCCTAACAAGGATACCCTTTTCAAATGGCTACAATCGGTAGAAGATCCTGCTTTAGCCTTTCCGATTATATCAGTAGCCGCACTGGATTTTGATTACTCGGTAAACTTAGATGATAATGTGATTACTGAACTTAATATTACCAACGCTGAAAGTATTCTTGTAATGAATATCACCTCTATTCCGCAAGATAATCCTAAAGGTACTACTATTAATTTACTTGCACCACTGATTTTCAATTTGGATAATCAAACCGCAGGTCAAATAGTATTATCAGGTTCAGGATACAGTATTAGTCATCCTATGTTTAAGATAGTTTAGTGTAAGGAACAAAATGCTAGTAATAACAAGAAAAAACGGTCAAAAAATTATGATAAACGACAACATTGAAATCACTGTTGTCGAGGCTAAGAATGGTTCTTGCAAAATAGCTATAAAAGCAGATAAGGATGTTAAAATTTATAGAGAAGAAATCTATCTGCAAATCAAACTGGCTAACCTTATGGGTAAAACAGCACAGGTTTCTGCAGTTGATTCCGTATCAGAATTGATTAAACAAGGCGGCGGTTTGAACGATAATAAAATCGAACAAGTTCAAGCTTCTGATGAAGTTGTTGTTGATGATAACAAAAAATCTAAGACTATAAGAATTTATAAAAAGAATGACTAATCTCTATAAAGAAAAACTTTTCTTTTTTAATGATGATTGCTCAGAATTGAAAATTACCCCAAACTCAATAGAGCATGCTTATCTTGCAATTCTTGATGATGATTTGAATACTGCAGAGAAAATTTTCAGCGGTATAGATTCCCCTCGCGCTATTTGGGGAAAAAGACTTGTTAATATACTAAACGGATATTTACAAGATTTTCCGACATTTTTTGAAATAAGAAATTTTTTGGAAATTGATCTTGATTTTCTTCTAAAAAACCAAAAAATCGGGTATGTTGAACAGTTTTTGGGTTCACTGGAATATTTGGCAACAATAAATATGGAAACATATAAATTTGTCGGCAGGGTAATGTATGAAAACAAACTAAAAAGTGCAGCACTCAAATATTTTGAACAAGCAAAAGAGATTTATTATAATGATCCGGAGCTTCATTTTTTACTTTCAAAATATTTTTTGGATATAAATAATTTTGAAAATGCAATGTTTTACATAAACGAATGCTTAAAATTATTGCCAGATTATTATCCGGCACTTTTACAAAAAGAAAAAATTGAACAAATGATTAATTAATTGTATAATTGTAGCTATGCAAGGCGACATATTTACAAGCAGCAAGAATACTTTCAAAACAAGCACTGACGAAAATAACTTTTTTCTTCAGCCGGAAGATATTGCCGCAAAAAACATTTCTCCGACACAAAGACATTTGAACGATTACGACTTCAATCTTCTTAAAGAGGATGCATACAAAGATATAAGCGATGATGCGTTTAAGCTTGAATACCAGATTGCTAAAACAGAAGAAGAAATTATAGATTTAGATAAACAAATTCAAGCTGCAAAAGATATTCGCGATTTTGAACTTGCAGAATCACTATTTGAAAAAAGAAAAGGTTTGTCGGAAAATATAAAAACTCTTAGTGCAATGTACAATCAAGCAAGCCTTTCCGCTAAAATTTCGGGCGGAATTACAGCCAAATTTAAACAAAATATTGATAATATAAAAAGAAACTTGCTCAATTCTTGCGAATTGTTACTCTCAAAAATACCGGGGAAACTCTCAACTGTGATGGAAATAAAGAGTTCATTAGATAAGTTGGAAAATATAAACAAAAGTGTTGACGAATTAATGTCAATGAAAATACCGTACGGAGAATCTAACTACAGGTACGATATTTTGTCAAAATACATATCTAAAGCAAATTCTATTCAATCAGAAATATCAAAAGTTATAAGATAATAAATAATTATATACAACTTTGGGAAAAAGAGTAACAATAAACTACTCACCACCATTTATAGGGGGAGGAAGAACAGACAGGAAGTGAAAATCATAACAAACTATCCTTCTCCCTGCGGGAGAGGAAAGAATTTCAAAACGAGGCAACGAGTTTTAGAAATTCGGGTGAGGGGTCAGTCTTCCTTAAAAATTGTTCGATAAATTACCTCACAAACCCCATCTAAATTATTATCAATATCATTATTCCAAAATCTTAAAACTTTATAACCTTTACTTTCTAAAAAATCTGTTCTTTGTTTATCTTTTTCTATGTTTTCAGGTTTGTTGTGTTGTCCGCCATCAAGTTCAATTATCACATTATGCATTTCACAAACAAAGTCTGCTACATAATTTCCAATAGGAACTTGTCTGCGAAATTTAAGACCATAAAATTGGTTATTTCGCAAAATATTCCATAAAACTCTTTCTTGTTCTGTCATATTTTTGCGGAGCATTTTTACTTGATTTAGAGTTGTGTTTTTGTGTTTCATGTTTCAATTATAACATTATTAACCCCTCACCCATTTTTATAAGGGATAAATAAAAATAGACTATCCCTAAGAAAAATTGCCCTCTCCCGACGGTAGAAGACAAATAAAAACAGAAAGTGAAAATCTTCACTTCCTGTTTTTTATATACTACTTCAAGTTACTGCACTTGTTTTTTTACTTTAATATATTTACCCCTTATATTTACCCCTTTAGACCGTCAAGCCATTCAGCAACCTTTGTTTCTGCTTGCGCTCTATCCTTTTGGGCAATATGACCATATAAATCAAAACCGTTATTCTTTACACCGCCGGAGCCTTCGTGAGTACAGAAATGATAAACATTTTTGCCAGAAAAATCATAGCTTTCTAAGAATGTATAAACAGGCATCGGCATATCACTCCACCAATTCGGGTAACCAATAAAAATGTTGTCATACTGTTCAATATTGTCAACTCTTCCGACAAGTTCAGGACGAAGATTTGCCATCTTTTCCTGTTTTGCCCTTTGGATAAGAGGATTATATTTGGTCGGATAGTCGTCATTAACTACCTTTATCTCAAAAACATCAGCTCCAATTTTATCAGCAATAATTTCAGCAACTATCGCGGTATTACCCTTTGTAATCTCGCCTACTCCATACTGTTCACCTGTTTTTGAAAAATATGCAACCAAATTTTTAGCCATAAATCCTCCTAGCGTATAAAGTTTGTATAAACCGTTTCTTCTCTTTTTGGAAGTTCTATTCCTGCTTTTTCACCTGCCTGTTTAAGCTTTAAAAACCAAGCCATGTTACGGGCAAGAACTCTCATATTTTGCATTCCTTCCAAATCTTGTTTAACCTCATCTGCAGTTGCACCATGCACCATATTCCAATATCTGCCTGAAATCATAGGCATTTCAGTAATTGCAAAGTATTTATTTAGTTGGTCTAAGGCTGCCGTAGTACCTGCTCTTCTTGCACTTGCAATTGCAGAACCCGGTTTATGTCTGAATACATCACCCTGCCCCGAAGAAAATGCTACAAAAAATGCTCTGTCTAAAAATGCAGTAATTCCACCGCAAGCAGAACCATAATGTACCGGCGAACCGAAAATAAATCCGTCAAACTCTTTGCACTTTTGAACAAAATTATTTACATCATCATCGTCTATTACGCATTTCCCTATTTTTGAACAAGCATAACACCCTCTACACGGAGTTATTGATTTAATACCGATTTGATATATTTCAGACTCAACACCTTCTTCTTTGAGCGTTTTTGAAATTTCTTCAAGTGCTGTATAAGTACATCCGTTTTTATGCGGTGAACCGTTAAACAATAATACTTTCATATAAAATTTCTCCCTACATTTTTATTATACAATATTTACCCCTAAAATGCACCTGTCTTGATGTGTGGAACATACGGAGCTTCAAGAGCTTTAATAGTTTCATCCGATAACTTAATATCCAAAGAAGTTACAGCTTCTTCAACATGTTTTTCATCAGTAAATCCTACAATCGGAGAAGTAATATAAGGTTTTGAAAGCATCCATGCTAAAGATACCTGTGCCATCGAGTAACCCAATTCTTTAGATATTTTTTCTAAATTATCAACAACAATTTTGTCTTGCTCTTCAGTACTTCCCCAAACTGCAGGTGACACTTCATCAATGGAATTTCTGTATGTTTTTGTACCCCAAGGGTGAGCACATCTTCCTCCTGCAAGCGGTGACCAAGGAACAACAGCGACTTTTCTATCCTGACAAAGAGGCATCATTTCCCGTTCCTCTTCTCTGTATATCAAGTTATACTGATTTTGCATAGACACAAATTTTGTCCAGCCGTTTCTTTCTGCTATTTGATTTAATCTTTCAAACTCCCAAGCCCACATTACAGAGGCGCCAATATATCTTGCTTTACCTGATTTTACAACATCGTGAAGAGCTTCCATAATTTCTTCCATAGGAGTTTCGTGATCAAGACGATGAATTTGATAAACATCAACATAATCTAACCCCAGCCTTTTAAGAGAATGATCAATTTCTGACATTATATTTTTGCGGGAAGAGCCGCCGCCGTTTGGTTTTCCTTCTCTCATTGCAAAATGTACTTTAGTCGCAACAACGATTTCGTCACGGTCAAGTCCGAATTCTTTTATCAATTTTCCCGTAATTTCTTCAGAAGTTCCAAGCTGATAAACATTAGCAGTGTCAAAATAATTTATTCCTAAATCAATTGCTTTTTTAAAAATAGGTTTTGCTTCATTATAATCTTTTGCCCAAGGAAAAACGCCGTTTTCTTTCCCAGGTTTTCCGAAACTCATACAACCTAAACAGATTCTTGATACATCCATGCCTGTGTTACCAAACTTAACATATTGCATAATTTCCTCCTTTTTTTCTTTATAAATTGATTTTAAACTATACTAATCGAAAAATCCAATTAAAAAGTGCGATTATTGATTTAATTTTTCAATTAAGATATTATTTAATTATGAATAACAAACAAATAGATTACATCCTTGAACTTGCTGGAACGCAAAATTTTAATAGAGCAGCAGAGAATTTATACATTTCTCAGGCAACACTGTCTTATCAGATAAAAGAAGTTGAAAAGGAAATCGGATTTTTACTTTTTAACCGTTCAGGGAAAGGTGCATTTTTAACACCAGCGGGAGAACAATTTTGCGCATCATTAAGAACAATAAAAGAAGAAATGCGACAGGCAATCGAGCAAGCACAAAATATGAGTAGAAAGTATTCTGACAATATTACAATCGGAATCCCGACAAGGAGCTGTTTATATTTTCTTCCTGAAGCCATAAAAAAATTCTCGGAAATTTATCCGGAAATTTCTATAACACCTATTTTTAATGGATTCTATAGACCTGACGAATTCCTGAAAGGAAATCAAGATATTTATTTTACTTTTGATAACGAGATGAAACATGTTCCCGATACAAAACTTATTCCTCTTTATACAAGCTATATTTATTTGATAACAAAAAAAGAGAACACTTTAAGCTGGAATAAGCGAATAAGAATTGAGGATTTGAAAGGCGAGACTTTGCTTGTTGGAGGAGGATCTCCGCCGCAACTCAGAGCTTTGCAGCAAAAAATAATCAATACGCTAAACATTGACTATTTAAATAGTGAAAACCACGAAACTACACTTACGAATATAGCAGCAGAGAAAGCTGTTTGTCTAACTCCGGGGTTTTTCAACGATTTTACGGGCGAATTTGCTTGGACACCTTTTGTATGCGATGAAAAATTTGAATGTTACCTCTGTGTTCACACAAACGATAAGCGTGAAAGTTTGAAAATTTTTTTAAAAATTTTAGTTGATATTTATAAAGAAAAAGCAGAAAAATTTGATATGTAATTAATGCCGCTGCATTGATTTTGTAAGCTCTTTAATTTGTTTAGACACTCTAAAAGATTCCCTAATTTTTTGGAGAGATTTGCTGTATGTAATTTTATCCAAATTACAATTATTTGATTTAAGATAACTCAAACATTTTTCGGGATATTTTCCCATAACAGTTGCTATAGCCCATGCAACCCCCATTTGAGAATAATAATAATCAGTGTTTAGAGAATCTAAAACCTCAATAACTTTTTCAATGTATTCGTCATTAAGATAGTGAGAAAGCAAAATTACAGAGACTATTCTGCTTTCAAATTCTTTTTTTGATTTAGATAATTTCATAACAAAATTCCAAACTTCTTTTGGATATTTTCTTGCAATTTTAAAATTTTGACAGAGAGAATCATTAACCGCCCAATCATCAACTTGAGGAATAAAAGCTTTAAAATATTTTAATAAAGAATTTATGTCATCTTTAGCATAACCTAGGACGAATGCATGAAGAAGTTTTAATTCAAAAGACGAATAATCATCTAATTCGACAAATTCCTTGTAATTGTCTTTTGCAACTTTTTTTGCAAATTTTCTGAGTTCGGGTATTGAAATACCAAAAGTTGTGCGTTTTATGTTTGGTAGTTGTTTTTTTATTTGTTCTAAATTCATAATTGAATTTTACAGGATTATTAGAAGATAGGCAAATATAAAAATCATTTGAAACAATATTTTTTTTATGCTAGGATTGTTAGGTCGAAAGACACATTCTTGTCGATGTGGCACTCTGCCGAACAAAAGCTGACTAAATGTCAGGTTTTGTGAGAGGGGAGGTATACGCATCACGAAGTGATAATTTAATAATTTGTGTCGATGTGGCGGAATCGGTATACGCGCACGTTTGAGGGTGAGCTGAGGGCGAAGGTCTTTTCTTTGGAAGAAACGAAGTTTCTGAAAAGAAAAACCGTAGACCCGTTAAACGCGAACGAGCAAGACAAGTCCCCCCATCGACACCATTTTAGAATTATGAATCATGCATTAAAAGTAAAGAAAATTGTATTTGAAAGACAGAGTTTTCATTATGTAAATGAAAACTCGGAGCAAGTACGAATTGAATATAACAGTATCAGTTCATTAAAAGTACAGCTTAATGTCGATTATATCTCTGGGGGAAGAGGTGTTACTGTTAATCACAATTTGCTAATTAATATATTATTGAATGACGGAACTTCAAATATATTAGAGTATGTTGATTATGATATTATACACTCAGCAACAAATTTCCCGGTGTTATTCAACATTATAGATTACAGCAACAATATTCCAAACTTTTCCTATGAAATAACATGTACACCCAGAAAAAATCTTAATACCTTAAAGGCTATTGTTGAATATTATGTAAGGTACCACAAATTAATACCCTGGTATAAACTTACATTTTTAGACTTCAAAAATGGAAACATATTTGACAAAATTTCAATTATTATATTGTTGATTGCACTTGTTGCAATTGTTTGTTCTTTTGGAATGCTTCTTTATACAATATTACTAGTTAGTCTGTAGGGTGCAATTATTTGCACCAATTTCACTTACAACCCGACAACCTTTTTCATATTGTAATAATCTTCCGTAGAGTTTTTTAATAAGTGAATAAGATTTACAACATTATCAAAATATGATAAATTATATATGTCATCGGGTTCTATTTTAGTCACCCCATCGACACCATAGTAGTATTGTGAGTTTTATGAGAATAAAGAATTTAACATCAAGTGCGTGCAATCAGACTATAATATGCATACTTGCATTTATTCTAGTTTTTTCTGCAATTGATATTTCTTTATTATTAATTGCTTTAAACTCAGGAATGACCTTGTGGGAAAGCTTTTGTTGGATGTTTTCTTCATTCTGTGAAGCAGATTTAGGAATGAAATTTGTTTTTTTAGTATTATTAATAACTCCTTTATTTTTCCTGTTTTTATTAATCTATGAATTAAAAGAGCGTGTTGCAGATGAGGCTTCTGCATATGATTCTGAAACTTTTATCAAATTTATAGATTTTTTAGAAGATAAGCTTTTATTGTCATATTTAAACAAAAATAGTGTCAAAGAAATCATCTATAAAGATATTGACTCTTTGGAGTTGGTAGTAGATACATGTATAGCACTAAACAAACACCTTCCGGGAACATACTCTGCTATACAAGGACTATATATAAATATAAAAGCCAACAGTTATTCTTATTCAATTCATTATGCTCCTGTTAATTTAAACAAATTGTATAAGATAGTCTACTACTCTCAGTACATGAAAGACTTTTCATATAGGTTTATTGGCAATGGAAATCATACAAAAGAAACTTTAGGTAAGATTATTGAAGATTATATTCAAAACGGATATAAAAAAACATTAAGAACTAACCTATATTCACCAGTTAATCCAATTGTACTGACAATATTATTTGTATCTATATTTGGTGGTTTTATACTTTTTATTCTTAGTTTGTTTAAATAATTACTGAACTTCATAACCTAATACCATTTTGATGTTATAATATGTTTGCGCATCTAATTTCATAAGCAATATCAACTTATGAAAAGTATTGTACTTATTACCTAAATTTGCTATAATCTCATTGTCAAAGGGTTCCAAAATAGTAACCTTATCGACACCAAATATAAATTAGGAATGTGTATGGAATATGATGTTGTTAGAAACAGTGTTATAAATGCTTATCAATCTTATAAAAGTACTGATAAGGAGAAGTTTAACCGTAGTATGCAAACATACTACACAGTCGGACAACAAAATCATTCTGTTGCTCATATGATTATGGTTGACCAAATACATAAAGAAGGGCTAAAACAATCAAAAATCAACCATAGAAATTATGAGATATATAAAAAGAATTCAAAAGTTGATACAGAGTTACTTATACCCATGATAGATAAAACTCCCGTAATTGAAAGGCAAGTAAAAAGAGATAATGCAATATTAGATACTTTAATGGGTGTAAAAAAATTTATTTGTGCAAGCGAAACTCTCATGACTGATGAAATTTCTGACGAAGTTAAATTGTCAAAAAGTGCCTTTGATAGAACTTATAGAACAATGTATCCGAAAACTTACCACATAAGAAAAAGGCTCATAGAAGATTTTGGATTTTCTATGGATAAGATAACTCCCAAACGACCTTATCATGAAAAAATACAACTTGCCGCTCCTGAGCAAGGTTGGAAATCCGTTTATCCTAATTCTTATGAGAACAGAGTTCGTTTATTAAGTATGGACCGAATAGGTAAAAGCAGACGAGTAAGCTTGTTAAAAAAGAAATTTTGGAATCTATCAATAGTTAAGAACTATGATTTAAAAAAAGCAATGTTAAAAATGCTTTAAATCAATTTTCGGTTGGCTGAACCCCAACACCTATTTACATTCTAATCCTAACACCATTCTGATGTTGTAATACTCTTGTGTGGACTGTTTCATAATATAAACTATGCGTTGATAAATGTTGTTAGGTAACATTTTTTGTGATACAATTCCACTGTCGTAGGGTTCCAAAATAGTAACATTATCGTCGACACCATTATAAAAGTAAGTTAGCTTTAATAAGTCAACAAAACAAATAGTGTTCTTGTATTAGACCTACAAACTTTTAATTTTGGGAATGATTGTTTTGTCGAAGATTTCGATAATGGAACTAAACATATTGACTGCTCTGCCAAACATAGATGAGGATGAAGAAAAGATAAAGTATGACATTATACAATGTAATTGATTTATTTGCTGGTGTTGGCGGATTAAGTTATGGTTTTTCTAAATTACCTGAATACAATATCATCGCTGCAAATGAGATAGAGAAGGACATCTCTATCGCATATTCGCTCAACCATCCAGATGTCAAAATGTTGAACTGTGATATTGCAAGCCTTACAGAGGAAGTTCTCTCAGATACTCTTAAAGGGCAGCCTGTTGACATCATAGTCGGAGGTCCACCATGTCAATCTTATTCTACAGTTGGTAAGCGTCAAATGGATGATCGAGCAAATTTATTCATGCAGTATAAACGAGTTCTTCAAATCTTAAAACCAAAGGCTTTCGTTTTTGAAAATGTTGTTGGAATATTAAGCATGGATAAAGGAAGATTATTTATTAGAATTCAGAAGGAATTTGAGGAAATAGGTTATTCGCTAAAATATAAAGTCTTAGATGCAGTTAATTATGGTGTGCCACAGCATCGCGAAAGAGTCATCTTAGTCGGTTTCAAGGGAAATAATAACTTTGAATACCCTATGCCAACTCATGGCGAAGGTCTTCTTCCTTACATCACACTTAAAGATGCCTTTGCAGATTTACCTTCTTTAAAAAGCGGCGAGAAAGCAATGGATTATACAGAAAAGCCTGATAACGATTTCCTTGATTTTGTAAGAAAGAATGATGTGAAGTTAACTGAGCATATAGCACCAAAAAATGGTGAGCATCTTATTAGACTTATGCAAGCATTGGGTGATGGACAAAGCAAGGATGATTTACCAGAGGAACTAAAACCAAAAAGCGGATACTCCAATACATATGCAAAACTATGGTGGAATAGACCATCTACAACAGTAACAAGAAATTTCGCTTGTCCGTCTTCGTCTAGATGCATTCATCCTCGCGATTCGAGAGCTATGTCGATTAGAGAGGGGGCTCGCCTACAGAGTTTTCCTGATGATTACAAGTTTTATGGTTCAGATGGGATGAAGCGTTTGGAAATTGGGAATGCTGTTCCACCTCTTCTTTCTATGGCTATTGCAAAACAGATGCTTGAAGCAATGCAACAACTTGAATAAAGAATATATATAAACATTTCCTCTGAAATCCGGCAAAATTATGTTTAATCGTAAAGTTCTTTTACTTTCCAATATAAGTGATGAAATTGCATTTGCGCTTGATGCCACTGCACAAAACCAAATGGAAGCTGTATGGTTGTTCCGCCATTGCAATCGCCATAAACAGTTTTTTTAACAGCGTTATCTTTTGCAGCCGAACATAACTCTTCAATATGAAAAATCTCGTCCACTTGAACTTCACCCAAAGTATTGATATACCAAACATACTCAGACCAATCTTGCGGATTTTGTGCTGCTCCCATAGTAAATGATAGTTTAGTCAATTCATATGCGTTTTCTACAAACCAAATCAACATAGCTTTATAAAGACTGGAATTGTAATGAAGCAAAGTTGTTGCATTTAGACTTTTGTGACGAATTTGTAGATTATAGTTTTTTACATCACTTTTATCAGCATATTGCTCTATAATACTAACAGCATCATCTGCCGCAGCCCAGAAAAGCCTCATTGCCCGCTTTACATTTTCTGGAATCATTTTTCCGAATTGCTTTTCAAAAACTTGAAAAAACAGGTCTACACGGACAAAATATACTTGTCCTCCAAGACTCTTTTTTATAGAAACATTAATCTGTTTACCACTGCTACAATAGATTTTTAAATCTGTTTTTGATTTTGTTTTTCGTCCTAATATACCTGCAACATTCTTTTCATGTAAACCGCCTACAGTACAACGGATAATGGTATCATTAGTACACCCCACTCGTTCAAGAAATTCTAATCTATACTCTTCATCTGTATCAATTAGAAATTTGACCTGATTTTCATTTATATGTCCGGTAAGTTTAGCATACTTCCAGCCTGTTGCTCGATTCCTACACTCTTTCATATTATTATCTCCTAGCACTAAAAAACAGTCATTGTTTAAAAAGATATGGAATTATAGTATAAGATATAACATAAATTTACAATAAAATGATAATATCTTAGTAATTATTACAAAATATATTTACCAGCTAAATTTCAAACATTTTTAACAATGTAAATATATTCACTTTATCATTTTTTAGCGGTATATTTTGTTCTAAAGTTTCTTGTTTTTCTGTAACAGGCGGGTAAAACATCGTTATCCTTTTAAAATCATTTGTAGTTGCTTTTTTACCTTCTTTTATAAACTCGTCCATTTTAGAATTTATTTGAGCTATTTCACAATTCATGCCAAATTTACGATAAAAAATATGTGGTACATTTTCAGGAGTAAAACAACCTGAAGCACACAAATGAAAACGACCTTCACACCCAATATCACTGCTAATTTTCTTAGCCAAATTGAGCATTTTAGTCCCCATTCCTTGTCTATTCGGATTAGCAAAAAGTTTCAAAATATACAAAGATGTTTTTTCAACTTCATCAATGATTGTGCTTTCTTTGATACAAGCCATTCTGGAATATTTAGCCGGATTATTAGTATCAAATATACTAAAATAATGCACATCATATTTATCTTTAGAATGCCATATTAAGTTTTTTGGTATTTTTTGAGAATTGTACTTTAATGGTGGATATTTTAACCCATCGACCAATCGCCTAATCATATTAACATTATACATAAAAATTTATTTACAGATTTTTTATTTTATTGTAAAATTGAGTTGCTTGATTTTAGGCGCAATTATCACAGCCGAATAAGGCGGGTTATAACGAAGAAAGGTAATAACTATGAATGTATCGTCAATTGCTATGAGTAACCCTGTTAGAAGAAATTTATTTATACAATATGCTAACAGTTTTTTGGGTGCTAATGGAAATATTCAAAATAGTAATGAGGAAATTGACGGAGAGATTTCTCCTATGCCGCCAACAAAAATAAACAAAAGCTCTGATAAATCTATGGGAATTGAAACTTTAACAATTTTCCCAAAAGAAATTATTGACGGAAAAACAATTATTACTGCATAAATTTTTATGACAATATGCGAGGAGAGAAGTATGATTTTAAAAATATATAGAATGGAACATAACAAATCTGTTCCTGAATATAAGACTAAAGGTGCTGCTGGCATGGATCTGTGTGCCGCCATTGATGAGCCAATAACTTTACAACCGTTAGAGAGAAAGCTTATACCAACAGGACTCAAAATTGAACTAGAGCACGGATATGAAGCTCAAATTCGTCCGCGATCAGGACTTTCAATTAAGCACGGAATTAGTTTAATAAACTGTGTAGGCACAGTCGATGAGGACTATAGAGGAGAAGTTTGTGTTCCTATCGTTAATATTTCTAACGAAGCATACACAATAGAACCACAGGAAAGAATTGCTCAAATGGTTATTGCCAAGTACGAACAGGCCGAGATCCAAGTTGTAACAGAACTTTCTGATACAGAAAGAGGTGCAGGCGGATTCGGTTCTACGGGCAAATAAACACTATTCAATTTACTACTCATAAAACATTTACACACTTGACGATTTTGTGAAAAAAGTATAGAATAATTGCTGTGTTCTAATGCTTTTTAGGACTATGGTTAATTTAATTTAGGAGAACGGTCATGTACGAAGACGAAAAGCTTATTTGTGAAGATTGCGGCGCTGAATTTGTATTCACAGCAGGCGAGCAAGAATTTTATGCAGAAAAAGGTTTGACAAATAAGCCCAAAAGATGCCCTGACTGCAGAAAGGCAAAGAAACAACAACGCAGAGGTAAAAAGAAACTTTTTGATGCGGTATGTGCAAAATGCGGCTGCCAAACTCAAGTTCCTTTTAACCCAACTCAAGGTAGAGATGTACTCTGCAAAGCATGCTTTGATGCGGAAAAGGCAGCAGCACCTGCGTCTTAGAACAATTTAATAAGTATTAAATTAAAAAGGATGTGCTTTATGCACATCCTTTTAGTTTTGTTTTTAAATTTCTTATTCTTTCAATAGATTTAGATATTTTAGCAGAAAGTTCTTCATCTTTTTTTGAAGTTTCTATCAGTAGTTCAACGGTTTCATACGCATTTTTATCTGCATCTCTAAATATAAACATATCTAACCCCGCATTTATACCCGTTATTACTGCTTCAAGACTTCCGTAATCTTGCACTCCTTTCATAACCATATCATCAGATATAATAACACCGTTATAATTCAATTTATTCCTTAAATATCCTATGGCATTCTTGCTCAAAGATGCCGGCAAAACCTCTTTATCAAAGCAAGTGCAATGAAGATGTGCAGCCATTATCATTTCTATACCTTCTTCTACGGCACGCTTAAATGGTGCTATATGAACTTTTTCCATTTTTTCAAGCGGTAAATTTATTTGAGGTAAGGTAAGATGGCTATCTTTATCAGCATCACCATGTCCTGGGTAATGCTTTATGCAAGGAATAATACCATATTTACGATAAATTTCTGAGACAATATTAACTCCGTTTATAACATCATCTGTTTTGTCCGAAAATGCTCTTTCACCAATAATTGGATTATTCGGATTTGTATTTACATCAGCGCACGGCGAAAAATTTAAGTTTATACCATATTCACTTAATTCACAAGCAATATTGGTTGTTTGTTCTTTCAAAAATTCTTCTCCTTTTTGATAAGCAAAACGAGGAGATAAGTATCTCGGATGGATATTTTCTGTTCTTTCTACTCTCCCTCCTTCCTGATCAATTGATAAGAAGGGATAAATTAAAGATTTTTTAACTATACTGTTTATCAACTCTTTAAATTGTTTTTTCGAATTTATATCCCTAGTAAAAAATATAACTCCGCCAAGTCCATTATTTAAAGCATAATCAAGGTAGTCTCCGGTACCAAATATAAACATTTGCCAAATATCATTTTTCATAAAATAATCATACATATAACTGAGTAAAAAAATCAACTTTTATTTATAATTAAGTTAGGGTATAATAAATTTTGAGCGGAGTATTAAATGAAAAAAATTATTTTAAGCATAATAACATTATTTTTCTTGCTTACAGCAATTAGCTTGGATGTATCAGCAGCTAAAAAGTCAGCAAAGTTATCTAAAGAAGATATAGCACAAATGTCTGACTCAATAGATAACCTGACTAAAAAAATATACGGCCGAGCACTATTATCACCGCAAGATAATGAAGAACTTATAGGAATTAAAATAAAATTGGATAACCAAATGTTAATGGCTGTTAACCCTGCTCTTGCACCTTTGTATTTTAAAGCAGGAAATATTTACAGATTGCGTGGAATGAAAAATGAAGCAATAGAGTGTTATCAAACAGTACTTGAGAACTTTTCAGATACTGCGCTTGCTCCAAAATCAAGAGCTGCATTAGAGAGTATGGGAGTACAAGTTAGCACACCTAAAACAGAAGGCGAAGAAGGAAATTCTGACGACGAAGGCATCTAGTTTATTACATCTTGCAAAATTTAAAGCTATGTATTATAATAAGTCATGAAAGTTGAGTTATATTTTTAACTTTTGTTTGATTGAATCTCATATATTATTTAATTTACGGTTAATTTAAAGGATATTTTATTAGAATTTATTTATTGGTTAAGAGGCTTTTAATATGTATGTAAACAAGTGCATTAAGTGTGGTGCTGAATTTGAAACTAAAAACCCCAAAAGAGTGATATGTCCTAATTGTCTATATGCTGATAAGGGGAGTGAGACAGAAGAAAAACCTATGCAGAGTTATAGTTCATATAGCTCATATTCTGCAGAAAACAGAGAACAAAGAAACTACAACAGACCTCAAGAAGGTTACAAAAACAATTATAGAGATAATAACGGTTACCAAAGACGCGATGATAGCGGCTATAGAAGAGAAGGAAATTATCAAAGAGATAATAACCGTTATCAAGGAAATTACCAAAGACGCGATGGCGGATATCAACAAAGAGATAACAGAAGTGGTTTTCAACAAAGAAAACCTGGCGGATTTAGAAATAATTACGCATCTGGTGGCGGTAGACCTCAGCAAAGGCGTCCAATGCAAAGAAAACCGCATAAACAAGCAAAACCACTGCTTATATCAAAGGAGCAATTAGAACAAATTGAACTTCTTTATAAAGCAATGTTACCTTTGCCAAACCCTGATGCTCATGAAGTCATAGGGGCAAAGATTGGGGTAGAACCACAAAAGGTTTTCTTTGGAATTAATTTGGTTCGTCACAAAATGATGCTTCCTAAACTACCGTTTCCAAAGAGAAAACTTGCTATTTCACCTGATCAAATGATGGCTATTAAAGCTTTGTATGAGCCATTGTTACCATTGCCTCCAATAGGTTGTCACAAAATTATTGCTGCACAACTTAAAATGGATGAATGGAGAGTCCATGTAGGAATAAAATTGATTCGTGCTCAAATGGGACTTGACAGGTGGAACGAAGAACGAGCGGATAAACCGGCCGATTACATGGTTACAAAACATCAAAAAGAAGATGTAAAAATAGCAGAAGAGCCGGTTGCAGTACCTGCAACTGATGAAAAAGTCCAAGAAGAAAAACCTAAAAGAGGAAGAAAGCCAAAGAAGTCAGACGATGAAGAGTAATTTTGTTTCTGTTGGCAAGATTTTAAATTTTCATGGAGTACAAGGGGAAGCTAAACTCGGTTATTCCAAGAATAGAGAGGAATTTCTTAGCGCATTAAAAGAAGTGTTTGTTCAAATAAATGGTGAATATGTACCATTAGAGATTGTTCGGCTAAGGTTTACTCCTAAATGTGCAATTATAAAATTTAAAGGCATTAACACTTTAAATGATATTTTGGAGTACAAAAATAAAGTTATTTTTGTTAACGAGTCCACGGCCAGAGAGCATCTTGAGGAAGATGAATATTTAATTGATGAGCTGGTTGGTCTAGATGTTTATGACGGAGAAAAAAAGGTTGGTGCAGTTGTTGGAGTGTCTAACAATGGGGCAAGTGATTTATTATCTGTCAAAACAGTGGGAAAGCAAATATCATTAGTTCCATTTGTAAAAGCTATTGTTTTATCAGTTGATATAAAAAATAGAAGAATACAAATTAATAACATCGAAGGACTGCTATCATGAGATTTGAGGTATTAACATTATTTCCCGAATTAATACAATCTCATATGGATTTTAGCATAATGAAAAGAGCCTCTGAGGAGGGAATTATTGAAGTTGTAACTCATAACCCCAGAGATTATACTCTTGATAAACATAAAAAAGTTGATGACACACCATACGGAGGCGGTGCAGGAATGGTTTTAATGCCGCAGCCTTATGTAGACTGCTATAAAACAATCAGTATAATGCAAAGCAGTTTAACAATAATGATGACTCCACAAGGCGAACCATTTACTGACAAACTATCTAATGAACTGGCAAAATATGAGCAAATAGTTATTTTGTGCGGTCATTATGAAGGTTTTGACGAAAGAATAAGAGAAATAATAAAACCAAAAGAGATTTCTATTGGCGATTTTGTTTTAACAGGCGGAGAACTCCCTGCTCTTTGTTTAATTGACAGCATATCAAGAAAAATAGAAGGAACTTTAGGAAAAATAGAATCAGCACACGATGACAGTTTTTCTGATGGATTACTTGAATATCCTCAATATACAAAGCCCAGAGAATATTGCGGCTTAGAAGTTCCCGAAGTATTATTAAACGGAAATCACAAATTAATAGAAGAGTTTAGACAAGAACAAAAGATAAAAAGAACACAGTCTAAGCGTCCTGACTTGTACAACAAATGGTTAGAAAATAATTTGTAACAATTTATAAACAAAATGTTTGTAAAATAACAAATTTTTCTTTTACAATTTTTATAACAATTGTAGTCAGGAAATTAAGGAGTGTGTGTATGAGAATTTTACCTATCAATAATGACAAAAATACAAACTTTAAAAGCAGACTTTTGGCAGACATTGGTGGCAGCGTTGGGGAAAATTCTTTAAAGATGCTTTTAATAGAAAACGGTTCTAATAAAACAATCCATAAAATAAAAAGTATTGTTAATACACAAGGTAAAAGAATATACCAAAATCAAGAAGACTTTTTAAATAAATTATCAGAGAAACTATCAACTTTATATAAAGAAGGATTAAAGCAAAAACCAACAGATGACACTGTAAAAGAAGCAGTATTTTTTCTTCCCGGAACTGTTCATGACAATAAATTGCTTTATGCAGATAACATTCGTGGAATTACCGGTTTAGGGATGAGCAATATCAATTTTAACGAAATTACGGCTAAATTGAAGGAAAAAGGTGTAAAAGTTGCTGAAGATTTTAAAGTAAGAACATTTCAAGATTCAATGGGAAGTGGTCTTGCAGTTGCACAAAAATTGCACGATAAAGGTATGATACATGCTGGCGACCACTATTCAGTAGTAATTACAGGCGGAGGCTGTGGTATATCTAACATAAGAGCTATCACCGATAATTCTGCAATAGTTGATGCCACCGGAAGCAGTTATTTCACAAATGAACAAGGTTTGGTAAAAATTGCAAACGCAGGTGCTTCTGCTTCAAAATTAATTAACAACTTCTGCAATGCTTTTGGAATAGAAAAACAAATCGGACCGCAAATTGCAAGCTGCGGAATTGGTCAAGTCGCAACTTCTGAAATATTTATGGTACCAAAAAATGCTCAAGGGAAAAAGCTTAAAAATCTTTTATTATCATTGGAAAAATTAGCACCAAAAGATTCTACAGATCCTCATAGCGAGCTTGTTCTGAAACCAATGTACAAGTTATATGATAAAAATAGTATCAGAGTAACCGATGACTTTTCAAAAGACTTTAAACACGCAAGATATAGCGCAATAGACAAATATGCATCTAGTTTGGCGAAATTTGCGGTAATCAAGGAAAACGAAGGTGCGAATGGACTTATAATAACAGGACCTCTTGGTTTTGCGCTTGACTCTGCTCTTAGAAAACACCATGCTTATTCTCTATCAGAGATGATTTCTCAAAAAATTTATGAGTCATATAACACACAAGAACTTGATCAGATAAAAAATCATAACAAATTCAGAGTTATATGCAACCCCGAATTTAATTTGCCTGATAATACTGAAGCTCGTGATTTAGCACTAAATTCAGAGTTTATAGGAAATAACAGGTTTAATTGGCTGCTTATGAAATTCTAATTTATTATTAATTCAATACACATACTGGTAAGCAAAGATATTCTGCCGTAAATTATTTTGGTTACATAGCGCCAATGCCGCGCAAAATACCTATCATACCCTCTGCTGCTATATCATTTATAACTTTGCCATCCGAATTGAAATAATAAAAATTCATGACACAAACTGAAATCTTTTTACCAGTAGGTTTAATGCCTAAAAATTCACCATCATGAGTTCCTGTCATATCCCATCTTACAGCAACTTTATCTTTATCTGCTACCATATCTTTTATATGCCACTGAACATCAGAAAAACCGCTACGCATCCATTTCACAACTGACAAATAACCTTTCCCTCCGTATAGCGGTTTTGGACTTGCAGGAGTATAAAAGGGAGCATCACTTGCCACTAGTTCTTCTGCAAGTGTTTCATCGGCTGTATTTATCATTGTTTCAAAATTTTTCATCAATATTTTATTATGTTCAATTATTTGCATTTTTTCTCCAAATATTATACATTTACCGATTCTTGGTTTTCTTCTTCTGATTTATTTTCTTCAGAATTTTCTTTTCTTTGAGGAACCAACATTGGTACTACTTGATATTTTCTCGAAAGTATTTCTTTATCATTATCATATACCACAAATGTTAAATCAGAAACACTATAGTCCATAATAATTTTTAGATCGTTTGCAAATGCATTGTATACAAAATCTTCGCTAGGAATATTTACATCCAAAGTTCCTATTGAAACTTCCTTACCGTTGCTTCCTACTGCTTTAACTGATAATTTATGTTCACCAATGCTCCAATTTGGACCACACATAATTGCCAAGTCAAATTTAAATTCAGCAGGCATAGCAATAGATGATAATCTATCATAAATGTTAATACAAGTTAGTCTGTTATTTTTAAAACTTATATTTTCTGCTAATACAAAATATTCTGACATTTTTTATTTTCCTTTACCTTTACTTAACTACTTTTTGTATATCAGCAGTAATATCGTCACCGCCATATACTACAACACCTTTTGATATAACCATATTATAGCACCTGCATAATTAGTAGCTCTATTACCTAATTCAGCCATATATTTTCACAAATTGTTACATTTGTTTTGCACAAAAATCATTTATATACATTAGATTCTCTTAACTGAGCAAAACTCAAAATCTAAAACAACACACAGGGAGTACTTACCTCTTATGCGTTCAACAATATGACAGCCTTGCGGTCTGTTTTTTATTGTAAATGGCGGAAACGACAAGATCAGGTTCAAACTCTTTAAGAAATATTACAAACACTATGAATGATACCTCAGCAAAAATATTTTGTCTTATAGCCACAATAAAAGTGGCATTATTATTTTAATCTTTCAATTATTCTTAAATATTCCTTCTGACTTTCCAAAACCATTTCTGATATAAAGTTTGTAAACGAAATAGTATTATTTTTTAATTGAGCATCTTGCAAACATGCTATATAATCATTTCTAACAACAGGAGAAATTGTTGTAATGTTATATCCTGCTTGAAGTAACGCCAAATTCATTAATAAACGAGCTGTGCGTCCGTTGCCATCTATAAACGGATGGATACTTACCAATCTTTCATGCAACCAAGCTGCAAATTCAACAGGATGCATTTTTTCTTTGTTTGATTCTATACTTGCACAAAATTCTTTCATTAATTTTGGGACATCATTATATTTTGGTAATTCGTACTCACTACCGGTTATTAAGACATTGCAATCTCTATATTTACCTGCTTTTGTTTCATCAATGTTAGAATACAGTATTTTATGGAGTTGCAGTATTATATCTTCAGATATAGTAACATTTTGATTTGCAATATCAAAAAGTAAATCGTAAGCATTTGAATTACCTATAACTTCCAAATGGTCTTTTACTGGTTTCCCACCAATAGTTATACCATCTTCTATAATAATTTTTGTTTCATTTAGACTTAATGAATTTCCTTCAATCGCATTTGAAGTATAAGTAAAACTGATTTTAAAATAGGCTTTAATTTGTTTTAGAATATTTTCATCTAATGGTCTATGAGTATCTATTTTATTTTTGTATTCATCATTATCTGCAAAGCGATTATTATACATAATATCTCCTAATAAATAAGCCCGCATTGCGGGCTATATTTAAATGGCGGGAACGACGAGGCTCGAACTCGCGACCTCATGCGTGACAGGCATGCGCTCTAACCAAACTGAGCTACGCTCCCATATTTAATTGTCATCTGCGGTTTTGTTTTACTAACCACTCTTTGAATATAACTTGCTAAAAAATTTTTGTAAAGGGGTTAAAAAATTTTTTTTATGATATTATTATTTCGTAAGGAAACAAATAGCAATGTTAGAACACTGGCAGATACCTCTTTTAATGACTTTTTTAGCCGGATTTGCAACTGTAATCGGCGGCTTTATTACATTCTTTGTTCACAAAAATAACCTTAAAATTTTATCTTTAGGTTTAGGGTTCTCTGCAGGTGTCATGATTTTTGTTTCCCTAACTGAAATTTTAGATACGGCTCAAGGACTTTTGCAATCTTATTATCCTGTTAAATATCATTGGCTTTTATTTTTGGGTTTTATAACAGGTGTCGTCATAGCTAAACTTATTGATGAATTTATCCCCGACCATGTCGAAGAAGATGATTTTGATGATGATTGTGCTCTAGCAGACGAGCATTGTAAAAGAAAACACAGAATAAAGCGAGCAGGTCTTTTAACAGCGATTGCCATTGCAATCCATAACTTCCCCGAAGGTTTAGGAACTTTCCTTGTCTCATCTCAAAATGTTGCTCTCGGTGCTTCTGTTGCAATTGCAATTGCACTTCATAACATCCCTGAAGGTATTGCTGTTGCACTTCCTATATACCATGCTACAGGTAAGAAACGCAAAGCTATTTGGTATTCTTTTTGGACAGGTATAACAGAACCGATTGGTGCTATCATCGGGCTTGGGCTTCTTAATTGGTTCTTACCGGAAGCTTTTATCGGATTTTTATTAATTGCCGTTGTTGGAATCATGATATACATTTCTTTTGATACGCTCCTACCGCTTTCTCACGAATACGGTGACTGGCACTACGCAATCACAGGTGTTATGTCAGGTATCATAATCATTTGGGCAAGTTTATTATTACTTAACGGATATTAAACTAATTTTTCAAAACTTAGTTTTTCTTGAGATTGAATAGCTTTTTGTATTTTAAGCCTATGTACTTTGGTTTCTTTTATTTTATCTCTTAAGCTATTTATGGTAGCTTGAACATACTTGCAATAAGCTTTATAATTGCGTTCTTGTATATCACTTGTTCTTTTTTTTGAAGTATGTAGCGAAGAATATTCATACATGTTACATTCCAAATCTGTTATTTGCTTTTGTAGGCTTGCTATATGTTCTTTATCACTTTCTGTAAGTTTCAATAAAATTCCTTTATATTTTGATAAAGGTAAATATCCGCTGAAATTTAGTGATTGATTGTTTACAAAATTAATGTGCATAATATCTCCTTTTTTTTACTAAAACAAGTAAAAATATTTTTTGCTTTTGTGTTAAACTGTAATCAAACATCGTTGGGTTTAATATAAGAAAGGAAAACTTTTATGACAAATCTATCACCATTACAAGTTGAAAGACTTAAATACCAGCCAAAATTACCTTCATCATTAGCTTCAGGTATCAACCACCTTCAATCAATCGAAGGTTCTGCAACTCAATCAGTTGCTAACCAAGATGAAATCAAGGCTTTATTTAAAAATACTTATGGAAAACCAACAGTAACTTTCCAAACTACTACAGAATCATCTTCAAGCAGTTTGAGAAATGTTGGTGTAATACTATCCGGTGGTCAAGCTCCGGGTGGACACAATGTTATTGCAGGTTTATATGATGCTTTAAAACAAGCTAATCCTTCAAACAATTTGTACGGATTCTTAGGCGGTCCAAGCGGTATTATTGAAGGCAAGTATGTAGAATTCAACGATGAATTTATCAATGACTACCGCAACACAGGCGGTTTCGACATCATAGGTTCCGGCAGAACAAAATTGGAAACAGAAGAACAATTCCAATCTGCTTGGGAAGTTTGTAAAAAATTAAACATTTCTGCTGTTGTAATAATAGGCGGCGATGATTCTAACACTAATGCTGCACTTCTTGCAGAATGGTTTGTTGCTCATAACGCAGGTATTCAAGTTATCGGATGCCCTAAGACAATTGACGGTGACCTAAAAAATGAACAAATCGAAATTTCTTTCGGTTTTGACACTGCTACAAAAACTTACGGTGAATTAATCGGAAACATCGAAAGAGATGCAAATTCAGCTAAAAAATATTGGCACTTTGTTAAAATCATGGGTAGAAGCGCTTCGCATGTAGCTCTTGAAGCAGCTCTCCAAACTCAACCAAACATTACATTAATTTCAGAAGAAGTTGAACAAAGAAAAATGTCACTTTCTTCAATAATTGATTATATGACAGACATCATCGTCCGCCGTTCTGAAATGGGTAAAAACTTTGGTATTGCAGTTATTCCTGAAGGTTTAATCGAATTTGTTCCTGAACTTAAATCAATGATTGCTAACTTGAATGACATTATGCCATCTCTTGAAAAAGATAGCAAATACTCTAACGGTACTGATGCTGAAAAAATCGCTATCATTGAAAATTCACTTTCCAGCGAAAATTCTTCAGTATTCAAATCTCTTCCTTCATTAATTAAATCTCAATTACTAATGGACAGAGATCCTCACGGTAATGTACAAGTATCAAAGATTGAAACTGAAAAACTTCTTATCTCTATGATTGAAGCTAAATTGAGTGAGCTGAAAAAAGCCGGTAAGTATTCAGGCAAGTTCTCTACTCAATCACACTTCTTCGGATATGAAGGCAGATGCGCATTCCCATCTAACTTTGATGCAGATTATTGCTATTCATTAGGTTTCAACGCATTTGCTTTAATTAACTTCGGGTTAACAGGTTACTTGTCATCCGTAAGAAACTTAACAGAACCGGCTAACGATTGGATTGCAGGCGGTGTTCCTCTTACAATGATGATGAACATGGAAAGACGCCACGGTGAAATGAAGCCTGTTATCAAAAAAGCACTCGTTGAACTTGACGGCCCTGTATTCAAGAAATTGGAAGCAAACAGAGAAGATTGGGCGCTTAATGACAGATACTTATTCCCAGGGGCTATTCAATACTTTGGACCTTCATCAGTTTGTGATATTACAACTGTAACATTACAACTTGAAAGTCAATCTAAACTTGCTTCTGTATAGTTGATACAGCATGGATATATAAAAGAGGGTGACTTTTTAGTTATCCTCTTTTATTTTTGTAATAGTATCACCGCACTTTTCTTTTATATGTTCTTTTAGAAACGACAGATAGCCAATCACTTCAATATCACCGGCTAAATTATCCAAACTCTGCCTTATAGATTCAATGTTTTCTTTAATACAATTAAATCTTCCGTCTATTTTTTTATCTATATAGTTAATCATAATTTCCTCTTCGTACCTTATAGGTCACATACATATAAATAAATTTATGACAAAATAGTTCACATGTCAAGATTAAATATATTAGGTAAAAACATAAGGAAATATCGCGAAGAAAAAGGGCTATCTCAAGAAAAATTATCAGAAATAGTAGATTTATCCAGAGAATATATAGCAAGAGTTGAAACAGGTCATAAGCGTATAAGTCTTAAAAAGCTTTTCGAAATAGCGGATGCACTTGAAATAAAATGCTCTCAGCTCATAGACTTTGACTAATTTATTTCTTTATCGTGCCTCATAATTAGTTCTGCTCTATATCTTTTATAAGCATTATTGAGTGGTGTCATGCTTATCGCTTGATTTATGGATATGAGTGCATTATCAAAATCTCCGGCTGATTCATATGCATTTGCAAGAGCAAAATATGCAAACGGATCATTGCTTTCTTGCGCTTTTCTTCGGCAGACTTTTATTCTTTTTTCGTTATTCAAATTTTTCAACTTATTAAATTCGGCTAAATCTTTGTTTGCAGCTTCATTATTACCCAATTCCTTATTAATTTTGCACCTTCTTGCGTATAAGAAATAGGCTAGACTGTCACCTTTTATTTCGTCTATAGCCATATCAAGATACTTTAGCGCAAGCTTTTTGTCTGAATAAGAATACTTTTCTGCAAGCTCTGCGTATTGCTTCATTTTTTCAGAATCTGCTGCATGCAGGTCAAAAGAGTATCTTACAGTGATGCATTCACTTTCTGCATCATCAGGAAGCTCATTAAAAGGGCAATTCTTTAGTGTTTCAACTACGGTTTTGTCGAAAGCTTTATCTCCTGAATGTTCAACTATATGATAATATAATAAGTCACCCGTTTTACCTACTTTAAAAATAACTTCTGTATGTCCTTCAATAATCCCTTCGGGAGGTTTCCAAGTATTTTGAATTTTTTCATTAACATCAGACATATAGCTACTAATATCTTCTGAGTTTGCAGGTAATATCAAACATATTGTGATAGTTAGTGCGATAAACAATCGCTTACTCAAGTCCAAAAACATAAACTCATGCTATATCAAATAAGTATTAAAATCCACAATCTTTTAAGAATTTGTAAAGTTTTTCCAGCACAGCTTGTGCAAACAGTTCTTTCATCTCAATCCTTGGAGTTTCCGGATGAAATTTTACCTGATATGTTAGAGCTTTGTCTTTTGTATATATTGTTGAAAACATTAGCCCAACCGGCTTATCTTCACTTCCGCCTGTTGGTCCTGCAATACCTGTAGTCGAAACACAAATATCTGCATTTGTAACTTTATAAAGCCCTTGTGCCATTTCATAAGCACAATCTTCGCTTACGGCACCAAAATTTTCAAGAGTTTCTTTTCTTACACCGAGAATTTTTTGTTTTGCTTCATTTGAATAAGTAACAAAATTTAAGTGAATAAAGGCTGAACTTCCGCTGATGTCGGTAAGTTTAGAGCTTAAAAGCCCCCCCGTGCAAGACTCTGTAGTTGCAATGGTTAAATTATTTTTTATCAAAATTTTTGAAATCTCTTCTGAAGTTATCAATATGTTGTCCTTTTTAAAATAATTTTGTTCTTTTCATTATACATATTATGTTTGTACCAGACTCCTTTAAATTCGCCTTTTGGAGAATAAAGATACTGACAATCTTTGGAAACAAAGTATATAGCACTAACAGGTCTTCCTGAAATACTGTATTGTATTGAATAATAAGGATAGTCAGGATATTCGCCTTCTATAAAATCTATATATTTTAAATTTCCCAGTGCATCATAATAATATGCTTTTGAAACATCTTTTTTGTCTTGCAGTGCATACATATAAATACTTTTCATTTTTCCTGCATAAAAAGCTGAAATATTATTTCCTTTGAACTCTTTATATCCTGCAGATGCCGCATAATAATTCTCTATATGATTTTTATCTTTCAATCTGTCTTTAAACTGTGAGCGCATGCCGGAAATTTTTTGCACAGGATTCTCAAATATAATGTCATGAACTTCGCTGATTATTGCTTCTTTTTCGACTTCAGATTTATCAATCCAATCATATTGAATATTTGCAATATAAATATCATTATAATTCGCAAATACACAAGAACCGGCTAACAAACCAACTATAACTAAAAATTTCTTAAACATAACTACTCCTTATGTTAAGTATAGCACATTTAATAAAAGTTGTAGTATAATGACATTATGGTTAGATTATTAGATGGGGAAAATGTTGATAAAGTAGCTAATCTTGTATATCGAATACTAAGATTACAAGAATTTTTTACACGCATTATTGAAGTTAACCATCCTAAAATAGAAGGTCCCAGAATTTATGCAATGTGGCATTGTCACCAAATGTGCATTCATGGTGTTCAGAATAGAAGCATTTTAAATGTTTTAATAAGCCGTTCCAGAGACGGAGAAATTATAGCCAAAACGGTTGAACAATGGGGTTTCAAAACAATACGCGGCTCAAAAGGCAAAAAAGGTGCCGTTGAAGCTTCTATGCAAATGTTATCTGCGCTTAAAAACGGTGAAAATTGTGCTATGATGGTTGACGGACCAAAAGGTCCTCCAAGAGTAGTAAAAGAGGGCGTTATAAAAATTGCAAAATTGGCGGGAGTTCCTATAATTCCTATATACTGGTATTCAGCTGATTTTACATTTGTCAAATTCCCTTCTTGGGATAAACTGAGAATGCCTGTTTTCATTACCAACCTTATTAATATATATGGAGAACCCATATATGTAGGAAAAGATACTGATGAAGAACTCGCTCGCCAACAATTGCAAGCAAGTTTAGAAGATATAGAAAAGAAAGCGCCAGAGGCGTACAAAGAGGTCTACAAGTGGGGATTATTCAAAAGGAAGCCGTCAGACTCCTCGCAATACAAATGGAAGCCTTAATTGGTGAATTTGATTTGAATATTGATACTATGAAAAATTTGCTCCAAGCTAACCTAAAAAAATATGGCGGAGCAGATTTTGTTTTCCTGCCTGAAGTTTGGACTGTAGGATGGCATCCTCAGATTTTCCCTGAACACGCGGAGAATATAGAAAATTCAAAAGCGGTAAAAATGCTCAAAGGTGTTGCAAAAGAATATAATACAAATATCATAGGCGGAAGTTTTATAAGAAATGAGGGTGATAAGTTATACAACACTTGTCCTGTCATTAACAGAGATGGAGAATTAGTTGCAACATACAACAAGAATCATTTATTTTCATATTATGGAGCTAACGAAGGAAGTTTCATTACCAAAGGAAAAAATCCTGTAATGGTTGAATTGGATGGTATAAAAATTGGTATTACCATATGCTATGATATTCGTTTCCCTGAAATATTCAGAGCATACAGGAAAGCCGGTGCAGATATTCTTGCAAACCTTGCTGCTTGGGGAAAATCAAAAAAAATACCTTGGGATAGCATGACAACTTCTCGTGCGGTAGAAAACCAATCATACATGATTGCGCTAACTCAAACAGGGCTTCTTGCAGACGGAACAGAAAACCTTGGACACTCAATGATTTTGGATTATGAGGGAAAAATTCTTGATGAAATTGAAGAGATAGAGGGCGGAATATACGCAGAAGTCGATTTGAATAAAATGTATGAATTCAGGAACAAATGTACTATATTAAAAGATATTAAAGAGTCATACGAGGTTATAGTAAAATGAAAAAAATATTTCTTTTTATAATTATATCTGTCTTTTTTTCTGCGCAGGTTATAGCAAAAGGATTTAATGCTGATTTCAATTCGGTAATTACAGAATCAGGTATTCCTAAGAGTTCTATATCAATTTCAGTAAAAAATATTGAGAACGGCAAGGTTTTATTTAAACACAATGAAAATATACTTTCTCACCCTGCATCAGTACAGAAACTATTAACACTTCCTGCTGCAATTGACACTTTGGGAGAAGATTATAGATTCAGCACCGAATTATACAAAAGGGGAGAAGATGGTTATCTTATAAAACTGGGAGCAGATCCTTATTTTACTAACGATAATTTACAGGATATTATCGAAGCAGTTAACCCTAAAAATGTAAAACAGATTTATATAGACAACAGTATTTTAGAAATGAAGGATTGGGGTGAAGGATGGCAATGGGATGACAATACAAATGTTTCAATGCCTAAATTTAATGCTTATAACATGGATAAAAATTTGCTGACAATAACTGTAATGCCAACTGTTAAAGGAGAAACCCCACTTATAATTAATCCGAGCAGATATCCAATAGTCTTTTTAAATAATATTGTAACCGGCGATACGAATAATGTAAAAGTAAGCAGAGACAGCTCTGTTTCATCTAATGCACTAACGCTTTCAGGTACAGTAACTTCTCCTATTTCTGTTACAATTCCGATTAGTAACCTAGCAAGATATTTTGATTTTAAACTGACTCAGAGTCTTGAAAACAGAAATATTTATTTAAAAAATCCATACAAAATATCAAAAAAACAATCTTCAGATAAAAAACTTACACAAATAAGCCACCCTATATCAAGTGCAATTGATGATATTTTAAAAAACAGCAACAACATGATGGCAGAAACAGTTTTAAAGTTGGCAGGAGCTAAAAAATATAACAATGGAACTGACACAAACGGTTTGAAAGTTTTTAACGAATATTGTACAAAACTAGGATTGGACTCAAATAAAATAAGAGTTGTAGATGCGAGCGGAGTTTCAAAGAATAACCTTGTAGATGCAGAATTTGTTACAAATTATCTTATAAAGCTTAAAGAAAACAAAACTCTCAAGCACCTGCCAGTGCCGGGCGAAGGAACTCTTTCTACGAGAATGATACCATTGAAGGATAATTTAAGAGCAAAAACGGGAACTCTATCTGATATAAGTTCTATTGCAGGATATATAACATCTCAAAAAGGTAAAAATTATGCTTTCTGCATTATTATTAACGATCCAAAATCAACAAATTCTGACAAGAAAACATTGGAAGATTATTTAATAAGAGTAATTTATTTAAAAGGATAGGTAGTGTACCAAACCATCGGTGAATATTTAGAATATTTAGAAATTGAGAAGGGCTTGTCGCAAAATACAATCGATGCGTATAGGCGTGATTTAGAAAATTTTGCAGATGTTACAGGAAAAAATAGCCTGTCAGAAATTGACAGGATAATTATAAACAGTTATGTTAGAGAGCTTAGAGAACGCAAACTTGCGCCAACGAGTATCATAAGAAAAGTTGCATCACTTAGAGGTTTCTTTAAATGGGCAACATCAACAGGCATACTTGACAAAAACCCTGCTGCAACATTAGAACAACCAAAAGTACCTAAAAGATTGCCTAAAGTAGTTTCTGTTAAAGAGATAGAAGAATTGCTCCATTCGAATCTTACTCCTGTTCAACATACTATCATGGAGCTTTTATACAGTTGCGGACTTCGAGTTTCAGAATTAGTTAATTTAAAAATTAGCGATATTGATTTGTCGTCAAAATATGTCCGCTGTTTCGGAAAAGGTTCAAAAGAGCGTATTATACCAATCGGAGACACCGCAAAAAACATTGTCAAAGCATATTTACCACAAAGAGATTTGCTTATAAAAAAATACAATCTTGATACAAAACGACTACTGATACTCGATAATGGGAGGCTTATAACAAGACAAGATGTATATAGCTTTATCCATGAGCAAGGAAAACTCATTCATAAAAATATATCTCCTCACACCCTTAGGCATAGTTTTGCAACTCACCTGTTAGAAAACGGTGCTGATTTAAGAATAGTGCAAGAGTTGCTTGGACATAGTGATGTTTCAACTACTCAACTTTATACTCACATAAGCAAAAAACGATTAAAAGATGTCTATTTTTCTATAAATTCATAGTGTTTATTACGAGATGTAAACCCGAAAACTATTGATTTTGCTATATAAGTATAATAAATCTCCAACTAAAGTATAAAATTTTAGAAAAACATTAAAGTTTTAAAAAATTTTGCCGTTATATATAATAACGGGGCATGAAAAATCCCGCTTCACAGATGAAGTTTAATGTAGGAAGGAATATTATGACAGATAGAGAAGAAGAATTGGGCGCATCACTTTTCGGCAGAACACTCGATTTAATGGAAAATGATCCGCTTGAAGAAATTTTCGCATTAAACATGGGGGATTTTATTTCCGAATACTTAATATCAGAAGATTTAGCTAATAAAATTGGTAAGGATGTAAAGGATAAAACCGAAAAATTAAAATCACAGCTAAAAGAATTAATATCTATATATTCTCTTGACAATACCCTTTGCGTACTTGGTTTTAGTTCACAAGATGAGTATGTTGTATATAATTCAATAGCAAAAACACTTGCTCAAATTCTTGAGGCAGATGCGTGTCATATATACTTAACAAAAGATTATACAAAAGGTTTGAACCTCGAAAACAAATTATTAGGACTTGTTGGTTCTTCTGTTGATTTTGATGAAGATATTTATGCAAAAAAATTAGGTTACACAGAAGATGATGATTCGTTTGTTGTAAAAGCATTTAAAACTATTGAAAAAATACAAATAAAAGATGTTTCTCAACTTGAATCTTTTGTTCCAAAATATGAACTAAAAGAGTATGATGTAAAATCACTCTCAGTTGTGCCAATACACAACAATGCTTATGTCGTTGGTGTAATAGTTATTGAAAACTATAAAGAAAAAACAATAAAAAGAGCATATATGAATCTTCTTGAAACTATCGGAAGATTGTTCGGGACATCTATGAACCTGCAAAAAGTTATTGAAGAAACAGAAATTTTGATAAAAGAAAGCAGCTCCGTACAGGATTTACAACATATGAGAGCTGAACTTACTGCTCTTATTGGCGATTTAGGAACTCAACAACAAGCATTTGTTGAAAAACTTGCAAAAGCGGTTGATGAAAAAGGTCAATACAAAGTTGCCCATTCACAAAATACGGCAGAGCTTTCAAAGAAACTATGCAAAGAACTTGGTTTGAATGAAAAAACAACTGACCTTGTATATTACGCAGGTCTTTTACAAAATATCGGTAAAATTACACTTCCTGAATCATTGTTTACAAAACAAGGAAAACTCTCTAAAGATGAATGGGACAAGCTTCAAAACCACCCAAATGTTGGTGTAAACCTTTTAATGAACATTAATTTCTTATCAGAAGTTATTCCATATATTCATTATCATAAAGAGAGATGGGACGGAAAAGGTGAGCCTGAAGGATTGAAAGGAAATTCAATACCGTTTGGTTCAAGAATAATAGCTGTTGCGGATGCATATACAGCAATGACATCAGATAGATCCTATAGGAGCGCAATGACACAGGAACAGGCTTTAGATATAATAAAAGAAGAGGCCGGTGCAAAGTGGGATCCGGATGTAGTAAACGCATTATTTAATTTAATGAAATAAAGTTATGAAAACGGCGGTTTTGATAAATCAAAACCGCCGTTATAGTATCATGTTGAGTGTTCAAGCGCATCATAAACTTCTTGAGGAAGCTGTCCTGTATCTACATCCTCTTTTATAATATTTAGTGCTTCTCTTCTGGGCATTGCGGACTTATAACTGCGATTTTCTGTCAAGGCTGAATATTTATCAGCAGCTGCCAACATTGCCAATTCTGTATTGTATTCAAAATCATTATTGACCTTAGGATATCCTGTACCGTTCGAATTTTGGTGGTGATATTTGACAAGTTTAAGAACTGAAGGTCGAACTCCTTTTGATTTAAGTAATTCGTATCCTAATTCGGAATGCAAATCCATTATTTGTTTTTCATTAGGGTTTAATGCACCTTTTTTATTTAAAATTTCTTTTGGTATTAATACTTTTCCATAATCATGTAACATTGCTGCTTCTTGCAAATCTGCCATATTTACGGTTTGTTTAATATTTTCCGGCAAAGCTGAATACATTTTTGCAACAGTTATTCTTGAGTTCATCAAATGTCCGCGTTTTAGTTTTTCCAACTCTTCAATATTTACCTCGAGAGGAATTTTGTTTTCTTTTAAAATACGCATTATTTCAGGATTTGATTTTGCAACATTTGTAATACTTGATTTATTGCCAAAATCATTGAGAGGGTTTGTACTAAAAGAATCTTTGCCTGTTTCAAATTTATCAGTATAAGGTACCGTTGTTCCTCTAAAACCAATATTTCCAAGAGAAACAGTTCTGCCTACATTATTAAACAAATTTATGCTGTTATAATATGTCATTAAAACTTCACACTTCCTATAGTGTTATAAAGTATTTGTTTAATAAAAAATTGACTAAAAAAAATATTATCTTAAAATTTTGTTACAAAATTATTTTTTTAACAATGTTTGCCAAGAGTAGATAAGCTCTTTTGTATCAATAATTTCAAACCCCAATTTTTCATAAAAATTAGCTGCTTTGTATGTAGCTTTAACAATTAGTTCTTTAAAGTTATTCTTGGACATAAAATATTCTACAAGAGTTCTACCAGTATTAATATATTTTTTACTCCCCCTCAAGTATGTTGACTCAGGTTCAACTTGCAGAAAATTAATTTCTGTTTTATGTTTAGTGCGTTTTGTAGTTTCACCAAGTCCTATTATTTTATTATAATCAAGTTTTCTAAAGTTATTATTTTGGACTGTTACTGCATATATCTTATCGGTTTTAGAATCGACTTCACCACACTTTATAGCATTAAGGTCATCTAATATACAATAACCAAATTCATCATCATATCCCCATTTTCTTACAGTTTTTGCAACAGCTTCTATATCATTTTTATTATAGGGATTTAACTCAACCAATGACGCATCTACGGGAAGGTATCCCTGTTGTTTTGCAGCATTAAATTTTGAAATTTCTGCTTTTTTTATGAATTTTGCACCAAAATTTGTACATGAAAAAGATAAAATATTCATATTCATAAAAAAACAAGTAAAAAAAATTTTTGCTAATGTGTTATAATTTACACATTAGGAGGAATTTATATGGGAACAAAAAGAAGAGCTGTTATTATAGTTATTGATTCTATGGGCATAGGAGCAATGCCTGATCATGCAGATTTTGGCGATGTAGCAGAATGTAATACGCTCAAAAATGTATGCAAATTTAACAACGGACTTGATGTTCCTGTTTTAGAAACAATGGGAATAGGCAATATTCAGGAATTTGAAGGTATTTCAAAAACAGCGACACCTATTGCTCAATATGGAACTTTAAGAGAAAAATCTAAGGGTAAAGACACAACGACAGGACATTGGGAGATTGCAGGTCTAATTTCTGAAAAACCATTTGCAACTTTTCCTGACGGATTTCCAAAAGAACTTATTGAAAGATTTATCAAAGAAACTGATTGCGGCGGGATTTTGGCAAATATTCCTGCAAGCGGGACTGCTATTATTGAAAAACTAAATGAAGAGCACCATAGAACAAAATTCCCTATTGTCTATACATCTGCTGATAGCGTTTTTCAGATTGCACTTGATACAGACTTAATTCCTCTGGAAACACTTTATAAATGGTGTGAGATTGCAAGAAAAATTCTTGATGAAGGAAATTATAATGTTGCGAGAGTAATTGCTCGCCCATACAAAGTTATAGACGGAAAACCTACTAGAATTTCAAAAGACAGAAGAGATTATTCTATGCAGCCTCCCCAAAAAACAGTTCTCGATAAATATAAAGAAAGAGGAGTTAAGGTTATTGGAATTGGTAAAATAGAAGATATTTTTTCTAAAGCAGGTATAACACACGCTATTCATACAGGTTCTAATAGAGAAGGCTTGGAACTGACTATCAAGGCTTTAGACGGTACTCTTGATTTGAACTCTATCAAATATAAAGATGCAAATATCACAGATGATACAAGAGAAATCATTTTTACTAATCTTGTCGATACTGATATGCTTTTTGGTCACAGAAACGATGCAAAAGGTTATGGACATGCAATAGAAGAAATTGATGATTATTTAGAAAATATACTTCCGTTAATTACAGAAAACGATTTGCTTGTAATTACTGCAGACCATGGATGTGACCCGACGGTTGAAGGTACGGATCATACAAGAGAGCAAGTTCCTGTGCTTTATTATTCAAAAAATATAGAGCCAAAAGATTTGGGTATAGAAAACGGATTTGATACTATATCAAAAAGAATCGAAGAATGGCTTGGCTAAGAGGTAAATGGTGGGGGTAAATAGGGGGGGCAATGGATAAAAAATGAGAATAGCTCCATTTAAAATCGAAGAGTGGATGAATAAGTACGAGGCAAGTGCTAAATATGATTTAACCACAACCTGTATAAAACCTTTATCAGTAAATGAACTTTGCAAAATTACCGATACCAATTCTAATTCTATAATGGATGTTGCACTTGGTTACGGTGATATAACAGGTTCTTTGAAATTAAAAAATGCCATAAAGGGTTTATATACAAATCAAAAGCTTGAGAATATAACAATAACTCATGGAGCAATTGGTGCTAATCAACTCATTTTCATGTCGCTATTGGAAAAAGGAGACGAAGTTGTTTCCATTGTACCGACTTATCAGCAGCATTATTCTATTCCCGAATCATTGGATGCAAATGTAAAATTATATTTTTTGAAAGAAGAAAATAATTGGATTCCCGATTTGGATGAATTAGCAAAAATTATTACACCGAATACAAAGCTTTTGTGTTTAAACAACCCTAACAATCCGACAGGTGCGGTAATTCCTGATTATATGCTTAAGAAAATAGTTAAAATAGCTCAAGATAATAATGTTTGGGTATTGTCTGACGAAGTATACAGAGGTTTAAATTTGTTTGGTGAGCCTTATTCTATTTCAGTCGCAGATATTTATCAAAAAGGTATTTCGGTTGGAAGCATGTCTAAAACTTATTCACTCCCAGGGCTCAGAGTCGGATGGATATGTGCAAGAGAAGATTTGATAAATGAAATCAATCACCAAAGGCAGTACAACACAATAAGCATAAGTGCTTTGGATGATTATTTTGCATCAATTGCTTTGGAAAACAGAGAAAAAATAAGTGAACGAAATTTCAATATCTTGCACAATGGTTATAATATTTTAAAAACATGGGCAGAAAATGAGGAATTGGTAGAATGTATTTACCCTCAAGGCGGAACAACGGCACTTATAAGATATTTGAAGGATATTTCATCTAAAGAACTTTGCAAAGATTTGCAAGAAAAAACAGGTGTTGCACTACTTCCGGGAGAAACACTTGAAATGGAAGGATATGTTAGAGTCGGATTTTGTGCTGATAATTTAATTAAAGCACTTGAAAAATTTTCAGAATATTTAAGAGATTAATGTTTTATTGTGCTTCTTTCCAAAGCTCTTACTAATTTTGTAGGTAAATTTTCATTTGGATTAATTGAACCGACTAAAATAGTTTTGCATCCGAGCCATTTTCCTGCAAGAATATCTGTTAAGGGTCTATCGCCCACCATTACGGCTTCTGAAGGTTTCACATTAATTGAATCTAAATATGCCTTCATAACTTTAGTATCAGGTTTTTTAGCCTTACCTATAACTCTACATGGAGCAATTTTAGAAGCGTTTTCTATATAAGAATCTTTTGTATTATTTGAAATAATTGCAACTTCAAAATCATTCAAAAAAGAATTAAACCATTCTATTGTTTCAGGGAGAAATGATGCAGATTTTGAAACCATAACAGTTGAATCAAGATCAAACATAATACATTTTATTCCTTGCGCTTTAAGTTCTTGAAAATCAATTTCATATATGTTTTTTAGATTGTAGTCAGGCTTAATGAACATAATTTCTCCTCTGCAATATAATTAATAGTTACATAATGTAACAGTTTAGTCAAATTATTACAAAATAAATACTTTATATAATTATAGAAGGACAAATTTGTGATTAAATCGATTTATTATGGTGAAATAAAGCCCGTATATAGCAAAATAAAATCAATTACGCAACGGTTGTTTGGTATAAAATTAAAACCGCCTCTTGCTAAAGATACGGTTGAAATATCGGGAACAGCACAAGCTCCTGAAGTTTTGTCAAACAACCCTATGATTATTATAGGCAAATTCAACTCCGGCATAAACGATAGTCGTTTTAAATCTTTTTGGACAGAATATAGGGCATATGATTTTCAGGGATATGACAACCATTTCCCTAATAACTATCTTTGTATAGATTCAAGAGGAGATAAAAGGTTAAAACCACATATATACCTAAATATGGTTGAAGTAAAACCTGAGTTTGCTCGTCAGGGTGCGTATACCTATGCAATACCAAAATTAATTGAAGCCTCCAAAAAAGAAGGTTGTGATGGCAGAATTATACTAGATTCTATGAAAATAGAGAGTCCGACAATGACAAAAATACCATCTCCATCACTTGCTCACTGGAAAAACGGATTTCGTTTTGCAAATCCTGAAAATAATAAAATAATGGAGCGAGTTTTAAAAGGAGAATTGCCTCTCGAAGATGCTCCTAACGGTACTATGTATTTACCAATAATTTAAGAACAAGCACATTTAGAAGTTTCATTAACACCGTTTTTTATACCAACTGTTCTTATAAGTCCATATTCCCAACTTCTAGGTTCTTTTGAGAACTTAACCAAAAGTTCATGATTGGTGTTTGCAAGTTCTTGTTCTTCACCTTTTAAATCAATTATTTCTGTCACTTGAGTTATAAGCTTTTCTTTAGGAGTGATAATTTCTATATCTTCATTTTTATAGAACTTATTTTTTGTCATGATTCTATAATAGCCGTTTTCATAATTCCAAATTTCACATAAGAAATCAGCGCCGGCAAGTCCTTTTGAAATATCATAACTATATCCGTCAGAAGGATATTCCCCATCACCCAAATAAAATCCTGTTGTATACCCTCTGTTACCAACTTTTAAAAGTTCTTCAAAATATGGCTGCATATCGGCTTGCGGATTTTGCAAAACGGTGTCTATTGCTTCCCTGTATGCTTTTGCAACAGCAGAAACATAGTATAAACTCTTAGTTCTTCCTTCTACTTTAAATGAATCTATTCCTGCTTCAATCATTTCTTTTAAATGTTTAACCAAGCATAAGTCTTTTGTAGAAAGGATATGAGTACCTTTATCATCCTGTATAATTTCTTGATACTCATTTAGTCTCGTTTCTTCGAGTAACTTGTAACTCCATCTGCAAGGTTGTGAGCAATTTCCTGAATTTGCTTTTCTTTCACCATTTGTCATATAGTCGCTTAAAAGGCATCTTCCAGAGAAAGATACACATTGTGCACCGTGTATAAAACATTCCAACTCCATTTCAGGAACTCGTTGTTTTATTTCAGCAACATCCTTTATAGGCAGTTCTCTTGCAAGAATACATCTTGTTGCGCCAATATCCTGCCAAAATCTTACTGCTTCATAGTTTAAAATATTTGCCTGAGTAGAAACATGGATAGGAATTTTGGGCATATATTTTTGAGCTAGCCTAATAATTCCCGGATCACTTATGATTAGTGCATCAGGTTGAGAGTCTGATATTTTATCTATACAATATTCTAAAGCTTTTATATCATTATTAAACCCAAAAATATTGAGTGTTAAATACGCTTTAGCATCCATTTCATGAGCAGTATCTATTGCTGTCTTAAGATTGTCCATTGTAATTAATTCGCCTTTTCTCATAGCCCTCAGACTAAAATCAACCACACCAAGATATACTGCATCTGCACCGTATTTTATTGCATATTTTAATTTTTCTACATTACCCGCAGGCATTAATAATTCAGGTTTGTTCATATATAAATATTAACATAAAGAAAGTTAACTTTGTAAAGAATGCTTAATTGTCGGTTAACATTTTTTATGTTTTGAAGTAGAATTAACTTGTTATCAAAAAGAGAGGGAATATAAGGAGTAATATATGAAAAAACTATTAGCAACTTTAGTTGTATCAACTGTTTTACTTACTGGTTGTAGTTTTATGCAAAAAAGTGAAGGCATAATAAAAGTTAATAATACTGTTATAACACAAGCTGACTTTGATAAAGCTTTTAACGGAGCCGTTGACAAATCTTTCTTAAAAGCTTTTGGCGGTTCAAAAAATGTAGATGATAAAAACAATCCTCTTTTGAATATTTTTAAAGAAAAAGTTGTGAATGAGCTTATCGTAAAAGCAATTCTTGATCAAGAAATTGCAAAAAGAGGAATTGAAGCAACTGATGAAGACATACAGAATGAATTAAAGGCAGTTACAGACAAAGTTGGTTCAAAAGAACAACTTAACGCAATTTTGAAACAAAGAGGAATCTCAAATGCTCAATTTACAGAGGATTTAAAATCTCAAATTAAAATAAGAAAGCTTGTAAATTCAATCGAAAAAATAAATGTTTCAGATGCAGAAGCACAAAAGTATTACGATTCTCACAAAAAAGAATTTACACACGGTGAACAAGTAAGAGCATCTCACATCTTGATATCAGCAAACACTCTTGAAATGATTCAAAATATTAAAGAAAAAAATAAAGATATTAATCCTACAGATTTAAATACAGAATTAGAAAAGCAAATGGCTTCTCAAAAAGCTAAAGCTGAAGCAATTTTAGCTGAGGTAAAGAAAAATCCTGAAAGCTTTGAAAAAATAGCAAAACAAAAATCCGATGATAAAACAAGCGGAGAAAGAGGAGGGGAATTAGGATTTTTCCCTAAAGAAGCAATGGTTCCAGAATTTGCAAAAGCAGCATTCGCTATGAAACCAAATACAATTAGCGACATTGTTCAATCTCCATACGGATTCCATATTATTAAAGTTACAGATAGAATGGAAGCCGGCACTACTCCATTTGCGAAAGTTAAAGATGAACTTAAGTTTTATTTAGAAACGCAAAAACAAATTGCAGTTCTCAAAAACTTTACTGCAGGAGAAATGAAAACAGCAAAAATAGAATATTTGAAAGAAGAATATGATCCTTCTAAGATTAAAATAAGCGTTCCTGAGCCAAAGAAAAAAGAAATAAAATAACTAACATAACGGGGATTTAATATAAAATCCCCGTTTTTATGATATAATATTAACAAATTAGGGTAACTAGCAAGGAGAATAAAATGAATACAGCAACTATAATCGGAAGAGCAGGACAGGATGCTGAGATAAAATATTTTGAATCAGGAAAAGTAAAAACAACTTTTTCTTTAGCTGTGGGAAGATGGGATTCCAAGACAAAAGAAGAAGTAACTGATTGGTTTAATATTGAGGTTTGGGATAAACAAGCAGAATTTGCAGGTGAATATATCAAAAAAGGACGACAAGTTGTTGCAGATGGTAGAATTTCTATAAGCAAATGGACTGATCAAACCGGTGAAGAAAGAGAAAGATTTTTAGTTGTAGCTAATAATGTAAGACTTCTCGGCTCAAAAAGAGATGCTGAAGGTTAATTACAAAAAGGTATAATATCATGATTTTTACCGATTTAGTAGGAATAATCGCCGATGATCTTACCGGTGCAAATGATACAGCGCTCCAGTTTCACATTAAAGGCGCAAAAACTAAGATATTACTGGATCACTTTTATTCTCCAAATAGAAAAGAGTGCACTGAAGTTTGGGCTCTTTCCAGTGAATCTAGAAATTGCCCACCTCTGGAAGCTTTAACCAGAGTTGAAAATGCTGTAAAAACTTTTGTTGACAATTTTTCGTTTGAATATTTTTACAAAAAAATTGATTCTACTTTAAGAGGACATATAGCAATTGAAACATTAAAAATGTTAGATATTTTAGAATATGATGCTGCGATTATTATGCCTGCATTTCCTCAAGAAGGCAGAATTACAGTCGGAGGATATCACCTGTTAAAAGGCATTCCTATCGGAAGGACGGAAATCGCTATGGATCCTCATTCTCCGATAGTAGAATCACATATTCCGACTCTTTTAAAATCTCAGCTGGAAGAAGAACAAAAGGATATTGTAGGAACAATAGACCTTAAAACCGTTATGAACGGAGCAGGGCCAATCCTTATTAAAATAAACGAATTAATAAAAGAAGGTAAAAAGCTAATAATTGCTGACTCTGCTTCAATTACTGACATTGAACAAATTGCATTAGCAATAAAAAAATGCGATAAAAAAATTCTACCAACCGGTGCTGCAGCAGGTGCACAAGTTTTGGGGAAAATATGGCTTGCGGACATAGAAAATGAACGAGAAATTTTTAAAATAGAAAAATTACCTAAATTTATTGTTTCGGGTACAGCTACCAAAATTACAGCAGAACAAATTGAAAAACTTGAGAGTTCTGATGATTATGACAACATTAATTTTATTCCGCTTGATATAAAAGATATAATCGATGGTGTAAAGGAAGAAATTGTTTCAAGGATAGTTTCTAACCTAAAAAGCGGAATTACAGTTTGTGTACACACATCACATTTAATCGCAAATTTTGATGGTTTCTCTGAAGATTCTTTTAATGCTGAACTTACAAAAGAAAAACTTGCCGGCATGATTACTGATTATTTGGCAGAACTAACAAAACAAGTACTTGAAAGAATAAAAGCTGTTTTAATTACTTTAGGCGGTGAAACATCTTATAAATGCTGCGATAAGATTAACTCTAAAGAACTTAAGCTAGTGGATGAAGTAGCACCAGCTATTTCTTTGTGTATAGATGCAAATGGGCAATGGATTGTTACAAAATCAGGAAATTTAGGTAACACAAAAACTCTTATTGAAATCCTAAATTACTTTGATTGTCATGAATTGGACTAAAAAATGAAAAATTATTCAAATAAAATTGCAATAACGACAGGTGATCCAAACGGTATTGGCGCGGAAATCACGATAAAAGCTCTGAATCTGCTTAATTTACCACCAAGAGATATCGTTATTATTTCTAATTCAAAAGTATTGAATACATACGGTAAGCTTAAAGATAATTATGAAATAGTAGAAGTTGAATATAATTCAAAAGTCCACCCGGGAGAGATTTCTAATGAAGCCGGAGATTTCTCTTATAGACTACTTGAAAAAGCTTGTGTAATAAAACCAAAATATATAGTTACAGCGCCTACTTCAAAGGAAGCAATGAATATTGCAGGACATAAATTTAACGGTCAAACAGAAGTTTTAGAACATTTTCTTGCAAAAAAAGGTCAAAAAGCGGAAATGCTTTTTGTATCTAAAGATTTTCGAGTACTTCTTTTAACTCGTCATTTACCACTTAAAGAAGTTAGTAGAACTTTGACAAAAGAATTCATTATAGAAAAAGTGGAAAGATTAAGAAGCTTTTTCCAAAATAAATTGTACATAAATAAGCCGTCATTTGCTCTGTGCGCCCTAAATCCTCATGCCGGAGAAAACGGACTTTTAGGAAAAGAAGAGGATACGGTAATCTTACCTGCAATAGAGGCGGTAAGAAACAGAGGAATAAACATAACAAATCCTCTACCGGCCGATACTTTATTTATAAAAGGTGTTCAAAACTATTTAAACGGAGAAAAAGCACCTTACGATTGTTATATAGCTTGTTACCATGACCAAGGACTAATTCCTATTAAATCAGTGGCTTCTGAAAAAACAGTTAACATGACTATAGGTTTAGATATTTTAAGAACATCTCCAAGCCATGGAACGGCATTTGATATCGCCGGTAAAAATATTGCTAACCCTGAATCTATGATAGAAGCCATTAAATATTGTGCATATTGAGGTATTATATGCAAGAATACAAAATGCCGATAAGACCGCAAGACTCGAATAAAGGAAATTTTGGAAAAGTAATCAATTTTTCAGGATCTAAAAATTACATAGGAGCTGCATTTTTGTCCTCCATAAGTGTATTAAAAGCCGGTGGTGGCTTTGTAGCATTAGCATCTGATAAAAACATAATTAATTCAGTTTCAAAGCTTTTACCTGAAGCTGTTTATTTAAGTACTCTTGAAGGGCTTAAAAATTTGGATAAATACACAGTTTGTTTAATTGGATGCGGATTAGGATTGAGTAGCAACTCAAAAAATTTATTTAAAAAAGTTATTAAAAATGTTAAAATCCCGACTGTCATTGATGCTGACGGATTGAATATTTTATCATCAATTAAGAATGTATCTTTACCACAAAATACAATAATAACACCACATCCAATGGAAGCCGCCAGACTTCTTGGAACAAGCATAGGCGATGTTTTATCGGATATCGAAGGTTCTGCAAAAAAATTATCAAGTAAATATGATTGTATTGTTGTCTTAAAAACCCACAGAACAGTTATCTGCGAGAGAAAAAACATTTTCATTAATCAACATGGAAATTCTGCACTTGCAAAAGCCGGCAGCGGAGATGTTCTTGCAGGTATTATATCAGGACTTCTTGCACAAGGTATGAACTCTTTTGAAGCCGCAAAACTGGGAGTCTATTTACATTCTCGTTCAGGAGAAATTGCTTCAGAAGAACTAACAGAATACTCTGTTCTTGCATCTGATATACTAAAATATTTACCAATTGCCATTCGAGAAATAATTAATCAGAATATTTAATTCTGCCAACTTGATTTACTACAACAGGTTTATTCATATGTTTTATGTATTCACAAGTTAAATCGGCTTTGGTGAACGGATATTCTGTGCATTTATCCTTTGGCGAAAGCACATCATAATCAGCTCCCCAAGACATAATAAAAGAATCCGCAACTACTTTATATTTTTTATCTTCTCTTGGATTATTTATATCTATAGGATGCTCTACTCCGTTTTTATCGACAAAATTCATTTCCACAAGAGTTTTTTTAGTTGGACTCACAGTATAATTTAAACCTGATACTGCTAATAATCCGGGTTTGTTACCTATTGAACTGTATGAAATTTCTGTCGCTTTTCTAAACGCATCTACTATAGTTTTTTCGGATACTTCTGCTACAGAAATATTATCCGCAAACGGAGCTATTTCTTTTATATCACTTGAATCTATTATTCCTTTTTTGAAGAAATTTCTTGTTGCAGCATTATTCCAAACTGCAATATCAGCATCCATTTCTTCTCTCATAGCATCACACATAAAGTTTGCATGAGGATTCTCTTCCAGCAAAGATTTTGCTGGAGGGAGAGCTTCTTCTATTTCGCCTACAATTTCTGGCTTGCCAAGTATTTGATTAAATATATACTGGTGAACAAGATTTCGGTGATACAAGCTTGTATCTGCTAAATTATTCTGCGCTTTTGTTATAACTCCGTCTTTATCAAATTTTAAATTTAAGTTACCAAAATGTTTTCCATCCTTACCTGCTTCTGTTATAACTACAGGCTCTCCGTTTTTTGAATAAAGCAAGTTTTCACCCTCTTTAATACCTTCCAAAAGTTCGTGTGTATGTCCGCCTATTATTACATCTATACCTTCTGTATTTTTAGCAACTTCTTTATCTCGCTCTATTCCAAGGTGTGAGAGCATTACAATTTTATTAACACCTCGACTTCTGAGATTATCGACTTCTTTTTGCACAAGTTCAGTTGTTTTATTTAAATCAAAAGCTTTACAATCTCTATGATAATCCGGATGCGTAGCTCTATTAGATAAATCTACGGGAGTTGTTCCTAAAAGACCAATCTTTTCTCCATTAATTTCTATAATGTCAGATTTTTTTATAAATTCTTTTAAATCTGTTTTATTAAATTTTTCAATTTCTTCAGTTGTTTGTTCTTCTAACGGAGTCTGTTCTAAATTTAATGCAAAAATACTGCCGTTCATCTTTTCTGCAGAAGTTTTTAAATCTCCTTGTTTTGTATCCATTTCATGATTGCCTAGCGCAGTACCTCTCAAACCAATAAGATTTAAAAATTTAACCGTCGCATCATGAACTGCCCTATTTTTTTCATCGCCTATATAATTATCTCCGCCGGAAACAATTAAATCTCCTTTCATACCTGAAAGTATTCTCATCATATTGTTTGTTTGCCCATGCAGGTCATTTATATACCCTATTGTTATTTCAAAGCTATCTTTTTTAGGGGTTTTTTCAAGAATATTTTGTCCGTTTGTTTTATCAGTTTTACGGAATGAAAAATTATATTTATTGATTTGATTCTGATTAATAGGGATAATTTGCATAGTTTCCTGCTTTATTTGTTGTCGGTAGTATAGTTAATACGCCCCAGTTGGTTGATTATAATAGGTTCTCTGTGTTTTTTTAAATAGTTACATACCATAACATCTTTATCGTAAGAATACTTTTTAATATAATCTTCTTCTGGAGCTAAAGTTTTAAAATCAGCACCTGCTGACATTAAAAATTCGTCTGTCACAACTTTATATTTTTTATCTTCACTTGGATTTTCTACATCAATAGAATGTATTTTGCCTTGTTTATCAATAAAGTTCATAGCGGCTAAAGTTCCGTTATCTGTATTAACCGTATAATTTAGACCAGATACGGCAAATAGACCAGGTTTGCGGCTGCTTGTTGAATATGTGTCTCTGATTGCTTGTTTAAATAAATCTACAATTGTTTTTTCTGAAACCTCAGCTACAGCTACAAAATCTAAGAAAGGAGAAATGTCTTTTACATCTCTTGAGTTCAATTCTCCTTCATGGAAGAAGTTTCTAACACCACAATTGTGCCAAATTGCAATATCAGAATCAGTTTCTTCCTTCATAACATCACAAACAAAATTTGCGTGCGGATTTTCTTCTGTCAAAGACTTTGGCGGAGGAAGAGCTTCTTTTACATAACCTACATTTTCAGGCTCTCCTAAAATTCCGTTAAATATATATTGGTTAATTATGTTTCTGTGAAATAATCCGGTTTCACCTAAATTGTTTTGTGCTTTTGTTATAACTCCATTTTTATCAAATTCTAAATTGAGAAGTCCAAAATAGTTACCGTCACGACCTGCTTCTGTTAATATAACAGGTTCTCCTGATTTTGTATAAAACAGGTTTTCACCTTCTTTAATATCTCTAACAAGTTCATGAGTATGACCGCCAATAATAACATCAATACCATCTGTTTGTTGAGCAACTGCTTTGTCTTTCTTGTGACCTAAGTGAGAAAGAAGTACTATCTTATTAACACCTTGCGATTTTAAATTATCAACCTCTTTTTGAATATCTTGTATACTCTCATCAAGCGGATGAACATGGCAATCTGTATGATATGTCGGATGTGTAAGTCTGTCTTGTAAATCTATAGGAGCAGTACCCAAAAGCCCTACATTTTCACCTTTTACTTTAACTATCTTAGAAGGTTTTAAACTTTTTAAAAGATCCTCTCTCCCAAGTTCTTTAACATCTTTTGGATCTTGTTTATCAAGCCTGTCTTTGCTCATATTTATGGTTAATACATCACCATTATAATCTTTCATAGAATCAATAAGGTCAGCTTGCGTTGCATCCATTTCATGATTACCAAGCGCAGTCGCTGTTACACCTGCAATATTTAAAAACTTATATGTAGCCTTGTGAATAGCTTTATTTTTTTCATCACCTATATCATTATCTCCTGCAGAAAGCCTTAAATCACCCTTTAATCCTGAAAGAATTCTCATCATATTATTTGTTTGCCCATGCGTATCATTAACATATCCTATAGACATTTCAAAACAATCTTGATTTGGTGATTTTTCAAGGTTAGAATTTGCATAATTTCCTCTATCCCCATTTGTTTTTACCTTGTCTCTTCTAAATGTGGTTGGATTGATATTTGTTGATTGCAGGATTTTCAAATTCATAACTAACCTTCTTCTACTCTCTTTAAAACTCCTAAAAATAAAAATTGCTATTATTTTTAGAAATAGTTACATTATTTTACATTGAGAGAGTAGTTAACGCTTTTCTAAGAACTTCTTCCGAATTTGTACTGTCTGATATCGTTGGCATTATCTTCTTCAGCGCATCTTCTATCTCATTATCATCATATCCGAGAGATAGAAGAACTGCTTGAGTATCATTGATTGCCTGATTTTTTGGTAATGATTCGTTTGTTCTTGGAAGCTCGGTCTTAATTAGTTTATCTTTTAATTCTAAAATAATCTTTTGCGCTAATTTAGGACCGACACCTTTTGCTCGGGTAAGCTCCTTAAAGTTTCCATCTATAACAAGTGATATCAAATCGCAAGCATCAAACTCGTTCAAAAGAGCCAACGCCATTTTTGCACCAACTCCCGAAACCGACAAAAGAATTTGAAAAATGTCCCTTGTTTCTTTGTTTAAAAATCCATAAAGAGACATTGCATCTTCCCTATGAGTCAAAAGTGCATAAATCTTTTGCGGCATATCTTCAGAAACATTTAGTGCAATAAAGTCCCTGTCATTAACTTCAAGAAGATAACCTAAACCTGATATATCAACCGTTACGAATGCACCTTTAGAAGTTTTTCTCTTATCTGTGATGTATCCTTTGAAATAGTCGAACATTACATACTCCCCAAATTTATTGTACCATGAATCAGAAGAATGTAAATGACATTTACATTATAAACCCCTTTACAATAAAGTATGTTTAATATAATATAACGATAGAAGCCAATTGAATACTTATGGAGGAATGCCAGAGTGGTTGATTGGAGCGGTCTTGAAAACCGTCGTACGTGCGAGCGTACCTAGGGTTCGAATCCCTATTCCTCCTTATAAAATCGGATAGACTTGATGTCTTATCCGATTTTATTTTGCGTGTAGTTTGACGAGTAGTACGGTTTTGTCAGTTTGACTATTTTATTTCCTGAAACTCGTACCTTTTAACAGGGCATCTTGCAAAAGTGGCGTGTTTACTATGTTCTGGCAAGACCCTGAAATAAATTCAGGGTGACATTATGGTCGGAAATATGTTGAGTATAAAAGTCCGGTATGTCCGATTTTGGTAACTAAAATGTCTGCTTATTTGCACATTTTGTCCTAATTTTTGCACTCAAAAATTGTTGTTGGGTTTCACCCAACCTACGTGCTCATAAATAACATATGTTTATATTATAATTCATGTCAGAGGGTATTATGACAGGAATTTTAAATATTCAGATAAACCCAATAATTGGGAATAAAGATGCTAATTTACGTAAGATAGATTATTTTATAAAGAAAAATTCAGACAAGAAATTAGACTTGGTCGTTCTGCCTGAATTTTTTTCAACAGGTATTGATCACGATTCTTTTATAAATTTACCAGAACCCGAAGACGGCGGTGATACAATCCGATATGTTTGCGAACTCGCAAAAAAATACAATACAAATATTATCGCAGGCTCTGTCATAGAAGGTGTAAATGGAAACCTGTATAATACCTCATTTATAATTGATAGAAATGGTATCATAGTTAATAAGTACAGAAAAATACATTTGTATAACTATATGGGCGGAACAGAAGGTGAAAGAATTACCGCAGGAAATAGACTTGTAACCGTTGATTTAGATTTTGGAAAAGTTGGAATTGGAATATGCTATGATATTAGATATCCACTTCATTATAAAGAATTAGTAAAACAAGGCGCAGAGATTATAGTTCTACCTACAGCATGGGTTGTTCCAAATGAAATATATAATGACGACTCTGCCCTAAAAAATGCCCAGGATATGTGGCTTGCAATGAACAAAACAAGAGCATACGACAATCTTGTATATATTGTTTCCTGCAACCAAATAGGCAAATGTAATAACAATGTATCATGTATTGGAAATTCTCTTGTTATTGCGCCAACAACCGAACTCTGCTCAAATGCAAAAAATGAACAAGGCGGATTCTATGCAGAAATTGATTTGAACATTGTGAAACTATATAAATCTATTTATCCGATTGCACAAATTGATTAACACAATGAACGCATAAAATAAATACTTGATATTTTAGTTTGTAGGTTGGGTGAAACCTAACAATAACAAGACAAAGTTATGTTTTTTATATTAAAAATCATCAAAATCGGTGTTCTTTCTTCTCAAATCATGTGTTCTTTTGCA
>CACYUI010000003.1 GCA_902777605.1 uncultured bacterium | reverse complement strand
ATGGGCATTGGATAACAAAGAATTAACAAAAAGAGTTGCTGATATTGAAAATTATCTTATGAATTATGCAAAAGACAACAACAAAGAAATAGAAAAAATATACGAAGCCATTGATTTACTCATGGACAGAACAAAACCAAGAAAAATAGGATTTGGGGTAGATGAAAAATAAATTATTTTTATATTTATTTTGTTTTATATTAATTTTAATTTATATATTTTTACATCCATCTAAAGAAGTGATGACTTGTAATGCAGACTTAAAATGTACTATAACTCATACCTATATAGGCTTTATTGATATTAAAACAAGGATAAATCTTGATAAAAATAGCCAAATTATTCCTAAAGATAATATAAGGAGCTGTTCAAGAAGATATGGTTCTGAACCCAGAACTTGTTCACATGTAATTCACTTACAAGTCTCAAATCAAAAAGGCAAATTAATAAAACCTTTTATGAGTTATTATATAAACTATCAGTCAACATTTGAAAATAAATCTTTAGATATAATGCAGTATGAAATTAATCAATTTTATAAATATCTAAACAATCCAAATAATAAATATTGCATTGAAACAACTTCTGGAAATTATTTATTGTTATATATTATTATTGGAACTGTTTTTGCATTTGTAATGTATTATGTTTTTAATTTTATAGAAAATATACTTAAACAAATCATTAAGTTTTTCTCAAAGAAATAATTCTCAAAATCCCTGTTCCTTCATCTCAAACCGACTGTTATTTTACATAAATTTTAAAATCACCACTTTTTTGTTTTTGTGGTTGATTTGTGGTTAAAAAATAATATATTTTCACAGATAATTTGAGTATCACATATACTTTGATTATAAATACCCATAACTCAATGTTTTCAATATTCTTTCCTAAATATCAAGTTTGAGAGTTGAATAATTACCTTTTTTCAGGACATTTGGTCGGAAGAGGTAAATATTTTTAATCGGCAGAAGTACCAATTTTAGCAGATTTTAGCGATTTTGTTAGGTCGGAAATAGCTTGATTTAAAATGTCCGAAATGTCCGTTTTCGGTAACACAAATGTCCGCTTTTTTGCACTATTTTTGCATACTTTTGCACGCTGTTGTACACAAGAGTTATTGTCGGGTTAAAACCCGACCTATTTACTATATAATAGGATAGTACATACAACCGCCCGGACCGAATTTTATTTGGGATTTTCCATTTAATGCATCTAGCATTTGTTTTGTTGCATTGCTACAGTAAAAACGAAAACCGTTGGCCCAATGTGCAAGTGTTGGATTTGGTATATACGCTTCGGTTCCTCTTATAGGTGCAGAGTCAAGAAGAACTCTTCCTTCAAAGCCCGCATCTTTTGAAAGTTGAACAATCTTTTTTTCAGCATCACGACAAACACCCTGTCTTAAAAATTCTGGTTTTACAATTATTTCTTTTATGTACAAATGAGGTTTCAATCTGGTTATTCCATATTTATCAATATATGTATACTCAGGAGGTACGGGTGATTGTGGAATCATCTTGTTCCTTTTTTGCACAATTAAGCTTTTTAATCTAAAATCATTTATTCCTGTATCATATGAGACAATTTCTGGTAAAAAATCTTTATTGCTTACAACATCCAATAGGGATTTTTTTGAAGCATCTTTAAGATTTGTAAAAGCAATATTATGATTATTTGATAAGATATTATTATAATTTTGTATTGATAATTTCATACAAAATTAAAAACACCTAAATATTTTTTTTTGCTATGAAAATACTCAAATTTTCTGTTCTTTCTTCTCAAAATGACTGTTCTTTTACAATAATCATACCATTTTAAAATGCAAATTTAGTATCTCAAAACTACATCCCAAAGAAAATTGCTATTACTATATCTCACAACAAGCTCGTAGGTTGGGTGAAACCCAACAATAACAGGGCAATGTAATATTTTTATATTAGAAATTCTCAAAATTTCAGTTCTTTCTTCTTAAACAAAATGTTCTTTCATAACAGTACATATAGAAAAATTTATTTTTCATCTAAAATTCGATTTAAACCATCGTATAGTTTTTGCAAGTCCTTTGAAATAGTATACGATGGGCATCTTCGCATGTGATTTCCGCTGTTGTAATCAGCAATAACATCGTTCAATTCTTGTATAGGCTTAATAAAAGTCCTTTTTAATCTTGCTAAAAGTGTAAGACCTATTATCCAAATAAAAATTGAAGGAAATATTATTATCCATATCCCTACTGTTTCCATTTTCTTTGCTCGCAAACCGGCTTGTTCCATTGCAACTCTATTTATTCTTGATAGTTCAGTTATATCATTTATTGTTTTATCTTCATACAAATTGTTTCCAAAGAACGAAGGCTGATAATTACCGGCAATATTTTCAAGAACCTCTTTCTCTCCTGGTTCAGTTATGTTATTTTGTGCCATATATAGATTTTTTTCAAATCTTTTCAAATCTTTTTTTGCTGAAATGCTTGAGAGCATTTGCTCTGCATAGTAAAGAGATTTGGTATTACTACTGTTTAAGGTATTTACAAATGGTTCTAATCTTTGAAAACCGCGAATGCCTGCTATTGTTATAACGGTTGAACAGACTAAAATTATTATATAGGAATAATAAATGCGTTTTGCAAAATTCATTATTTATTCTCCTCTATCATTCTTTCAATGTCATCGCAGCTTCCTGTTAGAAGCAGCCTATCACCTTCTTGCAACTTTTCTTTAGGCATTGGACGAGTAAGTTTATTATCTTTTATTACTCCCGCTACAATAATTTTATATCTATCAGGCAATTTAAGTTCTACCAATGTTTTATCTATCATAAAAGGTTGTGCCGGAACTTCCAACAAATCAAGTTCATCAGAAGTATTGTCACTAAAAATATTTTTAAATAAAATTCTGTTTGCAAATCTTTTACCGTATTCGTGTTCAGGATTAATAACTCGTTTTGCACCAATGGCTTTTAAAATTCTTGCGTGTATTGATTCAGAAGCTCTTGCAATAATATTTTCGCACCCCATTTGTTTTAAAAGAGCAACTGTTAAAATTGAAGGTTCTTTTGCTCCTATCGTGCAAATAACTAAATCTCTGTCTTTTGGAGAAAGTTTGGATAATGATATTTCATCAATTGCATTCAAACAAATAGCATCGGTGGCAAAATTTGCGGCTTCATTTACTAATTTTTGGTCTATATCAACAGCAATAACCTGAAATCCTTTTTCGTTAAGAGTTCTCGCCAGCGACATTCCAAACTGCCCTAACCCGATTACTAAAACTTGTTCTTTCATAAATATTTTTCTCCTATGTTAAAGAAATTTTCGCTTTTGGATAATTAACATCAAACTCTGTAATTTTCGAGTTTAAGTAATATATAATCATTGCAGGCATTACCCTGCCAATAAACATTGTTGTTATAATAACCAGTTTGCCGAATACATCAAGATAAGGAGTTGCTCCCATTGACAATCCGACTGTCCCCATAGCAGAAACCGCTTCAAACACGAGTTTCGGATGTGAAACTGACTGGGTTGTGATAAGTAATATAATAGATATTGTCAAAACTGATAAATATACAAACACCAATCCTATTGCTTTATAAACAGTTTCGTATGAAATTTCTCTGTTTCTCACAACATTCTTTTTACCGGCAAAGACATTAATACATGTAATAACCAGTATTGCAAAAGTTGTTGTCTTAATTCCTCCTGCTGTACCGCCGGGAGAGCCGCCAATAACCATAAGAAAAATTAAAGTCAAATAACTTCCGCAAGAAATGTTGCTTAAATCTACAGAACCAAAACCGGCAGTTCTTGCGCTAACAGAATTAAAAAACGAGTTTAATAATCTATCAGAAAAACTCATTCCGTTTAAAATTCCGTTTGTTTCTGAAATTAAAAATAATAAAGTTCCGGCGACAAGTAATATTATTGTAGTATTAAAAACTATTGTTATAACAGGGGATAATTTTTCTCTTTTAAAAAATTTTGGCAAAGTTATTGCTATAGCAGGAGCGATACCTCCAAAAATAATTAAAAATGCTACGGTCAAAATAATATACGGATCACCATTATATGGTATTAAGTTGTCTGATATCAATGCATAACCGGCATTACAAAATGCTGAAATTGCAAGAAAAATAGCCTGCTTAAACCCAAATATAAGATTATGTTGAAGAAAAGAAAATCTTACAAACAAAATTATAAAGCCTATAAATTCAAGTAAAAATGTATATTTAAAAATTAAGTACAAAGATTCTTTAACTTCTTCTTTGCTTTCTGCATCAAACATACTTTTTGCATTTTTCTCATATGCGACAGACATTTTTTTGCCCAAAAGCAGAAAAATAACAGACGATATTGTCATAATTCCAAGTCCGCCAACTTGAATTAATATCATTAAAATAAATTGTCCAAAAGTAGTTAATTGAGTGGCTATATCACTAACAGATAAACCTGTAACACAAACTCCGCTAACTGCGGTAAACAGAGCATCTATAAAGGACATTTTACCTGACATAGGAAGAAACAATAATATTCCTCCAAACAAACATAAAAATAAAAATGTAATCGGTAAAATTCTAACAGGCGATTTTACAGCCTCTGAATATATATTGTCTATAAACGAACCGTATAATTTTTTCAGTAATTGATTCATCATAAAATATATTGTAGCACAATGCATCAATCATTGTTTGATTATTATTGGTCTGAAGTTTTAATTTTATATGTTTATAATTTTTTATTAACTGATAAAGGAGTACCTTTTTCGCCAATATAGAAAACTATAAGTTCGACAGGTTCACTTCCTAAATTCTTTCCGTAATGGTACTTACCTATTATTTCGGGAAGGCATTCTCCTTCTTTGACAGTGATTTGCTGATTTTCTTCAGTTATAACGGTTAAAACACCTTTTTTAACATAAGCAATATTTACTAAATCATGCTTATGCATCGGTAATGCTTCTCCGACACCGATATTTATTTGTAATACCGTAACTTCCGGCTTTTTTATTTTTAATTTTTCATACTTAGCATTATCCCAAGTAGAAGTAGTTTTTAACAATGTTGTTTTTTCAGCAGATTGTATACAGTTTGTAAAAAACAACATCAAAATTAAAACTAAAGTGATATTTTTAAAATTTTTGATCATAATATCCTTTCTGAATATATTAAACAAGTGTAATTTTTTATATTTTAGTTAGTATCATTTTGATACAAAAATCAGATTCATTAATTTATACCAAAATTTGCCGGCAGCGCCAAGTTCTTCTATTGCATATGGGTTAATTTCCATCAAGTTTGTATTATTTGCTTTATTAATATATAAATCTGCTTCTACCTTGTATTTTTTAGGCAGAATAAAGGTTAATAATATAAAAAATACAAGCACGCCTGAAAAAACTTTTGCAATGAGTTCTTTACGATTCCAGAGAATCATAAATATTTTTTTTAAATCTATATTTAAATCTTCATCTAATTCATCAGTTGGATTATAATATATATTTTGTTGCATAGATTACCTAGTTTTTACTAATTATATAATCAAAGAAACTTATTACTTTTTAAACATTGTTTCTTCTACTAATGCACAAATAATGTGACCTATCATAATGTGTGATTCTTGTATAATTGGAGTTAATGAAGAAGGAACATGAATTATGTAGTCACAATATTTATCCATTTCGCATTTATCTGATCCTGTTAAACCTACTGTTGTTAAACCTTTATTTTGAGCTTCTTCAAGAGCTATGATAATATTTTTAGAATTACCGGAAGTGGATATTCCGATAAAAACATCTCCTTTGTTTGCATTTGCCTGAATTTGTTTAGCAAATAAATTCTCAAAACCACAGTCATTACCTATGGATGTCAATACAGAAGTATCTGTAGTGAGTGCAAAAGCTGATAATCCAGGGCGATCCATAAAAAATTTTAAGACAAACTCTCCTGCGATATGTTGTGCATCAGCTGCTGAACCACCATTACCTGCTGTTAATAGCTTATTGCCATTCTTGTATGATTTTATTATTTCCTCTGCAATAGATTTAATAGTTAATATAATATCATCATTGTTCAATATCTTAGATTTTGTGTCTATTGAAGTTTGAATATATGATTTAATATCCATATGTAATCCTTAAAAGCATTTCTCTTTTGTAAATATATTATCATGAAATCGTAAAATACCGTATAAAATTTTATGATTCTTTTGTTGATTTTCTTGAAGTATCTTTTAAGAAGTAAATAAAAGGAAGTATTAAAACAACGGCTACTGCATAATATCTAAATGTTTCAACATATCCCCACAGAGCTGCCTGTTGACTGAGTAGTCGATATAGTTGTCCTTGAGCCATATGCATAGCAGTTATAGGATCAACCTGTGTTATAAATGCAGAACTAATTGTATGCACTCTTTCTGCAAATACAGTATTTGTATCTGTAAGTGATTTTACCATCATCATTTGATGAGCCTGAGAAAATCTTGAAATCATTGTTGTTGCAATGGATGTACCGATAGCTGCTCCGACATTTTTGAATAAGTTTTGAACACCGGATGCGTTAGTTTGTTCTTCGTTAGATAATGTTGCGCAAGAAATGTTTGACAATGGTACCATTGAAAGAACCATACCGGCACCAAATACAAAGTTTGGAAGAGCGATATTTGCAAGGGCAATGTTTGTATTAATTTCACCAAATAATAATCCGCCCATCGCAAGAGTTACTAACCCTATGACAGCAGTTGGCTTTATACCTATTCTTACAACAAGTATTCCGCTTAATATTGAAGCAACAAAGCAACCTGCACCACGAGGTATCATTGATAAACCGCTAAGAAAAGAGGTATATCCAAGCAATCTTTGTAACATAGATGGAAGGATTGCTGCTGATGACATCAAAACAGCCATCAATATTATTTGCCCGCCGGTACCAATGAGAAAGTTTTTATTCCTCAAAATAGATAAATTGATAAGTCCATCACCTGTTTTTGCTTTTTTCTTTTGAATATATACAAAAGCAAGAAATGAAATCGTTGAAACGGCAAATAATTTGCAAATCCAAGGTGCTCCAAACCAATCGGCATCATTACCTTTATCTAAAACAACTTGAAGTGTCAAAAGCCATACTGCAAGGAAAAAGAAACCTGAAAAATCCATTTTGACATTTTGTTGTTTCCTTGAATAAGGCGGTTCTTCGACATATTGCTGCGTTAAATATAAACATAAAATACCAAATGGAATATTAATAAAATATATGAACGGCCAAGACCAATTTTCTGTAATCCAGCCGCCAAGTGAAGGCCCTAAAATTGGAGCCATAATTACACCCAAGCCAAATACTGCCATCGCTTGAGGAAGTTTTTCTTTAGGAAATATTTCAAAAATAACGGCTTGAGCTATAGGCATAATGCCACCACCGCCAATACCTTGAATAATACGCGCAATAAGCATCATTGCCATAGAATTAGCCAGGCCGCACATTATTGAAGCAACAGTAAAAATTATGATACTTAAGATAAAGTACTGCTTTCTTCCTATAAGTCTACTAAAAAAGTCTACAGTTGGGATAATTACACCACTAGCCACAAGATAGCTTGTAATAATCCAGGTTGATTCATTGTGGCTGATGGAAAAAGAACCTGCCATATATGGAAGTGCAACATTTGAAATTGTTTCATCAAGCGCAAACATAAAAATGGATAACATAACCGGAACCATTGTTACCCAAGGATTTATTTTAAACTTCCACTCTTCGCTTTGTATGGCATTATCCATTTTTCATTCCTTTTAGCAAAATTAAATCATAAATGTGTTGCAAATGCAACATGTTGTTTTTGTTACACAATAGTATTACTTTCATAATTTAAATCCGCCATATTTAGTGGCGGACTTAAATATTATAAAACATTTTCTATATCTTGTGTTATCAAATCCGATTTCAGATGATATCTTTCATACAACTCTTCTATTGGTGTTCTGTCTGTAAACTCCTTGAAGGAACCGTAGTTAAGAACTTTCATATCAGAATTGCCGTAATATCTTGTAATTTTTTCGCCAAATCCGCCGTCAAGTTCGCCATCTTCAAGAGTAATAACAACAGAGTGGTTTGACTTCAAGCCTTCAAGCACATTTTTGTCAATTCCTGTAATGAACTTTGGATTGATTAATGTCGCATTAATTCCTGCTTCTGCGAGTTTAGACCTAACCTCTTTTCCTAATCCGAAGAATGAACCTAATGCAATAATTGCAACTTTTTCACCTTTTTCTACAATTTGATATTTATTCAAATCAGAATAATCGGTTTTATCTTCTACACCGGAATAAGTTATGCTAAAAGGTACTCTGATAGCTACAGGGTGCTCGTTTTGATTAACTGACCAATCCAACATTCTTACAAATTCTTCTTTACAAGTTGGTGCAAGATAAACCATGTTTGGAATGTTGCTGATTAGAGGTATATCAAATGTACAAAGGTGTGTAGCATCGGCATTAGAAATTCCGCCCCAGAATATAAGCAGAGTTGCGGGGTTATTGTTTAGTGCCAAATCTTGTGACAACTGGTCATAAGTTCTTTGGATGAAAGAGCTCATAACTCCCATAATTGCTTTGCCGCCTCTTTTTGCAACACCTGAAGCCATGGCAACGGCTTGTTGTTCTGCAATACCTGTGTCAACATAGTGGCTGCCCATTTTTGTTCTGAATTCTTTGTTCCAGCCAAATACACCGGGAGTTGCCGCATTTATTGCAACAATAGGAGAACCTTCTGCAACTTTGTTCAACAAATATTCTTTTGTAATAGACTCATAGCTTTCTCCTTGGGGAGCGGGAGCATCGTTTAATCTATCTAATGTGTTAGGTAAAATCCAGTGGAAAGGTTCTCTGTCATCTTCTGCAGGCTTGAAACCTTTACCCTTGATTGTATGAATATGAACAATGACAGGATGGTCTGTATCTTTTACTTTTGAGAAAGTTTCAATAAGTTTTTCTATGTTGTTGCCTTCTCCAACATAGTAATAATCAAATCCTAAGGCTTTGAAGAAGTTGTTTTTAACCTCTCCGTTATTTTGTCTTAACTCGGTTAACATGTTACAAATACCGCCCTGATTTTCGGCAATTGACATGTCGTTATCATTAACTACTATGATTATGTTACTGCCAAGTGTAGCTGCGTTGTTAAGTCCTTCTAATGCTTCGCCGCCTGTCAGTGAACCGTCACCGATTATTGCAATAACATTTTCATTCCCGCCAATAAGGTCGCGCCCTTTTGCCAATCCTGTTGCAAGACTTATTGAAGTAGAAGTGTGACCAACTTTAAATAAATCATGGTCACTCTCTTCAGGAGCTGTGTATCCTGTGTATTTGTGATAAGTTTCAGGGTTGGTGAAACCTTCTTTTCTTCCTGTTAAAATTTTGTGCGGATAGCATTGATGTGAAACATCAAAAACAAATTTATCGACAGGTGAATTAAAAACATAATGCATTGCAATGGTAGCCTCTACCATGCCCAAATTCGGCCCGAAGTGACCGCCCGTTGTATTAACTTTTTTGATAATGATTTCGCGCATTTCTGCGGCAAGTTCATTAAGCTCATTTGTATTAAGCTTTTTTAAATCGTCAGGTGTATTAACCTTGTCTAAGATGTTTAATACTGTGTTTACCATGTAACTCTCCTTTTTTATAGTGTAATTATACAAAAAATTTTTTTACTTGACAAAGTGTTAGGCATGCCTTACAATATTTTTGTCAGGTAATTATGGAAACAAATCACAATCTTTCTTCCGGCTTGGAAGATTATATTGAAACTATTTATATATCAGAACTAAATAAGTTCCCGCTAAAGGGAGCGGAACTTGCAAGAAAGCTTAATATCTCCCGCGCCTCTGTTTCAGAGGCGCTTTCCAGATTGGTTGAAAAGGGATTGATTAATTATAAGAAATATGGATTTATAAGCTTGACACCTCTTGGTAAAAAAGAAGCGGAAAGGGTTTTTGAGAAACATAATATTTTAAAAACCTTTTTTGAAAAAGTATTGGATATTCCATCAGAAGAAGCTGCGGAAAACGCTTGTAAAATTGAGCATATAGTGTCGGATAATGTCATAAAATCTATTCAAAAATTTACGAGTACATATCGTAAAAATAAATAATCGAACAGGTGAGTAAGTAATGGCATAACTATCGTCATTTTGAACCCAATAATAATTCAAGTCTGAAGAATCGCCATAACTTTTTTAAATTCAGAAAACATATGTTTTGGTTTCAACTGAACTAATAAAAATTTGGTGTATCAAACGATGCACCCTACATGCTGTTTTTTCGCCATTGTTTTGCACTTCAAAATCAGTAATAGCTGAAAAGTGCAATTAATTTGAGATTTGTGGGTAGTTTGAGAAAAACGGAAAAGTCCGTTTTGAAAATTGTTGTATATTTTACAAATTATCTATGAGTTGCATTTAACCATTCAACCCATCCTGTTATGAATTCAGAATTAGCATCAGCTTTATCACTTAAGAAGAAGTCATATTGCTCATTCCGTTTATCTGGTGATATAGTTCTTGAATCAATAGTACAACTATAGTCATTATATTTTGAAAATAATTTTCTTTTAGTATGACCTAATGGTTTTATTCCTAATTGTTTTTTTACCCTATATAGTGCTATTCTTGGAGAGTATGATTTTGATATTATTTCTTCAAGTTTATCTAAATTAATACTAATGCTGTAACCATTTTCTTTTACTCTCTTTCTTATAGCTGTGATAGCTTCGAGCATCAACTTTTTATAATCTTCCTTTAAGTTGCCGCCCTTCCACATATTTGTTTGTGCAAGCATATCTAACGATTCAATAATTTGTTCTGCACATGCATTAGGACTATAAGCATGTTGCATAGGTTTAATACCTTGTGTTTTACAAAAATCCATCCAAGCTTGACATTCTGTAGTTAAATCTTCTGTTATTGTTTCCTTTGTTAATGTTCTACTTGAAAAGCCACCAACATTATCAGGAGTCGCTTTTGTATATCCCATTTTTTCTATAACATTATTTACTGTCCCGTACACATCATCAGAAGTTTCAATAATTTTTACTCCTGAAAGGTTTTTATCGGTAGAAACTAAAACTTTTCCAGATTCAATATTTTTATTATATTTAACAATAACTGAACCTTCAGGTATTGTTACAGAACCATTTGTATATAAATCATGAGGAAGACCTTCTATAATTTTACCTGCGGCATTTGCTTCTTTAGTTGCTTTATAAGGCATAATGTAAGCAAATTTACATTTTTCCCAAGAACCTAAACGGTGTGATTCAACAGGATGGTTTAATGTGAAATGTACACTATTACGAGAAGCACCCATTGCATCACGTACACTCATAATTTTCCCTGCTGATGGTCCAAAATCAGACATATGGACTAAACATAAAGCATTTTCATTAATATTTAAAGGGTCTAATTTTGGGATTTTTACAAATACATTTTTTAGATTTAATGACTCAAATGGTACTAGTTGAGGTGCCTCTAATACAGCTGTACCGTGTGTGAAGTTTAACGATTTTGAAGTATTTATATGCGAAATATTGCCAACCTTCTTGCTATTAGTTATATTTTTAGTAATTTTATTCAATCCTTTTATTCCACCGTTCATAAGAACACCGGCTAATGCGCCGCCACCGAAGCCTTCGACAGTTGTCGTAAAAACTTTGCCAACATCTACCCCGTCGCCGTTTATGCCGTTTCGGATTTGTCTTGCTGCCTCTGTTCCGCCTTCCATTACTCCGCCATAGATACCGCCGACAACACCTTCTCTTGCAACAAATGTAGCAAGAGATGTTGCTTTTGCACCTGCAAATTTGCTGACAAATTTTGTTGTAACATTACCAACCGCTCCGCCTGCGCCCATTGTTACAGGAGTCAACAAGCCTGCTATTCCGCCTGTTACACAGTCTTTTGCAAATGTGTTATACTCTTTTCCGCCTGATTTTGCATCCAAGTATTTGAGTCCTGCCTTTGTTCCTGCTCCAACTGCTACAGCTAAGGCTAATGAAGCACCGCCTGTAACAGGAGCCGCAGCTATTGCAATACCTGCCCCAATACCTGCTGCAACATCTCCAACGACATCAATCGCCATTTCTTGACCTTCTCTGTAGGCAGAAACTTTTTCAGAGGATTTCAAATTTAACTTGCCATTTTTAAATTTTTGTATATTTGCTTGAGTACAATCTAGTCCAGTTACTTCTTTAAAATAAGATTTGCTGACTTTTCCATTTAAGATTTGTTTTAGGAGTTTTTTCTCAGCATCAATTTGTTTTTGCGCATTATTTGAACTATCGCAATAAGTAAAAGGCCATACATTATTTTTTATTGCATCCCAAGATTTTCCGATAAAACCTTGTTCTTTTTTTATTTTATTAAGTTTAGCTTGCTCTTGAGCAATTTTTGCTTCGCCTGCCGTCTTTGTTTTGTATGTTTTTGTTTCACCGGCTTTGGTTGTGGTATATGTTTTTCCGTCTGCGCTTACTTTAACCTCGCCTTCAAGTTTCTTGAAGTAATTTGGTTTAAGTTGTTTTCCGTCTGCACTATAATATTTTCTTACGCTTCTGCCGTCAGAGAGCTTTTGAATAACAATTTTTCTTCCTGATTGAAGGTAAACTTCTTGTGTAGCATTAATATTGCTATTTACCCTTTTATTTCCCCCTTTATTTACCCCCCTTTCAACTTGTAAACCCATTAAATTATCATTGTCAGAGTTTTGTCTGATAAAAAGAGGCGCAGTTGTTTTAGAAGCAGTTGCTTTATTCGCTGCTGCTGGGGCTGTATACGCTATTTGTCTTTGTTTTTCAACTTTTGGGGAAGTCAAAATTATGCCTCTTATTATACTCTTACTTATATTAAAAGTATTTTTTATATGACCTAATTTCAGGCAAATATTTTTTTGTTACAATGTTTACAATTACAAAAACAATAAAAATAATTACATGTAACTAATACTAAAGTATTACTTCGTTACATTTTTTTACAATTTTAAACACCTATTATATAAGGCTTGTAGCTTTAATGGTATGCCTTTTGTCGATTTTATTAATTAGTATTGTTGATAAAGTATTTTTTTGTTGGTAAAATTTTAATTGGACGCCTAGTCCTTTAGTAGTACAGATAATAAGAAGGTTAGAATTATGACATTACCAAATGTAGCTTATTTTTCAATGGAAATAGCAATGGACCAGTCTTTGAGCACATACTCTGGTGGTTTGGGTTTCTTAGCAGGTTCTCATATGCTTTCTGCAGGTTATTTACAAATGCCAATGGTCGGTGTAACAATGTTATGGTCTTATGGTTATTATGATCAGCGTATAGATCACTCAGGCAATGTAGAAGTTGCTTACATAAGAAAATATTATGATTATTTAGAAGATACAGGTATCACTGTAGAAGTAGATACTTTCGGTGAAAGAGTAAAAGTAAAAGCTTTCAAAGTTAATCCGGAATTATTCGGTACTTGCCCTGTTTACTTGTTAACTACCGATATTGACGGTAACAGCGATTGGGCAAAGAGCATTTCTCACAGATTATATGACGGAAATGAAAGAATAAGAATTGCTCAAGAAACAGTTTTGGGTATTGCAGGTATAAGAGTTCTTCAAGCTGCAGGTTACAAGTTTGATGTTGTTCATATGAACGAAGGTCACGCACTTCCTGCTGCATTTGAACTTTTAAGACAATATAACGGTAATTTGGACGAAGTAAGAAGAAAAACCGTATTCACAACTCACACTCCTGTTGCTGCAGGAAACGAAGTTCACTGGGTTGACACTCTTCTTGAAGGCGGTTTCTTTGCAGGAGCAAGCAGAGAAAAGGCTATTCAACTTGGCGGTGAAAACTTCTCACTTACGGTTGCAGCTCTTAGAATGTCAAGAATTGCAAACGCAGTTTCTCAGCTTCACGGCTTAGTTGCTAACAAGATGTGGGAATGGGTTGAGGGCAGATGCCCAATCAGAGCTATTACAAATGCCGTAAACTTACATTACTGGCAAGATAAGAGAGTCGCTCTTGCAAAAGATGATCCTCAAAAACTTTTAGATGTAAAACGCGAAATGAAGGCAGAACTCTTCAAATATATAGCAAATGTTGCAGGAAAGAGATTTAATCCTGATGTATTAACAATTACTTGGGCAAGAAGATTTGCTGATTACAAGCGTGCTTGGCTAATCTTGATGGATAAAGACAGAATCGGTAAATTGTTGAACGAAGATAAAGTTCAAATCATCTTTGCCGGTAAATTCCATCCGGATGATGTTATGGGTAAAGAAATGTTTAACAAGTTGTTAAACCGTTCACATACATTGAAAAATGTTGTTGTATTACCGGGCTATGAACTTCAACTTTCAGGCATGTTAAAGAGAGGTTCGGATATTTGGTTGAATACACCGCTTAGACCATTCGAAGCATCAGGTACATCAGGTATGTCAGCTAATATGAACGGTGCTCTCCATTTATCAATCTTTGATGGTTGGACAGTAGAAGGTACATTCAATGGTATCAACGGTTACACTGTTGAATACGAAGGACTTGACGATGATATGCCTTGGGAGGAAAGACATTGGCGAGACCACAAGTGTGTAATGGATATTATTGAAAAACAAATTATTCCTACATACTACAATAATAAAGAAGAATGGGCTCGTTTGATGAGACAAGCTATCAGAACATCAGAAGCTTACTTCAACTCTGACAGAATGGTAATTGAATACTATAACAGATTGTATCATCCGATTGCTCACGATGATTGCACTGGCGGTGAAAAGAAGAAAGAATTAAATCTTTCAGAAACTCCAACTTTTGATGCTTGGACTTATTCAAATATCAAGTAAGATAAAGATAAATAAAAAGGCGCGGTTCTTACAAGAACCGCGCCTTTTTTAATCTTTTAAATATGTAATATTGACAATAACTTGCTGCCAAAAAGGATAATGCCAACGAATATACTTGTGAATGTTGCAAAAAGAACCGCTCCCGCTGAAATATCCTTTGCCATACCTACCATTCGGGAATATTTATTATGGTAGATGGAATCAAGCGCAAATTCAATTGCGGTATTAAGCATTTCTGTTACTATAACAATAGCGATTGCAAACAAAAGTATACAAAATTCTGTTGGAGTAAACTTCAAATAAATTGCAAAGAAAAGAACAAGAGTCGCAACTGCAACATGAATTCTTATATTCATTTCACTTTTTATTGCAAGGTTGAAACCTTTTCTTGCATTTCTGAATGTATTATTAAATCCTTGGGCCTTAAATTTTGTCATACTCAATACTCCCCAAAGCTTTTCTTTGTTCTGACACAACAAAATTGTACTCCTCTTCTGTTTGATGGTCAAACCCAAGAAGGTGCATTAAGCCGTGGCTTATTAAAAAAAATAATTCTTGTTCTTTGTTTTTAGAGTGGCTTATATCTCTGTTAGCTCCCTCAATTACTTTGTCCAGTGCAATTACAATCTCACCAAGGTTAATATCGCCATCAAAAATAAAACTGTTTTCGTCATCTGCAAAAATTGCAAAAGTGATAATATCTGCAGGATAGTCTTTCTCTCTGTAATCTCTATTTAGTTCCTGTGTTTTGTTAGAATCGCAAAAAACAATGTCAAGAGTAATTGATGAGTATACTTTTCCCTCCAAACAAGAATCGTGCTTAAGATTTTTTATATAAAATTCAAGCATTGCTCTTGTTTTTTCTATTACATCTTTTTCATCAACTTTCCAACTGTCAAAAAGATTATCTGTAAAGATATTAATTTGCGTTTTATTCAACACTATTGTCCTTATTCTCTGCAGTATTTATAGAAGATGCTGCATTTTTCTTTTCTTCCAGTTCTTTAAGCTTTGCTTCTAAACCTGCATCCAATGCCGGCTGAGCTTCAATAGGCTGCTCAATTAAATCATGATTTAGCTTGTTATTTTTATCAAGTTCATGAACCAAATCATTGTGATACTTAATGCGTTTATGATGCATGCCTCTAAGCATTCTTGAAAAAGTTTCAGCAATAGTTTTAATATCTTTTAAAGTAAGCGGAGAATCAGATAGCTGCCCATCATTAAGCCGTTCTTTAATAATTTTATTTATAATTGCATCAATTTCTTCATTTGACGGATTTTTTGCGGCTCTAACAGCTGATTCTACCGCATCTGCAATCATAAGGATTGCAGTTTCTTTCATATTAGGCTTAGGTCCCGGGTAACGGAATTGTTCTTCATTTACATTTTCCGCACCTTCTTCTTTTAGAGCTTCGTTATAGAAATAACTTACAAGACTTGTTCCGTGGTGTTGAAGTATAAAATTATGTATAACCTGAGGTAGGTGTGCATCTTTTGCAAGTTCAAGACCATCTTTTGGGTGAGCAGTAATAAGCATTTTGCTAAATCTTGGTGTGCAAGAATTGTGAGGATTTTCGATACCATAGAATGATTGATTTTCTACAAAAAACATTGGACGCATTAACTTTCCGATATCATGATACATTGCACCAACCCTTGCTAAAACCGGATTTGCACCAATAGCTTCTGCTGCATTTTCGCACATATGAGAAACAGTTAAACTGTGGTTAAATGTTCCGGGAGCTTCTTGCATAAGTCTTCTCAATAATTCTTGATTATGGTCTGCAAGTTCTGCTAAACCATACGGAGTCATTATTCTGAATGTATTTTCTATAATAGGAAGAACTCCTAAAATAAATACACCGCTTATGACAAAACAGTTAATAATAATATATGAAATATCTTGTAGGATAAGGAGATTATCAATATCCATCATATATTTTTCTAAGAAATATATGCCACCTACTATTAAAACACCGGAAAGCGATATTTTTGCACTAACAATTAGTAAATCAGAGCGTTTTGAAAATTTGAGCCTGGAAGCTGCTGACATTACAACAGTATTTAAAAGCATAAATGCAACAATAACTTCAAGATTCCAATGCATGCCAATTGCAATAACAGCCAGTACAATTGTTGATGCAAAGAAAGCATTCCTAGGTGTTGTAAATATTGATAAAAGTATTGTATATGCAGGAATTGGCATTATATACGGAGAAAATCCCGTTGGTAAAACGGCCGATACAAGTGCCAGTATAAATGTAAAGCACCCCATTATTGTCATGTATTTTGCGTTATAATACGGTTTTTCATAATTCTTTTCATACTGTAAAAATACAAAAGAAAAGAAAGCTATAAGTATGTAGATACCTAAAATTCCACCCCAATTTACTTCCAATACATTATATCCTGCGGCTCTAAGAGCATCGCGTTTTAATTTAGTTACAGGTTCACCTTCAAATACAATTTTTTGTCCCTTTTTAAACACAACTTCATAAGGCTTAACTGCATTTTGAGCGTTTTTCTTTGCTATTTCTGTTGCAAATTCGTCAACAACTAAATTTGGAACAATTACTTGATGTAGAATTCCGGTAATAAGATTGCCTTGATATCTTGTAATGTTGTTTGGCATATTTTTGTTAATGATATGAGAAATATTATTATTCTCAAAATCTTTGGATGAAACTCCTGAGTTTAAAACAGAAGTAAGTGTAACCTGCGATTTATCAAAAACCGCATTCAAGTCACTATCACTAGCTTTTAGTAAAAAAGTAACCAAACCTTGCTGTCCTGCTTCATCAAATAAGACTTTTAGTTCATCTCTTTTAGTTGCCTCAGATGCATCTTTTGCTCTGATTTTAAGAACAGAATTTCTTAATGTTGCAAGATTAGTTGTAATAAATTCGTCTTCAGCTTGGGTTAATATTGGTTCAACATTTTGAGCAACTTCTTTTTTATGTTGCTCTGTTTTTTTAGTATCAACAATTTTAATTTCTTTTTGTGCAACTATATCTTTTTTGCTTATACCATTTTCAATTACTTTTTGGAAAAAGTAATTTTGAGAAGATATAGTTATTGCCATTAATACCGTAAACAGCAAAAAGAAAAATCCGTTTCTGAAGTTTTTTGAAGATATAAAATCAAGAATTTTTGTCATATATTATCCTTTATTTGTTATTTTTGGTAATTTGCTAATTTGCTAATTGTTATTTATTTACCCCTTTATCCCTTTGTTTTATTACAAACCCGCATTTTGTGCAAGCTAATACAGTACCTGTACTATCTACCGGCATGAATTTATGTTCACAATTCATAGCCTCGTCATAATCGTTTGGGAGTATGTTTTCGTCAGAGTCAATATTAACCCCCTCTTTAAAATTATTATTTGGATTGGCTCCGATGCCTCTCTTATTTTTGTTGAGCCATTTTATAAAAAGTTCTGCAATATACATAGTTAGATTTTAAAGCCGTAAGGAAGATATTCATCAAGCTTCCTTACAATCAAATTCCCCATATTTTCGGTGATTATTTCAACACCGTTTTCTTCGTCTTGAAATTCATACATAACTTGTCTGCAAGCTCCACAAGGATTGCAGTCATCCGCATTTGGAGAATAAATAGCAACTGCCAATATTTCTCTTTCCCCCTCTGATACAGCTTTAAAAATAGCACACCTTTCTGCGCAAATTGTCATGCCAAAAGAAGAATTTTCTACATTGCAGCCGGAATATATCATTCCGCTTTTTGCTAAAACACTTGCACCTACTGCAAATCTCGAGAATGGAGAATAAGATTTCTTAGATGCCTCTTTGGCTGTATCCATAAGTAATTTATAGTCATGCATAAGTTATTTTCTCTTTTTCTATGACATTTTAGCACAAATTTTGGTATTTTGTAAGTAAAATTTTATAATATTCCACGACTCTTTTTAATACTTGCTATAATGGTGTTTCTAGCTTTAACTGCTTGTTCTTTTGTTAGTGGTGGAACACCTTTTAATGGATATTCTATACCCAAATTTTCATACTTTGGAATCGCCATATCATGATATGGAAGAACATCCAGCGCTTTGACATTTTTTAAACTGCCAATAAATTCTCCCAGTTTTTCCAAATAACCTTTTTTATCATTTACCCCTGGGACAACTACATGTCTAATCCACATTGGTTTGGCTTTTTCTGATAAATATTTTGCAAATTCTAAAACATTTTTATTAGAATGCCCTGTTAATTTTTTATGCTCTTTGTCATCAATGTGCTTGATATCTAAAAGGACTAAATCGGTATATTTTAATAGCGCATCTATTTGTTCATTTTCGCCATGAAACATTATGCCTGATGTATCAAGTGCGGTATGAATATTTTTCTCTTTTGCTTGTTTAAAAAGTTCTGTTACAAATTCTATTTGTAACATTGGTTCCCCACCAGTGACAGTTATTCCGCCTTTGCAAAATTCTTTAACGCTTTCGTATTCTTTAAGAATTTCATTGGGTGTAAGTTTTTTAACACTTATCTCATTTGCCCCGTGATTTACCCCTTGATTCACTACTATATCCCAAGTATCAGGGTTATGACAATAAAGACAACGCATAGGACAGCCCTGAGTAAAGACAACAAATCTTATTCCCGGTCCGTCTACAGTGCCGCAAGTTTCTATTGAATGTATATTTCCGTATATTTCTGACATTAACTATATATGAATTTTTTCTTTTGATGTTTCTTCGATGCTTACATTCTTCTTAGAACCGGAAAAGTCAGAAGGCATAGACATCGAACCAACTGATCTTCTTGTACTTTCTGAAGAACGGTTAATTTCTAAAACAGAAGAATCTTCATTAGGAACAGAATTTTCAACAGAAGAAGCAGTTGAAGATATGCTTGAACTTGCTCCATTTAATGAAGAATGAAATGTTCTTGAAATAACATCGTCTTGTTGTTCTTTTGTAAGCTTGATAAAGTTTACGGCATAACCTGAAACTCTCACGGTTAATTGAGGATATTTTTCAGGATGAGCTTGCGCATCAATCAATGTTTCTCTGTTAAACACATTCACATTCAAATGATGTCCGCCCTTTTCACAATATCCGTCAAGTAAGTTTATTAAATTTTCTTCTTGTTGAGTTGTCATATTATTCTCCTTTAATTATTAGTCTTATAAATTATTTGATTACATCACCACAACATCCGCAATCAAGTTGAATATCTAAATCTCCCATAAATACTTCATCTTTTCCCAGTGCGTTAGGAATAATCGAGAATGTATTTGAAATACCGTCTTGGGCATCTGCAAACGGAAGTTTTGCAACAGATGCCAGAGAAGCTACTGCACCATTTGAATCTCTTCCATGCATTGGGTTTGCTCCGGGGGCTAACGGTACACCTGCTTTACGACCATCTGGAGTGTTTCCTGTTTTCTTACCATAAACAACATTTGATGTAATTGTAAGAATTGACATTGTAGGAATAGAATTTCTGTAGGTGTAATGTTTTCTAATCATATTCATAAATTTGTGAACTAAATCTACTGCCATTTGGTCAACTCTGTCATCGTTATTTCCATATTTCGGGTAATCTCCTTCAACTTCATAATCTACTACCAAACCGTTTTCATCACGAATGGTTTTTACGCGGGCATATTTGATAGCAGATAGAGAGTCTGCAACAACACTTAAGCCTGCAATACCAGTTGCAAAGTATCTTTTTACATCTCTGTCATGAAGAGCCATTTGAGAGCGTTCATAACAGTATTTGTCATGCATGTAGTGAATCACATTTAATGTATTTACATACAATCCTGCAAGCCATTCCATCATATCTTCATATTTTTCCATAACTTCATCAAAATCAAGATACTCAGAAGTAATAGGTCTGTATTTTGGACCAACCTGTTCTTTTAATCTTTCATCAATACCACCATTAATTGCGTACAATAAGCATTTAGCAAGATTTGCCCTTGCGCCGAAAAATTGCATTTCTTTTCCGACTACCATAGAAGATACACAGCAAGCAATTGCATAGTCGTCACCATGTACCGCTCTCATCTGATCGTCATTTTCATATTGAATAGATGAAGTAGTTATAGAAATATGTGCTGCATACTGTTTAAAATTATGCGGTAAATTTTTTGACCACAAAACAGTTAAATTAGGTTCAGGAGCTGTTCCCAAATTTTCAAGTGTGTGCAGGTATCTAAAAGAGTTTTTAGTAACCATGTGTCTGCCATCAACTCCAACACCGCCTATTGACTCTGTTACCCAAGTAGGATCGCCTGAGAACAGTGAATTGTACTCAGGAGTTCTTGCAAACTTAACCAATCTGAGTTTCATGATGAAGTGATCTATAAGTTCTTGAGCTTCTTCTTCTGTTAAAATACCGTCTTTTAAATCTCTTTCAATATAAATATCTAAGAATGTAGAAGTTCTGCCGATGCTCATAGCTGCGCCGTTTTGTTCTTTTACGGCTGAAAGATAACCAAAATATAGCCATTGTACGGCTTCTTTGGCATTTTTCGCAGGCTGAGTTATATCAAAACCATAAATTTTGCCAAGTTCTGCCATTTCCCACAAAGCTCTTATCTGCTCTGAAATTTCTTCTTTTAACTGTATTTTATCAGGAGTCATTTCTCCGTCAATGGAATTCAGTTGATCCATTTTGTCATAAACAAGTCTGTCAATACCATAAAGAGCAATTCTTCTGTAATCTCCGATTATACGACCTCGTCCGTATGCATCGGGAAGTCCCGTGAGAATTGCGGCATGGCGTGCTTTTCTCATTTCGGGAGTATAGCAATCAAATACGCCTTGGTTGTGAGTTTTTCGATATTTTGTAAATATTTCAATAACTTCGGGGTCAACTTCATATCCATAAGACTTGCAAGAAGTTTCTGCCATTCTAATACCACCAAAAGGTTGTAAAGAGCGTTTAAGAGGTTTATCTGTTTGTAAACCGACAATCTTTTCCAAAGATTTATCTATATATCCTGCGCCATGAGAAGTAATTGTTGAAACAATTTTTGTGTCCATATCCAAAACACCGCCGTTTTCTCGTTCTTTTTTGAATAAATCGCAGCATTCTTCCCAAAGTTTTTTAGTTGCACTTGTTGGTCCTGCCAAAAAGCTTGAATCACCGTCATATGGTGTATAGTTTCTTTGAATAAAATCTCTTACATTAATTCCTTTTTGCCATTTACCTCCAACAAATTCTGTTGTTGAATATTTTTTTTCCCTACTTTTTTCCAAAGTGGCTTCCATTTTTTCTTTTCTCCTTTTGTCCGGTATTTAAATTTTAAATAAAATGCGAAACTCCATTATACTACTTTCAATATAGAAATTCCAATTTTATTAACTTATATAAATTGTCAATTTTACAATTTTAAATGACACTTGCGCTAATAAGCATTTCCGTTTCATTTTGGTCAAAAACGAATTTGCCGTTGTGTTTGTTTTCACATTCTCTACATAAACCTCTAAATGTAATATCCATAGAGGTTATTTTGCAGTCCGTAAATTCTTCTGCTTGTGAGATTAGATCTGTTGCAATACCGCCGGGAATATCATATATTTTCCCGCAGCATGAACATACAAAATGGTAGTGAGGTTCAACAACACTATCAAAATGCGAGGAGCCATCTAAACCTATTATTTTTTTTACAATTCCCTGTTCTGCGAGTTTGCTAAGATTTCTATACACAGTAGCAACACCAATCTCGGCATGTTCTTTGTGTATATATTTATATAATTCTTCAGCCGTTGGATGAACTCTATGTTCATCTAGCGCAAGCAGAATAATATCCTTTTGCTTTGAATTCCTCATTTCTCACTTCCCTAAATGATAACTATTATCATTATCATTAAAATTCAAATTTTTGTCAATATGTTTACATGTATTTTAATTGCAAAGGCTTTAATTTCGAGTATAATAATTTTATGGATAAAAAAGTAATATCTACAAATAGAAAAGCTTTTCATGACTTTTTGATTTTTGATAAATTTATTGCAGGGATTGTGCTAACAGGAACGGAGATTAAATCTATACGCGAAGGTGGAGTCAATCTTAAGGATTCGTTTGCAAAAATTGAAGATAATGAAATGTTTTTGTATGGCATGCATATTTCACCATACAGGCATGGAAATATTTATAATCATAAATCAGATAGAATAAGAAAACTTTTGCTTCAAAAACGCGAAATATTAAAAATACAGGATAAAGTAAAAAAAGACGGTGTAACAATTGTACCTTTAGAATTGTTTTTATCGCACGGTTTTGCTAAAATAGAAATCGGATTGGCTAAGGGTAAGAAAATTTATGATAAGCGTGAAAGTATAGCTAAAAAAACGCAAGAGCGAGATATTGCAAGATATGTCAAAAGATGAGGATTAGCGGATGTATAACAGAGAAACAATTTTACAAAGCTTAAATACTGAAAATTATTATATAGACAAGCATTCGCTTGATTTATTTTTGGAAGATTGGAAAATCGAATCTATTTATGAAGATGAAAACGGTTTAGAATTTTTTGACGACTTAGCATTAGAAAAAATTAAAAAAGGAATATCTTTAAAGGCTCAGGGATATAGCGATGAACAGATAATTACAAAAGTTTCCAGAATGGAAGCAAAAGCAAATGAGGGTGCTCTTACTAGCGAAGAAGTAAAGACAATAGAAGATGCTGAAACTCAATTGCAGGAAGAGGATTCTATTGAAAGTATTCAAGAAGCCAATTCTAAAATTCAGCCTTTGATTATTGGTGTTGATGGAAAAGAGAGAACCGCAGCAGAAGTGTCAGCAGAAATTATGTCAAAAGAAGAAATGACTAATCCTGTTGAAACAATACCTCAAGGTAAAAACTTTACTCTCGATGTTTCAAGCCAAACTCTTCAAATGCTTGCAGAAGCTGTTGCAAAAAAAATAAGTGATGATATTGCAAATTCTTCTATGACAGAAAAACTTATAGAGGCCGGTGGATATAAAAGAGACAATGAAATTTTAGCAAAACAGGTTCAAGAGTTATTGGAACATAATAAAGAGCTTTCTCAAAGAATTGAACATTTAGAAAGTAACGCGTCAAAAAACTTCTGGTCGCGTTTTTGGGGCGGTAGATAATTCTCAATGAATTATAAAGATTTTTTGTGTGTTTTAGATAATAAGCTAAACACATATTTTATAGAATATAAAAATTTTATCAAATGTAAAAAAGGTTGTTCTTCTTGTTGTGAAAAAGGGGACTACCCTATATCTCAACTTGAACTTGAATATTTGATGCAAGGTTATATTGCATTATCTGATAATACTAAAAAACAAGTGCAAAAGAATATTAAAAATATTCAAAAAGGTGGAGTTTGTCCTTTTTTGTTTAATTCAACTTGTTCTGTTTATGAATATCGACCGATTGTGTGTAGAGTACACGGATTAGCATATTTGACTAAAAATAATATTACAAAACTTCCTTATTGTACAAATGAAGGTAAAAATTTTGCAAAGGTTTATGCAGATGGCAAAATAAATATTGAACCAATTAATGAAAATCTTGATACTCCAAACATATTAAATGATTTTGATTATGGAGAAATCAGAAATTTATATGATTGGCTTCAAAAATAAAAACACCATATAATTTTATATGGTGTTTTTAAGATCTGATTTTAATTGCTTATTATAACTTCCAGCTATTTAAGTATTCTTCTTGCTCAGGAGTTAAAGTATCAATTGAAATACCCATTGTTTTTAATTTAAGTTCTGCAATGCTTATATCAACGCTCTCAGGCAGTGTATAAAGCTTGTGTTCCAATTTTCCTCTGTTTTTAACAATGTATTCCATGCCTAAAGCTTGGTTTGCAAAACTCATATCCATAACTGATGCAGGGTGTCCTTCTGCAGCACCAAGGTTAACAAGTCTTCCTTCTGCAAGTACATAAACAGATTTGCCGTTATTCAGTTTGTATTCTTGCAAGTATGGTCTGATTTGTTTGATTTCAGTTGTGAATTCTTTTAATCCTGTCACATTAACTTCCCAATCAAAGTGACCGGCATTAGCAACCATAGCACCATCTTTCATACTTAGCAAGTGTTGAATATCAACGACATGCTTGTCACCGGTAACGGTTAAGAATATATCACCTTCTTTAGCAGCTTCTGCTATTGGCATAACTCTATATCCTTCCATTGCTGCTTCAAGAGCTTTCAATGGATCAACTTCACAAACTATTACATTAGCACCGAGTGCTTTTGCTCTCAATGCACAACCCTTACCGCACCATCCGTAACCTGAAATTACAACGGTCTTACCTGCGATAAGAATGTTTGCAGCACGCATTATGCCGTCCATAGCACTTTGACCTGTACCATAGCGGTTATCATATAAGTGTTTTGTTAAGCTTGTATTTACTCCAACTGCAGGAAATCTTAATGCACCCTCTTTTTCCATTGCTTGAAGCCTTATTATTCCTGTTGTTGTTTCTTCGGTAGAACCAATAACTTGATCAGCAATTTCAGGATGTTCCAAGTGAAGAGTTGAAACTAAATCACAACCATCTTCAATAATTAATTGTGGCTTGTAGTTTATAGCTTCTCTTATATGTGATTTATATTGCTCAACAGATTCGCCTGCAACAGCATAAACAGGAATATTATAGTATTTTACAAGTGCTGCTGCTACATCATCTTGTGTTGACAGAGGGTTTGAAGCAACGAGTATTGCATCAGCTCCGCCAGCTTGCATTGCTATGCATAGAGCCGCAGTTTCTTTTGTTACATGAGAGCATGCCGCAAGTCTGATTCCTGCAAAGGGTTTTTCTACAGAAAATCTTTTCTTTATCTGTTCCAAAACCGGCATGTCTTTCATTGCCCATTCAATATTATTTTTACCTTGTTCAGCTAGCGCAATATCCTTGATATCGCATTTTAATTGAGTCATAGTCATTGGTTAACCTTCCTGCTATTTTAAATTTGCTACATTTACTTTATATATTGTATCACTAACACTTACAATAGCCCACCTAAGGGGGTTAATATTACGATTTGTTAACTCCTTTTCTATATACTCGGTCGTTGGTTGACCGTTGTTTGGGATTTCTACTATTTCTGAAATTACTTGCATTTTATTCTACCGTAACTGATTTAGCCAAGTTTCTTGGCTGGTCAACATCTTTTCCTAAAAATTCTGCGATATAGTAAGCAAGTAATTGCAATGGTACAATCGCAAGAGCCGGAGATAAAATTTCTGATATTTCAGGAATTCTTATTATGTTTTCAAACAGTTCATCAAGTTTTTGGTCATCTGAATCAGTAAGTGCTATCATTCTTGCATTACGAGCTTTTGCTTCTTCTGCATTAGATAAAATCTTTTCGTAAACCTTACCCTTCATTAAGATTGCAAGTACAGGCATTGAGTCATCTAACATTGCAATCGGACCGTGTTTGAGCTCACCTGCTGAATATCCTGTTGCGTTAATATAACTGATTTCTTTAAGCTTTAATGCGCCTTCTAATGCAGTTGGGAAATTTATTCCTCTTGCTACAAAAATAAAGTCTTTGAAAGAAGAGAACTTTCTTGCAATTTTTTGAATATCTTCTTTATGAGTTAAAATTTTATCAATTTTTTGAGGAAGAACAATAAGTTCATGTTTCAAATCCATTAACTCTTCTTTTGAAATAGAGCCTTTAACTTCTGCCATATAAATTGCTAGAAGATAGAAGGAAATAAGTTGCGCCATATATGATTTTGTAGCAGCAACTGATACTTCTATACCGGCATTAACAGGAACTAAACTGTCAGCTTCTCTTGCCATAGTTGAATCAGGTCTGTTGGTTACAATAAGTATATGTGAGCCTTTTTTCTTGGCAAGTCTTATTGCAGTAATTGTATCAGCGGTTTCTCCTGATTGAGAAACGCCTATTACAAGCGTGTTTTCATCAGTTATTGTTTTTCTGTATATATATTCACTGCTTGCTTCTACTTCAACAGGAATTCCGCAGAAATCTTCAATAATGTATTTGCCAACCATTGCCGCATGGAGTGAAGTCCCGCATGCTACAATTTGAATTCTGTTTAAATCTTTTAATTTAGCTTTGTCTAATGTAACTTCATCCAATGAAATCGGTTCATCCATTGTTCTTAATTTCCCTGAAAGAACATTTCTTACAATATCTGGCTGCTCATGAATTTCCTTTAGCATAAAGTGCTTGTAACCCATTTTTGATAACGCAACGGGTTCCCAAGGAAGTGTTTCTACTTTCAAAGGTATTTCGTTTTTTTCTATATCAATTACCTTTGCACTATTAGGAGTCAAAGTAACAATTTGGTTATCGTCAAGGTACATTGCTTTTTTTGTATATTGAATTAGTGCAGGAATATCTGATGCTACAAAGTTTTCACCTTCTCCAAAACCTATAACGAGCGGTGCATTTCTTCTTGTTGCGACGATTGTATTTTTAACATCCTGATGAATAACAGCAAGAGCGTATGCGCCTTCTATTTCAAGTGTTGCAAGTCTTACCGCTTCGGTTAAATCGTGAGTTTGTGCAAATTTTGAAGCTACAAGGTGAGCAACTGTTTCTGTGTCGGTTTGAGAGCGAAATGTACAGCCTTGAGCCTCTAATTTAACTTTTAATTCTTTAAAGTTCTCTATAATACCGTTATGAACAATTGCAACTTTTCCGCAATTACATGTATGAGGGTGAGCGTTAGCAATAGATGGTACACCGTGTGTTGCCCAGCGAATATGTCCTATGCCGATTGTTGATTTTGAAATTTGAGTATAATTATTTTGAACAATATTTCTTAAATTTTGAAGTTTACCTTGAGCCTTAAAAAGCTCTACTTTTCCGTCAATATTTAGTGCAACTCCTGATGAATCATACCCTCTGTATTCAAGACTTGTCAAGCCTTCAAGCAAAATATCAACAGCTGTTTTATCTCCAACATATCCAACAATTCCGCACATACATACCTCTCTTATTTATGTAATAATTTTAGCACAAATAAATAAAAATCCAATTAAGGGGTAAATATTTTTTCATATAATAAGAAATAAGATATAGGTCCTCTTTACAAAGACAACAAAAATTATTTATTCTCTTTTACATAGAAATATAGGTCGGTATTACTATGCCGACAATTACTTATTTTCTTTCACATAGTCAGAAATAAGTTTTGCAGCCAAATTACTGGCAGAGCGTTTTTCTTTTTCTTGTGCAATTTGCTTAAATTCTTCAAAAATTTCTTTTTCAATAATAACAACGAATCTGTGCTTATCTTCATTAATTGTCATTGTAAACCCTTTTTCATAAAATTATAAACTTATGTAAATTTTATGTTATAGCTATGTTGTTTTCAACTGCAAACGGTTTATAATTAGTTTGTAAACTATAGAAAGGATAAAATAATGAAAACAGAACAAAAACATTTGGTAGGCGAACTTAGAGAGTTATACTCCCTCTACAAAATAGAGCATGAGTCACTTTGGGCTTGCTATGATGAGAATAAAGATTACGGTCATATTTTTGCATTGAGTAATCTTTTTGAGTATAAGTTTAAGAAAATACTTGAAAAATATTGCTAAAAGCCAAGTTATTCTCTATTTTCCACCCTTACACTTGCGTATACAAGCGATGATGATTGCAGCAAGAGTAATTCCGCTAAAAATCTTAAAAAACTTTGAAAAACTGAACTCATGATTTGATTTCTCCTTTTTGGCACCTTCATATATATCTGTATTTATTTGTTGAATCTTTTTTGTCGCTTCTTTATCAGAAAAAAGACGATGTTTAGGAAGCTCCGGTGGAGCTTCGTATGCGACAATTTTAGGTTTTGTAACCTTCATGTTTGTCGAATAATGTGCATCAATATTTGTGTTACTAACATCTGCCATTTAGAATAATTCTCCGTACCTTAAAAGTTTTTGAAGCCGATTTTTGGGCAGATACATCATCCCTATCTGCGCGGGAATATCCGGAATTTTCTTTCTTAGACATTCCTCCATATATTCATTCGCATCCGTTTCGGTAAACCTAAATCCCAGCTTGTAAAAGAACAGTGCCGGAGAAGATTCTCGCACTATTGGTGCCGAAAAGGTCACAATACGCCCTTCAGCTTTACTATCAAACATGGCTTTTTCGGCAAGTTGTTTTATTGCCTCCGTGCCAAGTCCGCACCTGGGTTTGGGCGATTGAATATAGTCTATAATATAACAATTTTTCAGATATTTTCTCTTCACCGTCTGAGGTTTTGGTGGTGTTATAAACAGATTGGGCTGGGTCGTAAACAGATTGCCTCCCGATGAGTATTGAGGAGGTGCTGATTGCGATGAATTAATTTCCTCCTCAACTATATCGACATAGTCGTCATCTATTTCTCCGGGGATAATAATATTATCTCCGCGTTTTATTTTCTTAACCCTAATATTTGCTTTCTGTCCAATTACGGGTGTTTTAAACCCCAGTATTGCCGGCATGCTCATGCTTGACACAGAAGGTGTAGCTTTCGCAACCGTCAGCTGTGGACGCAAGTCCATAGTCGTGATGTTGTTAATCATACCTACCTAACCTATATTTATCTAACCTTACTTATATAAAGTTTTTATTTCGGTTAAAATTGCTTTTTTTACATGGTTTTGCGGGCTTTTGTTACATTTCTTAATATGCTTTAACTAAAAATATTTTAATACCTTTATCAAGTCTTTCGATACGATTAACATATCTATAATCAAGGGGAGAAGTTAAAATTAAAACAACCGCAGGGGATTTTCCTGTCATTTTTGAGTAATACAGAGATTGCCCAATGCTTTCAGCCCATTTTTTAGCAAAATCAAATTCTATTGCATAATCTTTTGCTAAACAGTCAACCCTTGTTAAGTCCCACAAAATTGCTTCTTTTCTGCCGAAATCGGGAGTGCACCATTCATTTACATAGTATGATTCAATCTGATTTGGGAGCATTTTTTGTGTTTCATACAATTTGTGCGGAACATAATTAAGCCCAAAATAGTAAATTCCCGTTGCCATAAGAATAAATGTCACAATAAAATGCAATATTTTATTTTTGCCAAACAAATTTTTTCCAGCCATAACAGTTAAAATTATACAATATTTTTGCATAAATTTTATTTTTCTCATCCAAATAGAGGATAAGAAAGTATTTATGTAAAAGAAATTTTAAAAAATGCCGATAGCATGGTTGTTAAGGAAATATAAATGATACAACTATTACCCCAAAGTGAAGTATTAATACCGAATACTAGCGAGCCAAAACTTGCAGTAGAGTACATAAATTCGTATATTGACAGTGTCAGGTGTGAAAATTTGAGCGTTGATATTTCGTTTATGAATATTATTGATGCTTCTTATGTTTCTACAATGTGTTCTACAAAACATTATATCAAATATCCTGAAGGCAAGATAAATTGGATAGTGTCGTCCAAGTTAACCGAAGAGTTTACTCATGGTATGAGTCTTGGGAATTCGCAATATTTTTTAAGTAAGTAATCAAATTAACATAACTTTTTGTATAAAAAATAGTGTTGGTTATAAAACTTCTACAACCTTCTTGATTTCGTAATTTGTAATATTTTTCAAAGCAATCTCTTTGTGATTTGGTGTTAATACTTGTTTTTCCTTTAAAATCGTTAAAACTTTTAAAAGAAGTGTTTGGTTTTGACTATCCAAAAGCGTTTCCAACTCTTCGATGTCATCAACATAATCAACCGCAAAGAATACAAAATCGCTGTCTTCGTATAATTCGTCATATAAAAGACTGTTTAATTTCCTTGTTTTAATTTCCGATAAAAATTTGTTCAAATTATTAATTTCATCTTTGGTGTTTTTGTCGCAATCAAATAAATATTCATCGTTTTCTAAAAGTTCACTAACTTTGTTTTTTGTTATTCTAAGAAGTAGTGCGGATGAACTTGTAAGATTGTTGTAATACAGATTTTCTAATATTTCAAATATGTTATAATCTACAAATGCCGAAGGTGAAAGAATCTCAGGAATAGCACTAACAATATTACACATAACTAAAATGCCTGAATCAAAATCTTCTTTCAAAATTTCCTCAATTGGCGTTAAAAATGGGATTGCTGAAGCAATATTTTCTGAAAGCGAAGATTGTTTCATTACTTCAATAATTTGGGGTAAAGAGTCTTTAGCACCGTAAGTTACCAAAAATTTTATCGCATTATATTGTTCAAATTCCTCTTTTGAAGATAGTTTTTCTATAGCACAAATTTTAGATTCTATGTCATTTAATTTTGATAATAGCTCAATACAATTTGCTGCTAAATATTCATCATCCGACTCTGAAAATTCCCTGATTTTGGGTAATAATTCAATAATTTTATCATTATCTAAAAAACTAAAAAACTTTGCTGCATGGGATTTTTGACAGTTAGTGCCTTCTAAAAATTTGTTTTTTATTTCTTCAAAAAGTTCATCATTGTCATATTGATGTAAAACCTCTGCTATAACAGGAGCATAGGATGGAGAATAATAATCAAAAAAATCTAACAGATTTTTGTAATTATTTTTATTGCAAGCATTTTGAATTCTTTTTGCAACATTATTTTTTACAAAATCAAATAAAAAGTCTTCCTGCTTAACAAGTTTTTTAAACAGTTCTGTATCCGGTGTATCAACAAGAACATGAGCTGCATGCTCAAATTCAGCAGGGTTTTTCCCTGTAAGAGCCTTAAATAAATCCATAATGACTAATCCAAATAGAATACTGTAATTACTTTATGATTTTCTTCCGCATATTCAATTGCGCTGTGCAATGTACGGCTTGTATGAGATAAGAAACAAATCATTTGATTGCAGTCATCAATAATCTCACGGTTGCAAACTCTTGAAGCATCAGCCAGTGTCATCATTGCTCTGTCAGAATGTTCTACAATATTTGGAACACCTATTAATTGATCCTGCACATCTGATGGTTGCTGACCGATTGTTTGAGGTAAAATAACTTTTAATTTATCGGGATTTGATTTCATTGCACCTCTTATAGCTGCTGCATTTGTACCGCATGAACCACCTGATGTAATTATAGTATTACCTTGCAATACAAGAGCTGTTGCAAGAGTTTCAATCATTTGTTGATGAGTAATTGCGAGATTTCTAGAACCTATGATTGCAATTCTTTTTGCCGGCTGTTTTATTGTTGCAAGCTCTAATGCTAATTCATCAACAGCGTCAGGGGAATGGTCTGCCTTATCTAAATCATCGTCTACAGGTACCATTATCGACTGTTGTTGTTCGTTTTCATCTATAGAATCAAGAATTTCAATCATTTTTTTCACCTTTTGTAATTGTCTATATTGTCATTACTGCTTGTTTTTTGTATGCTTATGTATAATAGCATAAATTTGGGATTTTGGGAAGTGTAATGGAAAATATTTTAGAAAACCTTAACAAAGAACAAGCAGATGCAGTTCAGACTACGCAAGGGGCGCTGCTTGTTTTAGCCGGCGCGGGCAGTGGAAAAACTAAGGTTTTGACTTCAAGAATTGCTTATATGATACAACATGGCGCAGTTGCGGGAAAGATTTTAGCGGTAACTTTTACCAATAAAGCCGCAAAAGAAATGAGAGAACGGCTTGCAAAAATTGTAGGTGAAAATATTGTCAAATATATGTGGGTAGGTACTTTTCACAGTATTTGCGGACGAATTTTAAGACAGGATATTGAAAATTACTCTTTTCAATCAGGTAAAAAACTGGATAAAAACTTTACTATTTATGATGAAACTGATTCTCTTGCAATAATAAAGCAAGGTATCAAAAAGATTAACCTTGATGATAAAATTTATCAACCAAAGCTAATAAAAGCGATTATTTCCAATGCTAAAAACAAAATGCAAGATGCATATACTTTTGCAACATTTGCTCGTGATTTCAAATCCCAAAATATCGCAAAAGTTTTTGAGTTTTATGAAAATACGCTCAATAATAATAATGCAATAGATTTTGACGATATGCTAATGCTTTGTGTAAAACTTCTTGAACAAAATCCGGAGGTCAGGGCAAAATATTATAACAAATTTCAGCACATTCTTGTTGACGAATATCAGGATACAAATCAAGCTCAGTATCAATTAGTTCGTGCATTATATACAAATTTGCAATCTGATATTCCCGAAACTCGTTCTCTTTGTGTAGTAGGGGATATTGACCAATCAATATATAGCTGGCGTGGTGCGGATTTTAGAATTATTATGAATTTCCAAAAAGATTTTCCAAACGCAAAACTGGTGAAATTAGAGCAAAACTACCGTTCAACAGCAAATATATTGAATGCTGCAAACTCAATAATTGAAAATAATGAAGAGCGTGTAGAGAAAGTGCTTTATTCTCAAAAAGGAGATGGTGAGAAAATTTCATTATATGAAGCTCAGGATGAGGCAGATGAGGCAAATTATATAGTAAAATCTATTCGTGATACTTCAGAAAATTATAATCAATTTGCTATTCTATACAGAACAAATAATCAATCCCGTGCATTAGAAGAAGCGTTGATTGCGGCGGGAATACCATATAGAATTTATGGTGGCTTAAAGTTCTATGACAGAAAAGAGATTAAAGATGCAATTGCGTATTTGAAACTTGTGTATAATAACGATGATTCTCAGTCGCTTAGAAGGATTATAAATGTTCCAAAACGCGCAATTGGTGAAACTACCTTAAAACATTTGCAAGAGTACGCCGATGAAAACGACATAAGCCTTTATGCTGCGATTATGGATGTAGATAATATTTCTACCATTAAATCGGGAACGGCAGCAAAATTAAAAGACTTTGCAACATTGATTTCAAAATTTAAAGAGGCAGAGCAGAAATACTCTCTTCCTGAATTTTTGGGACTCATTCTTGAAAAGAGCGGATATTTGAGAGAACTTCAAGCATCGGGAACTGATGAAGATGAAATCAGAATAGAAAACTTACAAGAACTTGTAAATGTAGCGAATGAATTTGAGCCGGAAGAACAGGATAATATTTTGGGCGAATTTTTGGCTCAAGTGTCTTTGGTGTCTGATATTGACGGCATGGACGAAATTGCAAACAATGTCACTTTAATGACCTTGCATGCTTCAAAAGGCTTGGAATTCCCTATTGTATTTCTTGCAGGATGTGACGAAGGCATTTTCCCCTCGGCAAGATGTTCTAATACACTTTCCGAATTGGAAGAAGAGCGCAGACTTATGTATGTAGGTGTAACAAGAGCAGAAACAAAATTATACTTAACAACGGCAAAGCGCCGGCAAATGTGGGGTGAATATAAATACTATTCTCCAAGCAGATTCTTGGCGGAAATTCCCGCAAATCTTCTTGATACGGAAGAGTCCGATGAGTACTCAGATGAGAGAAGTACATTCAGAAATGCGGTAAGTTACGCTAAAAAATCTCAAAGAGGCAATGATTGGGGCAGCTCAAACTCTTCCCAATCAAGGTCATCATACAGTTCTTCAGTTACTTCTTCATATACTCCTGACGGGTATGTAAAACCGACAACAGGGTTTGGAGCAGGTTTTGTTGCCCCCGGGGTAAATAAAGGGGTAAATAAGGGGATAAATAATGTAATTAAAAAGCAGCCGACAGTTCAGCGAACACCTGCTCGCGCGATAATCAAAAAGAACCCTATTAACAAAGAGCGTGAAGAAGAAAAAATAAGAAAGTTTTTTGAAGATAATGTGATGAAACGCAAACTTGAAGAAAAGCGTAAAGAAGAAGCAAGAATTGCAGAAGAACAAGAAAAGGAAAAAGAGCTTAAAAATACTGCAACTCAATATTACTTCAATGTAGGCGAGCGTGTATTCCATGAAAAATTAGGAATTGGGCATATTACAGATGTTATACAAATCGGTGACAGTACAATGTATACCATAGATTTTGGGAAATTGGGCAAAAAAGCTATGGATGCGGCTTATGCTCACCTTAAAAAGTTTTAATTCATTTTATTTTAATATAGGTCGGCTTTACTAAGTCGATAAAATTTTTACTGCTTAAAATTTTCTTTTACAAAATCGTTGACAAGCTTTGTACCCAAGTTTCCTGCTGTGCGGTTTTGTTCTATCGCAAGTTTTTTAAACTTTTCAAATATTTCAGGGTCTATGAGTAATGTCATTCTTTTCTTTTCATCTGCCATTTGAATATACCTTTTAATAAATTCTACTTAGTATGAGTTTATAGCATTTTATTTGACAATTCAATTCTATTTTGTTATATTTAATTCTACTTGGTAATACAAAATAGAAGGAAAACGATTATGGAAATAAAAGAAAATTTGGCAACAATGAGCACAAAAATCTCAAGCAAACTTTTGGATTCAATTAATCTTCTGGAAACACTTGGTGATGTATATGACGGAAGCGCAAAAGAAGGAACTTTAATTTCAATTTTGTCAGAAAATATCGAATCGGCATTTTTACTTGTTGAAGAATGTAGGAAGGTAATTTCGGATACATAATATACTCTGTGCAGCAGGCTTGTAGTTTGTTTATGAACCAACATATATTTACCCTTCCCCTTAAAGAAAAACCGGCTTAAATATCAAGCCGGTGAATCCCTATATTATTCGTAGTTTACTTAATCGTAAATATACTCCCTATTTAATAACCGTAAAAATCTTAAATTCAGATGGCATTAATTTTCCAAAAGAAAGTGAGTTTGTCGCTGCTACAAATTTTTCTTCAATGTAGTCTTTGCCGTCAAATCTGTATTCGGAAACAATTGAATAATCGCAAGAAAGTTCAATGGTTTTATCAAAAACTTCTCTGCCTTCCCTTGTTTCCGTCCAAGAGTTTCCGTTATCTTCAACCAAGAATTTTTCACTTGGAGCTTGATAGTTTGCAATAACAAGGATAGAATTTTTTACACCCTCTTTTTGAATTTGCCATACAACGAAGCCGTCATCATCTTGTCTTATAACATGCGCTTCACCGTCTGTAATAACAGTGTTGTTTTTCACAAATCTGTCAATAGCATCAAATTTTGCATAAAAATCATAATTTTTTGCTCTGACCATAGAAACTTCGTTTCCGATAACATGCTCCATACCTGTTTTTGTGAAAGACTCATCACCATCTATATACATACAAGGTCTTTGAGCAAACCTTCCGCCCGGAAGGAATTTATACTTAAACCATTTGAACAAAGCTCCTTCTTGACCTAATTGACCCGGGTAACGGTCAATGGCTTCAAATTCTCCGTCTTGATTATTGTATGTTTTCATAATTGAAAGCGGTGTTGATTTTTTAGAAGACAAATTGTAGTTTGAAAGGTACAAATTGTCTTGTGCAATCGCTTCTGGAGTTTTAGAGCTTTGAGAAACAATGTCATTTCCCCAAAGAAGGTCAAAATCCATATCTTCGTGATATTCTCTGTAAAAATTATCCCAAAGCATATATTCGCCAAGAACTGCAAAGTATGGGATTTTGTCTTTCATAGCAGCATTTAACATTCCCAAAACTTTTCTCGGTGCTCTGTAGCTAATCGGTACTCCATCCTTTTCGGAAACTTCATCAACAATGTGGTCGATATGATCAACTCTAAATCCGTCAAAATTAAATTCTGACTGCATATCTTTCAAATAATCAATAAAGAATTTTATGACATCATTGTTATATTTTCCGCTTTCAAGATTTACAAAATAGAATGGTGTTTGACAGTCTAAATTAGCATATTCTGTAACATCTTCGCCATTGAATTTGTAGTGCTTAAACATAGGATAAGATGCGCCTTCACTCATTTTGTCAAAAGCAGGAACGCCTGCAGAACACCAAGCACCGCCGGGAGTCGGCCACATTCCTTCGCTAATAAGTGCTTGAATTATTTCACCCTGCTTTGTAATATCTTTTTCGGTAAGCTTTTTGCTTTTATTATTCAAAACTCTGCTTATTATATTTCTCGCTTTTTTATGAAGTTTTTCCTGAATGCTTCTTTCAAGCATAGAGTTTGAAAGAAACTTCTTTGTTTCTATTAAATTTTCATTAATTTCGTTAAAAATATTTTGGTAGTGTTCTGTTAAATCACCAATACTTTCACCTTTTATATCTTTTTTATAAATACCGATTACTATATCTAAATCGTCTTTTGAATATTTTTCGGAAAGTTTAGATGCTTCTTTATCTACATGCTTGTTAAGTTCTTCAATCAGCGCATTTATATCAAACCATCTAGCACAATCAGGATTTGATAAAACAAGCTTTGAGAACCTTCCTGTTTGCGGAAGGATGTCATATATAACAGGGTGTCCTGCAAGTTGAGTCATCTCAATAAACATTTTTACCTGACCGTCTGCATCAAGTCCTGTTTTTTCTTTTAATTCTTTGTCTTCCAAATTCGGACTTACACAGCTTGCAGTCGGAAGATAGGCACAACCGAATTCACGCGGATGAAAAGGTATCAGATACATTGTAGTGTTAAAGATGCCGTTTTCAATATTACCTGTTGGAAGAATTAGTAATTGTCTTAGCCAATCCATAAATTTGCCGCATTCTTCTGACTCGTTTCCGTTTCCCAGACCTGCGAGGTTTGTAAGCTTTATGTCGTGACCTTCTTTTTGAAGCCAGCCGGAATTTTTAACATTATTTCTTGATAAAACGCTTGTGTTTGTATAATTAAATTTTCCGTTTTCAAAAACACCGTTTTGTTCCCATTTCGATTCAAGTGCAAACAAAACTTCGGCATCGGAGAGTTCTTCCAATGCTTTTATTTGCGGATAAGGGAGATATCCGTAATGTGCCATTTCTTCTTTTAAATATTCTTTTCTATCTTCGCTAATTGAGTCAAAAGAATACATTTCACGCAATTTAGCATAAAAAGAATTTAAAGCTTCACAAGAATTCTCTGTTTCTTTTTTAAACAAAAAACCTAACATTGGGATTCTCCTTATTTGTGTGCAGTCGGATTTGAGGAATTTATCCTCTCTCAATTTTGTATAAGAATAATATCATGCTTATATATTTTATACAAATAAATGTAAACAATTGTAAATATCACATTATACATGGACTTTAGAAATTGTTATACATAGTATATAATATTAGTATATAAGTATATTAATGCAGTAACCCCAAAAGAGTATCGGATATGAGTATTGAATCAGTAGGAGCATACTCTCCTAAAGAACTTCATTTTAACTTAACATCGCCATTTTTAAACAAAATGGTTCATATAAATGCGCACCCTTCATCAGAAGTTTCAGAGGATAGTACAAAAGTTGTTTCACTGAAAAATTTTATTCCAACTAAAAGAACTGCAAGAGTGAATGTTGAGGATATAACTTCGACAGGAGCTGCTAAAGCAAGGGAAATTAATGAAGGCTCTTTTCCTCCTGATCCTAACGATGAAGATAGCACAACAAAGTTGACAAATTTTTCATCAAAAAAAATTGTGGATGGTGCATTGCAGCAAGGGTATTCATATAAAGAAGCCTTAGTAATGAAAGATGCTGCCAAATCATATGCAAGCGCAAGTAAAATTGGTGTTGCAAATATATTAAGCACTCATGCGCACAAAGTTTAATTTGTTAATTGTGCGAAAGTTTCATTGTAAAAATCTTGGAATCTGTCTTCTAAGATAGATTTTCGTGCTTTTTTTGCAAAATTAATCAGGAATTTTATGTTATGAATTGACATCAAAGCTTGTCCTGTTCCTTCTTCGCATTTGTAGAGGTGTCTCAGGTATGCTCTTGTATGGTTTTGGCAAGTATAACAATCACAGTTTTCATCCAGCGGACGGGGGTCTTCTCTAAAGTCTGCATTTTTAATTTGTCGTTTTCCGTTTGTTGTAAAGAAAGAACCGTGGCGGGCATTACGAGTCGGTAGAACGCAGTCAAACATATCAATTCCTCGCTTAATTCCATCCAGTAAATCTTCAGGAGTTCCTACTCCCATCAAATAACGAGGCTTATTATGAGGAAGGAGCGGAGCGGTAAATTCAACAAACTTATTCATAGTTTCTTTATCCTCACCGACACTAAGTCCGCCTATTGCATATCCTACTGCGTCAATAGAGGAAACAAAAGCTGCACTTTCCTTTCTTAAATCTTCGTAAAAAGCCCCCTGACATATCGGGAAAAGCGCTTGATCTTCTCTTGTCTTAGCTTTTACACATCTTTCAAGCCATCTGTGAGTCAATTCCATCGCTTCTTTAGCAGTTTTATAATCGCACCCGAACGGAGCGCACCAGTCAAAAGCCATAATTATATCCGCTCCGATTGCTTGTTGAATTTCCATTGAAATTTCGGGGCTGATAAAATGTTTTTTCCCGTCTTTCGGATCTCGAAATTCTACACCTTCTTCGGTAATTTTTCTAAGATGCGCAAGGGAAAAGACTTGAAATCCTCCTGAGTCCGTTAAAACAGGTTTTTGCCAATTCATCCAACCGTGAATTCCGCCAAATTTTTCTATAAGCTTGTGACCTGCTCTCAAATAAAGGTGATAAGAATTTCCTAAAATTATTTGAGCACCTGTATCATAAAGATTATTGTTTGTAACAAGTTTTACCGTAGAATTTGTTCCGACAGGCATAAATATCGGTGTTTCAATATCACCGTGCGGAGTATGCAGAATTCCTGCTCTCGCACCTGTTTTTGCATCTTCATGAATTAATTCATAGCTAAAATTATCAAATACTGACATAATAAATTCCTCTTTTAATAATCTTAGCAAAAAAATATCTGTTTTTAGACTTATCTGTGTATAAAAAATACAATTCAAAAATTTGGAATAAACCAAAATGTTTTTATGGTGTTTTTGTAAATTATCCGCATAAACATTCTATTAATTATATTTCACAAAAATTATATGTAATTAGAAGATTTAAAAATAAAGGTTTTGTCGTGTTTAATGACAATTGTTCAACACGGCATACTAACTAAGCAAGCATAGCCCAAAGATTTACATGCCTGTCAATTTATAGTAGAATGCACTTTGGGTAGTACCACCAGCCTTTGCCCACACACGCTTTTACAATAGGTGGAGTCATTTTAACATCAATCTACAAACTTTATTTACCCCTTTTACTAAGAAATCGGTGGCTAGGAAGGAGGGTAACGCTATGATTGACAAAATAATAATGCTACGAGTAGCATTAACAACGCTCGTAGTAGCACTAAAATTGCATTCATAGGGTACTAAGTGAAGCCTCAGAGAAGTCGCTTTCTTTGGGGCTTCCCCTATATACACATTATTTACTATAACCCTTATTTTGTCAAGCGTTGGGCAGAAATTAATTAAGATGTATTACGGCTTGTAGTTAATCTGTACAACTTCTTGAATAGGCTGGAAGAAGTCGCCTAGTAATACTATACACTGCCATTTTTAAAGCGTTCCAAATCTTCTATTAACATTTCAGCAGCTTTGAATTGTCCTGCAGAAGCCTTTACAACAGGTTTACCATGAGAATAACTGTATAAACCAGCACCACCATTAACAACATGATTTGTGCTTTCTAAACATTCAATCAACTTATCATCACCAAGTTTCTTTGCTCGTTTTATTAGGTTTAAAACATCTTGTTCTGTAGGATTGGGAATTTGATATACTCCTTCTGCAAGTTTTGTACCAAGCATAACTTCTCCTTTAGGTGATTTTCTGATATAAGGAGTAACTATTCTAATGACTTCATCTTTAACGCTTTTGGGGATATTTTCTCTAAAATACATAGTAATGGGGTCATGTCTTGTTAGCCAATCATTAAATACTTGTGGAACTTTATATTCAACATTGACATTTGAATGTATAATGAAATCATCAAGAGCTTTAATCAAATTTTCATCTGGATACACATTTAAACTAATTCTTTCAATTACTTTAGGTTGTGCTTGACCTGTTTGCAGATTTTTAGTTGCCTGTCTATAGAACCAACCCATACCGTCATTATCATCAACGCAAATACCTTTCCTACCTTTACTTGAAATATCAAATAGTCTATTCACATCATAAGATTTGTTCATGCTATAGTAATCTTTAGGACAAGTTCTAATTCCTAAATAGTTTCGATAAATTGCATCTGCGTAATTACCACAAGGTCTGCTATTATAATCTATACCAGTATTGTATTTCTTTGCAATATATACTCTCATTTTATCATTAGGGACATTAGAACTTGCATTAACACTGTTGGCAAGGGCTGTATTGTTTGAAGAACCATTTGGCGTAGAATTTGTTTGTTGTAATGTTGGTGTTGCGCTTGTCTTAATTGGAACTTGTGTTGTACTTGTTTCTGTTGCATGAGTATTTTTCGGCATTGTAGTTGTAGAATGAGTTGTATTTGTTGGATTAGCATTAGGTTTACCAGTGCTGCCACCACCCTTATTTCCTGCTTTGCCAAAAATTGATTTTACATGTTTTCCTTTACAAAAAACGAAATCAGCACCTATAGCCAATGCTGTAGCAATTCCGGCACCAAAAGCAACTTTAGCACCCGTAGACATTCCCTGTTTCTTTGTTTCTGCTTGTATTTGACTATTAGCACTGAATGTAACTGTATTAGGTTGATTATTGTAATTGTAGTTCAATGTATTGAAATCATACAAAGGTACATTCTGATACTGTTGTGTATATGCACCATTGTATGAAGGATAATAATACCCATAGTTATAATACATATTATACGGATTGTAATTTGTAACAGAGTAATCTACCATTTAATTAACCTTTTACACCTATATTAATATAAAGTCATATAGCTTTCAGAAATTGACTAATTGTAACACGCTTTATTAGAATTGTTACAATTAAATCTAATAAGTATTAAAAGTTTTACAATTTGTTCACACTTACTTCTCCCGAAATAATCATAGAAAAGCAATAAAAAAAGGAAAATTAGGTTTAATTTTCCTTTTTTAATTCTATTCAATTACTCAGTTACTTTAATTATATTCCTTGTTGATTATATCGTTCTTCGTCGTAAGCGATAATCTCTGACATAGACTGCCAATTATCGTAAATTTCTTCAGGCTTGAAGTAAATATTGATTTCTCTTTCAGCGCTTGCGAGAGAATCTGATGCGTGCACAATATTGTATTCCATAATTTGTCCAAAATCGGCACGAATAGTACCTACATCAGCATTCAAAGGATTTGTAGCACCAACTGTATGGCGAACACTTTCTACAGCGTTATAACCTTCAATAACCATAGCAACAATCGGTGCACTTGTTATATAGTAAATTAATCTGTTATAAAAAGATTTGCCCTTGTGTTCTTCATAATGCTTTGCCGCCATCTCGGGAGTTACCTGCAAAAGCTTCATACCAACGATTTTGAATCCCTTATCTTCAAATCTTTCAATAACTCTGCCAATTAAACCTCTTTTTACACCGTCAGGCTTAATCGCAACGAATGTTCTTTCTTCTGATGCCATAATTCCTCCTCTTATTCATAACCCATTACTTCCATTAGAACATAAAATATAACTAAAGTAAATCTGTTAAGCATTTATTTTCCGATACAGAAATTATCAAAAATATTATTCAGAATATCATCTGTAATAAGTTCGCCTGTAAGTTCATCAAGTGCTAAAAGAGAAGATTTTACATCAATAGAAATTAAATCTTGAAGTTCTTTAAGTTTTGAAGCCAAGAGAGCTTGTTCTAAAGAGTTTTTTGCTTTCTGTAAACACTCCTGCTGGCGGGTATTGGTTATGAATTCTAAATTTTCGGGTTCTATATCACAAGCTTTTTTCTTTAAAATTTCCTTAAGTTCATGGACTCCTTCACCTGTTTTTGCAGAAAGATTTATTGCATTATCTTCTTTTTTACTAACCATATCCGACTTATTTGCAATTAAAATATAGTTTTTATCTTTTAATAATTCAAGAACTTTTTTGTCCTCATCATTTAGACCTTGAGAAGCATCATAAACAAAGAGTATCAAATCAGCTTCATCTACTGATTGTTTTGAGTATTCTATTCCGATTGCTTCAATCTCGTTAACTCCTTTTTCTCTAATTCCTGCGGTATCAATTAAAGTAATGGGAATCCCTAAATCCAAGGTTTCTCTGAGTACATCCCTCGTTGTACCTGCTATATCCGTAACGATTGCTCTATCAAGACTTAAAAGAGCATTAAAAAGCGAAGATTTTCCTACATTAGGTTTCCCTATAATTGTAACAGAGGCACCTTGTCTAAATATATTGGAACTTTTTGCGCCTAAAAGTACAGAGTCTATGGAGTTGATAATATTTTCAAAACTTGAAATCAAATAATCGTATTCAGGTTCTTTCACATCTTCAGGGAAATCAATTCCTGCAGTTATTTTAGACAAAACCTCAAAAATTTCATTCCTTATGCTGTCAATTTTTGCTTTTAAAACTCCTGAAAGATTTTTAACAGATGCTTTTGCAAAATCAGATGTCTTGGAGTGAATAATATCTGCTACAGCCTCTGCCTGAGATAAATCCATTCTCTTATTCAAAAATGCACGCTTTGTAAATTCTCCTTTTTCTGCCATTCTGGCACCGTTTTTAAGAACAAGTTCAAGAATGTTTCTTACGACATTTATACCGCCATGGCATTGTATTTCAACAACATCTTCGCCTGTATAACTGTTTGGTGCAAAGAAAGGAAGAACAATTACTTCATCAATTTTTTTGTCTCCGTCAGTAATCCAGCCATGGTTAAATTTTCTCGGTTCAAAATTAGGGTTTGTAAAAATTTTTGCAATGATTTCAAATGCTTTATCTCCTGAAATCCTTATAACCCCGACGCCACCTGTTCCATGCGGAGTTGCAATTGCTGTTATTGTATCAAATTCATCTCTTATGTTCATAAAATTATTGTAACCTAAAAAAAATCAGCGTATAATTAGCATATGAAAATTAGAGATATACTAAAAGCAATTGGACAGAATATAAGTTTATCAAAAGAAGAGCTTGAAAGAGAAGTAAAAATTTCTACAGATACAAGAACAATTAAAAGCGGAGATTTTTATTTGCCGCTAAAAGGTGCATCTTTTGACGGTGAAAAATTTATTGAGCAAGCGCTTGAGAAGGGTGCAGTCGGGGCATTTTGTACTGATGACAGAAAGTATAATGCCTTAACGATAAAAGTTCCTGATACTTTAACAACTTATCTTCAACTTGCAAACTATAGAAGAAATCAAATTAATCCGACAGTAGTTGCTATAACGGGAAGTTCGGGTAAAACAACAACAAAAGAGCTTGTTGCGTCAGTTTTAGAAGAACACTTTAAGACTTTTAAAACACCTCTAAACCATAATAATGAAATTGGTTTTTGTCAAACTATTTTTGAAATGCCTGTTGATACAGAAGTTCTGGTATTAGAAATGGGCATGCGCGGTTTGGGTGAAATTGAACTGTTATCAAAGTATGCAGAGCCGGATATTACGATTATTTCTAATGTCGGAACTGCTCACATAGGCAGACTTGGCTCAAGAGAGAATATTGCAAAAGCAAAATGTGAAATTGTAAAATATCAACGAGGTAAATATTTTATTGCACATAATGATGAATTAATTAAGAAAACTGTAGACTTTGACGGTGAAAAAATATTTTATTCAATCTCTGATGTTAAAATTTTAGAAAAAGATGCTCATTATTCTAAATTTGAATATCAGGACAATGTTTATGAGCTCAATGTAGGAGGAGATTACAATATAGAAAATGCTCTTTCTGCTATAAATACAGGGCTTAAACTTGGTATGGATGTTAGTGAAATTCAAAACGGGCTTAAAAAATATCATCCGATAGAAAAACGCTGGGAAGGAGTAAATGCAGGAGGTTATGAGATTATAAATGACAGTTATAACGCTAACCCTGAATCAATGAGAGCATTTGTCGATACTATTTTTGAACATTATAATGATTATGTGCTTATCTTAGGTGATATGGGAGAACTTGGTGAAAACGAAGTCAAGTATCACAAAGAATTGGGGCAGTATATAGCAACTCATAAAAACTTTAAACAAGAAACCAAAGTAATTTCTGTAGGAACTTTGTCAAAAAATATTACTGATGAAATCCCAAATGCAGAACACTTTGACAGTATAGAAAAAGTAGTCCCATTCATAAAGTCGGATATAAATAACAAAACTACTATATTTTTAAAAGCTTCAAGAAGTATGAAATTTGAAAAAATTATAGATTTGTTAAAAACAGGTAATTAAAATTAAAAAAATTTTGCATTTATACAGGTCTTTTGTAAATTTTTCTTACAAAAATATATACTAACTATTGTAGAGTATAGAATAAATCGCTATAATAGTGTACGGATTACACTTAGTTGAATTAGGGATTACAGATTGAAAATAGCTGCTATAGACAATAATACCCAAAATGTTTCTTCTGCGAAGAAAAATAATATAGGTTTTAAGTCCATTGGTACAAGTATCTTGGGTGCTTCAGGTGCTTTGATGCAGGGAATAGAAAACAAGGGATATTTTGTGTCATTCTTAATTCAAGATGGTCTTGGAATGACATTACCTCGTGTTATTACAGGTTTTCACAGAGATAAAGAAATTACCGGTGAATACAATGTAAAAGAAGGTTTAGAAGTTCTTGGAAGAGAAGGAATGACAGGACCTTTTATGATGTCTGTTGCACCATTAATGTTATTTTTGGGTGGAAAATTCTGCAAATCAACCGCTACAAACACTCGTTTGATTAAAATAATTGGTGATAACTTTAAAACAATGTTGAGTAACCCTGCATTCAATAATGCAGTGAAATCTGATAAAAAAGCATTTAAGAAAGAATTTTTCAGATATAATCTTGAAAAATTCTATAAAGATACAGTTCCTGATGACAAAAACTCAAAAGAAACTGTTGAATATTTGCTGCAAGAATTTGAGAAATTTAATTCCGGCGATAAAAAGCTGGCAGAGCAATCGTACAAAAATATGCTTAATAAACTTAATGACAAAATGCTTGAGTCTTCAGAACAGCTTGATGACATATGCAGATTATCTGTTAAGTATAACGGTCAAACAAAAACTTTTGCTTCAGGTGATGTTATAAAGGCAATAAGAGATTACGGTAATGATGCGATAGAAAATAACTCAAACTTTAAAGATATTGATACTAAAGCTGCTGAAAATATCAAAAACAATTTTGCCTCAAAAAGATTATTATTTAATATTGCTACTGTAGCAAGTACATTAGGCGGCTTATCCGTTCTTCCGAAAATATATGCAAGAAGCAGTGTTGCTCCGGGTGCTGCTCATTTGGTTGAACAAAAAGAAAAGGCTAAAAATGAAAAATCAGAAAATAATAATTCACAAGTGGCATTCCAAGGAAAAGGTATAAATTCTGAAGGTATACTTTCAAAAATTGGTAAAGTGCTGACTAAGAAAGTTCCGGATTGGTTCCAAAGAGAATTTGAATATAGCGGAATAAACTTTACACCAAGTTTAATGGCATGTTTGTCGCTGTTTGGATTATTGCTGCCAAGAGGACTAAGGGCATACAACCGCGCATATGTAGATGAAAATGGCAAGCGAGATATGTCAGAAATAAATGAAATCTTACTAAGAGATTCAATATCTTCGTTGGCTGTAGTTTATACAGTTCCTATATTAACCAAGTTGCTGGTTAATTCATATGAAAATAACAGAGGGTTTGTCTTAACAAATAAAGCATCTATGCATAAATCACCATGGAAGAAGTTTATTGATGTTATAAATCCGTATAGTGACCTTAAAGTCATGACTAATACAGAATTAGAAGCTCTTTATGGCAATATTAATTCGAAAGATAAGATGCTCAACTTTGCTAAATTTATTGATAAAAAGGGTGGTGATTTAGAAAAAATTATGCAAAAATCTACCAACCAAGAAAGCATATTTAATTCTCAAAGCTTTACATTAGAGTCAATAAAAACTAAATCTAAGGCAGAAAAAAATGCACAAATTATTAATTTAATAGAAAAAATGGAAAATAATGCAAAAACAAACGAACTAATTACGAAGTTAATGAAGGATAACGGAAACATTAAGCAAAGTTCAATAACACGCATTGCAAGAGGACTAAATTCAATCCCAGGAGCAATAGTTACAATTATCATTTCACCAATTATCCTTGGCTGCTTGATACCACTGCTTACATATGCAAATACGCGTAAAGCACACGCAAAAATGGCTGCAGGGGTAAATTTAGGTGCAGGTGAAAATAAAGCGAAAAGTAAACAATATGCTTAATATATTTTCGTTATAAAATGGGACTATGACAATCTGTATTTTTCCGGGTACATTTAATCCAATACATATCGCGCATATCAAGATGGCGCAGTTCGCATTGGAAAAATTTGGTTTTGAAAAAATTATTTTTATCCCTGCATACATTCCACCGCATAAAGATATTAATAAAAATCTTGCAAAACATAGATATAATATGGTTAAACTTGCAGTGGATAAGAATTCAAAGTTTGATATTTCTGATATAGAATACAAATCTGAGGGTAAATCATACTCTCTTATTACAGTTAAAAAAATAAGAGAATTGTATGGAATTACAGACAGATTAAATTTTATAATTGGCACAGATGCTTTTAACAAAATTAAAACTTGGTATAAGGCTGATGAATTAAAGAATTTGGTGCATTTTATAGTTTTTCCGAGAATTGGTGATACAATAGATATAAGAGAGTTTGAAGGGTATAGCTTTGAGCTCGTTGATATGAAAGAGATTGATGTTTCATCAACGGAGTTGAGAGAGCACATAAAAAACGATACTTCCAAAGAAGTTAAGGAATATATTGCAAAATATGAATTGTACAATTGATTATGTTAATAATTGGCTTAAGGCAAATCTTAATGCAGAAAGGTATGAGCATTCATTAGGTACTGCAGAGTGTGCAAAAGAGCTTGCAAAAAAATATGGCTTAGATGAAGAAAAAGCGTATTTTACAGGTCTGATTCATGATTGTGCAAAGTGCCTGCCAAAGGATGAAACAGCACAAATTCTTAAAGATAAACCACAAGGGTTGCCGGAGTTGGAGTGCGGAGAGTTTGAAAACCCTAAAACTCATCATGCACCAGTAGGAGTTTATATTGCGAGTAAAGAATTTGGTATCAATGATGAAGAAGTTTTATCTGCAATAAGATGGCATACAATTGGTAAACTTAATATGACAGATTTCGAAAAAATCATATACATTGCAGACAAAATTGAAAAACGAACAAGACCTAAAGAGTTTGCTGAGCCGATAATCAACGGACTAAATGAAAACGGACTTGATGGTGCAATGCTGGTAAGCTACAAAAACACTATAAAAAGTCTTGTAGATAGAAACTTAACAATATGTACTGTTACGATTGACATTTATAATGAACTAATGAACAAGCTAAACAAAAACTGATGTTTTCGTTTAGCTTGTTCATTTATCATATATTTGTCATGTTTGATTTATACACCAATCATTTGTTCTTTTAGAGCAGTGATAGTGCTTTCTAAAGAAGCTTTGTCGTATACATTATAAACATTTGCTTCTGGTGCAATTTTTTTATTTAAACCGGCAAGAACTTTACCGGGACCGATTTCGATAAAAGTATCAACACCTTCTTCAACCATTTTCTGAATAGTTTGAGTCCAATGTACTGATGAATAAATTTGTTTAGGCATTTTTGCTCTAAAATCTTCTGCAGCAGTTGTGATCCCTGCATCAACATTTGTAATAACAGGAATTGAAGAATCATTCAAATCGGCATCTTCAATAAATTCAGCAAATACGGCTCCGGCTTCTTGCATAAATTTTGAATGGAAAGCTCCAGACACGGCAAGCGGAACAACTCTTCTCGCTCCGTTAGCCAATATATAATCTCCTGCTGCTTTTACTGCATTCTCGTCACCCGTAATAACAACTTGTGCAGGAGAATTGTAGTTTGCTACATCAACATAACCTACTTTTGAACCTTCTTCTAAGCCGGCTTTTAAAACTTCTTCAGTTGCGTTAAGAATTGCTGCCATGCTTCCGCCTTTAGTTGCACCCATAAGATCAGCGCGTTTTTGAATAAGTTTCAATGTCGTTTCCAAACTCATAACACCTGCTGTAAACATAGCACAATATTCACCCAAAGAATGACCTGCTGTGTAGTCAGGAGCAATGCTAAGCTCGCTTCTTAAAGCTTCCATCATTGCAATAGAAGTTGTCACAATACAAGGCTGAGTATTTACTGTAAGTTTTAAATCCTCTTCAGGTCCTTCAAAGCATAGTTTTGTTATACTTTTACCTAAAACTTTATCAGCTGTATCATAAATATTTTTTGCAGCCTCGTAATTTTCATAAATATCTTTGCCCATTCCAACAGTCTGTGAACCTTGACCGGGGAATAAAAACGCTATTTTTTTTACCATTATGTTTCTCCATTTTCTATTTTCAATTTATCTTTTTCCATTTTATTAAATTTAGCAAATTCCTTCTCGAAGTCTTACAACAGCACCGCCCCATGTCATACCGGCACCAAAACCGCAAAGAATTGCCGTAGACCCAAGTTTAATTTTACCCTGCTCAACACCTTCTGCAAGTGCAATCGGGATGGATGCAGCCGATGTGTTTCCATAATATTTAATATTTGAAATTACTTTGTCATCACTATACTTTAATCTGTTTTGAATTGATTCTATGATTCTCTGATTAGCTTGATGAGGAATTAGATAATCTATGTCTTCAGCTTTCATACCTGACATTGATATACATTCTTCGACATATTTAGGAACCGTAGTAACAGCAAATTTGTATACTTCTTTTCCATCCATAATAATTTTACCACTGCCGACTTCATCAGCTTGTTCTACCAGCGGACAACATTGCCCCGGCATGTTTGTTTGAATCATTTGACCAATAGAACCGTTTGCACTTATTTTAAGAGACAAAATATCATCCACTCCATCTTCTGATGCGGTAACCACCATGGCTCCTGCTCCGTCACCAAATAGTATTGATGTACTTCTGTCTGTCCAATCTGTTATTTTTGAATTGTTATCAGATGCAACAATAAGTATTGTTTTATATATTCCGGCTCCAATAAAACCTCTTGCCACCTGAAGAGCGTAGATAAGTCCTGTACAAGCTGCCGTTAAATCAAACGCAGGTATTGTATTTTTGATGCCTAATTTATTTTGCATTGTGCAAGCTAATGTAGGGTATAATTGTGGTGGAACTGAAGATGCTGAAATTATACAATCAATATCATCAACACCTATTCCTGATTTTGCAATTGCCTTCTTAGAAGCATCCAGTCCTAAATCAATAGCAGTTTCATTTCCTGAAACAACTCTTCTTTCTTTAATACCTGTTCTTGTATATATCCATTCATCAGATGTTTCATACAATTTTTTTAAATCATCATTTTTAATAACCGTTTTTGGCAAAGAATACCCTACTCCTGCTATTCTTAACGGTATAAAATTATTCCCCATTAAAAATCCCTCTTAAAAAGTTACTCATTGTAAAAAAATTATACCATAAGCGAATTTTGAATTGGGTAAAATAAAAATTTATTTTTTAAATTTCTCAGCATCTAAAAATCTAATTACCCTTGCAGGATTCCCGACAACAACAGCATTGTCAGGAACATCCTTTGTAACTACAGCTCCTGCACCTACTACAGCATTTTCACCTATCGTTACTCCCGGAAGAATTGTTACATTTACCCCAATCCATACATTTTTCTTTATATGAACAGGTTTGCAAGTTATCACATATCTGTTATACATGTCATGGTTGTTTGTTGCAATGGTACAATTTAGAGAAATCATAGTGTTGTCCTCTATTGTCAAACCTCCAGCAGACATACATTGAAAACCGTTTAATATAGTAACATTTTTACCAATTTTAACTTTATCTGCTAAAATTGTAAAAATTGGCGGGTGAATAATTGTATTTTCTCCGATAGTATTATTAAAAAGTTCATGCACAAGTTCCTGACACTCAGGTGTTGTAGGATTTGTGTGGTTAATTCTGAAACATAAATCAGCACTTCTTGTGGCTTCTGCAATTCTTTCAGGGCTTTGTGTTCTTACATCAATTCTTACTTCTTCCATATTAAAACCTCTTTTTATTATTTTCTTTATGTTATCATAAACTTATCAAAAAATAGTCTTGTGGTGGAATAATATCAAGGAGTTTTGTATGAGTTATTTTGGACAAACAAAAGGAACTGAACTTGAAAAACAGATTGCACAATTGGCAACGGGTGAAGCTGTTGGCGGAGCTATGTATTATGCACTTGCAAAAGTTGCTAAAGAGCAATTCGGATTGGAAGAAGTAGCCAAAGAATTTATAGAGCTCGGAAACCAAGAAACAAATCATGGTGCTTTTTATGCTTTATTGAACGGAAGATATCCTTATGATGAAAAAACTTTTTGGCAAATGGTAAGAGGTTTGTCAAAAGCTGAATATAAAGGTGAAGGCAATGTTAATCAACTGGCCGATAAGCTTGCATCTATTGGTGTAGATGAAAAAGCAGTAGAACAAGTAAGAGAGTTTGCACTCCAAGAAAAACACCACGGAGAAGTGACAAAGGCAATTCTTGATAAGTATGCTCCTGACGATGAGGAAAATAATTCAGACAAACCCAGATATGTCTGTGCAGTTTGCGGTTTTGAATATGTTGGAGACTTGGATAAAGAACCGGCTGATTACAAATGTCCTATATGCGGATGCGCTAAAGGTGTCTTTAAACAGGCATAAGGATCTTTTAAACAAATGTTCAGACCGTTAAGAAGAATAAAGCAACAATTAACACAGGAAGAATGTTTATCACTTCTCGAAGGAGAAGTGAGAGGGGTTTTGTCTGTTCTGGGAGATGACGATTATCCATACGGCTTGCCTATCAATTATTGGTATTCGAAAGATGAGAATAAAATCTACTTTCATGGAGCGCGAGAAGGACACAAAATCGATGCGATAAACAAACATAATAAAGTCTCTTTTTGTGTTTATGATAAAGGTATTCAAATTGAAGGGAAAAGGGGACTTGACTACAAAAGTGTAATAGTTTTTGGAAAAATAAAAGTTGTAGAAGACAGAGAAAAAACTATTGATATTTGTCGAAAATTGAGTTCACAGTTTGATTTTGGTCAAGAATATATTGAAGAAGAAATCAAAAAATTTGCAAATTTTGTTATGTGTTTGGAATTAGATATAGAACATATTTCAGGTAAAAAAGTTAACGAAAGCTAAAATGTAATTGTTCTAATTATATGCGGGGTAAAAATGAAAAAAGTTATTGTATTAAACGGCAGCCCAAGAAAAATTTTAATACTGCAAAATTGCTTAAAGAAGCTCAAAAAGGGGCAGAATCAATAGGAGCAGAGGTAGAATACTATAATCTCTACGACATAAATTTTAAAGGTTGTTTAAGTTGTTTTGCCTGCAAAAGAAAGGGTGCAACTACAAATTGCGTTTGTGCAATAAGGGACGATTTAAGACCTGTATTAGAAAAATGTATTCAGGCAGATGCGATAATTATCGGTTCTCCTGTTTATTTTTCGTATCCGACAGGGGAGTTCAGAAGTTTTTTAGAAAGACTTTTATTTCCCGTACATACATACCTTGTTGATAAAGAAACCGGCGGATTAAAAAGTTTAAGACCTAAAACAATTCCAGTAGGAGTAATTTTTACAATGAATTGTCCCAGAGATTGGATGGAACAATATAATTATCCGATTATTTTAGAAGATAATATCAAAAGTTTAAACCATGTTTTTGGTTATTCTGAAGTCCTCTATTCTTGTGATACATACCAGTTTATTGACTATTCAAAATATGATATTGATTTGTTTGACGAAACACATAAACGAGAAGTCAGAGAAACACAGTTTCCAAAAGATTTGGAAGCAGCTTTTGAGATGGGTAAGAGATTACTCCGCGTGTAATAATCTATTCTATCGCACAAAACTGTCCGCTGCCGTTATTTAACGGATCTTTTTTCTGACCTTTTTTATAATATTCTTTTATCATCTTTATTTCTGATTCTGAGCAAAAGCTGTTGTCGCCTAAATTTGCTCTTTCAAAACAATTATAGGTAACACCTTTTTTCTGTAGTGTTCTTGGAAAACAATCTTGTGTAAATATGGGTTCTACAATTCCGTCAACTCTTTTTAAATCTTGAAGTTCATCAATGCTAAGGCTGCTGTTTTTGATATAATCAAATATTGGCGCTTCGGCTTCTTGTAAAAGGTTATACAGTTTTTGGATATCTTTCTTAGTCATTCCTTTTTTGCACATAAAACTGTAATATCCTGTCTCTGCAGCAAAACTTGCAACATAAAATTTATTTTTGTTTCCTCTTACGCTAAAAATAACACCATTTTTTAGGCGAATGTTTTTATTTCTAGGATATTCATTATAATCTCCTGAGATATCTTTAATTCCATTGCCGTCAGCTTCAACATTCGATAATTGAGATTTTCTAGCAACAACTATATTGTTTCTGTTAAGCGGAAATGTTATTTCTATCATACCTTCCATGGCTCTTACGGAATAATTTTTTACATTAATGGGGAAGTTAAATCCTGCCTTTTTTGATGCACAATAAATATCGTCATTGCAATTTATCCAAGGATTTGGCATAGCCTGAGAATATTGCAATGAGGCAAAACATAAAAATATAGCTGAAATAAAAATGATTTTTAAAAATTTATTCATAATAGTTTCCTGTTACTTGTTACCAATATAATAACATTAAAATGTTTTAACTTAATATGAAATAATATCCGAAATAAACTCCTATTATACATGTTTTTAACTTGTATACAAGAGTTCTTTATGATATAAAAACTAGTAGGAAAGGGGAGTTGTGAAAGTTTGAAAGTTACCGAATTAGAGCTTTATATAATTTGAAAATTTCTAGGGCAAACTTATTGGTATGGTTACTTGAAAAGAGGATTACTAAAAATCATAAAATTGAGTAAATATTAAGGAGACAAAAATGCTAAACAATAAAACCATTTTGGTTACAGGCGGAACGGGGAGTTTTGGTAAAAAATTTATTAAAACCGTTTTGGATAAATATCCTGATGTAAAGAAAATTATTATATATTCGCGTGACGAATTTAAGCAATTTATGATGTCAAATATGCCGGAATTTAAGCCTTACGAAGAAAAACTGAGATTCTTTATTGGAGATGTCAGAGATAAAGAAAGGATGATGAGAGCGTTTGAAGGGGTTGATATAGTGGTTCATGCGGCTGCATTAAAGCAGGTTCCCGCATGCGAATACAATCCTTTTGAGGCTGTTAAAACAAATATCCATGGCGCACAAAATGTTATTGACTGTGCGATAGATAAAGGTGTAAAAAAAGTAGTAGCATTATCAACTGATAAGGCTTGTGCACCAATTAATTTATATGGTGCTACAAAACTTTGTTCTGACAAATTATTTATTGCAGGAAATGCATACAGTGGAAGTAAAGATACAAGATTTTCTGTTGTTAGATATGGAAATGTTGCAGGTTCAAGGGGATCAGTCATTCCATTCTTCCAAAGACTTGTTGAAGAAGGTGCTACAGAATTACCTATTACCGATATGAGAATGACAAGATTCTGGCTAAAATTAGAACAAGCAGTTGAAATGGTTTTAGAAGCAATTGAGCATATGCATGGCGGAGAATTGTATGTCAAAAAAATTCCTTCAATGAAGATGCCTGATTTAGCAAAAGCCATTGCACCAAACTTAAAAATAAAAGAAGTTGGCATTAGACCGGGCGAAAAAATACATGAACAAATGATTACGAAAGAAGATGCTCCAAATACTATTGAGTTTAAAGATTTTTATATTATTCTTCCGCAAATCTCCTTTACTGGTATAAAATATAATTATCCGGATGCGAAGCCTGTCGCACCTGATTTTGAATACCATTCAGGAAACAATGACAGGTGGCTTACAGTTGAAGATATGAAAAAATTGATTAGTGAGATATAAAATGAAAACATACGGATACGGGAAACAAAATATAACCGAAGATGATATACAGGCGGTAGTTGAAACTTTAAAATCGCCTTATTTAACTTGCGGTCCAAAGGTAAAAGAATTTGAGCAAGCAATTTGTGATTACACAGGTACAAAATACTGTGTTGCGGTCAATTCGGCAACTTCAGGACTCCACATTGCAATGATGGCTGCAGGAGTTGGGGTAAATAATGAGGTAATTACTTCTCCGATGACATTTTTAGCAAGTGCAAATTGTGCCCGTTTTTGCGGAGCGGATGTAAAATTTGCAGATATAGAAAAAGATACCGCAAATATTAACCCTGACGAAATTAAAAAACATATTTCCCAAAAAACAAAAGCCGTTGTTCCGGTTCATTTTGCAGGGCAATCATGCGATATGGAGGGGGTAAATAGAGCTTTACCAACGGACAGAAAAATTTATATAATTGAAGATGCAGCACACGCTATAGGCTCTGATTACAAAGATACAAAAGTTGGTTCTTGTAAGTATTCTGATATGACAGTATTTTCATTCCATCCTGTTAAAACTATTACGACCTGCGAAGGCGGAGCTGTAACAACAAATGATGAAGAACTTTATAAAAAGCTTTGTGCATTCAGAGCTCACGGGATGCATAAAGACGGAGATATGACGAATGACTGGCGCTATGAAATGAGAGAACTCGGTTATAATTATCGTATGACCGATGTTCAGGCAGCGCTTGGAGTTTCTCAATTAAAAAGACTTGACCAATTTAAAAAACGCCGTCGTGAAATAGTTGATTTTTATAACAAAAATTTGGGATTACCGCATTTGATTGAAAAAGATTTTTCAAATGCGTGTTTCCATTTGTATCCGATTTTAGTTAAAGATAGAAAGAAATTTTATTTTGATGCAAGAAAAGCTGGCTTAAATCTTCAGGTTCATTATATACCTGTTCACACGCAACCATATTACCAAGAACAAGGATATAAATGGGGGGATTATCCGAATGCGGAAGAATACTACAATCATTGCATTTCGCTTCCTCTTTATCCCGACTTGACGGATAATGATTTGCAAGAAATTATTAGGAGAATCAAGGAGATAATTTAGATGAAACTTTGTTTGGGAACTGTTCAATTTGGACTGGATTACGGGATAAGAGGACAAAAAAAACCATCATTAGAAGAAGCGATAAAAATATTGGATTATGCAACGCAAAATGGTATTGACAATATTGATACTGCGCTTGCTTACGGTAATGCAGAAGAAGTCGTTGGCGAGTTTTTAAAGAAGAAAACAATTTCAAGAGATAAATTATTTATTATTTCCAAGTTCAAACCTAATGAATTGGATGAGGTCGAACCAAAAAATTATGCAAAAGTAATCAAAGAAAATTATGAAAAGCAATTAAAAAGATTAAATACCGATTATTTAGACAGTTATGTTTTTCATTCTTCAAGATATGCATTTGACGAAGAAAAATTAAAAGCAATGTATGAACTAAAAAAAGAAGGAAAAGTGCGCCATTGCGGAGTTTCTGTTTATTATCCAGATGAAGCAAAAATATGTATAGAAAGCCCTTATGTTGATTTTATGCAATTACCTTCAAGCATTTTTGACCAGAGAATGAAAAATGAAGGGGTTTTTGACTTGGCTTTAAAAAATGGCTCAACTCAAATTCATTCAAGAAGTGCTTTTATTCAAGGGTTGATTTTGATGAATGAAGATGAATTACCGACCTTTTTGCAAGGTGCAAAACCAATTCTTAATAAAATAGATGAAATTTGCAAAAAATATGACATTTCAAGAATAAAACTGGCAATGCTTTATGTTAAGCAATTTGATGCTATTTCACATCTTGTATTTGGTGTTGATAATATTGAACAAATTAAAGAAGATATAAATATTTTTCAAGAAGATTTTTCAAGTGATATACTAAAGGAAATTGGCAAAGAATTTGAAAACATAAAAACAGATATAATGATGCCAAGTTTATGGGTTAAAAAGTAGGGAGTAATTATGAATTCGACTGTCTTAAATAATAAAAAATCAAAAGAATTACAGGATAAAGCCGTAAAGCTAATCCCTGGTATGACACAATTATTATCAAAAAGACCGGACAGATATTGTCGAGGTGTCTGGCCAACATACTTTAAAGAAGCTCATGGAATTGAAGTAACTGACTTGGATGATAATAAATATTTAGATTTTAGCATTGGCGGTATTGGTGCGACAGTGCTTGGTTATGCAGATCCTGATGTGAATAAAGCCGTAATTGATGTAATAAATTCTGGTTCTGCATCAACTCTTAATCCGCCCGAAGAAGTTGCATTAGCAGAAAAACTAATTGAACTTCACCCTTGGGCAGATATGGCAAGATTTGCAAGAGGCGGCGGGGAAGCAATGTCAATCGCTGTTAGAATCGCAAGAGTTGCAACAGGTAAGGATAAAATTGTATTTTGTGGTTACCATGGTTGGTGCGATTGGTACTTGGCTGCAAACCTTGGTAAAAAAGAAGCTTTAGATGATCAATGGATTGCAGGATTAAATCCTAACGGAGTGCCTAAAGGCTTGACTGGAACTGCAATACCATTCCATTATAATGACATTGAAGATTTTAAAAATGCTATAAATGAAGCGGGTGATGATTTAGCTGCTATTGTAATGGAGCCGATAAGAAACTATGAACCTACACAAGAATTTATTGATGCAATACATTCAATGGCTAAAGAAAAGAAAGTACCTTTAATTATTGATGAAATTACCGCTGCATTTAGAATGTGCAATGGCGGTGCTCATTTAAAATTAGGTTTTCATCCTGATATAGCAGTATTTTCGAAAGCATTAGGTAATGGTTTCTGTTCATCTGCCGTTATTGGTAAAAAATGGGTTATGGAATACGCTCAAGATGCATTTATAACATCAACTAACTGGACAGAAAGAGTCGGTTCAGCAGCTGCTTTAGCAATGATAGATAAATTTATCAAAGTTGATGCTGCACCTCATATGCTTGCAATATCTGATAAAGTATGGGGAGTTTGGGAAACTTTGGCTAAAAAACATGGGCTAAAAATTCATATTGGAGGATTTAAACCTCTTATTCATTTTTCTTTTGAAGAAAATCATGCAGTAAATATTTCATATTTTTCTCAAGAGATGTTGAAATGTGGATTTTTAGCCGGTTCAGGATTCTATTCAATGTATGCTCATACATTTGAAGATGTTGAAAAGTATGCAATTGCGGTTGATGAAGTTTTTGCAAAAATTGCAAAACTTGGAGATAAAGTAGAAGAACATCTTGAAGGTTTACCTGCAGCAAGTGGATTCGGAAGGGTAAATTAATGTCTAACATTGCAATAATAACAGCAAGAGGCGGTTCTAAAAGAATACCGAAAAAAAATATAAAAGAATTTATGGGTAAACCAATGCTCGCATACGCTATTGATGCGGCAATAAATTCAGGAATTTTCGATACAGTAATGGTTTCAACTGATAGCGAAGAAATCGCAGATGTTGCAAAACAATACGGTGCAGAAGTTCCTTTTATGCGTTCTAACAGGACTGCAAGTGATTATGCAACAACATTTGATGTTATTGATGAGGTTATTTGTGAATACAAAAAACTTGGTAAAAAATATAATACTTTATGTTGTATATATCCCTGTGTTCCGTTTTTAGAATCGAAAACACTTAAAGATGCTTATGAAAAAATGAAAGGACATGATGCACTCATTCCTGTATGTAAATATCCTGTACCAATAGAATGGGCAATGAAAATAGAAAACGAAATATTAGTTCCAAATGATAGAGATGCTCAAAATATGCGTTCTCAAGATATTGAACCAAAATATTTTGATGTCGGAATGTTCTATTTTTGTAAAACAGATGCAATGTACCAACATAATTCTTTAACACCGGATGATACAACAGCATACATTATTGATGAAAAAGAATGTCAGGATATTGATACTCCTGATGATTGGGCTATAGCAGAGATGAAATATAAGGTTATGCACAATGTATAAACGCGGTCTAAAACTTTGGTCTTGTAATACAGACTTCTATTATGACGAAGCAATAAAACTATACAATCATGGTGTTTTTGATTATATAGAACTTTATATTGTGCCGGAAACTCTTGAGACACTTTTAAAATGGAAACAGTTACAGATTCCATTTATTATTCATAATGCCCATTTTGCGCAAGGATTTAATTTAGCAAAACAAGAAAAAGCTGAGAGAAACAGAGAAATTTATGAGCAAACAAAACAATTTGCTGATAAATTGAATGCAAAATATATTATTTTTCATGGCGGAATTGATGGAGATATAAAAGAAACCGCAATTCAGCTTGCTATGTTTAATGAACCACGAGCATTAATTGAAAATAAGCCGTTTGTTGCTCTCCCAAATCGTATGGGCGGGGAATTCTGTAGAGGATATAATGTAGACGAAATAAAACAGGTTGTGGATACTGCAGGTTGTGGTTTTTGTTTGGATTTTGGGCATGCTATTTGTGCGGCTAATTCGTTATTCGAAACAACCCCTCACCCTAACCTTCTCCCGCACAAAGGTCAATTTGGCGGGGCGAGGGAACAATTTGTTTATGATTACTGCAAAGATTTTTTGCAATTGAATCCTAATATGTACCATTTGACAGATTTAGATGATATAAATTCACCTTTTGATTCCCATTTACATCTTGGCACAGGTCAGTTGGACTTCAATCGTATTTTTGATATGATACCCCAAAATAGTTATGTTACTTTTGAAACAATTAAAAATTCAAAAGAAAATTTGAATGATTTTATCGAGGATATGGAATGGCTGAAGAATTTTCAATAAGACTTGCAAAAACTGAAGATATGAAAAATGTTTTTGACTTATCAAATGATGATACTGTCAGACAGAATTCAATTCATACAGAAAAGATAGAATGGGAAAACCATGTTAAGTGGTTTGAAAATCGTCTTAATAATACAAATAGCCCTTTTTATATAATAGAAAGCTTGTCAGAAGATTTTATTGGTCAAGTCAGAATTGATAAAAAAGATGAAAATATTATATCAATCAGCATAAAAAAAGATTTCAGAGGAAAAGGTTTAGCTCCTGATATTATAAGAGAATGTTCTATAAAATCAAAATTTAATGAGATATATGCATATATAAAAAGTGATAATATTCCTTCACAAAATGCTTTTATAAAAGCCGGTTATCAATATATTTCATCTGATGGTAATTATTTTAAATACAAATTTATAAACGCTCATGTATATATTATTGCAGAGATGTCTGCAAATCACTGTGGCGATAAAGAACTAGCAAAAAAAATTATCGCAAAAGCAAAAGAAATCGGTGCTGATGCTGTCAAAGTTCAGACTTATACTGCTGATACAATTACTATTGATTGCGACAACGAAGAATTTCAAATAAGAGATAAAAATAGCCTTTGGAACGGTGAAAATCTTTATAAACTATATCAAAAGGCTTATACTCCTTGGGAATGGCAAGGAGAATTAAAGCAATATGCGGATGAAATCGGAATAGATTTCTTTTCAACCCCTTTTGACTATACAGCAGTTGATTTCTTGGAAAGCATTAATGTACCTTGCTATAAAATTGCAAGTTTTGAGGCTATGGATTATCCTTTAATTAAATATGCTGCAAAATTCAAGAAACCAATGATTATTTCGACTGGTGTTTCATCTTTTGATGAAATTCAGGGAGCGATAGATGCCTGCAAATCTGTCGGAAATAATGATATTACATTATTAAAATGTACCTCTGCTTATCCTGCAAAACTTGAAGATATGAATATTATTACAGTTAAGGATATGATAGAAAGGTTCTCTCCACAGGGTGTAAAAATAGGATTATCAGATCACTCAATGAGCAATATCCCTGCAATAACAGCGGTTAGTCTTGGTGCAACTGTTGTTGAAAAACATTTTACTTTGGATAGGAATTTAGGCGGAGCAGACAGTGGTTTTTCACTCGAGCCGAATGAATTTAAGTCCTTAATTGACGATATTCGCACAACTGAAAAAGTCTTGGGGAAAGTCGACTATACCGTAAACGAGAAAAACAGAAAATTTGCACGCTCTTTGTACATTGTAAAAGATATTAAAAAAGGTGAAAAATTTACACCTGAAAATATTAGGTCTATAAGACCCTCAAACGGACTGCATCCGAAATATTACGAAGAAGTGCTTGGAAAAACCGCCAAAAAAGATTTAAAATTTGGCACACCATTATGTAAAAGTTATATAGAATAATATATTAAAATTATTATGAGGATGAAATTATGAAAATATTATTATATCAGGAACCTACAACGGCCATATATTTACCGTATCCGGTATCTAAAGTATGTAAAGATCATTTATATGATTGGCTGGCTAAATATTTAATTACTTTTGAGGATGTTGAAGTTATGACAGTAGTATCGGAATTAACTTATATCCAAAATCAGCAGTTTCATGATATAGACATTTTAAAACCAATATGTTTTAAAGATGAATACTTAACACAAATTTTCCCCAATTGTTTATCTATTCAAGAAATGTTTCTGAAAATATTTAATAGTGATTTATCTGATGAAGAATATACAAAATTCCAAGAAATTATAAAAAAAATATTACCTGATTTTGAGCCGGATATTGTAATTGATTTTCAAATTCATAATGATTTATTAAAAAAAGCTTATCCAAATGCGTTACATTTGTTGGTCGAAAACGGCCTTTTTTCAAGACCGCCGTTTCCAAGAACACTTAGATATGAACCAATACATTTTTTAAATGGATTTTTGAATAAATATGAAAATGAAATTAGAAATTTTTCTATTACAAAACATCAGCAAGAAACTGTTAAAAGTTTTCAACAAAAATTGAGACAATTGATAGATTATAATAACCCGATAAAAGAAGCTTTAATCCAATTAAGATCACAATACAGATATTTATTATTGTGTCCTGTTCCGACTGATAATATTTATAAAGAAACAAAATATGATGATCAATATTTGTATTTATTGGATATATTGAATAAAATTCCTGAAGATATAGGATTAATAATCACATTTCACGATGATTGCAGCAGTCAGTTAAATGCAGGTATTATAAATACTTTGCAGCAAAAATATAAAAATCTAATTTATTTTCCTGTTACTGATAATTCTTTTGTATCTCAATCACTAAATTTCTTTGAATATTGTGATGCAATTATAAATATGCATACAATGACAGGTACACAAGCAATGTTATGGGATTTAAAAATTATTTCCTTAGATAAAAGATATAGTAAGTGGTTTTGCGATAAACAAGGATTAGATAATTTGGAAGAATTTTTGGCGTCGCCTAAAAAAGATAAATCTAATATGATATATTGGTACATGACACATTTTTCTGTATTTGAACAAAGCATGAAAAAACCAAACTGGTATTATAATTATTTTAAAACTAAGCTGGAAAAATTCAGAAAAGATGGTATTACTTTTGAATTATTTGAACAAATAGAAGATTTTAATGACATATCAGAATATGTTATAAATCACTTGAATGAAGTATATGGCAATCTCGTTTGTAAACAACCAACTTTTTTGCAAACAATTTTTTCTGTCAGGAACGAAGGAAATCATAAAGTTGTAAGATTTTTAGGATTAAAAATGAAATTTAGGAGAAAAAATGCTAAAAGATAAACTTCAAATATATTTAATCACATATAATCGTAAAGAAAAATTAGCAAAAACTTTTGAACAGATTTTTGCGAAAAATTCACCAATTAGAGAATTTGATATTACAATTTTGGATAATGCTTCAACTGACGGAACAAGTGAACTAATTGAAGAGTATTGTGCACATTTCCCTAATATCAAACATATAAGACATAATATCAATATTGGCGGGAATGCAAATATCTGTCATGCTATGGAATTGGCAGCACAATGTAATAAAGAATATTTTTGGATTCTTTGTGACGATGATACTATTAGGTTTAGGCATTGGAATGAAATTGAAAAGGCTATATTATCTGAGAATTATGATTGCATTTTAGTAGAAAAAAAAGTGAATTTTTCTTCAGATAATTATCCTTATATAATAAATACACTATCATTCTTAGCCGCAGGTATTTATAAAACAGAAAATATAAATTCTACAGTATTATCTAATGCCTATGCAAATATTATGTATTCGTTCCCACATTTAGCTTTGGGCTGTCATTTGCTTAATAAAAAAAGTAAGTTCTATGTGTCAAAATACCGAATTATTAAACAGGGTATGAATCCTACCATTTTTTATAATTCAAAAGACAAAGAAATTTTATTAAAAGAAAAAAACAATAAAAAGAAAAAGAAATTAAAAAATGATTTTATCAGGGGGACTAATAAAGAAAGACATTTCAGAACCGCACATGTAAATTTGTTTTCAGGTCTTGTAAATTCATATCAAATGATAACAGATAAACATTTAAGAGATAGGTGTTGTGGTGTTTTATGGATTGGTAAACCTTTTATAAATTCTGTAATCGCATTTTTATTTTCAAATAGTTTGTATTTGTATAATATCAACGATTTTTATAATGGCATAAGTTTTTATAAAAAATTTCTATTTATAATAGGATTTTTGTTATATATCATAAATAAATATATATTTGGTTTTTCTATACGCAAAAAAGGGGTTTATATCAGACTCTTTGGTGTATTAAAAACCAAAATACTACCATTAAAACATTGATTGTTTTTGTGATAGGATTACACAAAAAGAGAGATGTATGATGGAACAAGAATTACGCAACAAAGTAAAAGAAGCAGCAATTCCTTATAAAGATATTCATGGCTCGTGGATAAATTTTTATAAATATGTTTATGCACAATATTTTAACATTGAAAAATATCAATATTTTTATGAACTCTTTCATTCAATAAGTATTAAAAGAGAATGGCAGTTAATAAGCTTTTATCCTGTGCATATTGTAAGAACAATTTTGCAGTGGACATTCTCTATAACTAATAGTCAGAACAAAAAATATAAAATTATTACAGTATTAGGATTTAAGTTTATGAAGGAGCGCTTTTAATCCTTAATCATATTTGCTTCAAACTCGTCTCTATCCAAGAATGGGAACATGTCTTCCAATGTCGGTGAGACCATTGTTCCGTCAGGGAGTTTTTTAGATGATAGTTTTGGCAAAAATGCATATTCTTTCTCAACCATTACTTCACATAAAATTGCACCCTCTGTATTTAGGACTTCATTTATATCTTCTTCCATCGTTTGCGGATTTCCAATGCGTTTTGTTTTTAATCCAAAAGCTTGACCAATTTTGACGAAATTCGGCACGCTGACTCCTGAATCTACTCCTGAACCCGTCATTCTGCCTTCAAAGAAGTTACGCTGTGTTTGTCTGATAGAAGAATATCCGTTATTGTTAATAACAAATAATTTTATTGGCAGTTTATTATAAATTACTGTTTGTAATTCTTGAATGTTCATCATTATAGACCCATCACCCTCGAGACAAACAATTCGGGAAGTTTTGCATGTTGGTAGTTCAGTCTTTTTGGCACTGTTATTTTTACCATCTAAACTGCCATAATAAGCACCGACTGCAGCCGGTAAGCCAAATCCCATTGATGCATTACCTGAATTTAGAATAAATCTCTGCCCTTCTTTAACTATAGCATTTTGGAAAGGACATACACAAGCCGAACCGTTTGCCATTACAAAAATATCATTCTCTTGCATACATTTTGACAGAGTATATGTAAAAGAATAAGGGTTTATTATATTCTCTTTACATTCTGTTTCCGGGTGTTTTTCAAAACAATATTTAGTTTTTAAGCTCTGACAAAAGCTATTCCAATCAGAAGCAGCTTGGCTGTTTGGCAGCTTGGCTGTTTGGAGTTTCTCATATAATAACGGTAAAAAACTCTTCAAATCAGCACAAATCTTCATGTCAGGAATAACGAGAGGTTTATCTAACTCTGCTTTATCAATATCTACGACTATTTTATAAGCATTTTTTGCGAAATTCTCCCAGTTGTAGCTAACTTGTCTAATATTATTTCTTGTACCTAAACATAAAACTAAGTCTGCGTTTTGGAGTGCAAAATTTCCTGCTCTTTGTCCGATAGTACCTATTCTTCCTATATAATACGGATTATCGTTTTTTAATATATCCATACCGTTAAAAGTTGTTACAACGGGGATTTTTAATTCATTGACTAATTTCTCAAATTCTTCGACTTGATCTGAAAGTCTAATGCCATGTCCTGCAATTATCAGCGGGCGTTTTGCATTATTAAATTTTTCAACAACTGAATTGATATTGAAATTAGAGTGAGCTTCGGGTTGAGGTATAAATTCTTTTAAGTCATCTTCATCAATAGTTGCTGCTTGAACATCAATCGGAACATTAATCCAAACAGGTCCAAAACGCCCTGTTGTTGCTTTGTAGATTGCTTTATCAATATGGTATTTGATTTCATTAGGCTCTTCTACTGTTACTGCATACTTTGTAATCGGTTTGACAACAGAAATTATATCGACTTCTTGATCACCGAGCTGCCGCAGCGGAATTTCGGGGAACGATGTAAGCATAGTTCTTCTCTTTACTTGCCCGGAAATATAAAGAACAGGAACAGTGTCTGTCCACTGACCAAAAACACCGTTTAAACAATTCAATCCCCCGGGACCGGTTGTAACATTAACAACAGCCAACTTTTGGTTTACTCTTGCATAACCTTCGGCTGCTATAGAACATGCTTGTTCATGGTGGTTTGCTGTGTATGGAATTGCATGTCCTAAACTGTCATTAAGGTGCATTGCGCCCCCGCCTGATACCATAAAAAAGTGATTAACACCGTGTTCTTTTAATCTTTTAGCTATATAGTCCGATAATTTTATTTTAGACATTTTCTCAATTCCTCAACATTTTTAACTGTATGTGTAGCATTTTCTTTTAGCGGATTTTTATCACTGCCATAACCCCACAAAACGCCAATTCCGTCAATTCCCGCTCCTTTAGCAGCTATCATATCGCTTGCCGCATCTCCTATCATTACTGTTTGAGATTTTTCAAAATTATATGAAGAAATTATATCTGATATCATATCTTCTTTAGAAATTTTTTTCCCAAACTTATCAATTGTATAGATATCCTCAAAAATTTCATCTAGGTGAAATAATTTTGCCAATCTCATGGTCGGAATGGTAGGTTTAAAAGTTGCAATAAACAATTTGCAGTTTTGTTTTTTTAGTTCTGACAATAACTCATAAATTCCGTCATACATTACACTAATGTCATTTTCGTCATAGTCGTATATGCGTCTGAAATTTTGCATGATTTCATTGATTTTTTCTTCTTGTGTAAGTTCGGGAGCAATTGTTTGAATTATTTGTTTTAGTGGCGGGCCAATAACATCAGAAGTTAGCCTGCTTGAATCTATTTTATAATGGGCTTCATCAAAAGATTTTGTAAAACATAATAAAACTTCTTCTGAAGAATTTACTAATGTGCCATCCAAATCAAATATATAATTTTGATATTTAAGCATACACTCCGCCAGCTTCTTCAATTAGTTTTTTGTATCTTGCTTCTAACATTTGAAGTCTTGCGTCATCTTCTTTAAATATCATGCCGTAAAACTCTCGCTTATTCTTCAACCACATAAGCTCAAAGCCTACAGCTTTTAAAATTCCTTTATCTGCATTAGAGTCTTGAAGAGCTTTTTGAGCATCAAATATAATTTTTCTTGTTTCAAATCTTGAAAGATAAGGTAATTTTTTAAAAAATGGTAATGAATGAGCTGAAACACCTCCTCCAATAACCAAATCTTTATTTATTGACATCATTTTTTCAGACATAGTGTGTGCAATATTATAAATAGTATCAGTATTTATATCTTCTCTTGTTAATCCCATTGAGCCGGTCATATCTACACGACCAAGTACAATACCGCTCAATTCTGAAAACTCTTCAGCTGCGAGAATATCATTTAGATTATTGAAACCTGTAATAGTTTCAGTATTAATTAAAAATTTTATATTTTTTCTTTCTTCTTCAGGAAAAACGAAATGTGTAGCTTTCACATATTTTTTCATAGCATAGGGTGTTTCAATCATTGGTGCTATAACAGCAGCAACACCGACAGTCCTTGCATCATACATATCTTTTATGGCTTCACATCCGCCAATTTTTATTGATAAATCCAAGCCAGCTTTTGTAACAACTTCTTTTAATCTCAGAGCTTCTTCAAGCCTTGTTCCTTCAGCTTCAAATTCTGCCTTAACACCCACTACATGGTGGTTTTCTTTTAAATCTTTCAGCGTGTTTACCATTTTTTTTTCAAGTGTATTCATAACATGCTCCCTATATAAGTTGTAATTCTATTTTTTGATTATATGTGTATAGTTTTTTTAAACCTTCTTTTATACTTGTAAATTTAAAATTCTCTATTTCCGATAAAAGTCTTGAATTATCTCCTGTGTACTCATTGTTCATTACAGGATTTTTTATAGATATCCTGATATCTTTGTCAGAGAATGTTTTAACAATTTGTGCTATATCATACAAGCTTATACTCTCTGTCGGTGTAATATTTATTATATTACTAACAGGAATATTAGTAATAAAATGTTCAACAATTCTTTGCATATCTTCAACAAAGAGATAATCAAATATCACATTCTGATTAATTTCAATATCTTTACCTTCCAGCACTCTGTTTATTGCATAGCTCGGAAATCTGTTTTCTTTTTCTCCATATCCGTAACAGGCAAAAATATTTAAGCAAACAACATCCTTTCTGTCTTTTATTTTTTGTGCAATAAGCATTTTGGACTTTCCGTACAAATCTTTTGGAACAACTGTTCCTATTTCATCTTCCTTAACTTTGTGCAAAGTTCTTGATTTATCATACATGGCGCCCGAGCCAAATAATATTACCCGACTGTTTGGTTTTTTGTATTTTAAAATATTATCTACCATAGCAAGATTGTCTTCTATTGTAGAGTCTTTGTCGTCAATTCCCCTTGCACCGCCTGTTGAACCGCAATGAATTATAAAATCAATGTCGTGTTCATCAAAATACTTTTTTACAGCCTGTTCATCAATAAGGTTCAATTCATAACTGCGCGGAGTAAGTAATTTATACTTATTCTGCAAATATGATTTCAAGTTTTTCCCGATAAATCCGCCCGAACCGGTAAGTAAAAGGTTAGTACATTCCCTCGCCCCGCCAAATTGACCTTTGTGCGGGAGAGGGTTAGGGTGAGGGGTTTCTATTTCCCTTAAAATAACTTCATAGCATCCCTCAATATTGTTATCAATTTCATTATTCCAAAATCTTATAACTCTGAAATTTTCTTTTTCTAAATACAATGTTCTGTCAATATCATTTATAGAACTATTATGTTGTCCGCAATCCAATTCTATGATTAATCTTTTTTCTAAGCATACAAAATCTGCAACATATTTATTATCAATTGCAAATTGATGTCGAAATTTATATCCCATTTGATTGTTCTTCAGCAAATTCCATAATGCTGTTTCTTGAGCAGTTTGATTTTTTCTTAATTCTCTGGCAAATTCTTTAATGTATGGAGCGTAAAATCGGTGTGAGTTATTAAACCCCTCACCAACGGCTGCAGAGTTCGTATCCGAACTCACATCCGTATCCTCTCCCGCACAAAGGTCAATTTGGCGGGGCGAGGAAGATTTTTTACAACTTATACTATCATCATCTAAATTACCCATGATATTTATACCACAACTCCTGCTTTTTCTTTAATACAAGCATGTATTGCATAAGCAATTCTTGAAATCTCTTCTTCGCCAAGCGCAGGGAATGTACCTACCCAAAAAGTGTTATTCATTATGAAATCCGTATTCGGAAGTTTTGAGTACCATTCTTCGCTCAACTCTGAAGAGTTCAACAATTTAGAACCTCCGATTCTGAATTGTACTTGTTCATCATCCACAAACATTGGTTGTCTAAGAATATTTCCCGCAAAAAGTTGACGAGTTCCTATTCCATGTGCTTCAAGATATTCAACCATTTCTTGTTTTGTAAATGGTGCTCCTTCTTTAACAGAAATCAAATAACCAAACCATGAAGGTTTAACGCCGTCTTTTATGATAGGTAAAATAAGATAATCAGCTAAATCAGATAATTTTTCTGTAAGCATTTGAGCATTTCTTCTTCTGATTTCCAAAAATCCGTCAAGTTTCTCAATTTGAGAACAACCTAGTGCTGCTTGCCAATCAGTAATTTTAAGGTTAAATCCGATGTGAGAGTATGTATACTTGTGGTCGTAGCCATAAGGCAAATTCCCTAACTGTTGCGTAAATCTCTTGCCGCAAACACCGTCGCGTCCCGGAGGACAACAACAATCTCTGCCCCAATCTCTAAATGACATAATTATTTTGTATAATTGAGGGTCATTTGTAACAACGGCACCGCCTTCGCCCATCGTTAAGTGGTGAGCGGGATAGAAACTGAATGTTCCGATATGCCCTATTGTGCCTATCTTTTTACCTTTGTATTCACCGCCTAAAGCATCGCAGGAATCTTCAATTACCCAAAGATTATATTTTTCAGCCAAAGCCATGATTTTATCCAAATCATAACTGTTACCCAAAGTGTGAGCCAAAAATATAGCTTTTGTTTTAGGAGAAATAGCTTCTTCTATTTTTTCTGCATCAATATTATATGTACCGATTTCACAGTCCACAAAAACAGGAATTAATCCTTGTTGTAAAATGGGGTTTATTGTTGTCGGGAATCCGGCAGCGACAGAAATTACTTCGTCACCTTTTTTTAACCTTCTCTCTCCGAGCTTATGAGAAGTAAGTGCTGATAATGCCAGCAGGTTTGCGCTTGAGCCTGAGTTGGTTGATAGTGCAAATTTTACACCGAGATAATTTGCAAATTTTTTCTCAAATTCTTTGTTGAACCTTCCTGCAGTAAGCCACATATCTAATGATGCGTCAATCATATTCAACAATTCTTCTTCGCCCAAAAGCTTTCCTGAAGGCGGAATATAATCAAAATTCCTTTTTCCTCCAAAAACTTCTTTATAATATTCTTTTGCTGCCTCTTTTACTTTGTTGCGCAACTCTTGTTCCATCATACATCTCCCTTTTTGTGTAATCATATCACAAAAACAAGTAACATAAAGAATATTCTTTATGTTTTTTAATCCTTTTGAAGGTCGGTCTAAGTGAAATAATGTTAAAATTCTATTAAAAATATTCAAAAGATTTTAATTATGCTAATATCAAAGTATAAACTTCGTTATTAGAACTTAAGGAACAAATAAATGCCAACATTAAAAACAGAAATATTAGGAATAGAATTTGAAAATCCATTTTTATTAGCTTCAGCTCCGCCTACGGCTTCAATAGAAAGTATAGATAAAGCATTTGAGATGGGTTGGGGCGGTGTAGTTTTAAAAACTATAACCCCTGATAACTTAGAAATGATTGAAGCAAGTCCTCGCTATGCGACAATAAAAGAAAAAGGTAAAGTAATCTGTCTTCAAAATATAGAGTTATTGAGTCATAAAACTGTTCAATATTGGGTTGATGGTATTAAATATTTGAAAGATAAACACCCAACAAAGGTTATTATTGCAAGCATTATGGCACCCGTAGAAAAAGATGAATGGCAGAATCTTGTAGGAACCCTGAATGATACATCAATAGATGCTTATGAGCTTAATTTTTCCTGTCCACACGGTATGCCTGAAAGGAATATTGGTATGGCAATAGGTACAAGTGCAGAAGTTTCAATCCTTATAACTTCATGGGTAAAAGCTGTTGCGAAAAAACCTGTTTTTGTTAAATTAACACCGAATGTAACTGATATTACTTGGATTGGTAAAGCCGTTGAACGAGCAGGAGCAGATGGTTTTTCAGCAATTAACACAGTACAAAGCTTTATGGGCATTAATCTTGATACTTTAGAACCAGTTCTAAATATTGACGGTCATTCGACATATGGCGGTTTATCAGGAGAAGCTATTAAACCAATAGGATTTAGATGTGTTGCGCAACTAAGACAAAATTCAGAGTTACCAATTTTAGGTATGGGTGGTATTTCAAACTGGGAAGATGCAGCACAATATATAGCACTCGGTTCTGATGCAGTTCAAGTATGTACAGAAGTTATGATAAACGGATATGAAATCATTAACAGACTAAAATCAGGACTTTTAAACTTTTTGGAAACAAAGGGATTTAGTGATATATCTGAATTGAAAAATATTGCAATTCAGAAAATTACATCTCATGAAAAATTAAATAAGAAATCGCACCTCTATCCTATAATAGACAAAGATAAGTGTATAAAATGCGGAAAGTGTGCCAAAATTTGCTCTGAATCAGAATATCACGCATTATATCTTGATAAAGATTGTATGCACATTAATAAAGAACAGTGTGCGGGATGTTCATTATGCAGTCACATCTGTCCTAAAGAAGCGATAAAAATGTGCTTATAAATTCTAAAATATTAATGTTGTATAATTGGTTTAAAGAGGATTTAAAAATGTATCGTTCAAAATATAGAAAAATTGCAGTTGTAGTTCTTTGCTTGTTTGTATTTTTGTGTATTGGATTTTGTATATTTAATAACTTAAGGAATAATGCAAGCTCTTTTAATTTACAGAATGAGCAAGTATCTGATAATAGTTTCGTTCAAAAATCTCCCGTAAAAAATGAGCCAGTTAAAGAAGAGGTTTTAAATCCGGCTCAAAAGTATTACAAAGATAATCTTGAACAAGATGAGATTAAATTTTTGAATAAAGCAAAAGCTTCTAAAGATAATGATATGGAGTTTAGCAAATTACAGACAAAATTTATAAAAGCTACGGATGTTTTAAACGAAAAGTATACTGAAAATATTGATCCTGATAATCCATATTACAAAAATAACTGGGTGAAAATGCCTTATGTGGAAGGATGCTATTTTTATGCGGTTAATTCCGATTATTTACTTGAAAAATACGGAAAATATCTCTCGTCTTCTTATAATGAATGGTTGAAATTTATTATAAAAAGAGAGTCTGTTATGCAAGACGGAGGGCTAATCGTTCCGCCCGACACTTTGAGAGAATATATTCTGTTTTTGGAAAAGTTTGTAGAGCAAAATCCTAATTTTATTTTAATTTCTGACGCAAAAGACATTTTGAACAGTTATCTTATGACTTATTTGGAAGGCATTGACAATTCACCGATTTTTGACAAATGGAATACCAGAAAAATGAAGCCTGAGTTCAAAGAATCCTACGAAAAGTTTTTGGCAGAGAACAAGGATTCCAAATACTATCCGATGGTAGAAGAATTGTATAACAAGTCAAAAGACAATGACTTTAACTGGGACAGAAATTTTGATCAATGGCTCTATGAGTATCATAAAAAATATTTTGCTGAATAATATAGTTTTTAAAAAAGTGAGGAATATATGAAAAAAGTTATTATATTGAACGGTTCTCCAAGAAAGAATTGGAACACATACAAAATGTGTGATAGTTTTGCAAACGGGGTTAAAGAATCCGGTGCGGAAGCTGAAATTATAAACCTTTATGATATAGATTTTAAAGGCTGCAGAAGTTGTTTTGCCTGCAAATTAAAAGACGGAAAGAACTTTGGAAGATGCGCTTACCCTGACGGTTTGACTCCTATTTTAGATAAAATTGCACAATCTGACGGTGTAGTTTTTGGGACACCTCTATACTACGGTGATATAACAGGGGTTATGAAAAGCTGTGTTGAAAGACTTTTATTCCCGTTTTTTGAGTACAAAGAAGGCTTCCCATCTATTGCACCTAAAAAATTAAAAACAGCTATTATTTATACGATGAATGTTGATGAAAAGACTTGTCAGGATTTGTATTCTGCTACACTTAATCGTTTTGAATGGTTTGTGGAACTTGTATTTTCTAAACCTGAAAAAATATTTGCTTATGATACTTGCCAATTCAGTAACTATGACAAGTATGTTTGCGAATGTTTTGATAAAGAACATAAAATGAAACGAAAAGAGGAACAACTCCCAAAAGAGCTTGAAAAGGCATTTAATTTGGGAAAAAGTTTTGTTTAGATAATTATAACAAAAAGCCGAGAGTTTTATGCTCTCGGCTTTTTTGTAACTTTACCAAAATGTTTTAGCATAATTCTGCGTCGCCGAAACCAAATTGTTCTAAACTGTCGGTTTTTGCTTGAACACAGATATATTGCAAATCTGTTTTAGATTCCATAGTTCTGACTGCTTTAGGAAGAACCTTTACGCAAGAGCCTTCTTTGACTTCTATGACTTCATTATCAACTGTCATTGTGCCCTCACCTTTTAAGAAAATATAAATTTCTTCATTTTGTATATGTTTATGATTAAAAGGTATTAAGCCTAGTAAATCATGTAAAAAAGCTTTTCCGTTTTCATAATTTTTACCTAATTCAGCCATTGTTCCTATTTCTTCTTTTTTAAAATTTGTCATAATTTTCTCCTTTTGTTTGATGTCTAACTATTTATTTAAAAATTTTTTATATTTTTTGTAAAAGATTTTCTAAAATATCTGATTCTTCTTCCGATAAGTTTTTATATAGCATATCGTTTAAATCTTCTGAAATCTTTTCAAATATAGGTTTAAAATCCTGTCCTTTCTTTGTCAAAACAATATATGTATATCTGTTATCTTTTTGAGAGACTTCTCTTTTTAAGTAACCTAATTTTTCAAGCTTATCAACCAAAACTGTGACTGTCGGTCTGGTTCTATGGATTTTATCGGCTATATCTTTCATTGTCATTTTGTCTTGACTGTAAAGACAAACTAGGATGTCACCATGACTCGGTACAAGCCCCTCTGCTCCGTTTTTCTTGAGTTCTTCTATAATAAAACGGTTTCCTTTTTCGTGAATTTTAGATATTAAAGATAGCAAAAGTCTCATAGGATTATTATAGTTAGACATCTAATTATTGTCAAGTAATATTTGTTTTATAATTAATTTAAAGAAGGAATAGCCATGAAAAAATGTAAAATAACAGTTTTAAAACGAAATTTTGATGAAGAACTGGCAAAAGAATACGGCGTTGAAGGTTTAACGGCTTGCCCGATATTAAAAGAAGGACAAGTTTTCTATGCGGACTGGGAATGCCCCGAAGGGTTTTGCAATGAAGCATGGAAAGCAATTTATCAGTATGTTTTCACTCTTGCTCATGGCGGCGCAACGCAAGAACTTTTTTATTACGGTGATTGGATAAGAAAACCAGGTGTTGCAGTTTGTTCCTGCAACGACGGACTCCGCCCTGTAATATTCAAAATTGAAGCTCAACAATAACTGAAAATTTTTGCTAAAAAGCGTGGGTTCATTTTGAACTCACACTTTTTTGTGTTCTCATTTACCCTAAATATTTTGCTAATAAGTACATCGCAACAGCCGAAACAATCATAAAGATTAATGTACTTAAAACCCCCGTTCCTGAACTTTCAGAAAACCGTTGGGGTTCTTTTTTTTTCATTATTATTATTTTCTTCCATTTTATATTTCCTTTATTTTAAATATTTTAGATATATGTATATTGTGCTTATTGCAAGTGAAATTCCCACAACTATCAGACCGTATTTCATAAATTGCATAAATTTAATCGGGTGTCCGAGTTTTGCAGAATTTTCACTAACAATAACATTAGCTGCTGCACCTATCATTGTCATATTGCCGCCAAGACAAGCCCCCAATGATAAGCACCACCAAAGCGGAATAGTATATTCACCACCCATAGTTTTTTGTATTTCAACGAGCATTGGCGACATTGTTGCAGTATATGGAATGTTATCTATTATTCCTGAAATTATACCAGATGCCCAGAGAATTAACATTGATGTGGCAGTTTGAGAGCCTTGTGTAACTTTAAGTATCCACTCTGCCACAAGTTTAATTCCGCCTGATGCTTCAACGCCGCCTATTATTATGAATAAACCAATAAAGAAAAATATTGTATTCCATTCGACATCTTTTAATATTTCGGTTGGTTTTTCGAATAATAAAAGTACGCTTGCACCAACCATAGCCGCAACACAGGTCTCAATATGTGTAATATCGTGAGTCACAAACCCCAATATTACCAACCCTAAAACTATAATTGAACGAATCATTAAACTTTTATCCCTTATGGTTTTTGAGTTATCAATATTAACAACCTCCTGCATTTTTTCTTTTGAGGTTTTTAAATCTTTTCTGAAAACAAAAGTCAAAAAAATGATAACCGCAAATAGTATTATTGCAATAACAGGTGTTAACACTTTGACAAAATCCATAAATGATAATCCTGCTGCACTTCCAATAATGATATTCGGCGGATCACCGATTAAAGTAGCAGTTCCGCCGATATTAGAGGCAAATACTTCCCCTAATAAAAACGGTATCGGATTAATATCTAATTTTTTTGCAACAAAGAATGTAATCGGCATAATCAAGATAACTGTTGTAACATTGTCTAAAAATGCACTCGTTACTGCCGTAAAAATTGCTAATACTGCAAAAATAGCAATAGGTTTTCCTTTTGTCATTTTCAAAAGTTCATTAGCAAGCCAATTAAACATACCACTTCTAGTTGATATATTTACAATAATCATCATAGAAACAAGTAAAAATATTACATTGAAATCAATAAAATTAACAAAATAATGCGGATTTAAACTTTCGCCAACCATTTTATGCTGACTGACTAATCCTAATAACAAAGTTATTCCTGCACCAAGAAGTGCAATAGTAACCTTTGGGATTTTTTCCAATGCGATAAAAATATATGAAATTATCAGTAGTGAAGCTGATATTGCTACACTATTTTCTAAAATGAAACTTGTTAACATTTTTCCCCAGCTCCTTTGTGGATTGTAGCTGCAATAGCAAGTGCTATTTCTGCATCATTATCCATTTTATCTCTTTTCTTTTTAGATTCCTGAGGAATGTCCTCTGGAAAATATTTACTTATAATGTCTAATATTTTTTTAGTAATATTCATGGCATAAATCATTATGGTAAGGAATATGTAGACAGTTCCCATGCCAATTACCATAATAAAGAAGCCTTGTTTTAATGCTTCCATTATGTTTTCTCCTATATTAATGTAATCAATTTATTTTTTATATGGAGAATAAGCTAGGGTGCTCTTGTATAAATCGCATGTTTCAATTTTGGAGATATTTTATGAACTATGCGACTATTGTGGTTGGTATTTTTATTAAATAAGACAAATCTTAAAATATTGTCGTCATTAAAAACTTCATCCCCAAATATCAAACTTAAATCATAATTCTTGTTTAAAGTATTTGATATCTCTGTATTTGTTGGATTCTGGGTAACGATATAATAATTTTCAACTCTGTGTGATAAAGTTATTTCAGATTTTGCTTCTGAGATGTAGTTAAGAGACGGGATATTAGTTACAAAATTATTAAAAGCATACACTTCGCTTGGCTTAATAAGTGTCAAACAAAGGTATATGAATAATAAAATTACTCTTAAAAAAACTCTCATAGTATAATTTTATCATAAATATATAACCGCAAATTATCGAGTTATAGTGATATAATGAGCAGTATTTTGTCTATGTTTAAAAATTTGAGAAAAACATTGTACAAGAATTAATTTGGGTTTGAATAATTTTTGAACTTATTTTATTATAAAACTGTGAAAGCCGAAGTATTAAAAAGAATAAGAATAGAGCGATATTTGTTTGGAATAATTATGGCATTTGTCATGGTTTTTGTAGCAGAAATATCTCACGAAACAGAGATTATTTTCCCTGAAATTTGTGCTCTTACAATAGGAGCTTGGGTTAGTGAACAACAACCGTGGATGACTAACAAAAGGCGCATTTTTATTCTAATGTCATTGGCAGCATTATTTGGAGTATTAGTTGTAAAATACTGTACCTTTCCTTTGATAGCGCAAGTCTGTTTGTGTTTTGCTTTTACGGGATTTATTTTAACACTGTTTAAAACAAACTTTGTTCCAATAATATCTGCCTGCATACTACCTGTTTATCTGAGAACAGATAGTTGGATTTACCCTATATCTGTGTCAATAATGGCTCTTATCATTATTATTGCGCAATGGCTTATGGAAAAATATCATTTTCGTCCTATTAATACCTTTGTACCGTGCGAATTTGATACAAAATATCAAATAATAAAATGGTCAAAATTACTGGCAGTATTTGGTTTAATAGCCTTAATTCCATTTAAAACACATCAAATATACTTTCTTGCACCACCATTAATAGTAATGTTTACAGAACTTTCAAATCCAAAAAGCCCCGCAAGATTAAAACCTTTTTACATTGTAGGATTAATGACATTTGCATCTTTTATAGGTTGTGCCCTCAGATTATTGCTGAATGAGTTTTTAGGTCTGCCGCTATTTATTTGTACAGCTCTAGCATGCATAATTCTTTTTTATGCTATTGATAAATTAAAAATTTATTTCCCGCCCGCCGGTGCAATTTTATTAATTCCTATGATACTTGATAAAAATTTGCTGTTAACATTTCCTCTGGAAGTTCTAATAGGTGCTATTATTTTAAGTTTTTCCGCAATAATTTTATTTAGAGAAAAATAATTGTTGTAATAAAGCGACCTATGTTTTAACATTAATACATAATATAAGAGGATTTTTATGATTAAAAAAATATGTATTATAGCTGTAATATCTGTTTTAATGCTTAACTTGAACGCATTAGGAAAGGAGAATCGACCTATGACAAGACAAGAAATTGCTGATAAAAATTTAGAAATTTTATTCAATATAACAACTAAAAACAATAACGGTCTTGACAAAGATTTTATGGATATTTTGCAAAAATATATTTTTGGCGAAGTTTTTACAATCGGTGATTTGGATATGAAAACAAGAGAACTGCTGACTGTTACAAGTTTGACCGTTATGCAAACGCTGCCACAGTTAAAAGCACATATAAACGGAGCCTTAAATGCAGGGAATACTCCGATTGAAATAAGAGAAACAATCTACCAATGCGCGCCGTTTATCGGTTTTCCAAAGACTTTAAATGCAATTTCTGTCTTTAATGAAGTCATAAAAGAAAGAGGATTAGAAAAAGAATTAAAAAGCACAAAAACAACTAACGAAAATAACAGATATAAAAAAGGTTTAGAAATACAAAACCCGATGTATGGTGATGAAATCGTTCAAAATATGAAGGGTTTGCCTGATGATATGGGTTCTGATGTCGCAAGATTTTTAACAGAAATTTGCTTTGGCGATTTTTATACAAGAGATGGACTAGACCTTAAAACCAGAGAACTTATGACAATTGCAATCCTCACAACAACAGGCAATACAGGAGTTTTAAAAAGCCACATAAAAGGTAATCTAAAAGCTGGAAATTCTATTGAAATAATAACGGCTGCTATAATTCAAGTTATGCCATATGTCGGTTTCCCAAATTCTTTTGCAGCCCTAAAAATCGTCAAAGATGTTATCAATGAATAAAAGGTGAAAAATTATGCGAAAAATATTTTTATTAGTACTATCTGTTTTATTTTTAACATCAAATTTGAGCTTTGCTTTTAGTTTTAATAAAAAAGGGGGTAAAATGCAGACATTAACTGAATATCAAAAAACAATAATGTTTCCTATTGGCAACACAAACGATGCTTATGCAAAATACTTTATCGGGCAGAGTTATATTGCACCTATTTCAACCGAACAGGTAAAAATGTATAATGTAACCTTTGAACCGAAGTGCAGAAATAATTGGCATATCCATAAATCTAAGGCAGGCGGAGGGCAAATATTAATTGCAACTGGCGGAAGAGGTTATTATCAGGAGTGGGGAAAAGAACCCGTCGAAATGAAACCGGGAAGTGTAATAAATATTCCTGCAAATGTTAAGCACTGGCACGGCGCAGCCCCAGACTCTTGGTTTTCTCATATTGCAGTCGAAGTAGACGGAGTCGAAACATCAAATGAATGGCTTGAACCTGTAAGCGATAAAGAATACAGCAAATTAAAATAAAGACAAATTTTTGTGATAAAATTATCGTATTGATAAAAGAAAGAGAGATTATGAAAGTTGTTATTCTTGCAGGCGGATTAGGAACAAGGTTATCGGAAGAAACAAAACTGGTGCCAAAACCAATGGTTGAAATCGGTGGAAAGCCAATATTATGGCACATTATGAAGATATATTCATATTACGGCTTTAATGATTTCGTAATTTTGACAGGATATAAATCTCATGTCATAAAGGATTATTTTGTTCATTATTATCAACAATACTCTGATATTACAGTAGATATGGTTACCAATTCCGTAGAAATTCACAGAATGCAAACAGAACCATGGAAGGTTACAATGTTATACACGGGTCAAGACACGATGACAGGCGGAAGAATTAAAAAAGCGCAAGAATATATTGGCAATGAACCTTTCCTATTAACATACGGTGACGGAGTTTCTGATGTTGATATAAATGATTTGATACAAAATCACAAAGAATCAGGAAAATTATGTACTATGACAGCTGTTCAACTGCAAGGCAGATTTGGTGCTTTGGTTATCAAAGATGATAATATGATAACTTCATTCATGGAAAAACCAAAAGGTGAAGAAAGCTGGATAAATGGTGGTTTCTTCGTTTGTGAGCCTGAAGTGTTTAATTATATACAAGAAGGTGACTCTACAATCTTTGAGCGCGCTCCTTTAGAAAATTTAGCAAAAGATAAGCAGCTAAATGCCTATAAACACAGAGGTTTCTGGAGACCTATGGATACACTTAAGGACAAAAATGATTTAACATACATGTGGCAAAACGACCAAGCTCCTTGGGCAGTTTGGCAAAATAGAAGTATGGCGTTTAAGTAGATAAAAATTTTGGAGGCTTTATTTAATGTTCAATCCAATATTATCAATATGTATACCTACTTTTAACCGGTGTGATATGCTAGAAAACACTTTAAAATCCATTGTTGATACTAATGTTTTTCAGAGTACAAATGAAGTAGAAATAGTTATTTCTAATAACTGTTCAGAAGATGAAACAAATGAACTCTGTCTTAAATATGCAGAAAAATATCCTCAGAAAATAAAATACATAAATCAAGAACAACCGATTTTTTCTGATAACCATATTTTTAAAACAATGGAATACGCATCTGGTATATTTTGTAAACTTAGTAATGATACATGTGTATATAGAAATGGTGCATTAGATAAAATTGTTTATTTTTTAAAAGAACACAAAGAGGAAGACTGTATTTTCTTTTTAAATAAAAAAACAAAAAAAAATCAATATAAAAGAGTGACAACTCTTGATGATTTTATTAAAATAGTTTCTTTCAAATGTACTTGGATTGGCAGCTTATGTATAAAAAAAGATGTCTATAATACATTAAAAGAACCTCTACGATGCTCAAAGTTAAATCTTGCACAAGTAGATATATATGGTCAATTATTTGAAAACAACTATTCTGCAACTGTTTTTCGGGATATACTTTTTGATGTACAATCAGAAAAGGTTAAAACTATTGGCTATAATATTGCTGAAGTATTCGGAAAAAATTATTTTACTATATTAAAAAGTTTTGTAGGAAAAAATAACGGAATATCTAACTGTACAATCAATGGTGAAAAATGGAATATTATAAATTTTATAAATTCCTTTTATTTTGATGTTTTTAACAAGTATAACATTGATAAAAGTAATTATTTCAAAATATTAAAAGATAATTTTATGTTGGAACCTTGTTTTTATCTAAATGGAATAAAGTATTCAATAAAAAAATTTTTGCATATATAATTCGTTAAGGAGTATAGAATGTTTAATAATATATACAGAGGGAAGAAAGTTTTTTTAACAGGTCATACTGGTTTTAAGGGAAGCTGGCTTTCTCTTTGGCTTACAGAATTAGGCGCTGAAGTTTGCGGATACTCGCTTGAACCAAATACGGAACCTTCTATGTTTAAAGAGCTTAAAATAGAAGAAAAAATATCAAAATCCGTAATCGGAGATATTTTAGATTATAAATACTTAAGCGAAACTATTAATTTGTTCAAGCCCGATATAGTTTTTCACTTGGCTGCGCAGCCGCTTGTAAGATTATCGTATGCAGAACCCATTCTAACTTATGAAACAAATGTGATGGGAAGCTTAAAGGTTCTTGAAGCAGCAAGAAATTGCCCTTCGGTCAAAGCTTTTGTTAATGTTACAACAGATAAATGCTACGAAAACAAAGAAATTAACAGAGGGTACAAAGAAGACGAACCGATGGGCGGATATGACATGTATTCTTCATCTAAGGGGTGCGTTGAAATTCTTTCTTCTTCTTTTAGGCGCTCATTTTTGCAAGAAGATAGCACCATGGCAATGGCAACGGCTCGCGCAGGTAATGTAATCGGCGGCGGCGATTGGGCATTAGACAGACTTATTCCCGATTGCGTGCGCGGAGTGAATGCAGGAAAAAATATTGAAATACGTAATCCTATAGCAGTTCGTCCTTGGCAGCATGTATTAGAGCCTTTGAGCGGATATCTGCTTTTGGGACAAAAATTATTGGAAGAAGGCAAAGGTAAATATAGAAGTATATATGCTGACGGCTTTAACTTCGGTCCAAACGAAGATAGTGTATTAACTGTTGCAGAAGTTTCGAAGATGGCTTGTGAGTTTTACGGCAAAGGAAAAGTAATAGTTGGGGAGAAAAGCCCTTTGCATGAGGCAGGTCTATTGATGCTTAATATTGAAAAAGCCAAAAAAGTATTAGGCTGGACTCCGACATTAACTGCTCAAGAGGCTATAAAAAATACTATTGAATGGTATAAACATTTTTATAATAAAGATATTGATATGTATGAATTTACAATAAATCAAATCTCCTCTTATGCCGATTTGATGAATAAATACTCAGTTCATTGCTTTTAAAAGTTTAAATATAACTTTTAAGTCGTGAGAATTTAGTTTTTCTATGTATTTTTTTGCTTCTTTTCGCATTGTTTCTTCGGATTTTTCAAGATGTTCAAAGTCAAATAACTCTTTAACTTCTATTCCAAGAGTTTGTGCTATTTTTATAAAGTTTTTGGTAGGGAAATTTACTCCACACTCTATTGCACTGAGGCTGCGTTGATCAATATCAAGTTTTTCGGCAAATTGTTCCTGTGTCCAATTTTTGGATTTTCTGAGTTCCTTAATTCTTTTACCTATTAAAAGTCTTATATCATCCATAAAATACCCCTACTCAGAATACAATACTCGCATAGTATTTTTTATGAGTACAATGTGGTATTTGAATTGACAATACTATTTATTTATAGTAATTTACCATGTAAACATGGTATTATTTGTCAAATCTAACAAAAAAGGTTGTAAAAATTTTTAGAAATGGATGCAGAAACCGTTAAAAAATTGCTGGGTAAGAATATAAAAAGCTACAGACGAGCACTTGGTTTGACACAGGCTGAACTGGGCAGCAAGATAGGGATTGACCAAAGGCAAGTTGCATATATAGAAAACGGACACTGCTTTCCCAGTCTGCAAACACTTTTAAAATTTGCAGAAATATTTGAATGTGAGTTGAAAAATATTTTTGAGTTTGAGACAGAAGTCAAAAAAGACTTAAAAGCTGAATTATCACAAAAAGTGTCAACCTTAGACAATAAAAAATCCAAAGTTTTATATCAGTTATTAGATGTTGTCAATGCAAATTTCTAGGAGAAATAAATTGAAAAGAAGAGTGCTACAACCTTGCTCCGGTTGTAAAATATTTGCACCGAGAAGCAGATTTATTGAATGCATTTTTTATTGATTACGAAAAAGATGTCGATTTTTAAGGTATGTTCAAGTGCTGTTTAAGATCTATCCAATCGGTGTTTACAAAATAAATGTGTCTAAATGATACAAAATTCAGGCATTATACTTGAATTTTACCAAAACACAATCGATTAATATTAATGACCGAAAGGAATATGTTATGGTTGAAAAAGATTATAAATTATACGGAACAAAAATTTTAAATTTAAAAACACAAGAAATCGGCTTGCTGATTTGTTTATGGGAAAACAAATATGCTGATAAAAAGACTGTCTTGGATTTCTTCCACGCTCGCAGAGTTTCGCTTTTATGCCTAACGGCATAGCTAGCTCAATCTGCTCGCTATCCGGTCGTTGCCGTACAGAAATCCGCTTCGCAACTTGTGTTGATAAAACCGGCAAACAATACAACATTGAACTTGATAATATAAGAGGATTTGAAGATGATTTTGAAAAATAAATTAACTAAAGAAACATTGGATATTCCGTATTCTGAATTCAGAAAAAAGTATGCAAAAGAAATTCAGCGGATTTTCGGTAGGGCGCTGGGTGAGCGTAAGCGAACCCAGCCCGTAAGGTGCCGGTCGGACGTTACTCCGCCGGCACCCCGAATAATCCAAGACGGATGCGTTTGAAAGTTACCGTAAGACACAACTAAATAAATACTCTTGGAACTTCAAAGACGATAATTCTTTGGAGTTTAATTTTTATTTTGAATTACAATGGAATTTCAATCATTTTGGAATGTCAAACTGGTATATAGAAAGAATGTGATTTTTGAACACCTATAAAACGCATTTTAAATGGTATTTAAATGCCGTTTAAATTTTTGCTAAAATTTTCAAAACTTCCGACTTAGATGTCAAACTCGGTATATATTATGTCAAAATCCCTCATGCTGTGCATTAACACTTAAAGGAGGTTAGAAGTGGAGTGGGGTTTATTTGGGACATTTGAATTGTAATTAATTAGCCTGTGTTAGCCGACACGTTGGGGTTATATCGATTTTTTACGAATTGACTGTGATGGGACT
>CACYUI010000002.1 GCA_902777605.1 uncultured bacterium | reverse complement strand
TGTAATGACCTTTATCGGAACAAAGAACGGCTATATCATGAGTGCAAACGGTGTAGCAACAGAACTTGGTGCAAAAACCGCAACGGTAGTATCATCAACTACGGTAGTTGAAGGAACAAATAGCGCAGGCAGTGAAAAAGCAAGAACAATTACTCATACTATGTCAGGTACTACAACACTCGGTGACTTGTCACTCGGAGAAGGTAAATTCTTCGTAAATTACCATGGCACAGATTATACCGTGTCTGTAAACAGCGATACAACAATAGACGGTTTAATCGGTATGTTGGCTGCTTATGGTGTCGAAGCAATTTGCTCAAACGGTATTATGACATTTAAAGGAACAAATTCAGGTTATATTACTAACGCAACAGGCTCAGCAGCTACGCTCGGTGCAAGTCAAGCATACTCTACAAGCACATCTCAGGTAATTAATGGTGAAAATACCGCAGGTACATATAAAGCAAGAACATTAACATTCAATATGGACGGCACAACAACCTTCGCTCAACTTAACCTTGGCGCAGGTACCGCAACTGTTCAGTATGGAGGCAAGAACCATACAATCAGCATGACGGCTAACAATACAATGGATGACTTCTTAACAGCTCTGGCAGGTGTCGGCATTACAGGTTCAATAAAAAATGGTGTAATGACACTGGAAGGTACTTATGACGGTATGATTTTAGGTACTACAGGCGGTATATATAATTTGGGCTTGAGAGCTGCATATTCTACAACAACAACTACAACTACTTACGGAAGTGATTCAACTTCAACTTATATGGTTAGAACAACTAACCCGACAATGTTAAGGTCTACAAAACTCGCAGATCTTCAAGACAGTGACGGAAACAACCTAGGTATTACAACAGGATCATTCTTTGTATATTCTAACGGTGTTCGAAATGTCGAAACAATTACGGAAGATACTACAGTTGAAGATTTGATGTCTACTATGTCCAGACACGGTTTAATTACTGAATATGACTCAGCAGGAGCACTTTCTGTAAGCGGTTACAACAATACTTATCTTGAAACATCATCTTTGATGGGCGCAAACTCTAATGTTGTTGAAAGATTGTTCAATCAATGGGATTTCACAAAAGTTTATGATTCAAACCACCTTGAAATACCTACCGCTGTTATTGAAGCCATAAGTCGTGATACAAAACTTTCTGATATCGCAGAAGGCAATTATCAATCAGGCGCCGTTACTATTATTAAAAACGGTGTTCAAACAAACTTAATGCTTACAGATAGCGATACTGTAGGTACATTCCTCGATGAACTCCAAATGTTCGGCTTTGAATCTGTTGTTAATGATAACGGTCAAATTATAATAAGAAATACAGGTGATGGTGTACTAAAAGCATATACAGGCGCTGATCAAGCATCAAATATCCTTGATATAATCGGTGCTAATACAAATGACTGGATTCTTACAAAATCGTATGAAAGCTCTGCGCAAAATGTAATTACACAAACTGTACTATATAATAATGCTACTGAAGAAACTAAACTTTCTGATATAGCATCAGATTACACAGGTACATTAGAAGTATATGTTGATGGCGAAAGAAACTTGGTAGAAGTTTCTGCAGATGAAACAGTAGGCTCATTGTTATCCAAATTTAGAGCGATGGGCTTGGAAGCATCAATTGCAGGCGGTCAAATAACAGTACAGAGCGGATTTAAAGAATTGTCGATGAAAAGGTTTGGCGAAACTGCAAATGCAACATCAAAACTTGCAAGCTCAGGTTTTGCGCTCGGTCTTACTTTCAAAGATGATTTAGGTAATTACCTTGCAAGCAATAATAGCATTCAATCAACAACAACTATTACAGAAGATGTAACTCTCTCTGTGTCTAATGATGCAGGTTTGAATACAAAATTCAGTCTGTTAAATATAACAGATGGTTCTTTGACATTGTATCATGACGGTCAAAAAGCCGTATTCAGAATTGGTGAAAATTCTGTAACAGGTGAAAATATCGATACTTTAGGCAAATTGCTTACAAAAATACAACAACGATTCTCTGATGTAGATTTTAAACATAATGAAGACGGCTCACTTTTGAACGGTTATTTGACAGTTTACTCAAAAACAGGTGCTAATATTGAAGTCGGCTCTACAACTGATACTTCAAACTTTGCATCTATTACAGGTATTGCAAAAAATGCAAAAGGTCTTGCAGAATCAGCAAGAGAGCTTTATTGTGTAAACAATGAATCTGTTGTTACTGCTGATGGTCTGTTTAGACGCGGTAATGTTACAGAAGGTATCTTTACTGTAGGCGAGGCTATAATTAATATTGATTCTAACACTACATTACAAAATATCGTTTCTCAAATTAATTCAAATAGTGACAAATCCCGTGCTCACGCTTATTGGGATAATATTAAAGGTGAATTGGTAATTGAAGCTTTGGATACAGGTTCAACATTCGTAAACATAGAAGCCGGTACATCTGACTCAGAATACCTTGCTAGTCATCTTGGTGTTAAAGCATCGAACTTTACTGATATAATGGGCTATACTACTTCAACTCTTACAGAAACAGGCGGTATTCTCCAAAATTCTGACGGTAGTGTATTCAATACGAGAATGAATACTACAGTTCAACAACTGGGACAAAATGCTAAGTTTAAGATTAACGGAACATCATATACATCAACATCTAACAAGATTGAAAGTGATGTTTCAAGGATTGCAGGTGTAACAATAAATCTTAAGGGTACTTCTGAAGGTGAAACAGTTACTCTTGATGTTAAAAAAGATACTGAAACATTAGCTAATGCTGTTCAAGAAGTTGTAGATTCATATAATGATTTGATGGAAAATGTCGACAAAGCAATTGCTAAAGGTGGTTCTTTAGCAACCGAATCAACTTTAAAAATGATTAGAAATCAGTTGAAGAATTTGATGACAAGCTCTGTTGCCGGTTCGACTGTATTCAAGAACCTTGATGCAATCGGTATTAGTGTTGCAGCTGCAACCGGTACGAATGTATCTACAGATAACAATGCTATTGTTAAGATGAATTTTGATACATCTAAATTTACAAAAGCATTTAATAGTGATCAAGCTGCTTTGAAATCATTGTTAGTCGGTGTTGGCGAGAATAAAGGTACAGGTGTATTTGACAAGCTTGAAAATATTGTTGAAAGTGCACTATCATCAACTGGTTACTTCTCGTCTGCTGATAAATCTTATTCAAAACAAATTACAACTTTGAATGAAAAAATTAGAAAAGCAAATCAAGCAGCAGAAAGATATAGAGCTCAACTTGAAAATAAATTTAAAACTATGGATATGCTTATTTCCAAAATGAACCAGCAATACTCTTCATTCTTGAGTTAAAAAATAATTAAACAAATAAAAAGACCTTCTTATATAAGAAGGTCTTTTTTTGTTATTTTATATTATTTATACCAATTCCATTGAATAATGTGCACTTCTGTCTGCAATCTCAACAAGGCTTCTCGATACTGCTAACATAGAAATTTCAGAATCAAGTTTGTTAACACAAGAACCACATCCAATAGCTGAAGCTCCTGCTGCAAATGCTAATGAAGCAGTTGTAGGGTTAATACCTGTTGCTGTCATAATAGGAGTTTCTATATTTCTTGATAGCTCAATTGTGTTTGAAATTGTAAGCTCTGCTCTTTCCAGTAAACCTTTAACACCGTTTGAAGGTGATTCATTTGAAAAATGTCCTTCTGTTTGAATTAAATCAATGCCGATGCTTTCAAGTTCTCTTGTAAGTTCAATTTGTTCAGAAATTTCAAGCTCTCCGGGTATTGTTACACAGAAGAATGTATCTCCGATTAATTCTTTTGTTCTTTTTGCAAGGCTCAAAACTTGTGAAGATGAGAATGAAATACCTTTTTTGTATAAAGCATCAAAATTACCAAGTTCAACTGCATCTGCGCCTAATTCAACTGCTCTTGATAGTTCTTCTGGTTCAACTGATGATACAAAAATAGGTAAGTCTGTCATTTCTCTTGCCATTGTGATAATTTCAGGTTTTGCACTGATATCAATTGCGCTTGCTCCTGAATTTGATGCTGCCATTACAACTTTTTTAACGCTTTCCATATCAAAATTATCAATACCTGCAATGATTTTTACTGCTCTTTTTTCTTCTAAAGCTCTTTTAAAACTTTCAATTCTAGACATAATTTTCTCCTTTTGCCTTTGTGATAAAACTTTATAATTTGCTTAAAATTATACATTAAAATACGAAGAGTTGCAATATATAGCCATTTAAAGAAAAAATATTGATAAATCGTTTAAGTTAAAAATTCTCTGATTAAATATAAAATTTTATGAAAAGGAGATGAGATGAAACAATTATTTTTATTTTTTATGATAGTTATTACAGCTCAAACTACATTTGCGTTTTCTTTTAATGAAGACAATATTCCTTCAAAAGTTTATCAAAAAGCAAATCCGGCAATAGTTTCTATTGATGCTCAAACGGATGAATGTGTATCATGCGGGACAGGTTGTATTATCGAAGAAAATGGAACTATTTTGACAAGTGCACATGTTTTGGATGAAGGAAAAGATGTAATAGTAACTACAAGTAACGGACAAGATTACAAAGCTAAAATAATAAAAAAACTTGGAGATAAAAAAGATGTAGCTCTTTTAAAGATTAATGCGCCATATCCTTTAAAAACTGTAAAATTAGGCGACTCAGAAAAAATTAAAGTTGGCGATAAGGTTTACGCTCTTGGTAATCCGTTCGGATTTTCGGGAACATTTACTCAGGGGATAATATCCAGAATAGATTATAATAAAAATCGTATCCAAACAGATGCTGCTATAAATCCAGGTTCTTCAGGCGGTCCGCTTTTAAATAAAAAAGGTGAAATAATAGGTATTAATCAAGCCATTTATAATCCTGACAATAATATTTCTAATATAGGCATTGGATTTGCAATTCCTATAAATTCAATAAAAGATTATCTTAACATTATCGAAGTAAACTAAAAATTTACTTTTTTACTGATAATTATTATAATAGTATTGTTATGCGTATACTGATTACATTTTTAATACTATGTTTTACATCAATAGTCTCATATGCTGAGTTAAGTCTTAGGGATTATGACGAGTTTGACATACCGGAAGGAACACATATTCCTGTTATATCATTGCAAGAATTTTCAACTGCTTATTGTGAAGAAGGTGATGAAGTTTCTTTTACAACAACTTCTGATATATATATGTATGATAAAAATGTAATTCCTGAAGGTACTAAGTTAATCGGATATATTGATAAAAAGAACGAACCGATAATCGGAACACATGCTTCAATGCGTGTTTTTGTAAATAAAATGAACTTTTCTGATGGCTCTGTCGTTCCTATTAAAGCGTACATTTATACAGCGAATAATAATGTTATAGGCGGCGGGATAACTGCTCCTGAAAAATATATTAACATGCCACAATATGCAAGATGGTATATGTTTAGAGCATTTGCAGTTACAAGATGTGTCCCTGGAGCGACAAGAAAAATGGGTGAGCATGTTACTGTATCTTCAGGTGCAAACTTAATTGTTGTACTTTCAGCGCCTGTTCATATGACACATACCGTAATAAATTGACAAATTATACTTTGATAATACAATATTATAAGGGAGAGGAGTTAATTATGTATAAAACAAAAAAACTTTTTTCAGTAGTCATGTTACTATCTTTGATAAACATGAATGGTGTTTATGCTAATGCGAATTTTTCTTATGAACAAACGCAACCACAACAGCAGCCTTCACAATATCAGGGTTATCAGCCTATGACATATAGTAGTAATTCTCCTCTAAAAGGCAGTGTAGTAACTGTTCCTGCAGGTGCAGAATTCCCTGCTATATTAACAGGTGAGTTGTCTTCTGCTAATGCTGCTGCAGGTCAGGCTGTGACTATGGCATTAAGTAAAGATTTTTATTATAATAATAAGCTTATTGCACCGTCAGGTAGTGTTGTTAATGGTACAGTTGTTGAAGTATCACACGCAAAACATGGAAGTTTGAATGGTAAAATTTGTGTAAGATTTACTCAAATTGTTACACCAATGGGAACACGAATCCCTATTTCTGCCGTTATAAAAACTGATGATAATTCAGGAGTCTTAACTGCTGGAACAAAAATGGATGTTACTAAAGACTATGCAAAGGATGTAGCTATAGGTAGTGCTGCAGGTGCTTTGTCAGGATTGGTTTTTGGAGCATTAGCAGGTGGCAGTGTTGGTAGAGGTGCTGCTTTAGGAACGGCGGTTGGTGCAGGTGGAGGTTTAGTTAAATCAGTTGTTGATAAAGGAAATGATGTTGTGATTCCGGCTAATTCTTCGCTAGAACTTCTTTTGACGCAACCTATAACAGCTGCTGCTTCAAACTATAGTTATGAAAATTAGTAATTAGGATGATTTATTTTTTATTAGAAATGTCTATTCTAATTATGTACAGATTAAAGAGAATGTATCGTGTCATTAATAGATAAAAAGAAAAATTTTTTATATGAGGAAGAGGATAATACACCTGAATATAAGTTACCAAGGCTTGTGGTGACCAAGCCTGAAGTGCTTTCAATTCAAAAGTCAACATCTATTTCAGCAGGTTTACATATACTTGTCCCTGCATTAGTTTGGTTAATAGCGCTTGCTCTAACTTTAATGGGTGTGAAATGGTTTTTATTTAATAAGCCTGATGCAAAATTAAAAAAGGATATTGAGTTTGTTCTTGTTGATAAAGAGGCTATGCCAAGAAACCCTAAAACAAAAAATAGGGCAGATATAAATTCAAGAAGCGGTGGCATAAATGATCCTACCAGAAAAGTTTCTATGCCATCTCCAGCACCGGCTAAAAAACAAAAGCCTTCTTCTGCAGCTGCAAGTGCAAATAAAATAATTAAAAAACAACAACAAGCTGCACAACAAAAGGCACAACAGCAAAAGGCTAAACAACAGGCAAAAGCACCTGTAAAATCTCAGCAGCCTTCAGCTACAAATAAACCATCACCTGCTAAACCGGCTCCGCCAACAGCAAGACCAAGTGCAAACCCTATTTCTGCACCGTCCCCTGTAACAAAGCCGACTACTCCATTTGGAATCCCTAGACCTTCAAATGCGCCAACAGGAAAAACATTGTCAACAGGTCCAATAGGCGGAACTTCTGCGCCAACTGGTGTAGGTAAAGGTGGTAGCGGTTCAGGTTCTCCAAGCGGAAGTTCAACTGGTGCTCCAAGACCGTCTTTGTCTCCTTCATCCAGTGCTGGTAGAGGATCTTTAGGAAGGACTGGCTCCGGCGGTGGTACAGGGAATGTAGGAAATCCAGGAGGTGGCGGTGGCGCTCCAGGTATAGATGCTTTAAGAGAGCCGGATTTCGGTCCTTATATGAGAGAACTTCAAAGAAGAATTAAAATGAATTGGGATCCGCCAAAAGGAAATGAATCAAAACGAGTTGTTTTATTATTTAAAATAGCAAAAGACGGTAGATTATTGTCGTGCAGAGTTAATAAATCTTCAGGTTTACCATCTGCAGATCAGGCAGCTTTAAAAGCAGTTGAATTAACCGCGCCATTCCGACCGTTACCTGCTGATTTTAAGGGACAAAGTATTGATATTCAATTCACATTTGATTACAATGTGTTCAATGCTTCAAGGTATTAATAAAATTTGAGATGAGGTTAGATAAAATGTATAAATTTGAACTAAAAAAATTATTTATAATAGGATTAATTGCAACTGCTTTTATAGGGTGCGGTATTGTTCAGGCTGAACAGGTTGCAGCTCAAAATCAAAAATATAATTCTTCACAGCAATATCAAGCGGCAAATGAAGATATGGAATTGTATGTAATTCATACAAGGCGAGCTATAAAAAATAATTGGTATCCGTCAACTTCTTCATTTGAACATACTGCTACATTAGGATTATTAATTGATCCTGAAGGTAAGCTTATTAATTGTCAAATATTACAGTCTTCATCAGACAATGATTTTGACAATTCATTAATAGAAGCAGCAAAAAAAACCGTATATTCTCCGCTTCCGAAAAGTTATCGCGGGGATAAAGCAAATATAGTTCTTGATTTCGGTATGCATAGACACACTATATCAAAATAAATTATAAAATAAGGGGAATAAATTATGGAATTATTATTACATTCAATTCAACTAGATTGGCCGGTATTGTTGCCAATACTTATCTGCTCAATTCTAACTGTTATGGTAGCGATTGACAGAGCAGCCTTTTACAAAGCTAATAAAAGAAATGTTATTGAGTTTATACCAAGATTACAAAAAGAGCTTTCAAAAAACAACTTAATGGGTGCTCAGAACTTGGCTGTTCAATGTGGTGGAATTATTGGTGAAGTTACAGAAGAAGCTGTTAGAATTTTATCAGAACAAAAGAAAGGATTTTCAAGAGCATTTGACATTGCGGCAACACTTGCTACAAGAAAATTGGAACACAGATTAACAATTTTGGGTACAATTGGAGGTGTAGCTCCTTTCTTAGGTTTGTTTGGTACAGTTGTTAGAATTCTTTATACATTCCAAGACTTAGCATCACAAGGAAATCAATCTGCTGCTGTTGCAATGGGTATTGGTTCAGCACTAATTGCTACAGCATTTGGTCTTGGTGTTGCTATTGTTGCAGTAGTGTGTTATAACACATTCCAATCTACAGTAAAAAGATTTGAAGATGACTTCCAATTAATCAAGTTGTTATTCTTAAGCTTTGTAGATTCAGAAGAAGAAGTAAAAGTAAAATCAGCATCATCAACAGTTGCTTTATAGGATAGAAAAATGGCAATAAAATCTGGCAAAAAAGCTTTATTTACAGAAATTAATATTACACCATTAACGGATATCTTCTTAGTATTGTTAATTATAATGATGGTAGTTGCTCCTACTTTTCAGTCGGTGGATAATTCAATATCAATACCTGAGGTTAATAGCGGGACTTCTATTGAGCAGGGCAAAGTAACTGTTTCTGTTACTAAAGACGGTACTATTTATATTGATGGAAGAAAAACTACAGCTTCTATGCTTTCGTCTGATTTAGAGTCCGTAAAGGGTGATAATGAAAATGCCGAGGTTGTTGTAAAAGCTGATGAAAAAGTCAAAAGCTCTATAATTATGGATATTATGGATGCAGCTCAAGATGCTCATTATAAGAAGCTTATTGTCGCTGGGGAACCTTTAAATAAAAAAGAGCAAAGAGAATTAGAAGAAATGAATACGGAAGAAAGTTCTACTAATACACTAAACGGAGCATCAACATCACTCCCAACTGATAATACATACGATGAATGGAACTAGTGAGGTTCAAAAGATAAATTATGCGAGATAGTTTTAATGAAATAAACATTACACCATTAACTGATATATTTTTAGTATTGTTAATTATAATGATGGTTATTGCTCCAATGCTTGATCAGCAAGGATTAAATCTTGCAGTTCCGGAAGTTGTTAATCAAGAACAGATTGCAAAAGATACTAAAATTATGAATTTTGCTGTTTCTAATGATAATAAATATTACTTTGACGGAGAAGAAATAAAAGTTGATGATTTAGAAAATTTTATAACAGAGAAAGTAAAAGATTTTCCTGACGGTTTGTTGATACAAGTAGACGATGATGCTGAACACGGTGCAGTTGTAAAACTTATGGATAGTGCCAGAAATATAGGGGTTACAAGTATCTCGCTCGCTCACTAAATAATGAATGGTGGAAGTATGTTTAATGCTCTTTTTTGGATGTTTAAACAAGAGAATTTTAAGAAACATTTTGTTTATTTGTTATCTATTTATTTGATTTTTTTATCAATTTCAGGATTATTAATTGTAATAAATGAGCATTTTATTACTGATTATTTAATTCAATATATAATTTTACTTTTTGTTATAGTTTTTTGTATTTGTCCTTTTTTATGTTTTCAAGGATATTTTTGGAATTTAACTGAGAATATTATATATAGACAAACGGATATTTCTTCTTCAAATATATATAACGGAAGAGTTAAAGAAATCTATAAAATCGAACTTCCTGAAATTCATACAGGAAAATTTATTTGGAGAGGTATTTCATCCATCGTTGCTTCAATATTACTTTGTTATCCCTTGATAATTCTTGTTATGGTTTCTGTATTATATTCATCTGAAGCGGTTTCTTTCTATGACGCATCAATAATGACACTATTGTATGTTATACTCTTTGGACTTGTAGGGTTGTTAATTCCTGCCCTGTTGTGGAATTATGCGAAGCAAGATTCAATATTTGCAGTATGGAATTTTTCAAAGGCTGTACATATAATGGGAACTTATTTTGGTAAATATTTATGGAATACTATATTATTTATAGTTCTTATGTTTATAAACTATTGTTTATTATCCTTTTTAACTTCTGTGTTAGGAATAAATAGCTTAGATGTTGCAAATTTTCCAGTTTTCAAATATTTGATATTTTTAATATTAGAATATGCTATTTCAATATATTGGATTTATGTTAATGCTTACCTTTTAGGCACTATTGCTCCACCAAATGAAGGATAATAAAGTATATTATTTTATAATCTTCAAACAAATATCGTCAAAAATATTAATAGGCTTAAGATTTAGTTTTGCTTGATATTTTGCATCTTCTATTATTTTAATATGTTCAATTATATTAATATTATGCGGGTTAGATTTAAGCAGGGCCAGCATATAATTTTGTATTTCTTCTAAAATTGTTTCAGTCGGAATTTCTTTTGTTAATTCTTGAAGTTTTTGAGAAATATCAAATACATCTTTTCTTTCAAACTCAAAATAATCTGTAAAAATTCCATTTATGTTAGAATAATTATATTGATTATTAATTATCCTTTCCGGTACAAAGAAACATTGTGACCGCGAAACTATGGTAGGTAAAACATCATCAATATATCTTGTTAAGAATATAAATGTAACTCCTGCTTGTGGTTCTTCAATAATTTTCAAAAGAGAATTAGCTGTTTCTGCTTGAAAATTCATTGGATTAAGTCCGCAAATTTCTCCATTATCGTTTCTGTCACAGAATATAAATACTCTGTGAAATTCAGAAGCTGATACTAACATCTCTTTTATCATTTGTGATTGTCTTATTGAAATAACAGTTTTAGAATCATCATCCTCCGGTTTGTTATCAGCTCTGGATATTGTTAAAACAGCAGGGTGAGTTCCTTCGTTTATCCAACGGCAGTTTAAACACTCACAATTATCGTTTTTATCTTCTTTGCAGTTTAATAGTCGTGCGATTTCATTAGCTAATATATACTGAGAGTCTAAATCATTTCCGTAAAACAATATACTCTGAGGTAGTGCCCTATTAGAAACAGTAAGTGCTTGTGTGAAATAATTTGTCAAAAATGGGTATTTATCTGATAATTGCACACTCTACCTCCGAAATCATATCAACAGACTCAGCTGATTTAATTTTGTATTCAACTTCAAATAGATTTTCTTTTAATTTAACAAGCTCTGACACTGGTGTCTTTTTTAGTTTTTGCAAATTTTGCTTTACTACAAATTCATGCATTCCTACAAGTTTAGAAAGTTCACTGGGAGTGCAGGTAGAAGATTTTGTTTTTAATAATATCCATTTTCTAAGCATTGTTTGTATGGCTGATAATAATTCTAACGGATGTTTTTTATCCAATAATTTCTTAAACTCTAATAGTGCTTTATCTTTATTGTCAGTCATTATTAGTTCTGCGAAATTGAACAGATCTTGATTTGAAATGCAAATATCCAGAACCATCTGCTTTGTAATAACTTTTTCAGGATATGCGATAAGTTTTAACTTATCCATTTCTCCATCAAACTGACGCAAATTATTGCCAATTTGTTCTATCATAAGTTCAATTGCATCATCCTTGAACGAAATTCCTTTAGATTTTCCTCTTGTTTTAATCCAGTTTGAAATTTCTGCAGTTTTGTATGTCTTAAAAGTAGGAAATTCTCGTACATTAAATTTTGATAAAATTTTAAATAATTTTTTTCTTGAATCAGGTTTTTTATTTTCATCCCTCGGAAGTGTTAATACAAATATAATATCAATTCCTTGTGAGTTATTGTTAAGGGCATCTTCTATATCATCAAGTTCATTATCTTCAAAATACTTTTTATTTCCAGAAAAATAGTTTTCAGAATTTATGACAATCAATGTATCACCAAACATCATAGGTGGGGTTCTTAGCACATTAACTAATGTCGAATAATCAGGATTATCCAAAACCTGATAGCTCATTGATAAAAAATCAGGATTAAGTTTTGAGCGCATTTTATTTAGCTCAAGTTCAATATTATAATCTTCATCCCCATAAAAAAAGTAAACTGCCATAAATATATTGTACAACAGAGTAGTATAAACGCAAAAAACTCTGAATTAATATCAGAGTTTTTTGTTGAGTAATAATTATGTATTAGATTAAGAGTATAAACTTTTTTAAGACCTAGAACCTGCAAATTCATTATATTTTGCAGATTTAGAAACAACACCATAGCAAACGGATGTCAACCTTGAATTAAGCTGAATCATATTTTTATAAGTCATAGCTGAAGCATTCATTGCATACATCATATCATCGGCAGAAACTTTTGATACAAGTGCATCTTCATTGTGATTATCTACTTTTTCTTGTGCATACTTTTCTACTAATAATTTGTCAATAAACTCTCTTGCTCCAATTGCCATAATCAATACTCCTTATAATTTTACTACTATTTTTAAGATTTTTAAGTGATTAAAATTCAATTAATCTATCAGAATTAAAATTGTGTCTTTACTCTCTTAATTATCTCTTATGTATATACAAAGTATATAAATATAAAAAAATTGCTTTTTTTATTCTTTATTCTTTACAAATCTTTACAATTAATCCAAAATTCACTATAAACAGGCTATTGTGGTAAAATAACATTATAAGAAAAGGAGTTTATTATGAAAATTAGAGCAAGTCACATTTTAGTTGATACAAAAGAACAGGCAGAAAATTTGCTGTTAGATATTGAAAATGGGATTTCTTTTGAAGATTTAGCAAAAGAATATTCAAAGTGCCCATCTGGTCGTGATGGCGGTGACCTACGCTGGTTTGGTAAAGGAATGATGGTTAAGCCTTTTGAAGATGCTGCTTTTGCACTTAAAAAAGGTGAGATTTCAGCTCCTGTTGAAACTCAATTCGGCTGGCATTTGATTAAACTTACAGATGTTGATGAATAATAACTATCCCTCGCCCTTTGGGAGAGGGGCAGGTGTGAGGGGATATATTTATGGATGACATTCTAAAAAAACTTGGTATAGATTATCTTCTTGTCAATTCTACTAATAAATTTTTGGTGGAGTATTCTGCGTTGTCTGAAAATGCCAGATATACGCTAACAGGTTTTTCAGGGTCTACAGGTGACGCTTTAATTACTGATGATAAAACATATCTGTTTGTAGATGGCAGGTATCATATACAAGCTGACAATGAAGCTAAAGATGGAATTACAGTTGTAAAACTTCAACTTGGTCAAAAGCAGGATGATGAGATAAAAAAAATAATCAATCCAGATAAGATTTTAGGCATAATTTCTAATAAAGTTTCACAGGCAAGACTGGAAACCTTTAGTGGATATACATTAAAACTTATTGATAGGGATCCTATAAATGATTATACAGAACCTCATACAACAAATTATGTAAAAGCATTTGCGCCTATCGAGTATAAACCTGATAAAGCTGTTTTTATATCCAACTTAGAAGAAGTGTCATATTTAACAGGCTTAAGAGATTTTTCTCATGACTGTTCTTCAAAGATTTGGGCAAAATTGTTTATTGATAAAGATAAACAAATTCTTTTTACTGATGAAAAAGTGTGTGATGAATTTTTACATAAATACGAAGGTGAGATTATTGTTGATAAGTCATCAATAAATGCTCATGACTATTCTTTAATAAAGCATCCTGTTCACAGAAATTCTGATATAAAAAAACTAAAATCAATTAAATCTGATATTGAACTTGAAGCATACAAAAAAGCATTTGAATCCACTGATAAAGCAGTTATGGGTATTAGAGAGTATATTGAGAATAATGACAATTTGTCTGAGTATGATATTGCGAAAAAATTAAAAGAAGAATTTATAAAATATGGCGCAAAGTCTCTGAGTTTTAACTCGATTGTTGCAATAAATAAAAACTCAGCTCTAGCGCATTATTCAAAAAATGCTAATGATGTAATTTTAAAAGATGGTGACTTGGTTTTAATAGATTGCGGTGCTTATTATGAAAGCGGTTTAGCTACAGATATTACAAGAGTTTTTGTAAAAGGTAAACCGAGTGAACTTCAAAAAAAGGTTTATACTACTGTTTTAAAAGCATTTTTGAATGCATATAATTCTGATTACAAATCAGGTTTTGAGTATGATACTCTTGTTCATTCAATATTAGATAATGCTATAGAAGGGTTTAAGTTTAATCATGGTCTTGGACATGGTATTGGAATTAATGTCCATGAGGCACCTCCAAATCTTTCTCAAAATGATATAGCAAAAACTACTATTGAAGATGGTATGTGCTTTACAATTGAACCGGGGCTTTATAATCAAGAATATTTTGGTATAAGGCTTGAAAATTCTTGTTACAAAAAGGAAGGTAAAATACATTCTTTTGTTAAAATGGGATATGAAGGCAAACTTACTGATTTGAATTTACTAACCAAACAAGAACAAGAATGGTTAAAAGAGTTTAATATTTTATGAAAATAACAACTCCTTTTTATACCCTCGCTAAGCGGGAGAGGGCTAAGGAGAGGGGGCAAACGGATAACATTTTATGAAAATAACAAGCGTAAATAATGATTTAGTAAAAGAAGTTGCTAAACTTCAACAGAGAAAATACCGTGACGAAAACGGATTATTTCTTCTCGAGGGTGATAAGTGTATTCAAGAAGCTATAGAATCAGGAATAGAAATTGAGCATCTTTTTGTTATGGAAGGGTATGATGTTTTCAATAATATAGAAAAAATAGAAACGACAGAGGCTGTTCTTTCAAAGATATCTACAACAACATCAGCTCCAAAAACTGTTGCTGTAGGGAAACAGATTAAACAAAAATGGTCTGGTGAATATAAAAAAGTAGTTCTTTTAGAAAACATAAAAGATGCAGGAAATTTGGGAACAATACTAAGAACCTCTGCTGCGTTTGATGTAGATGCAGTAATTCTATATGGTGATACGGTTGATCTGTATAATCCGAAATGTGTTCGCTCATCTGTCGGTAATCTTTGGAAGGTCCCTGTCTTCGAGTTAAAAGACTTGTCACAACTTAAGGAAAAATTTGGTCGTTATGAAATAATTGCCACATTACCCAAAAGCAACGAAACCGTCTGGCTGAAAGATTATATACCTGAAGATAAAGTTCTTATAATGTTTGGGACAGAATCATCAGGACTTAGTGAAGAATTAAAGAAATTTGCCACAAGAAATATTACAATTGAAATGAGTGATAGAGTAGAATCGTTGAATTTAAGCATTTCTGTAGGAGTAATGCTTTATAAAATAATGTAATTATGTTAATACCCTTCCGATGACCTTTACCCCCCTCTGGTATTTGTTTTTTCAAATATATGCCTGCTTTGACTTAATGCTAAAACTCTAAGTGAGCAAGAACCTTTGTCTCTTGCCAATACTCCAATACTTGAAAGTCTTGCTACAACAAATTCGTTCAAATCAGTCGGCGCTATATAAAGCGGGCAAGTTTCATCGCATTTTTTATCTTTACTAAACGGACAAGTCATAATTTATAACTCCTCTTTTAATTCTTTCAATGCAATTGCTAATTGTTCATCATTAGGAGCTTTGCCATGCCAGCCTGCTTGATTTTCCATATATGAAACCCCTTTGCCCTTTATTGTATTGGCAATAATAACACAAGGTCTGAGTGATTTTTTAGCCGAGTTATAGGCATTGTATATTTGATTGAAATCATGACCGTTAATTTCTTTTACATCCCAGTTGAAAGCTCTTAACTTGTCATATAAACTTTCCAAACCCATTACATCTTCGGTATTTCCGTCAATTTGAAGCCTGTTACGGTCAATAATAACGATTAAATTATCAAGATTTCTGTGTGAGGCTTGCATAAATGCTTCCCAGCATGAACCCTCCTGAAGTTCGCCGTCACCTGTGTATACAATGACTTTAGCTGGATTGTTATCAAGTTTTAATCCTAGTGCAATTCCGCAGCCTATTGATAAACCTTGTCCTAAAGAACCTGTAGAGGTTTCTATCCCGTTCACATACCCTTTTGCGGGGTGTCCTTGAAGTTTTGAACCAAACTTTCTAAATGTTAAAAGTTCTTCTTTTGGGAAAAATCCGTTTTGTGCAAGAACAGAGTATAAAAGCGGTGATGCGTGTCCTTTAGAAAGAATGAATCTGTCGCGTTTTTCATAATCCTGTGATTTATTCCAATCTTTTGGAATTTTTAAACATTTAGAGTATAAAACATTAAGTATGTCCGCTCCGGACAGTGAACCTCCGGGATGACCTGATTTTGCAGCATGAACCATTTTTACTATATTCATCCTGATTTCTGCAGATGTTTTTCTAAGTTCTATCATTTCTTCTTTGCTAAACATCATCTATCCTCTCTATATGTTATGCTTTTAAGTAAAAATAACGGTAATGTCGGAAAGATTCTTTTAAATCTTTCCGGTTGAGTTACTGTTCTGTATAACCACTCTAAACCAAGTTTTTGATAAATTCTGGGAGCTCTTTTTACCATGCCTGACCAAACATCAAGGCTTCCACCAATTCCAATCATTAAACAAGGTGGTAATATTTTTTTAGCATTATATATAAAATATTCCTGCTTAGGTGAACCCAGCGCTACCAAAATTAAATTTGCATCAATATTCTTTAACTCATCATATATTAAATTGTTATCATTAAAATATCCGTTATGATAGTATGCAATATTCAATCCTTGTATTTCATTTCTCAAGTTTTCTACGGCTTTTACAATAACTTCTTCTTTTGCGCCTACTATTGCAACTTTTTTCTTATTTTCTGCGCATATATGAAGAATAGCTCTTGCAAAATCAATCCCTGCAATTCGTTCAACATTTTTACCTTTAAGTTTTAGTGCAAGCTTAACTCCAATCCCATCAGGTACAATCATCTCAGCTTCGTCAATTATTCGTTTAAACTCTGAATTCTTTTTTGCTTCTTCAAACATCTCAGGATTAATTGTAACAACCTGCGAAACCTTATCAACACTCATAAGGTTAAAAGCTCTGTTAACAGAAGATTCAAAAGAATCATCATCTATTTCTATCCCAAATAATCTAACACTCATATACTAATTATACAAATATAATCAAAAAAATACAAATTCTTGAAATTTAAAATTTATTGTTCTAAAATCTTGTTGAAATAGGAAAGGAGTTCATAATGAAAAAATTATTAACAGTATTAGCTTTAATCGCATTTACAGGTTCAGTATTTGCAGCAAATGGTTTTACTAAGTTTACTAATTCTGTAAGCAACGGTTTAAACACACTTAACCAAAAAGAACAACAGCTAAATAACAAGATCGACAAGGCACAAGCTGACAGGGCAAAAGCTAAAGCAGATGCTCAAGCAAAGGCTGAAGCAAGAAAAGCGGCAGCACAAAAGAAAATTGATGCGCAAACAAAAACTGTAAAAGATACTAAAAAAGCAGTAGATAATGAAGTATCTTTCTGGAAGAGCCTTAAATTTTGGAAATAGAGGCAAATAGGGGTAAATAGGGGTAAATATCGTATATTTATCACTTTCGTATAATAAGTAGGCAGGTGTTTATCATCTGCCTATTTTAGTGTATAATTTATTTATGATTGACAGATATTCACGCGAAGAAATTAAGAAAATTTGGGAACTTGACTCAAAATTTAATTATTATTTGAGAGTAGAGATTGCGGTATGTGAAGCATATGCAAAATTGGGTAAAATTCCTGCCGATAATTTAAAAGAAATAAAAGAAAAAGCATCTTTTAATGTTGATAGAATTGATGAGATTGAAAAAGAAGTCAGACATGATGTAATAGCATTCCTTACTAATGTTAACGAAACAGTCGGGGAAGAAAATGCAAAATATATACATATGGGGCTGACAAGCTCAGATGTAATCGATACTGCTTTTGCTCTTCAAATTATTGATTCATCAAAAATTATATTAAATGACTTGAATGACCTGCTTGAAACACTAAAAGAAATGGCATTTAAGTACAAAAATACCGTATGTATAGGACGCTCTCATGGTGTGCATGCAGAAGTTACAACATTTGGGTTTAAACTATTGAATTGGCTGGATATTTTACAACGAGCTATGAAAAGTTTTGAGTATGCTCTTAATGAAATTTCTGTGGGGCAAATTTCGGGGCCTGTAGGAACTTATTCTAATGTTGAGCCCGAAGTTGAAAAACTGACATGTGAATTTTTGAATTTATCACCGGCTAAAATTTCTACACAAATAATATCTAGAGACAGACATGCCAAATTCCTGTCATCATTATCTGTTATAGCATCTGTTATAGAACAGTTTGCAACAGAAATAAGACACCTTCAAAAAACAGAAGTCAGAGAGGTTGAGGAAGGTTTTGGTAAAAATCAAAAAGGCTCGAGCGCAATGCCTCATAAAAAGAACCCTGTTCTTTGTGAAAATTTGTGTGGTTTGGCTCGTGTTGTTAGGGCTAATATGCTTGCAGCGTTTGAAAATATAAACCTTTGGCATGAAAGAGATATTTCGCACAGCTCGACTGAAAGAATTATTTTCCCTGATTCATTGATACTAGTGGATTTTATGCTCCATAGATTTAATAATGTTATGCAGAATTTAGTCGTGCATGAAGATAATATGCTCAAAAATACACAGTTATATGGTGGGGTTGTATATTCCCAAAAAGTTCTTTTGAAACTTGTTGAGAAAGGTTATACAAGAGAGGATGCTTATAGAATAGTGCAAAAACATGCACTTGATGCATTGCAAGGCGGTGATTTTAAATCGGGATTGATGAGTGATGAAAAAGTGACTTCTATACTCTCAAATGATGAAATAAGCTCATGCTTCGATGTAGAGGATTATCTTCATAATATAGGTAAAGTATTTGATAGATTTAAGCAGTAAGGATATTATTAATGAAAAAGATTTTTTTACTTATAGTTCTTATAATTACAACTTTAACTTGTATTGCTTTAGAAAAGCCGCGCTGGGTAGGACAACCAATATATGTATATATTCCTGAATACGGAAATATGAGCGTTCTGATGAAACAAGCTTTTAATGCTTGGCAGACAAAATCCAAAAATCTTGTTCGTTTCAAATTTGTAAACAATCCTGATAACGCTAATATAGAAGTTGAATTTGTAGACTTTGTGTCAAATTGTAATGATGCAAACGCAGTCGGATGTACTGAAATGACAACCAGAGGCGGACAGTATTATAAATCTTATGTGACTATCGGGACAAAAGAGTATCAAAGAACCTATGAAGGCGGCAGATATTCAAGAAAAATTGTCACAAGAACAAAAGACCATATTTACGGTGTAATGCTTCATGAGGCAGGTCACGCTATAGGTTTAGGACACTCTTCAAGTCAAGGCAGTATAATGTATCCTTATGACTTAGATTCAATGCAATATTTAACAAATGATGATATGAAACTTTTGTACAATAAGTATCATTAATCAATATTTTTCTTTGTAAATTTTTGTAAATTTACCCCTTGAAAAATTGTAAAAAATACGCTTATTAGTTGACTGCTAATCTTGAGGTAGTATGATTATTTACATGCGGTCATGTACATGGGACAGGTGTGACCAAAAGCGGGTAAATGAGTTAAAGTAGCTAATTTACCGCTCAAAAAAAAGAAGTTGAAATAAAAGTAGCGCGAAGTTCTTCTTCGCGAAAGAAATCGAAAATTTAATAATAAAGGTATGTCGCAGTCATAGTTACGTTTGACTACCCTATATAATATAAATTTTAACGTACATCACACAAGACAAATGAGGTGAATTAATGTCGACAGAATACGCAAAAAGAGTAACGCCAATGGGTATACCAAATACTCGTTTGGACGATTTACCGGATCTTATTGACGTGCAAAAAAAATCATTTGAATGGTTTTTAAAAGAAGGGCTTAAAGAAGAGTTATTAGCTTTTTCTCCAGTAAAAGATTATACTGGAAGATTAGAGTTGCACTTCTTGCCTAACTACACGTTTGACAACGCAAAATACACAGTAGAAGAAGCTCGTATCCACGATGCTACTTATGCTAAACAACTCCGTGTAATGGTTAGATTGATTAACCGTGACAGCGGTGAAATTAAAGAACAAGAAGTTTATATCGGTGACATTCCTACAATGACTGACAAAGGTACATTTATTGTAAACGGTGCGGAACGTGTAATCGTTTCACAAATTGTTCGTTCACCTGGTGTTTACTTTAAGAGAGAAATCTCTCCAACAGGTAAGAGATTATATAATGCAACTATGATTCCTAACAGAGGGGCATGGTTGAAGATTGAAACAGACTCTAATGATGTAATTTATGTAAAAATCGACAAGAACAGAAAAATCTTGGCAACTACATTACTTAAAGCAATGGGTATCACAGTTTCTGAAATGGAATCTTTGTTTACTCACTTTGAATTCTTGAAAAAGACATTAGACAAAGATACTACAGAAACTACAGACGATGCTTTAATTGATTTATATAAAAAATTAAGACCGGGCGATCCTGCATCTGCTCAAGGTGGCCGTCAAATTCTTGAATCAAGATTCTTTGATGAAAAGAAATATGATATAGGTCGTGTAGGTCGTTACAAATTAAATAAAAAATTAAACTTAAATATTCCTAAGAACCAAAGAACATTAACTGTTCAAGACATTGTGGCTTCAATCGAATACTTGATTAACTTAACTTATGATGAAGGTACATTGGATGATATTGACCACTTAGGAAACAGAAGAATTCGTTCAGTTGGCGAACTTCTTCAAAACCAATTCAGAGTAGGTCTTTCAAGAATAGAAAGAATCGTAAAAGAAAGAATGACTCTTCAAGATTCTGAAACACTTACTCCGTTGAACTTGTTGAATACAAAACCTTTGGTTGCTTCATTGAAGGAATTTTTCGGAAGTTCACAATTGTCCCAGTTCATGGACCAAATTAATCCGTTGGCAGAGTTAACTCACAAAAGGCGTGTTTCAGCATTAGGACCTGGCGGTTTACAAAGAGAAAGAGCTGGATTTGCAGTTCGTGATATTCACCCTTCTCACTATGGTCGTATATGTCCGGTAGAAACTCCTGAAGGCCCGAATGCAGGTTTGATTGGTTCATTAGCTACTCACGCAAGAGTTAACGATTATGGTTTTGTTGAATCTCCGTTCTTTGTTGTAAAAGATGGCGTTGTAACAGACGAAGTTGTGTATATGACAGCTGATGAAGACGAAAACTTCCGTTGTGCTCCTGCCGATGTTCAATTGAACAAGGATAATACATTCAAACAAAAACAAGTTCCTGTAAGATATAAATCTGAATTTATCATGTCAGATTCTTCAAAGGTTGACTATGTAGGTGTTTGCCCGATACAGATTATCTCTGTCGCAACATCAATGATTCCGTTTATTGAACACGATGATGCTAACCGTGCACTGATGGGTTCTAACATGCAGCGTCAATCAGTGCCTCTTTTAATTACCGAAAGACCAGTCGTAGGTACAGGTATGGAACGCCGTGTAGCAAAAGACTCTGGAATGGTTGTTTGTGCAAAATGTGACGGTACAGTTGAAAGAGTTGTAGGTGAAGAAATCGTAATCAGAGATTTACAAGGTAAAGCTCACTTACATACATTAATGAAATATGTTCGTTCAAACCAAGATACATGTATTAACCAAAAACCTATTGTTCACGAAGGAGACAAGGTTAAAGCAGGTGATGTAATTGCAGATGGTGCATCAACTAGCTGCGGAGAACTTTCAATCGGTAAAAACATTTTTTCGAAGATGCTATCTTACTTTCAGAAAGATGCGTTCACGATGATATATTTACATCAGTTCACATTGAAAAATTAGAAATTGATGCAAGACAAACAAAACTTGGACCTGAAGAAATCACAAGAGAAATTCCTAATGTTTCTGAAGAAGCTCTAAGACACTTAGACGAAAGAGGTATTGTTCGTATAGGTGCAAGAGTTTATGCAGACGATATTTTGGTAGGTAAGGTTACACCGAAAGGTGAATCCGAACATCCACCGGAAGAAAAACTTTTGAGAGCTATTTTTGCCGAAAAAGCTAGAGATGTAAAAGACAACTCTTTAAGAGTGCCTCATGGTGAAGGTGGTCGTGTAGTCGATGTTAAAGTGTTTGACAGAGAAAAAGGTGATGAACTTCCACCGGGAGCAAATACAGTTATAAGAGTTTATATTGCTCAAAAGAGAAAAGTATCTGTAGGTGATAAACTTTCAGGTCGTCACGGAAACAAGGGTATTGTTTCAAGAATATTACCAAAAGAAGACATGCCATTCTTACCTGATGGTACTCCTGTAGATATCGTATTGAATCCGCTAGGTGTTCCTTCTCGTATGAATGTAGGTCAAACTTATGAATGCTTGCTTGGTTTAGCTGCATACTTAACAAAAGACCATTATGAAGCACCTTCTTTTGATGAAAGATATGGTGATAACCAATCTGAAATTGCTACTAAGGCAGAACTTTTGAGAGGTATTAAAGAATCAGGATGTGATTGGGTAAGACCTGACGGTAAAGTTTACCTAATAGATGGTAGAACAGGTGAACCGTTTGATGAACCGATTGCAGTAGGTCTTTCATATATCTTGAAACTTGTTCACTTGGTTGATGATAAGATTCACGCTCGTTCAACAGGTCCTTACTCACTTGTTACACAACAACCACTCGGTGGTAAGGCTCAGTTCGGCGGACAAAGATTCGGAGAAATGGAAGTTTGGGCACTCGAAGCATATGGTGCAGCTTATACTCTTCAAGAAATGTTAACAATCAAATCAGATGATGTTAACGGAAGAAAGACCTGGTATTCCTGAATCATTTAAGGTACTTGTAAGAGAATTGCAAAGTATCGGTTTAGATATTACAGTTGCTAAGAAAAACGGTATGGAAGTTGACTTGATGTCTGATATGGACGACCTTAGAAAGGCTGCTCCAAAGAGAACTTTATCTGATATAGATTCTGAACTCTTAAATATCAACTTCTTTGAAACATCCACAACGTTAGGCGAAATATAAGGAGATAGGAAATTGTCTACAAGTATTGATTATTTTGATTATATACGCATAAGTATTGCTTCACCCGAAAGGATTTTGAAGTGGTCTTATGGCGAGGTTACAAAACCTGAAACTATAAACTATAGAACTTTAAAACCGGAAAGAGACGGTTTATTCTGCGAAAGAATCTTTGGACCTACAAAGGACTGGGAATGCTATTGCGGAAAATATAAAAGAGTTCGTCATAAAGGTATTATCTGTGAACGATGCGGCGTTGAGGTTACTGATAGTAAGGTAAGACGTCACAGAATGGGACACATAAAGCTTGCAGCTCCTGTTTCTCATATTTGGTTCTTAAAAGGTATTCCTTCATATTTAGGTTTACTTCTTGATATGACTTTGAAAGATCTTGAACAAGTTATTTATTTTAATAACTATGTTGTTATAGATCCTGCAGATTCTCCATTCAAGAAATTCCAACTTCTTAGTGAAGAAGAATATGAAGACTTTATGATGGAAAATGAAGAATCTAAGTTAGAAGTTGGTATTGGTGCAGAAGCAATACAAAAACTTCTAGGCGAAATCAAAACAAAAGAACTTGCTGAAGAAATTAGAAATGAATTAGCAAGTGGTGTTGCATCTGTTCAAAAGAAAGGTAAGTTGATTAAGAGATTAAGACTTCTTGACTCATTAATTTCTTCTGAAACAGAACCAACTTGGATGATTATGGATGTACTTCCTGTTACACCTCCTGATTTGAGACCAATGGTTCAATTGGATGGCGGCCGATTCGCAACATCAGATTTAAATGACTTATATAGAAGAGTTATAAATAGAAATAATCGTTTGCAAAGACTTCTTGAAATGGGCGCTCCTGAAATTATCGTAAGAAACGAAAAAAGAATGCTTCAAGAAGCAGTAGACGCACTTATTGATAACGGCAGACGCGGAAGAACTGTTGTTGGTCCAAACAATAGAGCGCTAAAATCATTATCTAATATTATTGAAGGTAAACAAGGTCGTTTCCGTCAAAACTTGTTAGGTAAGCGTGTTGATTACTCAGGTCGTTCTGTAATTGTTGTAGGTCCTACTTTGAAGTTAAATCAGTGCGGTTTGCCGAAAGAAATGGCTATTGAATTATTTAAGCCATTCGTTGTTAACAAACTTATAGAAAGAGGATATGTTCAAAACATTAAATCTGCTAAGAAAATGATTGAGCGTTCTGATGCAAAAGTTTGGGATATTTTAGAGGAAATTATTGACGGACACCCTGTAATGTTGAACAGAGCACCGACCCTTCACCGATTAGGTATTCAGGCATTTGAACCTAAACTTGTAGAAGGTCGTGCTATTCAACTTCACCCATTGGTATGTACTGCATTTAACGCTGACTTCGATGGTGACCAAATGGCAGTCCATGTTCCTTTATCTATTGAAGCTCAAACAGAAGCTAGAATGCTTATGTTGGCAACAAATAACATATTGGCTCCTGCAAACGGAAAACCAATCATTACTCATTCACAAGATATGGTTCTTGGTTTGTATTACCTAACTATAATGAAAGATCCGAATCAAGAAGTTAAAGGTTACTTCTATAGCTTTGAAGATGCAATTGCAGCATTAGAAGCTAAAGTAATCACATATCACGATAAGATTGTAGTGCGTGATGAAAAGGGTAAGAGAATAGAGACTACTGTTGGTAGAATATTATTCAATGAGGCAGTAAGAAAAGCACTAGCCTAATTGTAGGGTGCATCGTTTGATGCGCCGCAAAGATAATCGGTGCGGTTAAAACCACACTCTACGCAATAAAATAGAGAAATTGAGGAAATATAAAAATGGAAAATACTTACACACATAAAACTCATACTCCAGAATTCATCAACAAGCAGATGGATAAAAAGGGTTTGAATAAGTTGCTGGCTCAAATCTATTTGGAATACGGCGGAGCAAAAACAGCTGATTTGGCTGATACTCTGAAGAACTTGGGTTATAAAATGGCAACTCAATCAGGTGTTACAATTTCTATTTCTGACTTGTCAGTTCCTGATACCAAAAAAGAACTTTTAGCAGAAGCTGAAAAAGAAATTGAAAAGTCAACACACAGATATTTAAAAGGTGAAATTACCGAAGTTGAAAGATATACAAAGGTTATTGATACTTGGTCTGAAACAACTGCAAAGTTAACAGAACAAGTTGTTGAGAACTTTGATAAATTAAATCCTGTATATATGATGGCATTCTCTGGTGCAAGAGGTAACTTGTCTCAGGTATCACAGTTAGTCGGTATGAGAGGTTTGATGGCAGATGCGCAAGGTCAAATTATCGACTTACCTATTACATCTAACTTTAAAGAAGGTTTGTCAGTTACCGAATACATTATTTCATCATATGGTGCAAGAAAAGGTCTTGTAGATACAGCACTTAAAACAGCTGACTCAGGATATTTGACAAGAAGACTTGTAGATGTAGCACAAGATGTTATTATTCGTGCAGAAGATTGTGGTGGTGAAAAATACATCAATATGAAGCCTATTATGGATGGTGATGCAATAATCGTTCCGTTATTAGACAGATTATTAGGAAGAACAGTTGCTCAAGATATTTTTGATGAAGATGGTAAGACACTTCTTGTTGCTAAAAATACAACAATGGACAGAAAAGATATTAAGAAAATTTCTCACTTGAATCTTACCGAGTTAAAAGTTCGTTCAGGATTAACTTGCGGACTTGAATATGGTGTTTGTCAAAAATGTTATGGTTGGGCACTAACTTCTCAAAAACTTGTAGATGTTGGTGAAGCAATTGGTATTATTGCTGCTCAATCAATTGGTGAGCCTGGTACTCAGTTAACAATGAGAACATTCCACACAGGCGGTGCTGTTGGTGTAAAAGAAGCTACTAAAGAAATTCATGCAGCTTCTGCAGGTACAATTTCATCAAAAATTAAGACAAGAGAATTAAGAACTCGTCACGGCGATGTTGTTAGAGTTTCTATCTATGAAGCAGATATTGAAATTGTTTCAGGTAAAAAGTCTGAAAAAGTTCATATTCCTGCTGGTGCAACAGTATTTTTTGAAGATGGTCAAAAAATTGATAAGAATTATAAACTTGCTGAATTTAAGCCATCATCAAATGAATCTCGTTTAACAGAAAAAGCTACAAAAGATATTAATGCTGATATTTCAGGTATGGTATTATTTGAAGATTTTGTTGCTGATGAAAAGAAAGACAGACAAGGTAATATTTCAAGAACAGCAAATAAAAATGGTATTGTTTGGGTAATCGGCGGTGATGTTTATAATCTTCCGGGCGGATCTAAAGTTCTTGTAAAAGATGAACAAAAAGTTAAAGCCGGTGATAGACTTGCTGAAACTCTTATAATATCTGAACACGGTGGCGAAGTAAGATATGGTGAAGATTTAGTAGTTGAAGAAATTAAATCGGGTAAGAATAAAATCAATAAGATTGTTTCAGGTAAAGAAATAACAATTGTTATCGCTTCACTTGCTCCTTCAAATGCTAAATTTGAACAAACTAAAAAAGAACAACTTTGGACTGTTAAAAAGTCTGATGAGAAATATATTGTTAAAGCTCCTGTTGATACAACTGTTGAAAACGGTATGATTATTGCAGAACTTATCGACGATGAATGTTCTGTATCTTCATCAGGTGAAATTAAATATGTAGATATTGAAGTTGATGATAATCAAATTGTTACAAAACCTGGTAATATCGTTTTTGTGCCAGAAGAAGTTCATCAAATTAATAAAGATGTTTCTTTAAGAATGGTTGAAAACGGAACTTTTGTAACAGCTGGTACTGAAGTTGTAAAAGATGTTTATTGCCATATTGATGGTATTGTTGAGTTCAAAGAATTCAATGGGGCAATTCATGAAATTACAGTTAGACCAGGAGAAGTGCATACTCTTTCAAGTATGTCTGAACTAAAAGTTGAAGAAGGCGCTGTACTTGAAGCAGGAACACAAATTGCTAAGGGTATTAAGGCGAAAGAAACATCAATAGTTTCTATAATGGAAATGGATTTTGATGACTTAGATATCGATGATTTGGATGAAGAAATCGATACAACTTCACTTGAAGATGAATCAATTGAGGACAAGCCTATTCAAATTTTAGTAAGACCTGTTCAACCTATGTATATTGAGCCTAAGAATGTTAACATAAAATTTAATTCTACTGATGAGTTAATCAATATTGTTCCTGTAACTCAATTACAATACAAAGATGGTGCCAGAGTTAGAAATCTTGATGGGGCAACATTAACAAGAACTTCTTTAGTTCTTCAAATGCAAGGTTATCTATCTCACTTAAAAGGCTTAGTAGAACTTGATGAAACCGGCAGCTTAAAGATAGTTGTCCTTGAAACATTAATTGTTCGTCGTGAATTGGAAGGTAATTCTAAACTGAACAGTTCATTACAAACAGAACTTTTAGTTAAGAACGGTGATGTTATTGATGCAAAAACTCCTGTTGCAAAAACTGATGTTCTAGCTTTAAATGACGGATCAGCTTCTATAAATGGTGATGTTTCTGAATCAAGAAGATTGCTTTTGAATAGTGCAGCTTACGAAACTGTAATTACAACAAAGGATAAACCTTCAGTTAAGAAGGGTGATTTCATCAAACTTGATACAGAAATCGCAAGTTCAGGTGAAACTGCTACTGTATCAGGTAAGATAGTTGATGTTTCTGCTAAATCAGTAACCATCAGAAATGGTCGTCCATACTTAATTAGCCCTGGTACTATGTTACAGGTTGAAGAAGGCTCTTTGGTACAACATGGTGATATGTTAGCATCACTTGTATTTGAAAGAGAAAAAACAGGTGATATCGTTCAAGGTCTTCCGAGAGTTGAAGAACTTCTTGAAGCTCGTAAACCTAAAGATTGTGCTATTTTAGCAGAATATGATGGTACTGCAAAAATTGAAATTGAAGATGATGTTCCTAGATTGTATCTTGTTTCTGATGAAGGTTCTTCTACAGAAATTAAGTTTGCAATTGATGCAAGTATTGTAGTTACAAATGGTCAAAAAATTAAGAAAGGTCAGCCATTAACAAGCGGTCCTCTTAATCCGCATGATATTATAAGGCTCTGTGGACCGGAAGAAGCTCAACAATACTTAGTAGATGAAGTACAGCGGGTTTATCGTTCACAAGGTGTAGAAATTGCTGATAAGCATGTAGAAATCATCGTAAGACAAATGACTAAGAAAGTTCGTGTTGTTGATTCTGGCGACACTAACTTGCTTCCGGGTGAGCTTGTTGAAGTTCAAACTTTTGAGAACGAAAATAAAGCTGTTAAGGAACACGATGGTCAAGAAGCAACTTGTGAATATATGTTGTTAGGTATAACAAAAGCTTCATTGAACACTGAAAGCTTTATATCAGCAGCATCATTCCAAGAAACTACAAGAATTCTTACCGAGGCTGCTGTTGATGGTAAGAAAGATATGCTTCGTGGCTTGAAGGAAAATGTAATTATTGGTAGATTAATTCCTGCCGGTACAGGTTTCCATCACCTAACATTTGCAAGTGAAGAAAGAGACAAAGAAGCTCAAAGAAGAGCTGCTCAAAGAAACCAAGCAAGAAAACCTTCTGCAATATTAGAAGAAATTGAAGGTATGTTTGGTGCTCCTGAGCTTACAGCGGGTGATAAAAACGAAGAATAGTTAATGGTAACATTATAATATTAAGAGAGAACCGAGGTAACATTTTATCTCGGTTTTTTTTATTAAAAAATACCGTAATTACTGCATTTTGTTTGTTTTAACATGTTTTAATTTTTATGCAATTGTAACGATTTGTAACAATATTCTGTGAAATCCTAAAGTTTTCAACCTTAGATGCCGATATACATGTCAAAGGGACAACAAAAGGAAATTAGAATTATGGGAATGGCGGCATCGCAAGCTAGATTGCTAACAATTACAGCAAGAATGCACGACGTTGAATACCAAGCACAAAGTATTCAGAACGCGAAGATTGCCCTGGCTACACAAGAAGACCAGGTATACCAAGATTTCCTAAATGCTACAAGTGCTACTACTTTAGTTGCTAAAGATTATCAAGGGAATTTAATTACAGCTAACTTTAATAATATTTGCGGAATTGATGGTTCTGAACTTGTAGTACCTCATTCAAAAAACGGTAGATATGCACTTATTGATGATAAGGGTAGACTTATTGTTCCCGATCAGATAAAAGAAGATTATGAAGATTTTATAAATAGCTCTGCTGCTAATAAGAATGATCCTTACGCATTTGCTCTTTTTGCTATGTTTGACATAGAAGATGAATATGACTATATAGGATTAAAAGAGGATGTGTATGATTTATTAGAAAATACATCTTATCTTGATAATATACAAAGTAAAATAGATAAATTCAAAGAAGACATCGGATATGATGAAGATGGTGATAATGAAGATATAAGTGATGAAGATTTAGAAAAACTTCAAGCATTAGAAGACGAATACAATTTTAGATTCTTTAGTTCCACTTTCAGTGAGGTATATGATTATGCAATAGGTGGTGAACCTACCGACAAAGATAGCGCTGAATTTGATTACTATGTACGTATTTTCCAAGAAATTCAACAAGCTAATGGATGTGTAGCAATTTCTGAATTTGATGGTATTGATGGAATCGGTGATGCTGCAAATGATTCTGAATGGTTAAAGCAAATGATTAGTTCTGGAAAAATTATTGTTGATGTATCAGAAAGAGATTCTAAAACAGGTAAAGTTTCGTTCAAAGCTACAACTGTTGCGTCGGATTCAGGTCTTGAAGAAGTTGCAACTACAACAATTGATAAAACAGCTTATGCAAAAGCCGAAGCCGAGTATGAACACAAAAGAAAACAAATTGACCAAAAAGATAAAAGATTTGATATGGATTTATCAAAACTTGAAACCGAAAGATCAGCTCTCAAAACTGAGTATGATTCTGTCAAAAAAGTTATTGAGGATAATATCGAAAGAACATTCGGTATCTTCTCATAGATGTAAGATTTCCCTTTTTAATCCCTTTTCCCTTTTTCCGCTTGAGTTTTACTCAAGCTTTTTTTTTATTAAAATCCTAATAAGCTAATATAGTAGCAGGTTAGATACTAAAATTTTGTTTCTATTTTTGTTTTTGATATAATTAATGTTGTGGGGTATGGGATGATTTGCCCCTAAGGAGAAAGTATGCTAGAGATATTAAAGAAGAGCGCAATAGAACAATCAGAAGCGCTTAAAAATAAAGAAGTATCAGCAGTTGAGCTTACGAGTGCTGCATTAGATAGAATTAAGTCAGTTGATGAAAAGTTAGGTGCTTTTAATTCATTAACGGAGGAAATTGCACTCAATACTGCAAAAAAAGTCGATGAAAAAATCGCAGCTGGTGAAGAATTACCGCTTCTTGCAGGGGTACCGCTTGCGCTGAAAGATAACATGAACCTTAAAGGCTCTAAAACTACAGCATCCAGCAAAATTTTAGAGAACTTTGTCTCACCATATAACGCAACTGCAACACAAAAACTTTTGGATAACTTAATTCCAATTGTTGGTAAAGCAAATTTAGATGAGTTTGCGATGGGTTCTTCTAATGAAAACTCAGCGTTTAAAAAAGTTCATAATCCTTGGAATTTAAATAAAGTCCCGGGAGGTTCTTCAGGTGGTTCTGCAGCTTCCGTTGCTTCTTGTGAAGCTACGCTTGCATTAGGATCAGATACAGGTGGAAGTATTCGTTTACCTGCAAGCTTCTGTGGGATTGTTGGTATGAAACCTACGTACGGTAAGGTATCAAGGTATGGTTTGATTGCGTTTGCATCATCTCTTGACCAAATAGGTCCATTTGCTAGAACTGTAGAAGATGCAGCTGCTCTTTTAGAGGTTATATCGGGTTATGATTATCATGACTCTACTTCACTTAATCTTCCTGTGGAAAATTACAGAAAGAGTTTAAATAATGATATTAAAGGATTGAAAGTCGGTGTAGTTAAAGAACTTGTCGGTGAAGGCTTATCAGAAGATGTATCAAAAGCAATTCAAGGTGCAATTGATACATATAAATCAATAGGTGCAGAAATTATTGAAATTTCTTTACCAAATATAAAGCATTCAATTGGTATTTATTATATCCTAGCAACAGCGGAATGTAGTTCTAACTTAGCCAGATTCGATGGTGTAAGATACGGTCACAGGACTCCTGATGCTAAGAATTTGCTCGAACTTTATTGCAAATCTCGTGCAGAAGGGTTTGGGCCTGAAGTTAAACGCCGTATAATGCTTGGGACATATGCTTTAAGCTCAGGATATTATGATGCATATTATAAAAAAGCCTTGCAAATGAGAAGAGTTGTTCACGAAGACTTTTTGAAGGCTTTTGAACAAGTAGATGTACTAATAGCACCAACATGCCCTAATACAGCTTTTGACTTAGGTTCAAAAACAGAGGATCCGCTCGCTATGTATTTGACAGATATTGCCACTATTGGTGCAAATCTTTCAGGAATACCTGCTATTTCAATACCGGCTGGGTTTGATAAAGATGGTATGCCGATAGGACTGCAAATAATGGCACCTCAACTGGCAGAAGCTAAATTATTTAACTTTGCTTATAAGTTTGAGCAATCACATGATTACTATAAGAAACTTGCTAATATTTAATTTTAATGAAATATATGTAAGAGAAGGTACATAATAGTGTACCTTCTCTTATTTTTCGATATTTTTCAAATCAATTTTTTTGAGAATTTTTTCAAAATTTCCCATTCCGTTCATAAAAACTATGCCATTAGGATTTATGTTAACTTCTACTTTGTTTTTGTATTTTGTAAAAATTTCTTCATTATATCTTTTTGATAAAAAATGGTATCTTTGATTTGAGGATCCGCACCAAGGACGCGAATAATCAACTTTGTCTTTTTCAAATGCGCCGTCAATAAGTAAATCAGTATTTTTAAGAAGTTTTGTATGTTTTTTGTTTTTAAGTAAATCTTCCAATAAATTTCCAGTAAAACATAAAACTCCAAGTCCCATTTTTTGGACTTCTTCTGCTATTATTCCCAATGCCTCTGATTGTTCAAAAGGTTCACCACCTAGAAAGGTTACTCCTTCAACCTTATTTTTGTGAAATTTTATATCGTCTATAATATCACTTACTTTATATAATCTACCGCCATTGTGTGACCAAGTATGAGTAGCTTGACATCCTTTGCAGTGTTTGGAGCATCCTTGTACCCAGATGCAATATCTCGTTTCAGGACCTTCAACTTTAGTATTTTTTACAATATTATATACTCTAAGCTTCATCTATAAATCCAGCTTTCTCTCGTTATTCTTTTGAATATATTGTTCAATAGTATTTTTATAAAAATTTTCCTTTTCATTACTGTAAACTGTCTTTTCGTTTGATTCAGGATTAACAATTTCATCTTGAGGTTTTACTATAACTTCATTATCATTTTGTAATTGATAATCATTTTTTATTTCATAAAACATTCTAAATTTATTTTTTTTCAATTTAAATTCTGTTAATATTCTGTTGAGATAGTCATAACTTCCTTTTATTATAAAATTTCTTGGTTCTTCAGAACAATCCCAAATATCATATACAATTAATACAAATTCGTTTAGTTTTTGTTGTACCAGTTCCATTCTGCAATATTCATTTTCTGCCATATTTTCAGGCAATAGGTTTTCATAAGTTTTACTATTTTCATTCAATAAATATTTGTATCTTGGGTTTAGCAGAGCGTATAATGTCTTTAAAGAATTAATATTTGTTGCATTATTAAATTCCATGTTGAACATTGCCCATATAGTAGCAACATGCTCTCTTGTATCAGATAATGTAAATTTTTTGCCTAATCTACCCGGTAGTGGGTGCTCTTTGCAGAACAATACTAAATTATTGTTTTTAGTTAATGACCCAATGTTTATAAGTCGTATTTCACAGTTGGCGTTTATTAGTCTGTTTTTAATTTTTCCTTGATTCATAAAAATGTGCAAGCGTCTTTCTAATTCTGAACGCTTTTGAATATTTTTTCGTTCTATACTTCTAGCTATATATATAACTAATAAAACAAATATGATAACTATAATATCAATCAAATTAATTATATCCATTTAAAAATCAATATGCCTTTCCTGAAAACGCTCAATTTTTAGTGAACCTTTCATTTCATTTACACATATTTTATCTTTTAATTGTTCTTCCATGTGAGGTTTAACTTTGATAAACATGAAGAAGTCATGAATATTTTTAAAACCGTTTATTTCTTCTCGTTTTTTTATTATCTTTTTAGATATTACAATACTTATTCCCGGAAGCTCCGTTAATTCAATCTCTGATGCATTATTAATATCAACTTTTTTGATATTATCATTGCTTGTGTTGTTTTCAATTACGGATTTATTGTTCTTATAAATTTTAGAAGCAGTGCTTGATACAGATGTGTTGCCGTTATAACTTTCTAATATTGATACTTTAAAAAGTTCTTTACACTTAAATACTAAATCATCATAAGTTGTATGGTAATCAAAATTTAAGCAAAACATATTCCAAACTTCTTGCATATTATACCTTTTAGATTGTATAATACGGAATGTTCTATAGGGAGCATTAGTATTATGCGTTTTTTCTCTGACTACAATTCTTTCTCCGTTATGTCCTAATATTGCAATGCAATTCTTGTTGGTTAGCTTAAGATTTCGCCAAATGTCTGTATAAGGTGATAGATATATTGCTGCTACATCCAATGCAGCTAATCTAGCTCCTCTATTAGAATGTATATTGTAAAAGCCTTTATTGTTTGCACCGATATTTGGTGCAAATCTGATAATCAAGTATGCTGCAATAATCACAATCGTTGTTATAATAGTAGGTAACGGATATTCTGTTAAAAGCATCACATATAGAAAAATTATACTTCCAATTAACCTATATCTATCCATATGCAGTGCCTAACAAATTGTATAAACTTTTCTATAATACAAACCAATACCTGCTATAGCTAGTACTATATTAGGCATAAATGCTGCCAATGACGGCGCTAATGAACCGGCTTCTCCAAATGATATTGATAAGGCTCTAATAAGGTAATACGCAAAAATAATTAAAATGCTGAATAAAAATCCTCTGTTATATCTAACTCTTGGAGGAGTAATTGCCAGTGGAACTCCTATCAGAACTAATACAACTGTTGTTAAGGGAAGAGCAATTTTATCATACATGCTTACAGCAAGCCATTGTCTATCCTCCGGTTTTGCCGTTTTTATAAATTTAAATAATTTAATAAAATTACGCTCATTTGCCATATTTCTGTTTATTTCGTCAGATAAATCCATACCGAAATTTATTGTAGAATCTTCAAACATAGTAGTGTCTAAAGCTTTACCTCTGTTAGTTACAGTGTATATAGCACCTTTTTGAAATTTCCAACCTTCTTCTGTTGTTGTACCTTCTCTTGCCTGTAGAATTTGAATTGTTCCGTCTTTTGAAGCATCCATAACTGTAATATTATGCAATGTTTCATTTGTGCAATCACCTACATAAAAAAGACGCTTTAATGACCCTCCGTCTTTGACTTCTTTAAATGTAAAATTATGTTTTCCTTCCGGTATATTCTTTTTGCTAAACGCATATAAAGCCAAGTCTGTTGATTGTTTTGTCATAATTGGTACTATTGTTTCATTAACAACAAAGCTAATGCATGCCATTACAATTGCAAATATAAATATTGGTTTTGCAATTCTATTTAATCCGATTCCACATGCTCTCATAACAGTGATTTCGGAGCTAAGACTTAAACCATTTAATGTCATTACCGTTGCAAGTAGAACTCCCATTGGAATTGTCATTACGAATACAGCAGGCAGATGTAATATAATAATTAGAAACGCAATTTTAAAAGGAATTCCGTACATGGAAATCTGTTTTATTAGTGTAATAAATGTATCAGAAGCAAAAATAATAGATGTGAATACTAAAACGCCCATTATGAACATTTCAATTACCTGCTTTAAAATATATTTATCCAGCAGTTTTGGATTTTTAAAATCATCAAAATACTTATTAAATAGGTTTGTCAAAATATTAGCTCCCTGAAAGGTATTATACTATAAAATTAATCTTCTTTTAAGTATTTTACAAAATGTGACGATAGTATTGGAATTATACTCAAAATAATAAGTACATTCATTATTCCAAATTTTTGTGCAACTGCACCTAAAATCGACATACAAAGCGCTACTGTTCCCCAACAAAATCCGTTAATAAATCCAGCAACAATGCTTCTATATTGCGGTAGGGTTCTTTGTGCCCATACCATAGTTACCGGTTGTGCCAACATTGTTGTAAACCCAATTGTTGCAAACATTATTAAAGAAATTATTGCGTGTGTTTTATATAAAAATCCAAATGCCAATAACATCGGGAATGTTGCCCACATAGAAAAATATATTATAGATTTTGAACCGAATATTTTTTCTGCTTTAGGACTTAAAAATGATCCGACTGCTCCTGCAAATACAAATAAGAAGAGTGCAAATCCGATATAAAATGGCGTGTATCCCATATTTTTCCATAAAAATGGTAGCAATATGCAAGAACTATTTGTTACAAGTGATTTCATCATTGCAATAAGCATTAAATAGTCCATCTGGCGATTATTGAGGATTTCTTTAAAAGATTTTATAAATTCTTTATGTTTAGGTAATTTTTCTGTTACTGAAAGCTTAGGTACAAAAGCAAACATTGTAAACGCAAGTGTCAGACCTAAAACAGATGTGAATGCAATGTGGTCAAGTCCTATAATTTGTGTTATGTATGCTGCAAGTAAAGGTCCTAAAGCAAAACCTAACGAGCCAACGCTAATAAATATTCCCATATATTCGGAGCATTTATTCCCTGAAAAAATATTTACAAATCCCATTGATTGCGGGTGAAAAAAACTTCCGCCAAGACTTCCAAGTATCATAAAAATCAAAAGAAAATAAACATTTGGAGTTAATGGTGCCATAGGAATAAAAACTGAAACTAATATTAGTCCCCAAAATATGAAAAATCTCTTTAGCATATTATCAGCAAAAAATCCAAATAATGGCTGTAACATAGATGAACATATATGAGAAATACTTATAATAACAGTCGCTACTGCCATTGAAAAACCAAGTTTTGCAGCTATAAACGGCATTATCGGATTAAGAAAACCTGTATAAATATCACAAACTAAATGCCCTAAACATAACCATATAATTGCTTTTTGTGCATAATTTTTCATATTAATATTATATTTTAAATATTACAATTTGTCAGTGATAATTGTGTAATAATCAACAATTATTATGAAAAATATTGTTTTAGATATTGACCTGTATATGACTTCGGATTTTTTGATACTTCTTTTGGTGTCCCGCAGGCAACGACTTCTCCGCCCGCATTACCGCCTTCAGGCCCAAGATCGATGATGTAATCAGCAACTTTTATCAAATCCAAGTTGTGTTCAATTATCAAAATAGTGTTTCCGTTATCGGCAAGCTGCTGAATAATCTTTATGAGCTTATCTAAATCGTACCAATGTAAACCAGTTGTTGGTTCATCCAAAAGATAAAGAGTTTTTCCTGTTGCGCGTTTATTTAGTTCTGATGCAAGTTTAATTCTTTGCGCTTCTCCTCCTGAAAGTGTAGTTGCACTCTGCCCAAGCTTTATATAATCTAAGCCGACATCATTAAGAGTTTTTAGCTTGTTTGCGATTTGAGGTATGTTTTCAAAAAACTCATATGCTTCTTTTACACTCATTTCTAAGACATCTGAAATTGTTTTCCCTTTGTACTTAACCTCTAGTGTTTCATTATTGTAGCGTTTCCCTTTACAAACATCACATTTTACATAAACATCTGATAAGAAGTTCATTTCTATTTTTAAAACACCATCACCTTGGCAAGCTTCACATCTTCCGCCCTTTACATTAAAGCTAAATCTTCCGGCTTTATATCCTCGCATTTTAGCTTCGTTAGTCTTTGCATAGAGCTCTCTTATAGGAGTAAAAACATCCGTATATGTTGCAGGGTTAGACCTAGGTGTTCTGCCAATTGGTGATTGGTCAATGTCTATAATTTTATCAAGGTTTTCAAACCCTAATATTTCACCTACTCCTTGCGGTTTTGGTTTATTTTTTCTTAATTTATGTATTGCGTACTCATAAATCAAATCCTGCATAAGTGTTGATTTGCCTGAACCTGAAACTCCTGTCAGTACAACAATCTTACCTAAAGGAATATCGAGGTCAATATTTTTTAGGTTATTTCTAAAAGCGTTTCTTATTTGTAAGAAATTTCCGTTTCCTTCTCTTGTTTTTTTAGGTAATGGAATATTCCATTCACCGCTCAGGTATTTACCGGTTATGGATTTTTCGCAGGAAATAATATCATCTACTCTTCCTTGTGCTATTACATTTCCACCGTTAACTCCTGCTTTTGGTCCAATATCAACTACATAATCTGCATTTCTTATTGTATCCTCGTCGTGCTCTACAACAATCAAAGAATTGCCCATATTTCTGAGCTTCATAAGAGTTTTAATAAGCCTGTCATTATCTCTTTGATGCAATCCAATAGATGGTTCATCGAGAACATACAAGACTCCTGAGAGTCCGCTTCCTATTTGTGTTGCCAATCTAATTCTCTGGGCTTCTCCGCCTGAAAGGGTACCTGCAGCTCTTGCTAAATCCAAGTAATTTAAACCTACATCACACAAAAATTTAAGTCTTGCACGAAGTTCATCCAAAATTTGTTTACCAATTTTCATTTGAAAATCTGTTAGGGTTAAATACAAATCTGTTATAAATTCATGTGCTTTATCTATAGGCATTTTACAGAATTCATAAATGTTAACTCCATTGATTCTAACAGCAAGTGGGAATGGTTTAAGCCTTGCACCACCACATTCTTCGCAAGGAGTAGTAACCATATATTTTTCTATTTCTGCTTTCCAATATTCGCTTTCTATGTTGTAATGTTTCATCAAAAATGGGATAACTCCGATAAATTTTTGCAAGACATTTCTGTATCTGTGAGAACCAAATTCTCTTATTCTCATCGGTATTCTCTCGTTTGAACCATATAATAAAATATCTTGATGTTCTTTTGGTAAATCCTCAAACGGAATATCATAATCGATATTATAAGCAAGTTCTACTGCCGCCAATACATCATCATAATAAGAAGTTGATGACTTGCTCCAAGGGTAAATTGCACCTTCATTAACAGATTTCGCTCTGTCGGGTACTACAAGATCGGGATCAATTCTAAAATCTACTCCCAAGCCGCCACACTTTGGGCAGGCGCCATATGGGGCATTAAATGAGAATATTCTCGGTGTTAATTCTTCAAAACTTGTATTACAATCAGGACATGCCAGCTTTTCACTGTAAATTATTTCTTCTCCGTCGAGCTTATCAATATTTGTAATTCCGTCCGCCTTTTTAAGAGCAATTTGAACAGAATCTGCAATTCTTGAACGGGCTTCCGGTTTTACAACAACTCTATCTACAACAACAGAAATTGTATGTGCCTTTGTTTTAGCAAGTTTAACTTCATCCTCATCAAGATTATATATTTCGCCATCAACTTTTACTCTAACAAAACCTTCTTGTCTGAGCTCTTCGAACAAAGAAACAAATTCTCCCTTTTTGCCTTTTGCCAGCGGGGCAAGTATTTGTATTTTCGTGCCTGCAGGCATTTTTAATATGCTGTCTACAATTTCGTCAATAGTTTGCGGTTTTATAGGTTTTCCGCATTTAGGACAATAAGGAGTACCAATTCTTGCATACAAAAGCCTTAAATAATCATAAATTTCTGTAACAGTTCCTACTGTGGAACGAGGGTTGTTGCTAGTCGATTTTTGATCAATTGAAATTGCCGGTGTAAGCCCGTCTATATAGTCAACATCAGGCTTATCCATTTGTCCTAAGAATTGGCGTGCATAAGTAGAAAGACTTTCTATATAGCGTCTTTGACCTTCAGCAAAAATAGTATCAAATGCAAGTGAACTTTTTCCAGAACCTGAAACGCCTGTAAAAACAACAAGTTCATTCTTTGGAATTTCTAATGATACATTCTTTAGGTTATGTTCTCTTGCTCCCTTAATCGTAATCTTTTCTGTCATACCAAAATTATAGCATGATGTATTTTTGATTGGTAATTATTTAAAAAATTTTGATGTATAATTGACTTAATCGGAGGATTTAAGAATGCTCGTTGTAATGAATAGTCACGCAACCGAAAAAGATATCCAAAGAGTTGCGTTATTTATAGAATCAAAAGGTTTTGAAGCTCGTGTATCACATGGGGAAGCAAGAACGGTAGTTCATGCAATAGGTACAAAAGAAGTCGACTTAAGAGATTTCGAACTTCTGCAAGGTGTTGATGAAGTTATAAAACTTTCTACTAACTACAAACTAGCTGCTAGAGCTTGTCAGGGTAAAGATACAATTGTAGAAGTTAATGGAGTAAAATTTGGTGACAAGTATACTGGACTTATCGCAGGTCCTTGCACGATTGAATCTTATGACCAAATGGATGAAACAGCACAAGAACTATCTGAATCAAATGTTAAAATCATAAGAGGGGGAGCGTTTAAGCCAAGAACGAGCCCATATGCATTTCAAGGTATGGGAGAAGAAGGGCTCAAAATTATAAGAAGTGTTGCAGATAACCACGGTATGGCAGTAACTTCTGAAATTATGGAAAGCTCTCAATTAACTATGTTTGAAAAATATGTTGATATTCTTCAAGTAGGCGCAAGAAATATGCAGAACTTTAATTTGCTAAAAGAACTTGGTCACGCCCATAAGCCTGTAATTTTAAAAAGAGGGCTGTCCTCTACATATGAAGAATGGCTTATGTCAGCAGAATATATTATGGCTGGCGGAAACAACCAAGTTATACTTTGCGAAAGAGGGATAAGAACTTTTGAAAAATTCACTCGTAACACTTTAGACTTGACTTCAATTCCTGTAATCAAAAAATTGAGTCATTTGCCAATCATTATAGACCCATCTCATGCAACTGGGCTGCGTGATAAGGTAGAACCAATGTCCAGAGCTGCAGTAGCTGCAGGTTGTGACGGTTTGATAATAGAAGTTCATTATGATCCTGACAGAGCTGTCTGTGACGGTGCTCAATCTTTGTATCCATGGCAATATGATCTTTTATATAAACAAATTAAGCAAATTGCCCCGATTGTGGGTAAAGAAATTATTTAATATGCTAAATATCAGCTTATCTTCTGACTTCACCTTTAGGATCAAGTATATCTCGAATTGCATCTCCTAGTATGTTGAATGACAAAACTGCAATAAATATTAATCCCCCTGGAGCTAGAAGCCAGGGCCTGTATAGAATATTTGTAAATTCTTGTGCTTCTTTAAGCATATTTCCCCAACTCGCATCAGGTTGTTGTATTCCTAAACCTAGAAAGCTTAGACCAGATTCCGCTAATATATATGAAGGTACACTTAATGTCATTGCAATAATAACATAACTCGTTGTCTGTGGAATAATGTGTTTTAGAATAATTCTTAGTGTTGATGCTCCAATAACTTTTTCAGCCTGAACAAAATCCTCTTGTTTAATAGAAAGAACCATACCTCTCACAACTCTCGCAAACCCTGCCCAGCCGATAAGAGCTAAAATTACAACAATTAGAGCAAACCTCTGAACACTTGTCATTCCACTCGGTAAAATTGCAGCAAGAATAATTAAAAGGTAAAAGCTTGGAATCGCCATTATAGCTTCGGCAAATCTCATCATTAATGTATCAATAATTCCTCCGAAATATCCTGAAATACCTCCGTACAATAGACCTATTGGAAAGACTATTAATAAAGATAAGAATCCTACTGTCATAGAAATTCTACCCCCAAATAGCAATCTGGAAAAAACATCTCTTCCATTTATATCAGTTCCTAATAAGTATAATTGTCCTCCATCGTTTGTTCCGAACAAGTGCCTGTGAGTTGGTATTATACCTAAAAATTTATATCCTTCACCTTTTGGTAAAAGCCTTAGATAGTGTTTTTTACATCGGTCTTGTTTGTATACAGTTTGCATAAGAGCAGGATCATATTTTCTAATATAATTATAAGTATATGGTCGAGAGAGTTTGCCCTTCTCATTAATTGTATATATTTGAGATGGTGGTGCATAAGACATTTCCCTGTTAGAATAATTGCTTGAATAAGGTGCAATAAAATCTGCAAAAATTATTAATAAATATAAAATTGAAAGTATTAAAAATGCTGCTTTTGCAAATTTATCATCAAATAGTTTCTTTATAAATTCCATCATTGTACCTCCGCAGAAGTTTTTCTCACGCGAGGATCGGTAATCATTAAAAGAATATCTGCAATCAAATTACCTAAGATTAACATTATTGTACCCATCATCAAAGAAGCCATAACTAGATTTATGTCCGATTTCATAACTGCCTCAAGAATCAATCTACCAAGCCCAGGATATTGAAATACATATTCTGTCAAAGCTGCGCCGCTGAGAAGTCCTGCAAACTCAAATCCTAAAAGTGTTATCATTGGATTAATTGCATTTCTGAGTGCGTGTTTATATATAACTTTTGCTTCGCTAAGACCTTTTGCTCTCGCAAATTTTATATAATCTGAATCTAATACTTCTAGCATGTTTGCTCTCATTTGTCTTTGTAATCCGGAAAGAGATATAGTAAATAGAACTATTACAGGAAGACATAAATGTCGTGAAAGATCAATTAACTTACCAATAAAACTCATTTCATTATAGTTGTAACTTGTAAGACCCCCAACCGGAAACCATCCTGTTTTTACTGCAAACATTAGCATTAAAATTGCAAAGAAAAATGATGGAATTGCCATTCCTATACTAGAAATCACAGTAAGTATTCTGTCAAAAACAGTTCCTTTTTTTATTGCAGCAAAAATACCAAGCGGTATTCCTACTATCCATGTCATAAATATAACAATTACAGTAAGTAACAGTGTATTTGGTATTCGTTCTTTTAGCTTTGTTGATACTTTTTCTCCTGCGGAGGTATATCCTAAATCTCCTTTAATAAATGATTTCGCCCATGAAAAATACTGTATATAAATGGGCTTGTCTAAATTTAACCTTTTAATTTCTTTATTTAGTGTTTCTTGCGAAATAGAAGGATTTAATCTCAATTCCGCAAGAGGATCAATTGGAGCAAGCCTTATTATAAAGAAACTTATTATCGACACTATTATCAATAATGGTATAGTTTGTAAACATCTTTTAAGTATATATTTTGCAAATTCCATATTATTTACCTATATATATTTCTTCTAAATTGTACAAAAGACCGCTCAATGGTGTCGGGAAAATATTTTTAAATTTTTTTCTTATTGCTGTAATTCTAATTGGAGAATATAAATAAATAAGCGGTTTTTCGTTGTATACAATTTCCTGATATCTGTCATATAGCGGTTTTCGTTCGCTATAATTTAATTTCAACGAAGCCTCGTTGAAAATATCATCTAATTCTTTTTCCCAACTTAGTCGGTCATCTATTTTATATCCGGCCGGACGCATATTGAACATGTGCAGAGAACCTGAAGATGTCCATACATTTTTACCATCGTGAGGTTCAAGAGGCGAACCCGTTAGTCCCATTATTGCCATGTCCCAATCATGTGTATTTGTAAGTTTATTAACTAGAGAATTAAATTCTACAGGCTTAAAGTTGACTTTCATGCCTAAATCCTCTAAATCCTGTTTTACCATGACTCCAATTGCTTCTCTTTCTAAATTTCCTGCATTTGTATATATATCAAATTCAACTCGATTACCTTTATTGTCATAAAGATTGCCATTATTTAGTTTAAAACCGCCCTCTTTAAGCCGCATTAGCGCCATCTGTTTATCCATTTTGTGTCCTTTTATGGATTTATTTAAGTATATTGAGTTTAGACTTTCTGCTGTAAATAACGGCTCTGCAACACCAAATGCTATGTTTTGAACGATACCTTTTCTATCGATTGCCCAATCTAATGCTGAACGGAAGCTTCTATTTGAAAACCAAGTTTGTTTAATCGGATTGACATAATACTTTCCGTCTTTATCTTTACGGTTATTTAAATTTATAACTATAAAAAGAGTTCCTGTATCTGCACCTAAATTATATACAGAGTAATCTGAAAATTTTTCTTTTTGCTTATATCTTGCAACATTATCTCCTTTAAGAGAGAGTATGTCAGTTTCTTTTGCTTCAAACTTTAATATTTCATTATTTGTATCACCTACTATTAAATAAACAAGTTTATCTAAATACGGCAGTTTCTGATTTTGAAGATTTATCTTATAATAATTTGGATTTTTTACAAATACAACTCTTTGAGCAGCAACATATTCTTTTAGCCTAAATGCTCCATTTGTTACGATTGTTTCAGGCTTGGTGTTAGGATTTAAAAAAGTGTTAAATGCAGAGGTACCTTTATCTGAATAAGGTTTAAAATAGTGTTTTGGCACAATAGGATAAGACAATTGCCTTAAAAACGGTGCAAACGGTTTTGTAACAATAAATTTTACTGTAAAATCATCAATTTTTTCGAGTTCAGGCAACTTACCATCAATCATCATTGCATCCATTGTTGATGGATTCCCCAATCCTTTAAAAACAATATCATTGTATGTGTACATTACATCATCTGCCGTTATAGGTTTTCCATCAGACCATTTAATTCCTTTTCTTAAGTGAATTGTATATTCATTGCCGTTAATTTCAAAAGATTTTGCAAGTTGTGGGATTACATCTCCTGTTCTTGGTTCTGTAGACAATAAACCGTCATACATAAGTCCTGCCATAGAAGAAGATGTTGCATCTTTTGTATTACAAGGATTAAATGTTTTCGGACCTTCTCCTATTGTAGATATTATCAGCTCTCCGCCAAAGTTTCCTATTGGAGCTTGTGTTTGTATGTAATCTATGCCATTTATTGTTACATTTTTGCTTGGAGCCGGATACTCTACTGATTCATTGTTATCTTGCAAGTATATGCATGAGCACTTTTCAGGAATATCAGCCTTTAAACAAGACTTTGCTGCTAAAACTACAAATAAAAATATTAAAATTAATCCCAAAACTCTTTTCATAAATATAAGGATAACACATTTAAAAAAATTTTTCTTATTACCGTATTGGTTAATATGTATTTAATAATACAAAAATTTTATTAAAAATTATTTTCTTATTTAAATGAATGTTAGAATCACTATTATTACTTATTTCATGGTAAATGTAAACTTTTGTAACAAAATAAAACCTTTTTGAAATTCAATAATTTTTAAATACTTTATATATATGTAAGATGAAACAAAAGGTATAAGAAAATGTCAAACACAGCAGCTTTATTAGGAAATTTATTAGCAATCAATGCAGACATAAACTATTATACTCAGCAATCTATTTATTGGAATAGTAAATATGAAGGCGTAAGTGCAAAACTTGAAGAGCAAGTTAAGTACGAAGAAAAATGGGAAAAAGCTTACGATGATGCTATTGGCAATGATAAAGAAAAAAGATGTGGCAGCATCACAGTTGCAATAGATAACCAAAATACTTCGATAGCAGATGCATATGCACACGCAAAAGTAAAACAATTTAACGAAGAATTGTTAGAAGAATTAGAAGACTTAGATATTGATTACGATACAATGAGACAAACAATGGATACAATGCTTGAAGAATTAAGAGCTCAAAAAGAATCTGCAAAGACAGCAACTTCTACAGCAGCTCAAGACACAGGATTACTTCAAGGAGGCTAATAATTAATTTAGACATAGACTTTCGAAGCGTTATACATAAGAGAGGCTATTGTCATAGGTCCAACACCGCCCGGTACAGGCGAAATAAACTCGCAGGACGGAGATACATATTCAAAATCTACATCACCGGTAAGCTTGCCGTTGGCATCCTTAAATATGCCAACATCAACTATAACAGAATTTTTCTTAACCATCTTACATCTTACAATTTTTTTACCCACCGCGGATATTACAATATCGGCGGTTTTTATTTTGTCATCCAAATCTTTAGTGTATGAATGCGCAGTAGTAACGGTTGCATTTCTATTTATCAGCATTTGTGACATTGGTCTGCCAACTATATTGGAACGACCAATTACAAGAATGTCAGCTCCCTCTATTTTAATTTTATATTCATCCAACAGCATAATTATTCCCTGAGGTGTTGCAGGATAAAAATAAGGCTCTATGCCAATAGCTAACTTTCCAACATTTTCCGGCGTAAATCCATCAACATCTTTTTGTGGTGCAATTGCTTGAACAATATTATTTTTATTAATATGCTTAGGCAATGGTAATTGTACAAGAATTCCTGTTACATCATTATCTTTGTTAAGCTCAGCAATTTTTTTTAGTAAATTTTTTTCGGATACATTTTCGGGAAATTCTATAACTGTAGATTTAATTCCAATTTTTTCGGCAGTATTTTTTTTATTGCGAACATAAATTTGACTGGCAGGATTTTCTCCTACAATTATTACAACAAGATGTGGTACTCTTCCTGTATTGTTAATAGTTTTTTCTACATTAAATTTAACCTTTTTTAATATTTTTTCAGAAGTTTTTTTACCATCTAGTAATATCATTATTGATTCTCCTGTGGAAGGTTGAGTCTAAAATAGAATTCTTTAACTGCATTTTTTACAATATCAGATTCCCAATTAACAGTTCCTAATGATAAATTATTATCAAGCGGAACCGAACCTAGTATTTCAAGATCAGCATCTTTTATCATGTTGTATATTTCACCTAAATTTTGGTTATCAACTTTGTTCATGATAATACCGAATTGTCCGCCAGCTGCATATTTTGAAGAAAACTCGGCTATTCTTTTTGTCAACTTAACAGACTCAATTGTCGGATTAGCTACAACAAGTGTTAAATCAATATTTGTATCAACCAACTGATTTAAATATTTAAGGTCAAATTCGCAGTCAAAAATAACATAGTCATATCGTTCAATAAGTTTTTGACAAGCATCATTTATTTGCCCGGTTATAGGACATCTACAGTCCTTTGCTCCAACAAACCAAGAAACAATAATATCGACATTATCATTTATTGGTACTAATATATCCTCAATTGCCCATTCAACATATTCATGTTTATTCATACCATCGGGGATACCAGTTTTATACTCATGCTTACCGCTTCTTATACCATATATCGTATTTCTGATATCTAGCCCAAAAGAATGACCAAGTTCCCCTGTTAAATCATTATCAAACAATAATACCGATTTATCAGGAAAATTTTCTTGAATAATTTTTAAAAATGACTTAGTAATGGTTGTTTTACCGCTGCCACTTTTACCTGTTATTGCAATTTTTATACTCAACTTTTAATCCTCACATGATAATATACAATTTTATCATAAATAAAAAATAACGGCGGTATTAATAAACACCGCCGTTATCAAATCTACTAACAAAAACTATTTTACAAGTTCTTTGAATGATTTGCCTGCAGACCATGCTGGAACAGTCTTAGCAGCAATTTTTAATTCTTTACCAGTTTGTGGGTTTCTGCCTGTTCTAGCAGCTCTCTTACGAGCTTCCCAAGTACCAAAACCAACTAAAGTTACTTTTTTACCTTTAGCAACTGTTTTTTGGATAATTTCTAAAGTTGCAGATAAAACATCTGATGACATTTTTTGAGAAAGTTTTGTTTTCTTAGAAATTTCTTTAACTAGTTCTTCTTTGTTCATGATAAATCTCCTATACACTTTTTCTACCTTCAAGGATTGAAATATCTGTTATATAGATTTGTGATATCCTCGCATCTCTCTCTCAACAGGTATCATAACCCTTTATGTCTCCTATTATACACATTTTATTTATTATTGCAAGCTTTTTCTTTAAAGTTTACAATCCTTAACTAAAGTGATATTTAAAAATTTAATAATTTATGATATAAGTAAATTATTATATTGGTGTAGTTAATTCTGCTAACGAGGAAGATTGAGTATCTTCCGAGGAGAGGTAGCATCGTAGATGCGCTACAGCTTTTGAAAATTAAATACGGGCGTTTGGCGGGGGTAAATGCAAAATATACCAAAGTCAAACTACAAGGAAAACGCAGCGCAGTTGACTCTGCCGACGAGGAAGATTAAGTATCTTCCGAGGAGAGGTAGCATCGTAGATGCGCTACAGCTTTTTGAAAATTAAATATGGGCGTTTGGCGCAGTTGGTAGCGCATCTGAACGACATTCAGAGGGTCACAAGTTCGAGTCTTGTAACGCCCACCACTAAAGAGACGGTAACATTTGTTACTGTCTCTTTAGTTATACGGAGTTTATAAGGTAGGAGAACTTGCATAGCAAAGCTGTGCCAAAGTTCGAGCGCGAGGTGGCAGAGGGCGGAGGTGTTTTCTTTGGGAGAAACGAAGTTTCTGAAAAGAAAAACCGCAGACCCGTTTAACGCCACCGAGCAAGACAGTCTTGTAACGCCCACCATATTAATAATTTTTAGTACCCGCCGCATACTTTACAAGGAACACCGCCTCTGGCTTTAGCTTGTTTACGGTCAATATTTATACAGTTGACAGTGCATTTTTTTGCCCATTGGCAGCCTATTGAGTGGTATTTACCTGTTTTAGTATTGTACACTACAGTATCAGCAATAGCAGATACAGATAAATTTAAACCTATCAGAATTAATAAACAAATAATCTTTTTCATATAATTATATAAAACACAAAAAAGCCGTTTTGGATATTACCAAAACGGCTAATTTATTTTATCCTTTAACAACAATATTAACAAGTTTTTTCGGAACAACAATTGTTTTGACAATTTCTTTTCCTGAAGTGATTTCTTTTATCTTTTCGGTAGAAAGAGCAATTTGTTTAAGATCTTCATCTGTCACTCCTTCATCAACCTCAAGTTTATCTTTCACTTTTCCGTTAACTTGAATAACAAGTGTAATTTTGCTGGCTTTTGCTAAGCTCTCATCCCACTCACACCATTTTTCTTCGTGAATTGAATTTTTGTAACCTAATTCATGCCAAATTTCTTCTGCCATATGTACTGTAACAGGTGACATAAGTTTTATTAAAGAGGTTGTCGCAAAGCTGAATACATTCTTTTGTTCGTTATCTAGTTCGCCTTTGCATTTGCCTCTCCAATCGTAAATAGCATTAGTTAGTTCACGATATTTAGAAATGACAGTATTGAACTGAAAATCATTAGATATGTCGTTTGTAATTCCTTTCATTGCAATATTTACAATTCTTACTAAGTCGTCATTTTCTCTTGAAAGAGGAAATGCTAATTTGTAATCTTTAGCAATTTCTCTTTTATTAACTCCATCACTTATAAGCCTCCAAACTCTATTTAAGAATTTGTAACAGCCTTCTACACCGGCATCCGACCAATCAAAATCTCTTGCTGGCGGAGAGTCAGAAAGTATGAATAATCTTGCTGTATCTGCACCAAAATTTTCAAATATTTCATCAGGATCGACAGTATTACCTTTAGATTTAGACATTTTTGATCCATCTTTTAATACCATACCTTGAGTTAAAAGATTTTTAAACGGCTCATCAAAGTCTAATAAACCGCAATCTCTAAGTGCTTTAGTAAAGAATCTTGAATATAGTAAGTGTAAGATTGCATGTTCTATTCCGCCTACATACTGATCTACTGGCAGCCAGTGATTAACTTTTTCTTTATCAAAACATTTTTCACTGTTCTTTGCATCTGAATACCTTAGGTAATACCAACTTGAACATACAAAAGTATCCATTGTATCCATCTCTCTTGTAGCAGGTCCGCCACATACAGGACAAGTTGTATCTTTAAATGTTTTTGATGTAGTAATTGGTGATTTTCCTACAACAGAAAAATCCACATCAGTAGGTAGCATAACAGGTAAGTTTTCTTCTTTTTCTGGAACAATACCACACTTGTCACAGTAAACAACAGGTATTGGAGCACCCCAATATCTTTGTCTTGAAATTAACCAATCTCTAAGTCTGTATTGTGTTTTGAATTCACCGAAACCACCATCTACAGCCTTTTGTGTAATAGCTTTTTTAGCTTCTGTATTTTTCATGCCGTTAAATTCGTTTGAGTTAACAAGAACCCCTTCTTCAGTATATGCTACATCTTTGCAATCTGAAGGATTTTGCGGATCTTGTATTACAACTTTTAATGGTAAATTGTATTTTTTAGCAAAATCAAAATCCCTTGTATCGTGTGTTGGTACGGCCATTACTGCGCCTGTGCCATATTCAACTAGCGCATAGTCTGCAGTCCACAGAGGAAATTCTTCACCATTAAAAGGATTTATGCAGTGTGTACCAAGAGGCACACCTGTTTTAACTCTGTCTGTTGAAAGTCTTTCTATTTCAGTCATTTTCCGAGCGTTTGCTCTATATTCTTCTACTGCATTTTTGTTTTCAGGTGTTGTTAGTTTTTCAATATCTTTATATTCAGGTGCAACTACAAGATAAGTTATGCCGTGAACCGTATCAGGTCTTGTAGTATATACAGGCACTTCCATACCTTCAATCTCTTTTACCTTAAATCTAAATATTGCACCTTGAGATTTTCCAATCCAGTTGGCTTGCATTGTCTTAACATTATCGCCCCAACCATCAAGCTTATCAAGGTCTTTTAATAATTGTTCTGCATAATCAGTAATCTTGAAAAACCATTGCGAAAGATATTTTTTCTCAACTACTGAATCACATCTCCAGCATTTGCCATCAATTACTTGTTCGTTAGCTAAAACTGTACCGCAAGTTTCACACCAATTTACAGCAGCTTCCTTTTTATATGCTAATCCTTTTTTATACAATTGAAGAAATAACCATTGTGTCCATTTATAATAATCAGGTTTGCAAGTTGTAACTTCTCTTTGCCAATCGTAAGAAAGCCCTAACATCTTTAGTTGCTTAGTCATATATGCAATATTTTCATCAGTCCATTTTGCAGGATCTGCACCATGTTTCATTGCTGCATTTTCAGCAGGTAATCCAAAACTATCCCATCCCATTGGATGCAATACATTATACCCTTGCATCTTTTTAAACCTTGCAATTACATCAGTAATTGTATAATTTCTGACATGTCCCATATGTAATTTCCCTGATGGGTATGGAAACATTGATAACGCAAAATATTTTGGTTTATCACTATTGTCAGGTGTTTGAAAAACATTGTTTTTCTCCCACTCTGACTGCCACTTTTTTTCTATTTCTTGCGGAAAATAAGCCTCTTTCATTTAATCCTCCATGGGTAAATTTATCCCTTTATTAATTTTATCATAAAAATAATAGTCGAATTAGTTATTCGTCAATATCATCTTTTTCATCTGGCAAATCAGGTTCTTCTACTTGCTTCGTAAGTTTTTGATTTAATTCTTCCAGTGTTATAGACTTATCCATTTTCTTTAAAGCGTTTAGAACAGCAATCTTATAATCGGCATCTGCTCTATTTTTCGGGTTATCAAGAATTTGTCCCATTCTTTGACCTAAATATCCCATTACAACTACTGCAGGTATTAAAATTGAAGATGTTGCTATTATAGTGTGCATATTAACTGCACCCATGCGTGTTAGACAAATGCCTCCAATTATAAGCATTGTAAGTGCTACTAGTAAATTTTTAATATCATTTGAATAGTTCATTTATCTTATTTCTTATTAATATTTTCCATGTCTTTTTTCATACAGAACTGAACTAAAGTCATTTTATCAATGTTACTTAGAGATGTAAATCTTCCTGATATTGTGTATAATCCGTTATCACCTTTTTCAATTCTTATTAATTGATATTTACACTTAATTTCTTGTTCATCACTTAGCTTGAGACTAACATTATACTCAGTTTCAATATCAATATTCTCCTGTGTCTGAATTTTCATTCCTCCTGCTGACAAGTCAAGAGTTCTAATTTTATGAGTAATGTTATTACATGTTAGCTCCAATTCTTCAATAAATTTGATACGAGTAAACTTACGCCTTTGTAAGAATCTATGTTTTACCGGATTTGCAATGGTTATAATGTTATTTTCTAATGATTGAATATATGATTCGAAATATAAATATCCGTTATCAGTAAATGAGTAAAAATCACAAATATGATTAACAAATAGTCCTTCCGGTTTATATTTTAACTCCATTTTAAATCCATCTATTGAAACATTAAGTACTTTTCCTTTGTTTGTATTCTTAAAATCTTGAGGAACAATTGTTACTAACTGGTCATTTTTTATTAACTCTCTCATATATTCCCTTTCTTTTAAACTTTTACCATACCGACTGATTTTACTTTTACATTTGGACTTATTTCATTATATGACATAATCGCAATTTGTGGATAAGTTCTTTCGACAAGCTTTCTGAATAACAGACGAATTGGTGAAGAACATAATATAACTGGTTGATTTCCTGTTGCGGTAATAGCTTTCTCAAGCTCTAAATTCATCTTATCAAACATATTTCGCGTGAATGAAGGATCAAGGGTTACACTTTGTCCATCAGGACTTGCACCTTTTGCAATAGTATTTTCTACATCCGGAGCCAGTGTTATTACATATAACTCACCTGTGTCACCAAGATTTTGTTTGCAAATATTTCTTGATAATGCTTGACGAACATGTTCAGTAAGATACCCGGGATTCTTATTAATTTTAGCTTGAACACTCATTGTTTCCAGTATTGTTTTTAAGTCTCTTACAGCAACACCTTCTTTAAGCAAATTCTGCATTACAAGCTGTACATCACCAATGGTTATATCTTTCATAATATCTTCAACATAATCTTCAGAAACTTCTTTTTTAAGATTATCAATAAGTTGTTGAACATCAAATCTTGAAAGTATTTCAGAAGCACATTTTTTGATAACCTCTGTTATGTGAGTAGAAATTACTGCAGATGCAGAAACGACTGTAAATCCTGACATTTCAGCCATATCTTTATCCTTAGCTTCAATCCACAAAGCAGGAAGACCAAAAGCCGGTTCTATAGCATGGATGCCGTTTATTGCTAAATTCCCTACCGGATCACCGGCTGACATTGCTAAAAATCTTTCCGGATAAACTTCACCGGATTCTAATGCAACTCCCTTTAATTTGATTTGATAAGAATTTGGTGAAAGCTGTAAGTTATCTCTGACTCTTATTGAAGGTAAAATTATACCTAAATCAAGTGCTGTTTGTCTTCTTATTTGAGCAATACGCTCTAATAAGTCACCTCCCATCTCAACATTAAGTAATTGAACAAGCCGATACCCGACTTCAATTTCAATTGTATCAACATTAAGAAGTTCCATAACGCTTTCTCTGGTAGCTTTAGCACGACTTTCTTTCTTGCCAAGCTGTTCTTGTTTTTCTTGTGCAATTTTTTCGGCTTCTTGAGTTTCTTTTGCAACAACTTTTTGTTTTGATTTATAAAATGCAAGTCCGCCTGCTATCAATGCAATAGTTAAAAATGGTATAGTAGGCATACCGGGGACAATTCCCATAAAACCTAATAAACCTGATACAACACCAAGCACCCTCGGATCTGAGAACATTTCATTTTTTATGTCTTGTGATAAAGATTCTTCTTTTCCTGATGCTCTTGATACAATTAAACCTGTAGCGGTAGAAATAAGAAGTGCTGGAATTTGTGATACAAGACCATCACCAACTGTTAATATAGTATAAGTCGATAATGCTGTTTGAACATTCATGTGTAGCTGTATAACACCAATTACTAAACCACCGACAATGTTAATTATAGTTATTACAATACCTGCTGTTGCATCACCTTTAACAAATTTAGAAGCACCATCCATAGTACCATAGAAATCAGTTTCTCTTTCAAGCTTTTTGCGCCTTTCTTTTGCTTGATCTTCGTTGATTAAACCAGAGTTTAAGTCAGCATCGATACTCAATTGTTTACCTGGCATTTTATCCAATGTAAAACGAGCAGAAACTTCAGCTACACGAGTTGCACCACCGGTGATAACCATAAAGTTGATTAATACTAAGATACAAAATATGACTGCACCGACAACATAATTACCACCGACAACAAATTCTCCAAAAGAATTAATAACATTACCAGCTTCTCCATTTAAAAGAATTAAACGAGTGGAGCTTACATTTAAACCTAAACGAAAAAGTGTTGCTATTAATAATACTGTCGGAAAAGATGAATAATCAAGCGGTTCTTGTGTATATAAACAAACCAAAAGAATTACAACAGCGAGGGATATATTAATTGTAAGTAATAAATCCAAAAAAGGAGCCGGAATCGGAATAACCATCATAACGACAATAATGACCAAGCCAATAGCAAGGACTATATCATTATTGCTCAATAGTTTTGCAAGTTTACCTAATTCCATCTCTCCACCAACTATATAATATCACTCTTTGCGTTAAATTAGCAATTTGTAACAATATTTTCATATATTTGTACTAATATATATTAGCCTTCGCCGTTCTTCTGTTTATAAACATAAGCAAGTATTTCAGCTACTGCAACATACAAATCAGAAGGTATAACACCGTCAACAGGTACTGTATTATAAAGTGCTCTTGCAACAGGTCTGTTTTCAACAATAGGAACACCGTGCTCCTTTGCCATTTGTTTAATTTCAAATGCTAAATAATCAACACCTTTTGCAACTACCATTGGTGCAGGAGCTTTTGTCTTATCATATTTAATTGCAACAGCATAGTGCGTAGGGTTTGTTACAACCACATCTGCTCCCGGTACAGAAGACATCATGCGTTGACGAGCCATTTGCATTTGTATCGACTTTATTCTTGCTTTAACTTTGGGGTCTCCTTCAGTATCTTTTTGTTCATCCTTAATTTCTTGTTTAGTCATCTTGATAGATTTTTCGTACTCGTAATGCTGATATTTTTTATCAATATAACCTAATATAAGCATTGCAAGACACATGTTTATAATCATATTTATTAATACAGTTAAAATTATATGTAATGCAACCGAAGGTTCCAAACCAATTAGTCCCATCAAATCGCCACGCCTTGCATTTACTGCTGAATAACCACAAGCAGCAACCACTACTATTTTTAAAATTGATTTTGCAAGTTCAACTAACGAACGAGGCTCAAATGGATTAATTAAACGCTTAGCATTTTGTATCCATTTTCTTGGCGATAAATTCTCAGGATTAAATTTAACTTTTTCAAGTGCAAAAACAGGGCCTACATCCATTCTTATAATAATAATTGCAAAAATCATAAGTAAAACAAAAAATGGCAGTACAATTACTGCTAAATATCTAAAATATGGAAGTAATAGACCTTGTATATTAGTAGCATCAATTGAGTTTGGATTCAAATTTGAGAATGTTTCTCTCATCATAGTGAGTATAGTTTGAAACATTTTTTTCCCAAAAATCGCAAGAAGTCCGATACCTGTAACCATAACAAGAGCAGCATCCATATCACGGCTTTTGGATACATTACCCCGATCTCGTTCTTTACGCCGCCTTCGCTCGGTGGCTTCTTCTGTTCTTTCTGCTGCTTCGTTTCCCATATTACCCTAAAACATTAACATAATATTTGTTAAAAATCTTTCTATTAAAACTGACATGTATTCTGCCATTGGTCGCATAAACATTAATGATAAAAGCAATCCTAAATATATTTTCAACGGCATTGATACCATAAAAATGTTCATTTGAGGCATCATTTTTGATGTAAAACCTAATAATACATCTGTAATAAATAATATACCGAAAATCGGAAGTGCAATTCCTAAACCAATACCAAACATTTGACTTGTTATAGTTACTATTTGTCCAACAAGTTCAGGAGAGAATGTTAGAGAGTATCCTATAGGTAAAGTTTTAAAACTGTTGTATATTGCAGCAAAAAGCCATTGGTGTGCACCGAGGGCAAGGAATAACATTGCCGCTAGATATGTGTATACTTGTGTAATAACAGGTGAGCTTCCTCCCGATGTCGGGTTCAATGCTTGATCTGCAGAAAGTCCCATTTGAACTGCAAACATATTCGCACCAAGCTCAATTCCTACAAAGATAATATTTGCGCAAAATCCCATTGCAAAACCAATCAAAAATTCTTTAAATAATATTAAAGTTAGCGCAGGTACTGAATTAGGTACTGTAAAGTGTGTATTATATTGCACAATCGGGAACAATATAAATGCTATCAATGCTGCTAACCAAATTTTTGCCATCTGTGGTATCGGATAAGTAGAAAAGATTGGCGCAGATGCAAACAGCCCGCTTATTCTTGTAATTATGGCCATAAATAAAATAATATTACTAACGGAGAATAGTACATCAAGATTAAACATTATGCCCCACCGATTAATTGTGGAATCATACTCATAAATTCATTAACAGTACTAACAAAGACGCTGAACATCCAAGGCATTAAGAAAATAAGCAGAATAACACAACCTACAATCTTTGGTACGAATGTAAGTGTTGATTCCTGAATTTGTGTTACAGTTTGAAAAATACTTACCATCAAGCCCAATACAACACCGACAAGAAGTATTGGAACTGACATTTCTAATGTAAGTATAAACATTTTTTGTAAAAGAGTAATAACTATATCTTGATTCATTTATTATAATCCTATTATGTCTATGTAACAAAACTTTCTACAAGTGATTTTACAACCAAGTACCATCCGTCTACCATAACAAACATAATCAGTTTAAAAGGCAGCGCAATCATTGTAGGTGGCAGAAACATCATACCCATTGATACCAATACAGATGATACAACTATATCTATGACCAAAAACGGCAAATAAACTACAAAACCTATTGTGAATGCTGTTTTTAACTCACTTAAAATAAATGAGGGTAATAAAATATATGTGGGAACATCATCCTTTGTTTTAGGTTTTTCAATTTTAGCCATTCTTACAAACAGTGCAAGCTCTTTTTCATGAGTTTGTTTAAACATAAAGTTCCTAATAGGGATAATTCCTCTATCAAGAGCAGCTTGCTGTGTTATTTGATTCTTCATATAAGGTTGAAGTGCATTCTCATTTATTTGATTAAATGTAGGCGCCATTATAAAAAAAGTTAAAATTAATGCTAAACTTGTGATTACTTGACTTGGCGGTAAATTACCGGCACCGATTGCTTGTCTTGTAATAGCTAAAACGACAACAATTCTTAAAAAACTTGTTGCCATAATTAAAATACTTGGTGCAAGTGTTAATATAGTTAACCAAATAAGAATTTGTAATCCGTTTGTAAAATCTTGTGGTGTATTTGCTTGTTGTAAACCTATATTTATATTAGGAAATGTCATTGCAGCATTTACCGGTAGTGCTGATAATAGCGTTACACCAACTATCCCCAAAAAAGTTTTTATTTTACTCATTCTTTAATCCTTATATAATAAGAAAGCCACAGACTCTCCCCCAAATATATTCTAACAAATGTTTTAGGTCTATGGCAAATTTTATGCTTTTGTAAAGTTTTTATAAGGAGTCTTTCAATTTTTTTGATGTTTCTTTGGCGCGTTTTTTTATATCTTTTTTTGTTACTTTTCTTGGTTTTGTTGACTTATAGTATAAATTTTTATCATTTACAACTTTATATATTTCACTCTTTTTATTCTTCTTTTTCTTTTTAACTTTTTGAGACTGTTTTTTTGTATCTGATACACTATTTTCGATAATTTTACTATCATTTTTAACTTGTTCTTTATTGTCTTTAGGCAACTCTTTAGGTTTATTATCTTCTTCTTTTAATATTATTTTCTGCTCAGAAACAGTTTCAATTTTTTCATTATTTTCATCGATATCTTCCTTAATTTCTGAAGAATTTTCAACTATTGTAGAAGTGGCATTCTTAATCATTTTATTTTCATCATCAATGTCAGTTTTTTCTTCAACTGATTTTTCTTCTAATTGCATTTCGGATTTTGGCTCATTTTCTTTAGTTTCGGAAGCAATTTCTTTTTCCTCTTGAGGATTTTCATCGGAAATTGTATTAGTTTCTTTAGTTTTGATGTCGTCTATAACTGTATTTTTAGCTTCAATTATTTCCTCTGCCTTGTCACTTTCATTCTTGACCTCTTTATCAACTTTACAAAGATCAATTGGTTCTTCTATAATTGCTGGAACTGTCATATTTTTAACATTATTTATTAATTTTTTACGATTTTTTTCAAAATCGCGTTTTACTTGTTCTACTTCAAAAGCATTAGATGCAACATACCTTCTTGCATATTGAATAGCATTTGAACCACATTTTTTAGATTTTTCATACTTAAATATATTAAACTCCAACAAAGTTCTGCTATTTGCATGATGAATAAGTAAAAAGTCTATCATTGCAATATTTTTTTTATCATTAAAAGTTAAAGCACTTGGACAATTAATACCAGCTAAGTATGCTCTAAATTGTTTTACTCTATCAAGTGGTGAATATGCATTCGGGAAATGATGAATTGCTACCATCTCAGACCAAAGATTATAAGTTTCACCGCGTTTATAATATTCATTTAAATAACCGTTAAATTCAGGATTTTTGGCACTATATTGTAAGTAATATTTATTACCATTAAAATTTATCTTATTAATCTGAGAATTTGCAGCATAAGATATATTAAAGCTCAAAAATAACATTAAAATAATTGTTAAAATCTTTTTCATATATACTCTCCCAAAAATAGAATAGCATATACAAATCAAATGTACAATTATGATGCAAAAGCTCTTCTTATAAGTTCCGGTGATTCTGCGAAAGCTGTTGTGTATTCATTAAAATCATTATCCGGAGCAAAATATTTACGCAAAGCAGTACGATTTGTTATGCGCTCATAACAAACATACGAATCTACATTATCCTTCAAGTATCCCGCGAAAATCCTTTGCTTATGGGATAATTGATAATCCTTTAAGTTCTTGACGATATACATATATTATTATTATATATCATGTAAATATAGATTTACATCCTTAATACACAAAAATTTACATTATGGTAAATATAGTTCTACTTGTGTTAATTCAGGAAAATCCTTCGAATATTGCTTCTTTTTTGAATTGAAGCTATTTACACATTTATCATATTCCATTTTAAGCTTTGCCATTTTGGGAGTAAATCTTTCACTTAAACTAAAATACCTTTTAGCCATTACATTATTGCCGTCTTTTTCATGAGTTAATGCAATATTTCTATATGCTTCATACAAACCACTTGTTTTATCAAGTTCCATTTTTATAGGCTTAGCTTGCTTGTATATTTGTCTTTCCAGTTTCATTGCTTTAAATGCATTTACTAATTCTTTTGCAAATTTTTTTACACCCAATTCTTCTATATGTTCATCAACACTATTTGTAAAAATCTCTTCGCCTTTAAAATAATCTCCACTTTTTTTGTCAGATATATGCCAAGAATAAGCTCCTGTTTTATTTCTTGTTATATACAATGTTTCATTTGGATATTTTGAAGTCATCTTTTCAAACTCTTGACAAACTGTTTGAAAAGCCTTAGGATTTTTAGTTTTCACTAATGTTTTGATGTTAGCATCAAATGAAATGTTGTTTAAGTTTGTATTCATAATTTTCTCCTTATAATACTGGAATAAAATCTGAAAATATTTTTTTTTGCTAGTTAAAAACTAAAAAGAGGATGTTTATATTTTGAAAACACCCTCTTGTATAAAAAAAAGCCTGACTCGAAAGTCAGGCAAAATATCAACCAACAATTTCTTTAATTTCTGCTTGAAGGTTCTTTGCATCAATCTTAATGCTTGGTCCCATTGTTGTAGTCAAATAGATTGACTTAACATAAGTACCTTTTGCAGCTGATGGTTTAGCCTTCAATATAGCTTCTACAAATGTACCATAGTTTTTAACTAAGTCTTCATTTGAGAATTGAACTTTACCGATTGGGCAGTGAATCATACCTTGCTTGTCAGCACGGAATTCAACTTTACCTGCCTTAGCATCTTTAACTGCTTTTGCTATATCAAGTGTAACAGTTCCTGTTTTAGGGTTTGGCATTAAGCCTTTTGGACCTAAAACACGACCTAATTTACCTAACATACCCATACAATCAGGTGTTGCTATTAATGTATCAAATTCAAACCAACCGTCAGAAATCTTATCTATAATATCTTCTGTACCATAGAAATCTGCACCTGCATCTTTTGCTTCGTTAACCTTAGGGCCTTTAGCAATAACACAGACTCTAACTTCTTTACCTAATCCTGCAGGTAATACAACTGTTGATCTGATTTGTTGCTCTGCGTGTTTTACATCAATACCTAATCTCATGTGGCATTCAACAGTTTCGTTGAATTTAGCAACTTCTTTAGATATTTCCTGTAACTTAGTAAGTGCTTCTTTACCTGTTGTCGGTTGTTCAAAACCTTCCAACATTTCTTGAAGTTTCTTTTGTTTTTTAGTTATTTTAGACATTTTCATTTTCTCCTTATGTGGTATTAACGGGTGTGTCCCCTTCCACGCTTTTTATTTTGTGCCTCTTAGCCAGCTGCTAATCTTCTTTTACTGTAACACCCATTGCTCTGCAAGAACCAGCAATCATTTTAACTGCAGCATCCATTGTCGTTGCATTTAAATCATTCATTTTGATTTTTGCAATTTCTTCTAATTGAGCTCTTGTAATTTCAGCAACTTTTGTCTTGTTAGGAACAGCTGAACCTTTAGGTATGTTCAAAGCTTTCTTAATAAGAACTGGTGCCGGAGGTGATTTTATAACAAAAGTAAAACTTCTGTCTTCATATACATCAATAATTACAGGTATAATGTAACCTGCTTGAGATTCTGTCTTAGCATTGAATTGCTTACAGAAATCCATAATGTTTACACCATGTTGACCTAAAGCAGGACCAACCGGAGGTGATGGATTTGCTTTTCCGGCTTCAATTTGAAGCTTGATTTTTCCTACTACTTTTTTTGCCATTTTGTTCTCCTTTCGTGGTACCAGCGGAGGGCGACTCCTTCCACATTCATTCATACTATCCCCCTTCTTAAAAAGAGGGTTAGAGTGAGGTGTTAACCAACACCCAATTTTTTACATTATAATTTTTGTATTTGTTTATATTCCAATTCAACAGGAGTTTCACGACCAAATATTGAAACCATAGCTCTAAGTTTCGCCTTATCTGGATAAACTTCTGTAATATCACCAACAAACTCAGCAAACGGTCCTGATACGATTCTAACCTTTTCGCCAACTTTAATATCCATTTCAATCTTTTGAGTTTGTGTTGTTGAACGGTGAATAATCTTTTTGATTTCACTATCTTTTGCCGGAATTGGTTTCTTAGCAGAACCTACAAATTTTGTAACACCTGCTGTATGACGAACAACATACCAACTGTCTTCGTCCATTATCATTTCAACCAAAACATAACCAGGGAAGATTTTTTCTTCTTTTTCTAATTTTCTTCCGCTTTTAATCTGAGTAACAGTTTTTTGAGGAACTTCCACTCTAAAGATTTTATCAGCCATGTTCATATACTCAATACGCTTTTCAAGATTACTCTTTACCTTGTTTTCATATCCAGAGTATGTGTGAACAATGTACCAACGCTTTTGGTTTTTTTCAGAAGACTTTTGTGAAACTTCCGCTTCATTTACATTTACATCAGGAGTTTCATTGGTTTCTTCATTAATGATGTTTTCTTCTTTTTCAGTCATTATTCTTACCCTTTATTTAAGCCCTCATAGAATGAAGGTTGTCACTTAGCAATTAAAAATTCGCGAACAAAGCTATAAATATTCTATCTACGACATAGATAAAAGCCGTAAATATAAAAACGATAGCTAAGACAAATACAGTTTCTACAACAACCTGATGTCTTTCAGGCCAAGTGATTTTACCCCATTCTGTTCTTACGCCTTTAAAATATGAAATAATATCTTGTTTTGTCTTTTCAAAATTATCGTTCATTTTAACTACCTATATTATATGGAGATATACTCCTAAAATCGCGCCCTGAAGGACTCGAACCCTCGACATCCGGTTTTGGAGACCGACGTTCTACCAACTGAACTAAGGACGCATATTAGCAGTTTAGCAGCTATTCAGTTTTAAATTTTAACACTAAAATACAGCTAAACGGCTAAACTTTTATTTTGTTTCCTTGTGAGTTGTATGTTTCTTACAAGTTGGGCAGTATTTAGAAAGCTCTAATCTGTCTTTAATATTCTTTTTGTTTTTTACTGTAGTATAGTTTCTTTCCTTGCAATCTTCACAAGCTAAAACTACCATTCTGTCATTTTTACCTTTGATACCCATTGTTTTATCCTTTTTATTGTAGTATTTTATCGTTTTTATAAGGTATAAAAACCTTAATTCCGTCCTATTTAAAATAGAATGTGTTTTTATTCACATTCTATAAATTCGGCGTATGAGTAAATAATAAAATAAACATATTTTAAATGCAAATACTTTATGAAAAATATTTTACACTATTTTAATAACTAAAATCATATTTAGTTTTTATTATGCCATATATTGTGCTATGATAATAAAAAATGGAGAAATAAAAATGTTAAAATCAGTTATTTTGGCAGCGGGAAAAGGTACAAGAATGAAATCTGAAACCCCAAAAGTGCTGCATGAAATTTTTAATAAAGCGCTTGTAAGTTATGTTATTGATGCAGTAAATAATACAGGTTTAGCTGATGAAAATTTTGTTATTGTTGGTCATCAAGCTGAAAGAGTTGAAGAATATATAAAATTAAATTATGATAATGCGAAAACTGTTTTGCAATCACCTCAGTTAGGCACAGGACATGCCGTAAGTATGGTACTTCCGTATTTAAAAGATTTTGATGGTGAAGTTGTTATATTATGCGGTGATACACCTCTTATTACATCAGAAACGCTAAAAGAATTTGTTGAGTACCATAGAGAAAAAAAATCAGACTTAACGGTTATGAGTGCGATATTTAATAATCCGACAAATTATGGAAGAATAGTTCGTTCAGCAGATGGTATGGTTTCTTCTATTGTCGAAGAAAAAGATGCAACACAAGAACAAAAGGCTATTAATGAAATTAACGCTGGTATTTATTGTATAAATTGGCAAAAAGTTATGCCGGCTTTTAATGATTTAAAAACAAATAATGCTCAAGGAGAATATTATTTAACAGATATTATTAAGTGGGGAAATGAAAATAATTTAAGTGTTAATGGATATATTTTAAAAGATAATAACGAAATATTTGGTATTAATTCTAAGGTTAATTTAGCAGAAGCAACAAAAATGCTGAATTCAAGAATTATTAATAAACATTTAATAAACGGAGTTACAATTATTGATCCTGCAACAACTTGGATAAGTCCTGAAACAGAAATTCAACCGGACACAATAATTTATCCGTCAACATATATTGAAGGTAAAAACATAATAGGTAAACACTGTAAAATTGGACCATTTGCTCACTTAAGAGGAGATGTAATATTGGAAGATTATGTTAAAATTGGCAATTTTGTTGAAGTAAAAAAAGCTATAATTAAATCTCACACAAATGCTTGTCACTTAACTTATATTGGTGATTCTGAAATCGGCTCAAATGTAAATATAGGCGCAGGTACAATTACAGCTAATTATAATCCTTTAACAAAAGAAAAAAGCAAAACTATTATTAAAGATAATGTAAAAATAGGTTCTAATTCTGTCCTTGTCGCTCCTGTTACAGTTGAAGAAGGCGCAAATGTTGGCGCATTGTCCGTTATAACTAAAAATATACAAGAATGGTCGCTTGCGATAACAAGAGCACCTATGCGAGTTATAGAAGGTTGGGTTAAAAAGCAGGGGTAAATATTAAGTTTGTTTAAATGGTTTTTGCTATATATTTAGCGACTCCTTCGCCCATTGAAAAACAAGATGGGATAATTCTTAGCGCTGCTTGAGCTTCAAATTCGGCAGACAAACATCTTCCTACTACAAATAGGTTGTCTTTGACGATTAAGGACTCTATTGGTAGCTGATATTCTTTGTAAACTTTTTGCAGCTTTGAACTATTTTTCTTATCAGAATGTACATCTATCGGGTAATTTGATATTACTACAGGATGAGCAAATTTTTTACCGCTAACTAAATCGTCTTTGGTATAAATGTATTTACCTTTTACACGGTTAGAGACTCGCACACCAAGAACATTTGCGATAGATGAAATATAAGCATTTTCAAATCCTTTAAAATACTCTTTGCAGAATTGAGATAGCCTTAGAATACTTTCTCTGCCTTTAATATAGGCATCTGTTCTTGGAAGAGTTGTATCAATTATTCGCGGACAATTGAATGCTATTGAATCCGGTGCACCTGCAACAGAAAATATTTGGAAATAATTACTGTCTTCTTCTGTAATAATACCTTTTCTAATAGCATCAACAAATAAAGGCTTTAATGCCCAATCTACACAACTATCCCAAGTATATGCCGTAGATAAATATATTTTACCATCTATATCAGTAGCAGATGTAATATCTCTATTTTTATCATAATTTAGAAGCCATTGACTAAATTTTTTATAATTTACTCCAGACATTATAAATCTTAAATTAATTGGCTGAGAAAAATCATTATCATTTAAAAATTCTATACCATTAATTTTTTTCAAAATTTTTGCATCACCTGTTGCATCTACTATGTTATTCGTTTCGGTATATAACAATAACTCGTTGTTGTGTTCATTAGTGTTATCATTACCAATCGTAACGATATATCCTAATAATTTTTCTTCTATTTTATCTATATATGATTCAAATAAAATATTAACTCCAACATCTTTCATCATTTTATCAAGAGCTATTTTGGTTAGCTCTGGATTAAACCAACCTGCATTGCCATCTGAATAGGTAATACAGCCGCCAATATTTTTTAATTCGTTACATAAAATATTAAAAAAGTTTGTATTAATAGCATTATCAGAAGTTTTCATGGCTGGAACAACAAGTGACGAAGTTATTGTTCCTCCAAGATATGAATTTTTTTCTATTAAAAGTGTATCAAGTCCTAATTTTGCAGCAGTATATGCGCAGGCACATCCTGAAGTACCGCCACCAACTACAATTACATCGTACTTATTCGTTATCATCTTTTAGTGACCTCAATTTCATATACTTTGATGAGCTCATGAGCTCACTATTTCTAAACTCATACTCTCTTAATTCTATTATATCCTTATTGTCAAAAGAAAGATTTGGATCATGATATGGAATTCCTGCTTTTGTATTACATAATCCAATTTCATAATTATTAAGAGGATAGTCAATTTTAGTTTTATCTTTTGAAGCTATTGTTCCATTAAAAACTTTGTTTTTTAAATTATAAATTTTTCCTACATATAAATTGTTTTCTAAAAATGTATTGCGAACCTGAGCAGAATTTGAATAAGTAAGTATAACTCCATCTTCTTTCAACCTTTTTGAAAGCTCAGATACAAACTCAACAGACCATAGTTGAGGAGCTTTTGTATAAGTAAATGCATCTAAAAATATGCAGTCATAAAGCTTGTTTATTCTTAAAATACTCTTTCTTGCATCATCTACATGAAAATTTATGTTGAATAAGCTCTCAGCTAGGTTAAAATCGATATTCTTATTTCGTTTCGATAAATGATGATAATATATATTATGTAAGAAGGCTGATAAATTATGCTTAGATGATAAATTATACCCCCAATATTGATTAAATTTTGCATATTTTATTAAAGATTTTGCAAAAAATCTTTTTGTCCATCTTTCATGAAGAATTTTTTCTATGTTTTCATCAATATAATCTTTACCAAACATCTCAGAAAATTTATTAATAAGAATATAATTTACTATTGGATTAATTTTATACTCTCTTTCAATATGCATATTTTTAAAGCGTAATTCTAAGAGGGCTTTTATATCTTTTTTATTTTTTGGTGAGAATTTTGAAGCAAATGCTACAAATATGTCTTTAAATTTATAATAACTTTCGAAACAGTCAAAAATATCAGGCACAATATCATAAAAAATTTCTGCCGGTGTTTTTACTCTTTTAAAAAGCGGAGATAATTTTAAAAGTTCTTCATTTAAATCTAAACAATCAATATTTATTTTTGGTAAATCATCAGCCTTGTTTTTATTATCATATATCGTATCGTAATGTCTTAATAATGCTTTGATTTTTCGTTTTGTGTTATTAATACATATCGAAACGAACATTTTTGATTTTTGGAAAATATTTTTTTTTAAAATTTTATTTTTATTTTGATTAATTACAAAACTCATGAGAGCTTTTGTATTGTATCCAATTCCATAACAAATATCCAAAACATTTATTTCATGTTTATATTTTAAAAGTTCATCAATTTTAGAAGGTATAACAAACTTTTCCCATGCTTCTGTAAGAGCGCCGAATTTGGAATGAAATACATCCTTGTCTGCGTAAGAATAAAGCCCTATAGAGCCATCTTCTGTATAATACGGTTCATAATCCCTCATACCCTTATTTTACCAATATTATAGCCTGAATGCAAGATATTAAGCTAGTATATAAATAAAAAAGAATAAATACTATATTTTTGTTATAATCAAGCTATGGGGCTTATTTCATTATTAAGAAAGAAAAACAAAAAGTTACTATTTACAACTCCTTCTCACTCAGGAAAGAAGGCAATTTTTCACAAGTTTTACCAGTGGTATAAATCTGATATATCAGAAGTTGATGCCTATAATCCTGAAGATGCCTTAAAAGAAGCACAAGAAAATGCTGCATCAATATATGGTACAAAAAAAACTTTCTTTTTAACAAATGGCTCAACAAGCGGAATTTTGGCATCAGTTCTTGCCTGCTGCAATAGAGGAGATAATCTTCTAATTTGGAATAAATCTCATCATTGTCACAAAAATGCTGGAACACTTAGCGGTGCAAATATTATTGAGTATGAACTGAATTACAATTCCGATTGGGGAATATATGAACCACTTTCAACCAATCAATTTGAAAATTTAATAAAAGATAATGCTCCTAAGGCAATAATAATAACTTCTCCGACCTATGAAGGCAAGGTATCAGATGTAGCTGCGTTTTCAAAAATAGCAAAACAATATGGCGTGTATTTAATAGTGGATGAAGCGCATGGCGCTCTTTATCCGTTTTCTGACGACCTACCGCAAAGCGCAGTCAAGTATGCTGATTTTACAGTGCAATCGCTGCACAAAACAGCAGGTGGAATTAATCCGACAGCGCTTTTACATACAAATACAGAACTTGATGTTGAAAAAGCTTTAAAGCTTATTAATACAACATCTCCTTCTTACCCAATGCTTGCAACTGTCGAAGCAAACATAAACTACTTAAATTCTTCAAAAGGTAGAAAAGAGATTGAAAGTTTAATCTCCCAAATAACAAATATAAGAAAAAATCTTACAAATCTAGAATTTTACGGAGATGACATTACAAAAATTTTAATTAAAAAGCAAGGTCTGTCAGGGTTTGAACTTTCTGAAATATTGTTTAATAAATATAATATAGAAGATGAAAGAACAAACGAAAAATCGACAATGTTGCTCACTGGCATCGGTACATCTAAATCAAAATTATCGAAACTTTTTTATTTAATTAAGCTTTGAATTTCTTTAAAATGTTCATGCTTAGAACTTTTTAGCCATTCAAAAAGAGCAATTTCCGTTGTTATTAGCTGTGCACCGTGCATTTTCATGCGCTCTAAACCAGCATTGTACTCTGATTCAGAACGACTACCGCAAGCATCTGTAACAACAAACACTTCATAGCCTGCTTTTATTAAATCTGCTACCGTTTGGTTTACGCAAATATGTGTTTCAATGCCCATAACGAGTACTTGTTTCTTGCCAGCTTCACTCATAGCTTGTTCTATTTCTTCATTTTTTAATGCTGAAAAAAAGTTTTTTTCAAACACTTTTATATCATCCTGTAATGGTTCTGTTATACTTTGAACTGTAGAACCAAGCCCTTTAGGATACTGTTCTGTTATAATAACAGGAATATTCAGAATTTTTGCTGTTTTAACTAAGACCTCTGATTTACTTTGAACAGTACTTCTATTAAATACCGCTTTTAATAATCTCTCTTGTATGTCAACTATAAATAAAAGACTTTCATTATCATTTAATATACTCATTTTCTACCTCTGTTTTAAATTCTGATATAAATTGTTCTAATAAATCTTCTAATAGACCAGATTCTAGCTCATCCGGTTCAAGACAAATTCTTTTTGATTCCAAGGAGTTATTTTTTACAGTTGATTCATACGAAATATCAATATTTACTTTTGAGAGTCCCGGACTTGTAACCCTAAATTTTCCGCTTGAATATTTACTTTTTATGTATAGCACTCCATAACCATCACCTGTACCCTGCTCAATATTTATTCCGTATAATTTATCATTATATTTTTGTTGTATTAAGAAAAATACAGGAGAAATTGTATTTTCAATCTTTTTCATGAATTCTTTTTTAAATAACTTAAAATTGTTACTCAATGGATCTCTAGAACTGTTTATAGCAACTATATTATCCTTATTTATTGCTTCATGCAACTTATTTAATGAGTCATTAATAAGTTGTTGACGATTTTTCCCCATAGATGAAGAGAAACCTGCATATATTTTTTCAGAGAGTGAAGATGATATCTTTTTCCAAATTTTTTCAGCATTTTTAATATTTGTATTTTGCAATAGTAAAAAATATTTATTTATACCATAACTCATTAGAATGTCATTTGCTCTTATATTGCTTAAAACAACAGTTTCTATTTGATTTGGCTGTAGTAAAAATTTTGTTTGCTCATTTGGTGATATTGCAACTAATACAGCTTCTTTTTTATTTCTATTTAGTGAAAAAAGCTCTTGGTCAATTATTCCGCAATAGTCTAAGTATACTTCATTATGCTTAGCAATAATATTATTATTTTCAAGCAATTCTCTATATTTCATATTTTTTTCAAATGATGAAAGAAGATTAAGAGCAGACATAATTTTAGCTTCGATTTCTGCATCTGTGCAATCTACTGTAATATAATCAAACATTCCCAATCTATATCCTTGAAGGGCAAAAGATTCATTATAGTTATAAGTAAATACTATTACAGGGGTAGTTTTAAGCAACCTTAATATGTCAATAGTTTTATCTTTTGCTCTTTCAGCGTTTATAATAAATAGTGATGTTTTTATCTCAGGTAATTTTTCTGGTATTTCATTAAAACAAAAGCGATACAATTCATCGCTTTTTCTTAAAGAAAGTTTTTGAACCATATATTCAAAAAAGTCAGTATCATCTGATATAAGTACTATACGGCTCAACATTTTTCACCTTTTATGATAATTCAGCAATTAAGACTTCAGATTTTTGTAAAATAGCTTTTCTTAAATCTTCAAAATCTTCTTCATCAATGCCCATTGTTTTCGCAAAATCTTTGTCTATTGCACTTGAATTAAAATTAGTTTGTACAATTTTATCTACAAAACAAACTAAATTACATGGAACAGGCACAGATGATAAAGATGGAGCATGGTGATATGATATAATATTTGAAAGCAAAATAGGCAATTGCCATCTTTTAGCAAGCAATGAACCTGTTCTTACATGATCAGAATCAAAGTATTTTTTTTCTAATGTTAAGATATCACCGCCTTCTTCAACTAGTGATATTACTTTTGCATACATTTTATCATTTGTTTTATGTAATACAATTTTCCCTACATCATGAATAAAACCTGATATAAAAGCTTCATCTGAGTCCATAATTTTGGTCAAATTTGCAAGATATTCACAACCGCAAGCAACCCTCATTGAATGTTTCCAAAGCTCTTTGTCTCCAGCATTTGACATCATTGGTTTCATTGCAACAGCAACAATAATATTTTTTACTTTGGTCATGCCAAGAAGTGATAAAGCAATGTTTATTGAACTTATTTGTTGTGAAAAGCCATAATAAGCAGAGTTAACAAGAGCCAAAAATTTTATAGTAAGAGATTGGTCAAACATAACAATATCTCCAAGCTCTTTCATATTAGCGGTAGGTTTTTTCATAATATTTAAAGCTTTTACAATAACGCTTGGCATTGCTTGTATGTCTTTAATATTATTAACAAGTTCAATTGTTTTATCCATTTTTACCTTCTTTTCTATACTTGTAAGTGTTTTTTAATTGATAATAAACTTCCACTTGCTCCAAATGCTATACCTATTAATAATAAAGTAGTAATAACAACATCTTGTGCATATGCAGGAGACGGTATTAAGAAAAATTTATGCACATTTTGTAAAAGCCCTTGCACACCATTTAATGGTAACACCGCAATCACAGATGAAACAAAACCGTAGAATGCACCCTGAATTACTAGTGGTGTTTTAATATACCAGTTACTGACACCCATTAAACGCATAATTTCAATCTCATCTTTTCTCGATTGAATTACTAATTGTATTGTATTATTTATTATCGTTATAGTCAATGCTGCCGATATAATTATTACAAAAATCATAGATGTATTAACAACATTTGTCAGAACCTGCATTTTTTTTGCAAGTTCTTTAGCATATCCAAGCTCCTCAACTCCGGCCATTGGTTTAATTTGATTATAAACACCTTCAATATTATCAGGTTTATCAACTTTAACTCTTATTGTATCAGGGAGAGGATTCGTTATGTCATGTAATCCAAGCTCCTGTTTTAAACTATTCCATGATGTTTCTTTTGTTATAAGATGAACGCGTTCAACATGTTTAATCTCTTTTATTCTATCCTTAATAATACCGTTATCAGTGCCTTGTTTTAAGTAAACAGAAATTTCTAATACATTACCTAATTCATGAGTAAAAGTTGATAATGATAGTGTAAATCTAAACAGAACACCGAAGATTGTAAGAATTGCAGCCATTGTTGTTATAATTATAAGGTTTACGATTCCTGTTCTTCTAACATCATTAACCGCTTCCATTACGATTCTATATGCAATACGCAATTCACAGAGCCAATCTTTTGGGATGTGCTTTTTAACTGTTTTTTTAATATTTTGTCTGCTATTGTCCATAAGTACCTGCTTGAATATCTCTCACTATCTCACCATTTTCTAGGGTTAAAACTCTTTTTCTAAACCTATCAACTAATGTGAAATCATGAGTAGATACTATGACTGTAATACCTCTTTGATTAATTTGTTCAAGAATTTGCATAACTTCTAAAGAGTTTTTTGGATCTAAATTCCCAGTAGGCTCATCAGCGATTAAAAGTGGCGGACCATTTACAAGAGCTCTTGCAATGCTTACTCTTTGTTGTTCACCACCGGATAACTCGCTAGGTTTAGCTTTAGCTTTATCTAAAAGTCCAACAACTCTTAAAGCACCGTTTACGCGAGTTCTAATGTCTGATGAACTTATACCTAAAGTTCTTATGACATATGCTATATTATCATATACTGATTGATTTTGAAGTAATTTGTAATCCTGAAAAACAATTCCCATACAACGCCTTAGGTTAGGAACTTTCTCTGGCGGCAGATTTGCAATATTAATTCCTCCAATTAATACTGTTCCTGTTGTCGGAGTTTCTTCTTTATAAAGCATTTTCATAAGCGTAGATTTACCCGCACCTGAAGCGCCTGTAATAAAAACAAATTCGCCTGACAATATATCTAAATTAATATTTTTTAGAGCATAATTATTTTTATATTTTTTTGTAACTGACCTTAATTGTATCATTTTCCCTCTGTCACCATTAAATATCTTTTTCTTTAAGTATTCTGCTTGCTATACTATCAGCATCCAAACCATAAAACTTAAGCAATTCTTTTGGAGTTCCGCTTTGCCCGAATGTATCATTAATACCAATTCTTGTTACTTTTGTAGGCATTTCTTCTGCGAGTGTTTCACAAACGGCAGAGCCTAAGCCGCCTATAATAGAATGATTTTCTACTGTGAAAACTCTTTTTGTTTTTTTTACACTTTTAATGATTGTTTCAGTATCTAACGGTTTAACTACCGGAACATTTATAACTTCAGCGTTTATACCTTTATCTTTCAATATTTCGGCAGCTTTAATAACTTCTGCAAAAATATCACCGTACGACAAAATTGTAATATCATTACCTTCAATTAAAATTTCTGCTTTTTTAGGATTAAATTTATAATCATTTCCATAAATGCAAGGAACATCGACTCTTGATGAGCGTATATAAACCGGTCCGTTATATTCAGCGGCAAATCTAACAGCTTGCCTCATCTGTTCATAATCTGCAGGAGCAATAACTGTCATGTTAGGAAGTTCACGCATAAGAGCGATGTCCTCTAACGCTTGATGGCTTGCTCCGTCTTCACCAACAGTAATTCCGCCATGAGCACCCACTATTTTTACATTAGCTTTTTGATAACATATAGAATTTCTGATTTGGTCATATGCCCTGCCTGTTGCAAAAACTGCAAAAGTAGATGCAAATGGTATTTTGCCTGTTAAAGAAAGACCTAATGCAGTAGTAATCAAATCTTGCTCAGCAATGCCTACATTAAAAAATCTTTCCGGATATGCTTTTGCGAAAGTTGAAGACTTTGTAGAACCTGACAAATCAGCATCTAAAGCAACAATTTCTTTATTTTTACTGCCAAGCTCTGCTAATTCTTCTCCAAATGCCCCTCTAATAGACTTTTTAGTATCGTAATCTATATGCATAATTCCCCTCTAAGATAATTATATCATAAACAAAAACTATACGCAAAGAATTAAATACCATGTCATTACGAGGAGCGAAGCGACGAAGTAATCCCAAAAAAATAATTATTTGATTATTTCATAGTACAAATCTTTCCATGAAGGATTCATCTTTTCTATTAAAAGTAGCTTATTTTTTCTATTACCTGCTTTTAATTGCTTTTCTCTTGCAATAGCTGAATTTATATCTCCACATGCTTCAAAATAGCCCAATTTATCAACATTATATTTTTCAGTAAAGCCTTTTAGTATCTTATTTTTATGCTCCCAAACCCTTCTTATAAGATTATTAGTTACGCCAACATACAATGTACCATTATATTTACTGAATAAAATATATACATAATATTGTTTTTCTTTGTTCATACTTTAATTGTATATAGATTGCCGCGAAAATCAAAGATTTTCTCGCAATGACAGAAAGTGTCATTACGAGGAGCGAAGCGATGAAATAATCCAAAATAAAATGTATTGATGTGGAAATTAAGATTTTCTCGCAATGACAGAAGGTGTCATTACGAGGAGCGAAGCGACGAAGTAATCCAGAAAAATTATGTATTATTCTTTAAAATAATCGCAAATAAGCTTTTCGCGTTTTGGGAGTACTTTTTTTATTTTTTCAATTATAGGGTTTTTCTTAGTGTCATCTAGCTCCTTTTTTAAAATAGCTTTTTCTAAAATAAGTGTATTATATAATTGTGCACAGATTTCAGAAGAGGACTCATGGAGCTTTAGTTTCTTAATTTCTAGTTCTTTAAGCTGAATTTTTTTCTTTAGTTGTTGTTTGATATTCACATTTACCTCGCTATATGAAGGATAAATTATTTAATTATTTTTTTCATCACTCTTTTAGATGAAATTATAATTGATTTTCAGAAATTTATGTAAAGTTATGTAACGATTTTTCATAATTCTCTAAAGTTTTAAAAAAAAATGCCGATAACAATACCAAAGTAGGATTGTATTGTTATGAAAATTTAGAAAGGAGAATACAAACTATGGCATTTGGAAAAATTGATTTTAGTGATTTAACACCGACACAACAATCAAAGTTAAAACCATTTATGACAATTGCAAAATCTGTTGAAGACGCTATTGCTATGGCAAAGCAAAATGGTGCATGGACAAAAGCAGATGATGCAGCTTTAGAAACAATAAATGGTAATGCTAATTGGGGTGTAGGCGAGAAGTTAGATTTTAAACATTCCAAAAACTTTGCACAGTTAAATCAAGCAGAAGTAAAAAAAGACAGAGCAAAAAATCCGCAAAAATATGAACCTAAATTTTGTACTATGAAATCTGGAAGATATATCGTATATCAAAAAGATCCGAAAACCGGTAAAGAAACTTATAAATTTTATGCAAAAGATGGTACTCAAATAAAAGAAAAATATTTTAGACAAAAAGAAAAGATTGCTCCCGCAAGACTAGTTGCATATAATGCGACTAAAGGTAAAGTAGAATTTCCATTTCCTGATGAAATGAAAGAATCCAATTACAGAGGGTTTACAGATGCTAATGGGAATTTTAGTATTGAAAATACATTTAGTACATTACTTGGCTATGCAGGTGCTGCGACAGGTATTATGGGTATGTGCAGTACTGAGCAGACCGTTGAAGTAGGAATTGAGTTAAAGTCATTGGCCGATGCTATTAATGCACTTAATGAAAAACAAGATGTAAGTAATGCAATACTAATACAGTTGCTTGAACAATCTATTAAAAATGGTGATTCATTGCAAGATATCAAAAATACATGTGGAAACTATTTACCACAAATTTTGACTGCAGTAGTAGATAATAACGCATTGCTTAAAAAGATTCAAAATGACATGAATATGGGATTTGATGACTTGTTGGAGGCTGTTTATAATGTAGAAAATGCTGTCAAAGACTTAACAGCACTTATTAAAGCTCTTCCTGCATCAATTAAATCAGAGTTCCAAGGCGATTTAAATATGATTATTAATCTAATTAAATCAGGAAATGCTGATATTTCTTCTATTAGAGGGTCTTTAGAAGCTTTAGCAGGTAAAATAGATGCTATACTAAATCAAGTAACAATTAATGGTGCTACGCAACAAGATATTAAGGCTCTTCTTGAAAAAATTAGAAATACTCAAACTAAAGATAGTGAAAAATTATTGTTAATGTTGCAACTTCTGAAACACATTGATTTCACCACAGTTCAAATTAGTGGTCAGTTAGCTGAATTGAATAATAACATAAAAGTTCAACTTGGTATTAGTCAAGCTATATTAGACAAAATTAATGAACAAGGTGATAAAGCAGAAGCATTCTATAATGCAGTATTAAAAGCTCTTGCAAATCTTGGTGACGAAAACAAAGCTCAATTTACGGCACTATTAAATGCAATCGTTAAAAATGGCGGCAAACTTGATGATATTACAGCATTACTCAACGCCATCAATAAGAATATTACCGACGGTAGAAAAGAAGCAAAAGAAATTGGTAAACAAACAGTTGAGGCTATTAACAAACTTGGTGTAAATATGTCAGCAGGATTTGCTAAAGTATTAGCACAAGGTGATACCGGTATTGCATTGATGAAAGAAATTCTTAAAGCAATCAAGAACTTGAACATAGGTGATGGTTCTAAAACAGAGGCATACTTACAAGCAATCCTTGAAGCAATCAATGGTAATACACAAGAGCTCAAAGATATGACAGAACTGTTGAAGACAATCAACAATAATGTTGTTCAAAATGGTAAAGATGCAAAAGAAATCGGCGAAAAAATACTTGAAGCTATTAAGACTCTTGGAACAACAACCGCTGAAGGATTTAAAGCATTGTTAGAACAAGGTAAATTGAGTCTTGCCAAGATGGATGAAATACTGAATGCAATCAAAGCTCTCGATGCCAATACACAAGCAAATCTGAAAGTTATCATTAATAGTGGCAAGGTTAACATGGATAAAATCCTTGAGTTCTTAGCAAAAATAGAAAAGAACGGTAATGAAACAAATGTTAAGCTTGGCGACATGAATATTAAAGCTGATACAATGATTGCAGGTATAAATGAAATTATAGAATTGCTTAAAAAAGGCTTAAAAGATATTGAAGTCAAAATTGAAGACCACGATGTCAAAGTTACTGTTGATGTTACAGGTAAAGTTGAATGTAAATGCACTTGTGACGGACATTCACCAAACGAAGGTATTATTACTGAACTTAATAACCTATTTGGTTAATAATAGCCGGAATATGAAAAAGATGCAGGCGAGAGTTCAAAAGACTCCCGCCTGTTCTTTTTTAGTACACTCCCCGCTGGAGACTGAATGGTTTCTTATCAACCCCAACACTAATCATCCTACTGGAGAGGGAATGATTAATTAAAAGTTTTCATAAAAAAAAGCGCCTATGGGCGCGTGATAATTGGTTAATTAATAAGGTATTTTAATAAGGTTAATAATATAGTTTATTTATTTCCAAAACTTTAATTTTGATAAGAAACTTTTTTTCTCAGCTTTTTTAGGTTCAGGCTTAGGACTTTTCCAAAACTGAATCTTTTCTAAAAAACTTTTTTTAGCAGTTTTACTGCCTTTTCCTTTAAATAACATTTTTATTCCCAGTAAACCAATCGCAACAGCTGCAATGCCTTTTATAACTGAAGGAGTATTATTGTAAATTGCTTGTGCTTTTGCAACACCACCATTTATACTGTTTCTTGCATCACTAAATCCACCAAAAGAATTTTCTCCGCCACCTTGATAATACGAACCAATAGATGTATCGCCGGTACCAAATGCATTACCTTGATATCTGGAACCTACTTTATCGTCTCCAAACATGTTATTTACTGAAGAAGAATATACTCCTACACCATTTTGTCCAAACATATTATTAAATGAATTAGACTTTGAACCTATTCCGCCACCGTTAAATGTAAAACTATCATTTTGCATTCCGTGATTTTGATATAAATTACCTTGCATTGCATTATTCATGTAGTTTTTAGCATAAGGATTAGACATGCCGTTATATTGAGAAACAATCGGCTGACCGGCACAAAGTTCAGGGTCAACATAATCTAATATGCCTTTTTGGTATAAACCATTTAAAGTATATGGATTGATTGCCATATTAAAACACCTTCTATCTACTACACACATATATAAAGTTTTTTTATTCAAAAAAATTGCTTTATTTGTTAAGCTTTGTTAAGATAAGTTTATGAATTGGGATAATATAATAAAAAAACACTGGCAATTAATATTATTTAATGTTCTTACATTGCTAATATTTGCAGTATTTTACGGTCATTTTGGTCATATTATAATAGATTCTTTTAGAGAAGCTTATATTCCTGTGCAAATGCTTAAAGGTCAAGTTTTGTATAAAGATATTTTCTGTGTCTATCCGCCTTTAGCTTATATTATTAATGCTTTTTTAATGCTAATTTTTGGAACAAAACTCAGAGTTTTATATTTTGCGGGACTTTTGGCAACTTTAGGAATTTTAAATTCGTTATATAGAATATCAAACAAATTTTTACCCAAAACATACAGTTTATCAATAGTGATGCTAACGATTGCAGCCTCAGTTCTTTCTCCAAATGTATTTAATTTTATATTTCCATATTCATACGGTATTATATACGGAATATTATTTGTTCTTCTTTCTGTTTATTTTGCATTGAAAGGTAAATCAAAACTTGCTTATATTTTTTATGCTTTAGCAATTTGTTCTAAATATGAATTTATATTTCTTCTTCCTATTTTATTTTGGTATAGCGGTAAAAAAGAGTTTTTAAAAAGTATACTAAATATTATAGCCACTATTTTTATTGTATTTTTACCTCTTTTGGTTATGGGGCTGAGGGTAAATGATTTATCTAATATTTGTCAAACAATACTAACTATGTCATCGACTAAAACGCTATATTGGTTCTATTCAATTAGCGGATTGACTTTTCGACTGGAACTTATACCAATTTATGGTATAAATTTCCTAAAATGCTTTATTCCTTTAGCATTTTTATACTTTTTTAGACACTGGTTAGTAACGCTCCTAATTTTAGTCTATTTTTGCTTTACAATTTCACCTGCTATATTTGTTTATATATTTCCCCTTTTGCTAATATTATTGATATTTAGCTATAAAAATTTAAATTTAAATAAAAAATTTCTCGTATTTTCAACTCTTGCAATCTCATTGAAGCTGTTTTTTGCACTAACTCTCTTATCCTATGGAGTTTATTTTCTTCCACTTGCGGTTTTATCATTATTTATTGTCATACCACGAAGATACAAAAAATCTTTATTGATTATTGTATTTATAATGTCTTTTACATTCTCTGCAAAGAATATAATTTCATTATCAGAGAAAAATATTAAAATTGAAACTGAAAACGGCATTGTTTATTCTAATGACTATTATGGAAACTCAATTAAAGAATTAATTTCTTATATTAATGATAATACTCGTGATAACGACAAAATATTAGTGCTACCTGAAACGACAGCAATTAACTTTTTGACAAAAAGAAGTTCTGATAATAAATTTTATTCATTAATTCCTCTATATATAGAAACCTTTGGAGAAGAAAATATTATCGAAAGACTATACAATAATAAACCAAAATACATAGTTATAAGCAACTATGACACTTCAAACTATTATTATTCATATTTCGGGCAAGATTATGCACAACAAATTTATGATTATATACTCACTAACTATGCTCCAATCAAACAAGTCGGTAAAGGATTTGTATTTATTGTTTTTAAACTAAAGCAAGCAATGTAAAGTTTTGTAACAAATTTATTACCTTATGAAATTAAGTACATTTTATATACTTTATATATATAAGATGTAAGTAAAAAACGAGGTACAGAGTATGTCATTCTTCTCACAATCAAGACGCGTCGGATGTCACACAGCATATCAACACTACGAAATGTTCCACGGACATAAAGCTTGTTGTGGAGACATCCCTAGTGTATTTAATGTTGTATATAATACACCACATTGTAGGTGCGGTAGTAGCTCTTGGGGCGGCGGCTTTTGGGGTGGAATTGGCATGGGCTTCGGAATGGGATTTGCTAACCTGTTCTCAGGTATTTTAGGCAATATCTTCGGCGGATTTGGTTTTGGCTTTCCATCATTCGGCGGCGGCTGGGGTGATTTTGGTCTCGGTGGTCACCAATTGAGCAGCAGAAACACTAATAATACACAAGGTGCAGAAAACAAAGATTATGAAAAACTTAATAAATTATTTGAAAGAAAAAATAAATTATTAGGTCAAGAAAAGCCTTCAGTTAAAGATTTAGAAACTTTATTAAACGATATAGTGGCTCTTGAAAAAAATCTTGACGGTAATGAAGATAAAAAGGACAAAGATTATATTAAACAATTAAAATTTGGATTACAAGATAAAATTAATGAACTAAAAGGCACTCCTGATAATGACGGAAAAGCAAAAGCTACGCCAGAACCGGATAAATCTCCTAAAAAAGTTGCAGCTAAACCTACAGTTGCAGCTACACCGGCGCCTGCAACTGTAGCTGATAATGCAACAAAAATTAATGATGCAAAAACATTGGATGAATTGTTAAAATTGACTCCAACCACAGATGATGAAAAGAAAGCTTTTGTTAATAAATATTTAGAACTTAATCCAAAACCAACTGCTGACGATTTAGCAAAAATAGATGAAGCTCTAAGAAAACTTATAAAACAAAAACTTTACGGTAATTATACAAACTACGATGGAAAAACAAAACTAAATAACGGTGATGTAACTCTTGCCAATGATACTAGCGGTAAGACAAGAAATACAGTTAATAAAACCGGTAAAACTACAAAAATAGTAAGTTCTTTAACAGGTAACCATCCTGAAACAATAACAATATATGATACAAAGACTATAACTTATACATACCAAGACACAATAGACGGTGAATATATATACAAAAGTAACGCAACCGGCGGACAATTATACGCATTACAAAAAACAACTGATGGCAAATATGAACTTAAGCAATACAGCTGGCATAATGGATACGGTACAAAAGACTGGAGTTAATAAAATAAAGGTGACTTTTAATAAGTCACCTTTTATATATTGAGTTAAAAATTTTTTTATGTTATTATACCCCTGCCGTACTCCACGGGGAATTGGCGGTTCTCTCGACTCGAACGCTTATGCGAGGTGCAGAGCCTGTTGTGAGGGGTATAGCGAATGAGCCTATGTTTATAGGATTGTTGATAGCTTAGAATATAATGGCGTAAGATATCGAACCGTGTCAGGATGGAAACATAGCAGCACTAAGGTAACCCTTGCGGGTGTTATAGTTTTAAGAAGTAGGTTGTATAAGCAAAATCTTTTTCGCTCTATTTCGATAGACAGTGGTACGGCTTTTTATTTTTTAACCTAAAAATAAGGTTTAATTCTATTAGTCATTCTGAACGAATGTGAAGAATCGCCATAACTAATTAACAACAACTATTCAAAAATCAGTTTTTCTTCCTCAATTCTTGCACGAACTCCAATCGGTAATGTTATTTTATTCTCAGAATGTGTAATACCATCAATATGTACAACTGGTATATTCAATCTTTGAGCAAGTTCAATAAAATACTCTTCAAGCCATTCTTGATTATCTGTGTCTGAAAAATCACCCAATATAATTGCCCTGCATCTATCTCTAAACTCTTTTATATTTATTAACTGCTGAAACATTTTATCAATCTTATACACCGGCTCACATAAATCTTCTGTAAAAAATATAAAATCATCGTTTGGTATAAAATCTTGACCGCAAAGTGAAACAACAGTAGAAAGATTTCCACCCCAAAGAATGCCTGCAGTGTCATCATTATGATATGTTTTTGTAATTTTATATTCAGATTTTTTGTTATTTATAACTTCGAAAAAGGTTCTTATTGTTTCAGAGCTTGCCCCCTCACCCTCATTCCTTCTCCCGAAGTGCGAGGGAAGATTTGTAAAATCCGTTTGTGCCTCTTGCTCAGTTTCACTCGTCCCTAGAGGGAGAGGGCAGGGTGTGGGGAAGTAAAAATCAGTTTGAGCCATAGGTGAATGATAAGTAACTATTCCTATTTTTTTGTATATCATTAATAAAAGTGCTGTAACATCAGAAAATCCGCAAAACGGCTTTGGATTATTCTTAATCAAATCATAATCAATATCATTAATCAGTCTAATTGCGCCATATCCGCCACGAGCACAGAGTATAATCTTTATTTTGTCATCTTTAAAGAATCTGTGAAGTTCTTTGATTCTAACCTCATCAGAGCCTGCAAGATACCTGTCTTTATCAAAAATGTTTTGTGACAATTCAACTCTATATCCTAAAGCCTCAATATTGGCTTTTGCTTTCTCAATTTTATCTCTGTCACAATCGCCTGATAAAGCAATTATTCCAATTATGTCACCTTTATTAATATTCATAATCTGATTTTAGCACAAGTATTAAATTGCACCAAAATATGTATAATGGTGCAAAAGTTTAAAAAGTATCGTACTTTTTATTGTTCATTTCTTTGCCCGCAAAGAAACGAACCAAAGAAACTCTCCAAGCTCGGTCTTCACTCATTAAACAATTGTAATTGCTCGACTTAAGCGGGCAAACTCGCTTCGCTCAAACAATGCCCGCTTTGTTCCTGTCTCACAAACATTGTTTATTCGTTACGACAGGCTTGGACATAATTTTTAAATACGAGTGAATTTAGCACCGCGCCCGTTATTTAGGGCGCGTTAAAGATTCGGCTTTGCCGAACATGAAAAATTGCCCGTAAGGGCATAGAAAACGATTGCGTGTTTTTCTCTTTCTTTTGGGTATTTCTTTCTCCTTTTGCATCGCAACCAAAAAGAGAAAGAAATACCCGAATAATTACCATTTTTAGATTTTTTGCGCCAAAATACATAAATTGATTTATAATTGTAAATCTTTGTAACAAATTTTATAAATTATGCAATTTTTTAGTTTTAGAATACTTTATATATATGTACAGAGAAAAATAGGTATATTTATATGGGCATACCAGCATTAACATCATTAGAACAAAATTATCAATACGGACAAGGTTCGCTTGGACGATTGGGCAGAATAACAACTTTCCAGCCCAGAGTAGCACCTGTATCTACAGGTAACGAATACGGAATTTCTATTCCGCAAAATCACTCCTATACAACAGATGAATCAGGAACGAAAGTGTCGCTTGGTCAGGATGGAGTAGGATTAGCGCATAAAAACCCAAATGAATATAACTTTCATTTAATTGCATAAAAAATACCCATCGGGGTATTTTTTTTTGCTAGCAAATTATTTTTTTACAGGTTTTAAAATATTCATAAGATATATTGTAACTTTAATTTAAAATGCTATAATATAGCAAAAGGAGTGTGTGATTATGAATATTCAACCAATTAATGCTAACGGAACAAATTTTAACGGTCTTGTTAAATTAGGCAAAGTAAATAAATACTATCCGTTTGCAAAAGAAACAGAAAAAGAAATCAATGATTTTGTTAATGTAAATCGTGAAAAATTAGGTGATATCAAGGTAATGGATGCGCTACCATTTTCAAAACAGGATTTTCTTTTATATGCAAAAAACAGATTAAATATAACAAGAACAAGAATGATTGATAAACATATGGCTGAAAAAGACTTAAACATACCTAATAAATAACTTTTTATTAAATAAAATTTAATATATTGAGACAGGTAACAATTATCTGTCTCTTTTAATTTATTAGTGATTTACATCTAAATACCTTCATGTTATGCTTTTGCTTGTAATGATGTATTTTTGCACAATCACAAGTCAAAATAATGTATATTGGGCAAGACCCAGCAAAATAAAATAACAAAGTAGGGTGCGTCGTTTGACGCGCCGCAAATAAAGAAGGAGAAAATCTAATGGCTGAAAAAAGAGTATGGCTATTCAAAGAAGGTAACGCAGATATGCGTGCACTCCTCGGCGGTAAAGGTGCTAACCTTGCAGAAATGACTAATTTAGGTCTTCCTGTTCCTCCGGGACTTACAATTACAACTGAAACATGTATGGATTACATCAATCACGGTAACAAAATGCCAGAAGGGCTTATGGACGAAGTTAAATTCGCTCTTAAGACAGTTGAAGAACAAGCAGGTAAAAAGTTTGGTGATTTGAACAATCCACTTTTAGTTTCTGTTAGATCAGGTGCTAGAGTTTCTATGCCCGGTATGATGGAAACAATATTAAACTTAGGTCTTAATGATGAAACTGTAGAAGCTATGGTTAAATTAACTAACAACCCGCGCTTCTGCTATGATTCATACAGAAGATTTTTAACAATGTTTGGTTCTGTTGCTTGGGAAATGGACAGACAAAAATACTTTGAATCTGAAGTTGAAAAAGTTAAAGCTAGAGAAGGCGTAACTTCTGATACTGAGATTTCTGCTGAAGGATGGAAGTCATTGATTCCTATATATAAAGCAAAAATTAAAGAAGTTACAGGAAAGGAATTCCCGCAAGATCCTTATGTACAACTTCAAGAAGCTATTGAAGCAGTATTTAGATCTTGGAATATTCCGAGAGCAGTTGCTTACAGAAACATGAACAAAATTGACCACAACTTCGGTACTGCAGTTAATGTTCAAACAATGGTATTCGGTAACATGGGTAACGATTGTGCAACAGGTGTTTCATTTACTCGTAACCCTGCAACAGGAGAAAACAAATTCTACGGTGAATACCTTGTTAATGCTCAAGGTGAAGATGTTGTTGCAGGTATCAGAACTCCTAAACAAATTGCAGAACTTGAAACAGATATGCCTGACATCTATCGTCAATATGTAGATATAGCTAAACAATTAGAAAAAGGTTATCACGATGTTCAAGATATGGAATTTACTGTTGAACGCGGTAAACTTTGGATACTTCAAACTCGTAACGGTAAGAGAACGGCTAAGGCTGCTATTAAAATTGCTGTTGATATGTTTAGAGAAGGTATTATAACAAAAGAAGAAGCTATCAACCAAGTTGATCCTTATTCTGTATACCAAGTATTGTTACCTTGCTTTAATCCTGATAAAGTTAAACACTCTCACAAGGTTTCTAAGGGTGTTAACGCATCTCCGGGTGCTGCAGTAGGTAAAATTGTATTTGATACTGAAGAAGCTGCTCGTCGCGGTGAAGCAGGCGAAAAAGTTATCTTAGTAAGAATCGAAACTTGTCCTGATGATATTCACGGTATGGCTGTTTCTCAAGGTGTTCTTACTTTAAGAGGCGGTGCTACATCTCATGCTGCAGTTGTTGCAAAAGGTATGGGTAAACCTTGCGTTTCAGGTTGTGAAGACTTGATTATTGACCTTGCAAAAGAAACAATTACTTGTTCAGACGGAACTGTATTCCACAAAGATGATATTATTTCTCTTGACGGTGGTACAGGTGAAGTTATGGAAGGCGCTATTGAGCTTGTTCAAGCAGGTCTTGATGAAGACTTTGAAACATTCTTCTCTTGGGTTGATGAAATAAAAGAACTTCATGTAGAAGCTAACGCTGATACTCCAAAAGATATCGAAAATGCTAAGAAATTCGGTGCTGAAGGTGTTGGTCTTTGCAGAACTGAACACATGTTCATGGATCCTGACAGACTTCCTTGGGTACAAAAAATGATTATTGCATCAACTACAGAAGCAAGAAAAGAAGCTCTTTCTCACTTACTTCCAATGCAATACTCCGATTTCTACTCAATGTTCAAGGCTTTAGGCGACAAACCTTTGACAGTTCGTCTATTAGACCCGCCGTTACATGAATTCTTACCTTCTAAGATAGAATTGATTGAAAAAGTTGCTACAAAGCGTGCTTTGAATCAAGATTACTCAGAAGACGAAAAAATGTTAGAAATCGTTGAGAACTTGTCAGAATCTAACCCGATGATGGGCTTGAGAGGTTGCCGTTTAGGTTTAACTTATCCTGAAATCAATGAAATGCAAGTTAGAGCAATCTTCGAAGCTTGCTGTGATTTGACTAAGGAAGGCCACCACATCCAACCATGGATTATGATTCCTCTTATCGGTCATATCAACGAACTTAAGACAGCTAAGGCAACATTAGTTGCAGTTGCTGAACAAGTTATGGCTGAAAAGGGTGTAAGAGTTGATTACAAATTCGGTACAATGATTGAAATTCCTCGTGCAGCTTTAACTGCAGATGAAGTTGCTACAGAAGCTGAATTCTTCTCTTATGGTACAAACGACCTTACTCAGATGACATTCGGTTACTCAAGAGATGATGCAGAAGGTAAATTCTTGAAGAATTATGTAGAACAAAAGATTCTTCCTTCTAACCCATTCATCACTTTAGACCAAAAAGGTGTTGGAAGACTTATCGAAATGTCTATTAACGAAGGTAAAGCTATTAACTCATCATTGGTTGGCGGTATCTGCGGCGAACACGGCGGAGATCCTGACTCAGTTAAGTACGCTCACAAAATCGGACTTAACTATGTATCTTGCTCACCATTCCGTATTCCGCAAGCTAAACTTGCTGCAGCACAAGCAGCAATCGCTTGCCCACGCAAGACATTAGTTAATGCTTAATGATTAAGTGATAAATACAAAATAAATAAAAGTAGGGCGCATATGATTATGCGTCCTATTTTTATATAATATTAATCAAAAAATTTATATTTAATAAGCGTAAATATTGCCTGTACTCCGTCTTTCCAATTTACCTTTTTACCTTCGCTATTTTTTCGGGCATTGTATGAAATAGGCAGTTCTTTAAACTTTACCCCTTGTTTCAAAACTTTTGCTGTTATTTCAGGCTCAAAATCAAATCTGTTAGACTTAATTTCAATATTTTTTATCACTTCACTTTTAAAAGCCTTATAACAAGTTTCCATATCTGTTAAAGTAGTCTTATATAATATCTGCGTTAATATAGTCAAAAATTTGTTAGCTAAAAAACTAAGCAATAAAAAGTTCTTATTATTGCCACGGAATCTTGAACCATAAACGACATCTGCTTCATTGTTTTTAATAAGATTTACTAAGGGTATGTAGTCTGTAGGATTGTATTCCAAATCAGCATCTTGAATTATTATAATATCGCCGGTTGCTTCTTTTATTCCGTCTCGAAGAGCAGCGCCTTTGCCCATATTCTTTTCATGATAAATAACTTTATAAGGTAAATTTTTGTATAACTCTTTTGTTCCGTCAGTAGAATAATCATCAACTAAAATGATTTCTTTTTCTAAGCCAAAGTCAACAGCTTCAACATTTTTTAGAAGTTCTAACAAAAAGATTTTTTCATTAAAAACAGGAATTATTATACTAATTTTGCTCATCATAAGCTCTCCACAATTATTGCCAAAACATTAGATTTATTATATCATATATAAAGAAAAGAGTGAGTTGGATGCCTATAGAAAACTTTATATATGAGTCAGTCGCCGAGATACTTGACGGAAAGTATGAAAATGTTAAACCTAAGATAGAAAAACATAAAGAAATTTATCATGACGATACTGCAATATGTTTTTGTTTGTTAGGCTTAGGATCTTTTGTTACTCTTGATTTTGATAGTTTTTATCAGTTTATGAATGATGCTTCGTTTTTAGTAGATCAATCTAATGACGATATTACTAAGATTTTTCATGAAATGGTACTAGGTTTTGTAAATTTTACAGATAAAAACACAACTCTATATTCAATAAATTATAACAAAGCTCGTAAGCTATCTATAAAAGCACAAAGAACAGATTTCTTTGAAAAGCTCAATTCCATGCTAAAATGTCCGCCAATAAGTCATTATATTAATAATCATACCCAAACAAAAGACCCGCTTATTGCGCTTGTAAAAATAGGGCAGGCAGTGGCTGCAGAAAAAGATATTGACTTACTTATAAAAACAATAGCCGAAGAAACTAAAACCGCACTAAATGCTGATAGATGTACTGTATTTTTGTATGATAAAGAAAACAACGAACTGTATTCTAAAGTTGCTACAGGATTGGATATTCAAGAACTTAGAATTCCAGCCGATAAAGGACTTGCAGGACATGTTGTACAGACAGGTGAAACAATAAATATAAAAGATGCATATAGTGATAAACGGTTTAACGCAGATGTTGATAAAGAAACAGGATACAGAACGAAAAATATGCTATGCATGCCAATTAAGAATTTTAATCAGGATATAATAGGTGTTTTTCAAGTTCTAAATAAATTTGATGAATATTTTACACCTGATGATGAAGATTTGTTAGTAGCAATTGCTTCAAGCGCAGGTATATCATTAGAAAACGCACAGCTATTTGAAAGACAGAGAAAACTATTAGATGAGCAAAGAATTGTTTTGGATAGTTTTATTGAAACGCTGTCAACATCTATTGATGCAAGAGATAAAATTACATCAGGTCATTCTACGAGAGTAAAAATGTACGCATCTCTTATTGCTCATGAATTTGGAATGGAACAAAATGATTTAAATATACTGGAAAAAGCCGCAGCTCTACATGATATTGGTAAAATTGGTATTCGAGATGCTGTACTTCAAAAAGAAGGAAAACTTACTCCTGAAGAGTATAAGCACATACAACAACATGTAGAAATTACTCACCATATCTTAGAAAAAATTCATATGTCAAAAGATTTTCATCAAATAACGGAAATTGCCTGTTCTCACCATGAAAAATTTGACGGAACAGGTTATTACAGACACTTGAAAGGCGAAGATATCCCATTCGGCGGCAGAATTTTAGCAGTATCAGATGTATTCGATGCAATTACATCAAAAAGACACTATCGTGACAAAATGCCAATCGAAAAAGTAATAAGCATTATTAAAGATGGCTCAGGATCTCATTTTGATCCACTTGTTGTAGAAAAATTTTTAGCAATAAAATTGAGCGAAATTGTTAAAGTATTTTGTACAGAAAATCATTTATCCATTGACAATTTAGATATGGATACATTAAGTAAATATAATTTACTTGACCTTTATTACTCAATAGTAAATAATTGTAGTAATCGGTTATTACAAGTATTCAATAAGTACTATGTAGGTGTGGATTTAGAACATGAATAAAATAAATAAATTTATAGTTATTGGTATCATATTATCATCATTTCTGTCTGTTAATGCAGAAACTACATTGAAGCCACTAAAAGCAAAAACAGAAACTACTGTTGCTAATATGGATATGGTTATAAAAGATAACTTTATTAAAGCAAAGTATGCTTCTGCGGAAAACAGATTTATTCAAAGCAATGTAAGAGCCTCTTATGATGATTTTAATGATTTAGTTCAAAGAGCAACACATGACGATTATGTGTTTCTGTTGTACGGCATTAAAATGGCTGAGTATGGAATGTTTGATTTATCAGATGAATTAATTAACAAATTAGATAATAATCATTTTACAGCTTCATATGTTTCAGATATGAGAAGGTATTATTATCCTTCAGCGCTTATAAATCAAAAAGATATTCTTTATATGGCAGATGCGTACTCAAACATTGTATACAACAATATGGCACTAGAAACTACATCTGAACTTATTAATTCTACCAAGTTAGAAGAAAGCGATTATAAAAACTACTTAATTGCATTAGGTTATTATAAATCAAATAACTTGCCACTTGCACTAAAATACATTAATAATGCTATTTTAGAAAACAATTCCAATATTAACTATTTAAGCTTAAAAGCAAGAATTCTTGCAGATTCAAAAAAGAGCAAACAGGCACTAAAGACCATAGCACAAATTAAAAAAGTTCAATTTAATACATTGGATTTTCAACAAAAAGTTAAAGCTACAGAAGAATATGTATTATATAAAACCGCAAAAAATGATGCATTAAAAGATTATCATTTGGCATACTACTATCATTTGCAAAACAAAAGTCTTCTTGCAACAAAAGTTCTACAGTCAGCTATACTAACCGCAAAGCAATATGCTCCGCAAATATACGCGTTATTAGGTAAAATATTCTATGAGAATGATGAACCGATAAAAGCTGAAGAATTTGCTATGAGGGCATACAAAGAAGATAAACATAGTTATATGGCAGCTATAACTTTGGCTGATGTAAACTATGATAAAAGAAAATATCAAGATGCACTAACATATTATAAAAAAGCTAAAAAATTAACAAAAGATATTAAGCCACAAGTTGGCATAGCTAAATCATATTTAGCAATGGAAAAGCCAGATAAAGCTAAAAACATTTATGAAAAACTTTTAAAAAACAATAAGTACAATGAGGATTTGCTTGTTGAATCACTAAAGATTATACCTCAAAGAGTAGATTATTATTTGCCAAGAGTTGCATCAATAGATTTGGCTAATAATGAAATATGGCTTGGACTTGCAAATCATGCGATAAAAGATGGCAACTATACAATGGCGGCAACATATTTAAACAATTCTTATTATATTGACGAAAATAACTTTAGATATTATTATTATTTAAGTTTATTATTGAGGGCAAAAGGGGATGTAGATCTTGCCAATAAATCATTATTGAGATGTGCTGACATCAATGAAGATTATGCGGCAGCTATAAAATCAGGTGTATATGGGAAATAATATTTTAATCATTGAAGATCATGAACTTACAAGATTTGGTTTAAAAACTGCATTTGAGTCATGTGATTTTACTGAAACAATTTATGAAGCTGATTCTGCAGAAAAAGGTATTGAGATAGTTAAAAATAATAAGGTTGACCTTGTTATTATGGACTTGGGACTCCCTGGAATTAATGGAATTGAGGCAACAAAGCAAATAAAAGATAGAAATATTGATATTAAAATAGTGATACTAACATCACATAATGATGAACAAGAAGTATTATACAGCCTTAAAGCAGGTGCAAATGCATATTGCTCAAAAGAAATTAACCCTAAAAGATTAGTTCAAGTTATACAGTCTGTTTTGGAAGGTGCAGCTTGGTTTGATCCTGCAATATCTCATATAGTGTTGCAAGCGGCCTCAAAAAGTGAAGAACCTAATAATTCTAAACCTCAAAAAGATTACGGACTCACCTCCCGCGAAGCACAAATATTAAAGCTAATAACAGAAGGTTATAGCAATAATGAGATAGCTAATGAGCTATTTGTAAGTATCAATACAACAAAAGCACATGTTGCAAGTATTTTGCAAAAATTAGAAGTAGATGATAGACTACAAGCAGCACTTAAAGCACTAAAAGAAAGATTGGTATAAAGATGGATGGTATTGCTTCAATTTTAATAGTGGATGATAATCCAAAATTTTTAAAAGATGCTCTTCCTATGTACGGTTATGATGTAACTGTTGCAACGGATGGTCTTGAAGCGCTCAAAATATTAAAAGAAAAGAAAGAATATTTTGATTTAATATTACTCGATGTAATGATGCCAAATATGGATGGTTGGGATACTTTAAAAGCTATAAGAAAAAATGATGATACAAAATATATACCAGTTATTATGATAACAGCAGTTAGCGAAGATCAAAAAGTTGTTTCAGGATTAAAAATCGGAGCTGATGACTACATAGTCAAACCTTATATATTACCTAATCTTTTGGCAAGAATTGAAGCTGTCCTAAGAAGAAGCAAATGGCAGGATGATAGATTAACCTCTAAGAAAAAAACAATAAATAAAGATGTTAATATAGATGCTTTAACACCAAAAGAAAAAGAAGTGCTTTCTCTTGTCGCAAAAGGAGCTAGCAATCAAGAAATTGCAAATGAACTATGCGTACAAGATGTTACCGTAAAAACACACCTAAACAGTATTTTTAAAAAATTAAAAGTTACAAATAGAACTCAAGCAGTGCTATTAGCTATGGAAATAAATTTAATAAACTAGGAGAAGTAAAAAATGTTATCAAAAGAACAAATAGTCGAGCTTGCCTTTAACGATGTTAATGCTTTTAATAAAGAAATTAAAAGCATAAAAGGGAGTATTGATTTAAGTGAAATAGATTTTTCAAACATAAATCTTGATGGTGCGGAATTTATAAATGTTGATTTAACATCATCTTCTTTTGCAGATGCTCATCTTACATCTGTAAAATTTGACTCTTGCGATTTAACATCAGTTGACTTCACAAGAGCTAATCTTGTTGAATGTTCATATACTGAATCAGTATTAAATGGTACTGATTTCAGTTATAGCACAGTAGATTATTGTAATTTTGCAGATTCAGATTTGGCTGGAGCAATATTTCAAGGCGCTGACTTGACTAACTCAGATTTTTCAATGGCAGAAAATCTTAGTGCTTGCCGATTTGATGAAGAAACAGTTTGGCCAGACAATGAATACCTGCCGGAAGATTTTGATACACAATATTCTTCTGATTTATCATCACTGCAAGATGACGAAGATTATGAACAAACTGATTACTAATGTTTACAATGACTTGCAAATTATTTTCTTTTAATATAGACTAAAAATACACTAGATTAGAAAGAAGGAATAGAATTATGGCAAAAACTTGTGAAATATGTGGAAAAGGCGATTTAAAAGCTGCTAAGCTGACATTCTCTCATAAACAAATTGTTAAAAGACAATCCCCAAACCTCCAAGAAATCAGAGTAATGGATAAGAATGGTCATGCAGTAAAAAAATGTGTATGTACATCTTGCTTAAAAGCTGGAAAAGTACAAAAAGCTATATAGTTTTAAAACAAAATATTGTATTTAAAAGAGTGCTTAAGAAGCACTCTTTTGTTAATTTTTGTAACAAAAAATTGCACTTATGAAATTAGAGAAATAATATATACTTTATATATATGTAAGATGTAACAAAATAAGGAGACAAAAAATGTCAACAGAAATTAGCACAAACATATTAAAAAAATTTATTATAAAAACAATTGGTGCAGATAAATTAGCAGAAAAACAGGCAAACAAGTTTGATATAGATGCAGATAAATTTGAAGATACAGATATTGATGAAAACAACTATTTAGATATTGATGAAATACTTGACGATAGTGATTTGTACGAACAATTTGCAACACTATATGTTGAGGAACAAGATAAAAAGGCAGACAAAAAGGATGAAGAAAAAGAAAAAGAAGAAAATTTAAAAATAAAAGACAAAAATGGAGCCGGAGTATAGAAAAGATTTATTAATTTAATAAGGTATATTTAAAGCGGAATATATTTTCCGCTTTCTTTTTGTTAAAACCCTACAACAATAGTATTTTCGACACTTATAATTTGTTAAAATTTGTTACATATGTGACAAATCAAAAAAATATGTGTATAAATATGTTATAATAAAGGTAGGAGATCAAGTTTAAATAGTCTCAGGCCGTATACATTTGTAGAAAGGCATACAACATAATAATGATGAGCAGTATGGAATTTCAAAATGACCTCGAGAGGCTACTTGCTATAATGCCCCCAAAGGTTACCCATTATCTTAATGAAGATGGATTGGGTGATGTTATTGAAATAGTTTTAGATATTGGAAGAATAGCAGAAGTTAGACATTCCGGAGGCAAAATAGAAAAACTTGGAGAGGCTTATATTGAAGATGAAGATATCGAATTTGTAATATCAAAGATTCAAGATTTTACACATGATAATCGTTCCGGTATTCCTGGCACATTACATAGAATTAGCGCAATTAGAAATCGGCAAGGTAAAGTTATAGGTTTAACCTGTCGTATTGGGCGTGTAGTAACTGGTACGATTGCTTGTATAAAAGATTTTTGCACACAAGGTAAAAGTATTTTATTTTTAGGTCCTCCCGGGGTAGGTAAAACAACTAAACTGCGTGAGATTTCAAGACTTGTAGCAGATGAGCTTGGCAAGCGTGTCGTAATTGTAGATACTTCCAATGAAATTGCAGGTGATGGAGATGTACCGCATCCTGCGGTAGGCTCTGCAAGAAGAATGCAAGTTGCTCAGCCTGAACTACAAAAAGATATTATGATTGAAGCAGTTGAAAACCACACTCCTGAGGTAATTGTAGTCGATGAGATAGGTACAGAAGCGGAAGCTGCTGCAGCAAGAACAATAGCAGAACGCGGAGTTATGCTTATTGCTACAGCACACGGTAATTGCTTAGAGAGTTTGATTAAAAACCCAACACTATCTGATCTGGTTGGTGGGATTCAATCTGTTACATTGGGTGATGATGAAGCAAAACGCAGAGCATCGCAAAAAACAGTATTAGAAAGGGAAAAACAGCCTACTTTTGATATTGTTATAGAAATTATGGATAGAAACACTCTGGCAGTTTATAAAAACACTTCTGAAGCTGTTGATTACATATTAAGAGGTTGGCCAATAAGACCTGAGATAAGAAAAGTAAACTCCAAAATAACAGATGACATACAAAAACCGAAAGAAGAAATTGCACAAGAAAATAAGAAAGTGGAGGAAGCTAAAGATAATAGTATGAATTTCTCGTTCTCCAGACAGGAGTATGTAGAAAAAGTAAAACCTCTAAAGAAGGTTTATTTATACGCTGTATCTAGAACTATTGTAGAAAAAATTATAGAGCGTCTTGATCTCAATGTGGAAATTACAAGAAATGTTGAAGATGCTGATATCGTTATAGCACATAAAAACTTTGCAAAAGGCGGAGCAAAAATTCTTAATAGTGCAAAAGAATATAGAGTAAGAGTACTATATGTTAAAACAAATTCTATGGCACAAATTCAAAAAGTATTAAAAGATGCTTTAGATATACAACCGGGAGATGTTATGCCAACTCAAGGGTATAAAGATGAAACAGAACTTGCGCTTGATGAGGCAAAAAATGCAATAAAAAAAGTAATGGAAGGAGCTCCGCAAATAGAACTGGCTCCTCAAAACCAACATGTTCGCAAGCTTCAACATGAGCTTGTAGAACAATACAACCTTGATAGCGCCTCAGTTGGAGATGAACCTAATCGTTATTTGGTGATCAGAAAAAAATTTAATTAAGTTGCCTTATTGTACTATTCTATGTATATTGTATTGATATGTTTTCTCCTTTTTGTTACGATTAATATCAGAAAAGTAATATTGGATATGTAATTCGGAGAGAGAATGAGAAAAAATATAATAGTAATTGTTGTAGTCTTAGCTGCACTAATTTTAGGACGCTTATTTATATCGAGTATAGATAAAGCAGCATCATTAAAGAAAAAATTAGCGATGTCAGCACCGGCGGTTACTGTCGATACTGTTAATACGGCAGATGTAAGGAGAGAATATAGCGCAACTGCCAGAGTAATGGCAAAATATAGAGTCGAAGTTTTAGCGAGAATTAACGGCTATCTTACTCATAGCTATTTTAAAGAAGGTGACTATGTAAAAGCAGGGCAAGTATTATTTGAAATCGAGCCACAAGAATATGACTATGCTGCGCATAAAGCAAAAGCAGATTTAGACAATGCTAAAGCACAGCAAGTGTATTATAACAAACAACTTGCAAGATATAAAGAGCTTGTAGACAATGATTTTGTCGCAAGAGCTGATTATGATAACATTTTGGCACAAAGAGATGCTCATACTGCACAAGTAAATAGCATGGAAAATATTTATAGAGATGCAAAAAGAAACTATGCATATACAAAAGTAAAAGCCCCTGTTAATGGCAGAGTAGGTATAATTTCTGTTACGGTAGGTAACTATGTATCAATGAGCAGCGGACCGCTTACAACAATCAACAGTTCAGAGCCAATGTATATAACATTTCCTATAGAATCTAAAGATTATGCTGAACTAACAAGAATTGACGGAGGTGCTAATGTAGAGCGAGAAGTAGAATATACATTCAGCTCAGGACAAAAATACAAATACAAAGGTGTTCAAGACTTTTACGATAATAAAGTTGATGAAACTACCGGTACAATAACTCTAAGAGCAACATTCCCAAATCCTGAAAATGCCTTATTACAGGGTGACTTTGGAAGAATTACAATATTTTCTAATAAAAAAGACCAACTACCAATTGTTCCACAAGAAGCAACAATGGAAAACCAGGAAGGTTTATATGTATACTTACTTGATGAAAACAATTTGCCAAAACTTACTTACATAAAAACAATGGGACAAGTTGGAACGAATTGGATTGTTTATGAAGGTGTAAAAAAAGGGGACAGAATTATCACAACAGGCATGCAAAAAGTTATTCCTGGCTCAGCTGTTAGAATAGTAGAAAAATCCGTTGCAAAAGATAATACAACGAAGGCAAAACAAGGTTTAATTTCGAAAATCATTACAAAGGTAAAAAACTTTTTTAGGGGTAACAAGTAATGAAAGAAAACTTTTTTGTTAAAAGGCCTAAGTTTGCAATTGTAATATCATTAGCAATAATAATTGCGGGTTGGCTTTGTTTGAAAACTTTACCGTTAGAAGAATATCCTTCAATTACACCACCACAGGTAATTGTGAATGCAACATATAGTGGTGCTAACGCTGATGTTATCACATCAACTATTGCGGCACCTATCGAGCTTCAGCTTAACGGCGTAGAAAATATGATTTACATGTCATCAGAGTCAAGTAACGGTTCTTATAAATTAACTATTTATTTTGAAGTTGGTTCAGACCCTGATATGAACTTAGTAAATGTACAAAACTTACTACAATTAGTTACTCCTAGACTGCCGGAAGAAGTTCGGCGATATGGTTTAACTGTTCGGAAATCTACAGGCGGAGGCGGATGTTTATTCTTAGGTTTGCGTTCTCCTCATGGCACATATGATGCACTATATTTAGCGAATTACGCAACTCTTTATTTAAAAGACGAACTTGCTCGTACTAAAGGATGTGCAGGTGTTGCCGTATATGGCGCCGGTGATTATTCAATGAGAATATGGCTGCAACCGGATAAAATGGCAAGTTTAGGTGTTTCTACTTCAGACATAAGTAATGCAATACAATCACAAAATGTGCAAACTCCGGCTGGTAATATTGGTACTGAGCCAATGGAAAATCCACAAATGATGAAGTTTACACTGAAAACTAAAGGCAGGCTTAAAACTGTTGAAGAATTCGAAAATATTATTATCAAATCTAACCCTGACGGCTCAAATGTAAAAGTTAAAGATGTGGCAAGAGTCGAATTAGGTGCGGAAAATTATTCACACAGATCAATTGTTGAAGGAAAGGAAGCTGCTATCATTGCTGTAACACAATTACCTGATGCAAATACAATTGACCTTGTTAACAGACTTAATAAAAAAATGGAAGTTTTAAGCAAAAAATTCCCTAGTGATATGGAATATCATGTTCAATATGATGTTACAGAATTTGTAAGAGAATCTATAAAAGAAGTTGTTCAAGCTATTATATTAGCAATCCTTTTGGTGTCTGCCGTTACATATTTATTCTTAGGAACGGCAAGAGCTGCATTTATTCCGTTTTGTGCAATTCCGGTTTCTCTTATTGGTGTATTTATATTTATGGCTGGTATAGGTTTTTCAATAAATCTGTTAATATTGTTTGGACTTGTTTTGGCTGTAGGCTTAGTTGTAGATGATGCAATTGTTGTGTTGGAAAATACGCAAAGACATATACAAGAAGGTATGAGTCCAAAAGATGCTACAAATATATCTATGCAGGAAGTGTTTGGAGCCGTTGTAGCAACATCTTTAGTATTAATGGCAGTATTTGTTCCAGTTTCATTTTTAGGAGGTATCACTGGGCAAATGTACAGACAATTTGCAGTTTGTATTGCAACATCAGTCGGACTATCAACTATTGTTGCATTAACCTTATCTCCTGCATTATGTTCTATAATTTTAAAATCAGGTAATGAAAAAACAGATTTTGAATTTATACAAAAATTTGAAAATTGGTTTAACAGTGTGAGAGATAAATATTTAGGAATTGTAAGCTACTTTGTTTCTCAACCACATAAAACACTTAGAACGATTTTTGGAATAGTCCTTTTTATATTAATAATGTTTAAGGTTATTCCATCAGGTTTTTTACCTGAAGAAGATCGTGGCGCAATGTTCATGCAGGTACAACTTCAAGACGGAGCAACACTTACTAGATCAACAAATGTTGTTAATAATATGTGCAAAGAAATATTGACAATTCCAGGAGTAAAATCTACTCTATCTATTAACGGTTTTAACGGTGAAAACACTGCTCTTGTTATTGTTAAACTTGACCCTTGGCACGATAGAAAAAGTAAAAAATTGTCGGTAAATAGTATTATGGCACAAGCGAATGCCATTTCTTCCAAGTATACCGAGACAATAACATTCGTATCTCAACCACCTGCAATTACAGGGTTAGGTATGTTTAACGGTATAGAATATCAACTTCTTGATAAAGGTGATAGATCGCCTGAAGAATTGTTTAAACAAGCACAAGCTTTTATGAAAGAAGCAAGAGTTAATCCAGCATTTTCAAGTGTATATACAGCATTTACAGCATCACTGCCGCAGGTTGTTGTCAGAATTCAAGAAGATAAAGCACTTGCACAAGGGGTACCGATTGCTGACATATATTCAACATTAGCAGCACAATTTGGTGCTACATATATAAACGACTTCAATAAATACGGGCGTGTATATAGGGTATACATGCAAGCAGATTCACCATTTAGAGATACTTTAGATGATTTAAATAAAATATATGTAAAAAATGTTTATGGAAAAATGGTACCATTAACATCTGTTGTAACAACAGAACATATTATAGCTCCTTTTGAATTAACAAGGTTCAACTTATATCAATCAATTACAATAAATGCTGCCGTTGCGCCAGGTGTAAGTACTGGTAACGGTATGAAAGCTATGGAAGAAATGTCTGCAAAAATATTACCTAATGATATGGATTATGCTTGGTCAGGAACATCTTATCAAGAAAAACAATCATCAGGACAACTTGGACCAATATTATTAATGGCTTTAACTTTTGTATATTTATTCTTGGTTGCATTATATGAAAGTTGGACATTACCAATTTCAGTAATGTTAATATCTCCGATTGCTATATCAGGCGCATTGTTCTTGCAATATATTTGGGGGCTTTCACTTGATATATATGCCCAAGTTGGTCTTGTAATGCTACTTGGACTATCAACTAAGCAGGCAATTTTAATTGTAGAATTTGCTAAAGATGCTATGGAAAAAGATGGTATGAGCTATCTTGAGGCAGCAATGCAAGCTGCTAAACTAAGGTTTAGAGCCGTTATGATGACAAATATTGCATTCATTCTGGGTTTAATTCCTCTGGTAATAGCGAAAGGTGCCGGTGCAGGAAGTAGGCACTCTATTGGTGTTTCAGTATTTGGTGGTATGATTGCCGTGGCTATTATCGGTAGTATTCTTGTTCCTGCATTTTTTGTACTATTAAACACAGTCAAAAATGTTCCCGAAAAAAGAAAAGAGCTTGCTAAAGAATTTATTCTGCTTTTGTTGGCATTAATATTAATATACTCAATTCTATTTATGCTAATTCCTTTTGTAATATCAAAAATATTAGCCTTGCCGCTGATTGTCAAAATTATATTATCAGCAATAATAATCCTAGGGCTAGTTATGATTTATATTAGGATTAAAAAACAAAAATGAAAAAATTTATAGCATTGATACTTACATTCGCTATGATTAATAGCTCAGTTTATGCTGCAATATTACATAAAGAAAATAATTTAGGAAATAAGATAAAAAAAGAAGAATTTCCGAACAGTGATGATGTTGAGCCAAGAATTAACTTATCTGAAGATGGTTCTACTGCAACAATTCAAACAGGAATTGAAAACACAGTTTCCGTTAATTTAGATGACTGCATTAGACTAGCCCTAGGTAATAATCCAAGAATACAGTCTGCAATGCAGGATGTATTCGCATCCGATGCAAGGATTAAACAAACATGGTCAGCTTTCTTCCCGCAATTTAGCTGGCAATCAGGATATAGCCGTATAAGACAGCTTCAATTATCAGATGCATTAAGAGAAAACCTTATTTATAATTATTGGATTTTAGGACAAATTAGCGGCTCACAAATGTTATATGACTTCGGTGTTACGCAGAATCAAGCTACAATAAGAAAACTGGATAATCAAGGATATAAAATAATTTTAACAGGAACTATAAATGATGTTATATATATAGTAAAAGATGCATATTACAATCTGCAGTATTCAATCGAAGCCAAAAAAGTTGCAGAAGAAAATGTACGAGAATACCAACAATTTTATGAACAAGCAAAAGCTTTTTATGAAACAGGAACAAAACCCAAAGTCGATGTAACAATTGCAGAAGTAAATTTAAGCAATGCAAAATTAACTTTAATCCAGGCAGAACATGCAGTGAATATAGCAATGGCAAAGCTTAATAATGCTATTGGGATTCCTTATTGTACAAAGTATGAATTATCAGATAAACTGCAATTTAACTCATGTGAAATATGTTTAAATAAAGCTATAAAAATAGCACAAAAATCTAGGCCAGAATTTAAACTTGCAGAAGTTAAAGTTGAACAAGCTAAACAGAATGTAAAATTAGTAAAAAAAAGTTGGTTTCCTTGGCTATCAGTTGAGGGACAATTTGAAGTCGGTGGTCGACATCCTGATTCAAACTACGGTTATTCACTTGGTGGTTACATAAATTTTCCAACAATAAACGGAATGTTAATAAAACACCAGATTAGAGAAGCTCGCTCGTTATATTCAAAACAGCAATCAGAGGCAATAAATACTAAAAATGACATTTATTTAGAAGTACAAAATGCATATTATTCATTAGCAGAAAAGAAAAGCAAGATACCTGTTGCATACTTAGGAATGAAACAATCTAAAGAAAATTATGAATTATCTTCCGGAAGATATAAAGTTGGAGTCGGGAATCCTGTTGAATTAAAAGATGCACAAGTGCAATATGAAAATTCACAACTTACATATTATCAAACTATGTATGAATATAACTCTGCTCGTGCAAATTTGGAAAAATCAATTGGAAGAAATATTGCTGCTGGTGAAGTTAATTTAGAAATTAATAAAAATAAAAAAACATAATTATATCAAATTACATCATCACAATATATATAAAGTATTGTATTATTAGAAGAATTGCTATATAATTTGATATATAAATTAGAAGGAGAGAAATATATGTTACCTATAATCACGGAAGAAATGTCATCAGAAATTTTTACAGAAGCGTTCCAAGATGTTCAAGCTTGGCGTAAAAATATGGTTCAATATTTAAAAGAAGAGAACCCTGAAGTAAATACTGCAATTTTGGAAGTAGCAAAACATGATGAAAATATCGACCTAAAAGCTGTAGCTCTTGGTGCATATCTTTCATATAGACTTATTGAACTTGCTGCTGAAAATGATTCTATGGCTATTGAAGTATAGTTAATTAATTAAAATCTTTATTTATTAGCAAAAACATTCAAGCAATTTTTATAAATACTGATATTCATATCTTCAGAAAAATTATTTTTTTCACCATCAATATGACAATTTTGCCACTCAGTTTTTAGTTGAACAGTTTTAGCTTGAATATATTCAACATATTTGTCATTAAATTTTATATTGAAAATAATCATTAAAAATTCTATAAAAAATATTATAGGATTAGAAGTTTTTAGTATAAAAATATCCATTAAGCCATCATCAAGTTTTGAATTTTTCCCTACAGATACAAGATTTTTATACATATTAGATGCATTACCTACAATAATATTAGTAGCATCTATAGTATGCTCTTCATTATCAATAGTTAAAAAATATTTTTTATATTTAAGTCGTAGAGCAAAAATAATACCAGCTATAAAATAAGCTAAATATCCAAACTTATTTTTTAGAGATTGTGGGGTTTTACATATTATATCGGAGTCATATCCAAAGCCGCATCTTAATATACAGAATCTTTCATTAACTTTTAAAACATCGATTTTCTTGATATTGTTTGCATTTATAATATTCAAAGATTTATCAACATTTGTAGGGATATTAAGTTTTGCCGCAAGCAAGTTTGCTGTCCCGCAAGGAATGATTCCCAACACTTTATTAGTATTGACAAGACAAGGTAAAACCTTATTTACAGTTCCATCTCCGCCCATAACTAATATTGTATCAAAATCCGACACATCAACTACTTTAAATTCGTCTATATCAACAAATTTAAAATTTTTTGCTTGCTTTAATACAAAATCTAATACCAATTTTTTATATTTTACTGCCAACCTTCTGCCAGCGCTAAAGTTAGTAACTATTAGTACATTTTCCATATATTTATTATATTATTTTTTTGATTATTTTGAACACCCGCAAGTTTCACATCCACAACTACAAGATTGAGATGGTTTTTCAGTAGAACAGAATTTATCTCTATCAATATAATATTCACCTTCTAATGGGAATATTGTCATCCATAGATTTTCTCTCCAATCTTTATCAAGAATCTCTTTAACTTCAGATGAGTATTTGTCTATTTCAGATTTAATTTGAGGATTTGTTAAATAATCAGCCGCACCCTTATGAGTTTCATAAGGTTTGAATTCTTCATAATATTTTCTAAGCATTTCCGGTCTGTCAACAATCATACAAGGTCTTAGCATATTACCATCTTCATAAGGAATACCATCTCTAATAGCCCGCATAAACGGAGAAGCTAAAGCTTCTGTTAAAGTACAGTCATTAACATTATGAGTTGCTAAATGAACAAAAGTGCATGGTTCAACATCGCCCTTCGGATTAACATGAATATATTGTCTGCCGCCTGCAATACAGCCCATCATTTCGGGGCCGTCACCCCAAAAGTCAACTGTCATCATCGGTAAAGTATTTCTGGCATTATAAACTGCTTTCAGAATTTGTCTTCTTTGATTAGCATTAGGTGTCATAGAAATATCAGGACTATCACCAACAGGTACATAATGGAAAAACCAACTCCACAAGCATCCTTTATCAGATAACATTTTCATAAATTCATCAGATGTCACTTCGTCGCAATTTTGGCTTGTTGCAGTAATGGATGCACCAAAGAATATACCTGCTTTTTTCAGCATATCCATTTTTTGCATAACCATATCAAAACAACCTTCACCACGAATTGCATCTGTATTTTCCTTAAGCCCACCTAAAGAAAACATTGGCTGAACATTGCCCAATCTTTGTAATTCTTTTACAGTCTTTTCGGTAATTAAAGAGCCATTTGTAAAAGTTATAAATGTACAATCATTAAATTCCTCACAAAGTTCTAAAAACTCTTTACGACAGAATGGCTCACCACCAACAATAGGAAATATATGAATACCCATAACATCACGAGCTTCTTTAAAAATTTCTCTCCATTTATCTTTTGTTAAATCTTCACGAACATCGTATTCATGTGCCCAACATCCTTTACAATGAAAGTTGCAGTTTTTAGTGATACTTGCAAGCAAAACTGTAGGAGGGAAAAAGCCATTTTTCTCATTAAATTCAGTTCGTTTTCTTAAATTATCACCGTAATAACCGTTAACAAAAAAGTTTTTTATCCACTTATTTCTGCAATTTGGATGTAATTCTGTTAAAATCCTTTTCCACCAAAAAAGATGAGCATGTTCAGATTCAAACAACCATTGCATCCTCTTAGCGTGATTTATTCCACCTTTTGAACCCGAAATTTTTTCAAATATTTTAGCCAAATTAACCAATTTTTGTTTTGAAAAATTTCTACCTAAATAATTAATTGTTTGATCAATTATAAAATTATTAATTCCAAGCTTAACTCTATCAAAAGCTCCCATTGAATTTGCTTGCCAGACAGTGGCTTGTTTTTCAACTCTCATTATATCTCTCCAATCTATTTACTGTTTATTCTACATTTGTTTCCATATATTCTACCCATTGTTTTATAATTTCCTCTTCCGGAAGCTCATATGAAATAGGTTTTCCTACTTTTAATGTTATATGTTTTCTAAATGGTATCCAAGAATATCCCGTAAAGTTACAAATAGCAATCGGCACAATATCCATTTTCGCCATTTTTGCAATTGAAACAAATCCAGGTTTTATATCTTTAAATTTGTCACCTTCTAAAATTTGCTTACCTTGAGGAAACATTCCTAAATTCCACTTAGTATGTTTAACTATATCAAGAATCGTTTTTAATGTAGCTTTTTCTGGGTTATCTCTATCAACTGAATATGCCCCTAAACTTACTACTAAAAATCTAATTACAGGATTTTTATGTATATATAACTCTTTTTTTGCCATATAAGCAACTGGAGCATTAGCAATTACAGATATTAGAGGTGCATCAATATAAGACTGATGATTTGATGTATAAATATACCTCTTACTTCTATCAACATTTTTCCAACCAATAATTTTTACCGTATACCATAAAAAAGCAGCCGGCCAAACAACAAACCACAGAAACAGTGTTATCCAAGCTGTTCTTATGAAACCATAATCTTCTGGGTATCTTCTATTATAATTTCTTTGTTGTTTTTTTATTATATTTAACATTAAATAATATCCTTACATTACACAAAAGCTACTACCATTTGTTTATAGCAAATGCCATGATGAATATTGATGCTAATCCCTGTAGTGTTTGGCATATTGGCGTAATCCAATCATTTCCGGCAATTCTTCTAGGTACAACAATTGTGTCACCTGCTGCTACTTTTGTCCACATATGGACTTTTTGTGCTCTGCCATTTACACCAACTTTATATAATCTAAATTTGTTAGCATTTGGTGTATATCCGCCAACCTGTTTTATATACCGTTTTACTTTAGAGCCATGATTGTACATGAATGATTGCTCATTATATACTTCACCAAGAACAGCTACATAATTTGATACTCTTGGAATATAAATATCATCACCATCTTGTAATAAAACATTGTCTATATTACTTATTTTACTAAGATTATTACTTTTAATATTCAAAGATATTTGACCATCATATTTTTTAGCAAACTCTTTTTGTTCATTTCTTAGCTGCTCTATCATCTCAAGTTTAGTATTTGTATCAGATGTGGTTTGTTTATAGCCAGCTGCAATTCTACCCTCTAATAGTTTTATATCTCTATCATTATTCTTTTTTGCAATATTAACTTGTTTAGCTTTTAGATTTGCACGTCTAAACACAATACCTCGTAATTCTGCATCATCATCAAGACCGCCGGCCATTTGTATAATATCAACCAGATTTTGACCTTTAATAAATGAATACACTCCCGGTTTTTTTACAAAACCTGAAATTTTAATGCTTTTTGTAACTTCATTAGGTCTTAATGTTCTAAAAAATATTCTGTCATTAGCATTAATTTTTATTGATTTTATTCTGTCAGAATTAATCAAAATATCATACATATAATATATTTGTGTATCACCTGCTTTATTGGTAATTTCTACTGCTACATTTTCCGTAGGAATTAATTTATTAGCATTTTCTGTTGATACAGTAAGTTTTACATCTTCTCCTTTTTTTACAGTATCAAACTCAACATTTGTATTATTTTTAACTTCTGATTCCATAAACTGAACATCAGACAAAACATCTTTTAATGTCATATCGGGCGTATAAGGGATGTGTTTAGGAATATTAATACAACCATATATATCTACAAATTCAGAATTTGTACTTTTATAAATAGTTATTACATCTCGAGGCTGTAATATCGGGTCATTCATACCGTTAAAAAATTCTTTTAAAAATACCGGTATTGTTTCAACTTCATTGTTTTTGCCAGAAACTCTTCTTATTACTGCTTGATAAATAAAAGTTTCTTCTAACAATTCATCTTCTGACTTTAGAATATCTGATAATCTCATATTCGGTTTATATGCATAAACAGCTGGATGTTTTATATTACCTTGAATAGTAACTAAGTTTTCAACACCATTATATAACTCTTTGAACTCATATGTATTACCATCGGCAAGTTTATTTAATTGTGCATCATTCCAAGCTAAGTTGTTTGCAATTCTTTGCTTTAATTTCTTATCATAGCCTACCATTGTAACTTCTTCATGACCTGTTGTTACCAAAAAATCACCTGCATACTTAACGAGGTCTTTTAAAGATTCACCTTGTTTAAATTCGTATATACCCGGTCTTGTTACACCGTTTTTAATTGCAGCTGTACCGTTTATCTTTCCAACAAATATTTTATCATTTGCTTTCACTATAATGTCGTTATCATCACCCAAGAACAATGTTTTATATAAATCAATAGGTTTATTGTTGTATTTAATATTTCTTAAAGTACCTGTTTTCTTAACACCACCGGCTGTACTTAACGCATCTAATAAAGATGAATTACTGCTTAAGTATACTTTTCCGGGACGATTAACTTCACCATATACAAATACAGAGAATCCACTTCCTGATGCAACTTGTAATTTAATACTCATATTCGTATATTTTTTTCTGGCCATTGCATTTAATTCATTTTCAACTTGACCGATTGTTCTCCCATCAGCTTTAACCATTCCAACACCTTGAACAAATATAGCTCCGTTTGAACCAATTTCGGTTACAGTACTTGGTTGAACAAGGTTTGCACCAGACATAGATATTACATCAACAGAATCACCATATGAAAGAATATTTACTTTTTCGCCTACACTTAACTTATAAGAACTGTCATATTTACCGGTAGAAGATACTGCACCGGCAGGAGTTGTAAACTGATCATACCCCATTTGTTTCAATACATGTCCTGACACAGCATTTTCTTTTCCATTATACATTTTTTCTATAGTACTCAAAGACTGTTTTACAGAGTTTGCATCATTTAAACTTTGATAATTATTATCAAATACATCACTCTTAACCAAGTTAACCGCTTGCGCATCAGCAGCAAACACTGTTGATGTTGAGCAAAATGCAATTAATATAAATAAAGTAAATATTTTTTTTAACATTTTTGAATCCTTCCAGTGATTATTTACCAATAATAATTATTGCATGCTGATTATGTAATAGCAATCTGCATTAAAGATTTTATTGCAGGCCACTCTAATTTCCAAAGTCCTGATGCATCAAGCGCATAGTTACCAACACAGGCAAGCTTACAATCTTTACATTTATTTACAGATTCAATAAATACGGGGTCTTTTATGACATCCTTGAGAGATCTACCGCGTACATTTATGAACGGTTGCCTGTCATAACACTGTAGCATATTACCGTCAGAATATATTACTGTTGCTATTCTGGGCCAATGGCATTCATAATAATTTTTCTTATCAATAATGTAATCCATAAAGTAATCAGAATTTCTTATAGGATAGCCTTGCTTTTTAAGATCTTTTATCTTGATAAATATCTCTTTTAACTGATCACTTTCCAGCTCTGTATCTTTTACATTCTGTGCTTCTTCAAGAGCTTGATTTGATTTATTTACAGTAAAATATAGTAATATATCAGCATCTTTGCAATATTGCGCAACCTCTTTTATTTGATCAAAATCAGTTTGAGCGGAAACGGTACAACATACATAAATTCTCATCTTTGGCGAATGTATTTTATGATATTCAACACCATTCATTACTCTGTCACATATACCGGGCAAATGTCTGATATCATCATGAGCTTTACCTATTGCATCTAATGATACAAACATTAAATCGGTGTACTGACCAAATCCCGGGTTTTCTTGTAAAAACCACCCATTGGTAGCAATTTTAGTATATAAACCGGCATCATGTGATGCTTTACAAATTTCCGTAAAATCCTGTCTCAATAAAGGCTCACCACCCCATAAAATGCTATCTAAATACCCTATTTCACCCGCTTCTTTTATAAGTCGTTGAATTTCTTCTAATGGCATGTCTTCGTGATCATTTTTATGCTTCCAAAAACAAAAATCACAATTACAGTTACACTTATTAGTTACCATTAAAGAAAAACACAAAGGTTTAGGCGTTTTTGATAATCTACTTTTAATGCAAGTTATAGCCCCTCCTCCAAGGTGTCTGTAATATTTAAGACGTTCAAATGTCATTCTGTTTCTTGACTTAGTATCTGTCATTTTTTATTTTCTCCTTATACATTTTCTTTCTTTTAACCAAATCTATAAAAGCTTCAATTCTTGTAATATATCCGGCTTTTCCTGTTTGTTCATCCAATACTAATGATAACACAGGTATATTTTCTTCGCGAGAAACTTTTGATAATATGTTCTGTGAAACGATTTCTGGCATACAAGAGAATGGCATTAAATGAATCACACCGTCTACGCCATTTTTTGCGGCATATACAGTATCACCAATTGTTTCAATACATTCTCCACCAATAGCTCTTTTCATGTATCTAGAAGCATTTTTTACGGCGCGTTCCCTATGTGATTCTTTTTTATAAAATAAAGATGGTTTTAAAACATGCTCCAACCAACCACTAAACATTATCTGGCGTCTTACCTCTACCCCCATATCTCCTAAAACTTTTTCAATATGCTGATTGGTGTAAGGATCGAGCAACACAAAAAACTCACCTAAAAGATAAACCAAAGGAACTTGTTTTTTGGAATCAATTTTAATTTTTTTAAAATCTTTTTTAATTCTATAGCAAAGAAACTTGGATAATATTACAGAATTACAATCGTCAATAATTTTTAGCCACTTTTCATAACATTTTTCAGCATCACCTTTATTTATCTCTCTTGGTCTGTAATACAAAAGCATTCTCTCAGCACAATCTATTGCAAAAAATTTAGTAAATCCTAAACTGAATGCTTTAAAATACATCCAGGGATTAAGACATCTTGTAACATGCCAAAATGCATGTAAAGTTTGTATCATTTTATTACGGTACATATCAAAAATTACCATATCAAACTCATATCCCATTGTTTTCAGAGTTTTTTGAGCCATTTTGGTATAATTACCTAATCTGCAAGAACCGGGTGCCTGAAACATCATCAATGTATTCGCACCACGATCCAATGCTTGAATGTAATTTGCTAAATTAAGTTTATACGGTAAGCATATGCCTTCAATACTGTTTTTCACACCTATTTCAAGTGCTTGATTACTGTTGGCAGGTGGAATAACTATTTTTGCTCCCAAATTTAATAATAACGCTTTTAATGGTATGTCAATTCTTCCCATTCGCGGCCAAGCAATAACTCTTTCCTTAGCGGGAATATTGTCATCCATAGTTGAAAATCTTTTTATTTGTTCTTCTGCCAGTTTACTCATTGTTTTTATGTTTTTTTAATATTAAAAGGATTTGTATACAAGTATCCCTTCCCTTTATATGATAATTCAACACGATATTTGCCACAATCATTAATTTGATACAAATAGTTATTTGAAATAGCTTTATCAATTACACGACCATTATATAATAAAGAAATTTCAAAAGTTTTTTTAGCTTCGATATATAAATTTGTACCATCATCAATAATAATATCTGAACCACAATAGAATATGTCATTTTTGTTTTTAATATAAATTTTCGGAATATCTGAAACTATATTCTGATTTAAAATAACATTTGCACCAAACCTAATTGCATTTAATATTTGTCCTTTAGCTTCTTTAAAGTTTTCAGTTAGTTTATTGGGTAAATTAATAACATTTGTTATTGTATTAAAACAAGTTTCATAAGGAAAAACTGTTACAGGAAATATGTATTTTTTTATTTTAAGTGCATGAGCGTCAACTCCGCCAATAGCCGGAATTATCTTATCAGATTCTTTGTTTAATTCATCCCACCAATTTAAAGTTAACCTTGAAGGAGATGTTACTATTGAATTTTTAAATAAATATGCATAAGCTAATTTAAAAATGTTTGAATCATCTAGATTATCTGCCCAATTAGAAAACCAATTCCATATTTCAACGCCATCAGGTTTAATATTTTTATCTGTCCAAGGAATACAATGATGCGAATTCTTTCTTGGTGTAGCATTACCACTTTTGTCAATTATAAAACCTTCGTCCGGGTGTGCTGCAAATCCAATCCCTCCAGACTCTCTTACTTTATTTACATATACATTTGCATCATCATTTGGCGGAATAACTTCATTTACATCCAACGCTAAATAATGGTTGCACTGCATTGGTGAAATTTCTTGAGCCTTGATTACATATACACCATTAATTATCCCTTCATCAATGTCATAATGATTATGATCAGTAATTATAATAAAATCCAAACCAACCTTTTTTGCAGCATTCGAGATTGCATATATGTCACCGGTACCGTCAGAGAGATTGGTGTGAATATGTATTGCCCCTTTATATGTATAAAAACGATTCATAAGTATATTTTACATAGAGAATATTTTAATACAAATTAGCTAAACAGTTGTAAGAGTTCTATCAAGCTTAACAGTTTTTTGCGGAATTTCAACTATATTATTTTTTTCTAAAGCTTTACGCTTTTTACGCATTAACATATCAACAAAAGCTTCTATTCGTGTTACAAAACCGGCTTCTCCTGTGTGCTCATCGATAGTGAGATGAATCATTGGCATACCTTTTTCTTTTGCATGATATTGAATTTCATCTACCATCAAAGAATCAGGACCACAACCAAATGCTGATAGAGCAATAATTCCATCAACTTTATTATTTAGCATATAATAAGCTGCCGTACCTGTTAAATCCAATTCATTCGCCCAATATTGGATTTCGCCAATCTCTCTTATAGAATTTAAAGCATCTTCTTTTTTAACATCTAAAGCAGTGTAAGACTTAACGCCCATTTTATCAAGTTTTTTTATTAATCTCATTGATATGCGTTCATCAAAAAGGTTATATCCATGTGCCATAATAACTACAGATAAAGGCTTTACAACTTCAATTGATTTTTGAATAATATTTCCATCTATCGCATTTTTAAGAGCTATTTCATAATTAACACCTGAGTTAGTCATCTTATTAAAGTTATTATAAACTTCCCAGCCCTTTTTTATAGCATTGTTGATAACATTCTCATCATAAATTTCAAATTCATTAGCAATATCGTAACAAAAATCTTTAAAAGAAATACCTTCTGTTATATCAATGGTAGGTTCTATCATTATGAAAGACTTATTAATAACATTTCTAATTATTTCTGGCAACCCTCTAATCTTGCTGCAATTATTAATTTTAAATGCTGATGATTGTAAAGAAGGAACAAAAATAGTATCACAACCTTTTTCTAAAAGATTAAGAACATGACCAACATAGACTTTTATAGGCAAACATGTATCGGACACTACCTTCTCGACACCTTTATTTATAATATCTGTTGTAGTTTTATCAGATAAAATAATTTCTATATTAAGCGCATTAAAATACCCATAATAAAAAGGATAGTTCCCATAATATGAAATTGCTCTTGGTATACCGATAACTTTTTTAACTGTCATAATCCTGTTCATCCTAATCCTAAAATATATTATCATAAATATATTTATTGTATAATTAGAAAGATAAAAATAAGAATAGAGGCTAGTATGGACAATATAATTTTACCTATAATAAATTGGATAGAAACTGTTGTATCATCAATGGGTGCTTGGGGAATCGCAATGCTTATGGCAATTGAATCGTGCAATATACCTTTACCTTCAGAAGCAATATTGCCATTTGCAGGATATCTTGTAACAAAAGGTGTTTTTAGTATACATAAAGCAGCCATCTTTGGTGCAATCGGTTGCGTAATCGGTTCAATTCCATCATATTATTTAGGGTATTTTGGCGGCAGACAATTTATTGAAAAGTATGGTAAATATTTTCTTATTACACAACATGATTTAGAGGTTGCTGACAAATGGGTAGAAAAATACGGTGATTGGTCTTTCTTCCTATGCAGAATGCTTCCTGTTGTAAGAACATTTATATCACTACCTGCCGGCATATTGAAAGCTAAAAAAAGATTTTTCTTTACAATGACATTTTTTGGCTCACTTATTTGGAGTTATATTTTAGTATATGTAGGAATTGTTCTTGGTGAAAATAGAACAGCGCTAAAACACATTTGGCATAAATTTGATGCACTTATAATTACAATTTGTCTTATTTTGTTTGTAATATATGTATACAAGCATATACAACATTACAAAAAACATTCGTAGCAGTAATAAGAATGAAAAAAGTTATCGATTCTCTAAATGCATATGGCAAAATTGTTTTGGATTTTTTGCGATAAACGAGTCTTCGTGTTTTTATTGTGTAATTTTATTACTTGTCAAAAACAATCCGCTCTCTGCAAAAAATCCGCTTGAACTCGGACAGGTCTTTTGACCTGTGGCGAGTTCTCATATTTTGTCATAAAACAAATAAAATACCGGATGACTTTTGTCATTCGGTATTTTATACGCGCGTGGCAAGATTCGAACTCGCGACCTTTTGGTTCGTAGCCAAACGCTCTATCCAACTGGGCTACACGCGCTTATATTCTATTTACAACTATTAATTTATCAAGAACATGATAAAATTTCAAGAAAATATTAAAGTTAATTTTAATTTACATTTTATTGATTAGCAAAAAAGTTTTATATAAAATCTAAGAAAAGCTATCGCATAAGAGGAGTATAAATGAGCGAATTTTGTGGCAGAAACCCTTATATGGACTACAGAAATGCAGTTCCGTTTGTAAATCTTTCAGGATACATTATAAATAAACCAACCGCAATAGAAGAAAAGCCAGCAACATCTTTACAAGAGCATTTGTTAAGAAAAAAATTTATACGCAGAATTAATGTTCGAAGAATGTTATACAAAGTTATGTGCGAGGAATATAGAAATGGGCGCAGATAACTTACTTGAACTTGTAGTAGCATCTAAAAAAGCTTCGAAGAAATTAGCAATATTACCCACAGAAATAAAAAATAATGTTCTGTATAATATAGCAACAAACCTTCAAAAATACTCTGATAGAATATTTGAAGCCAATCGTATTGATTTAGAAAATGCAACAAAATTGGTGAATGATGGTTCCATTACGCAATCCACATATAATCGTTTAAAACTTGATGATAATAAAATGCGCGACATGATACAAGGAGTCCTTGATGTTGCAAGATTAGATGACCCTATCGGTAAAATTTTATTAAAAAGAGAATTGGATAAAGATATAGTCTTAACAAAAGTATCTTGTCCTATCGGAGTACTTGGGATAATATTTGAAGCCAGACCTGATGTTATTTCTCAAGTTTCATCCTTAGCAATAAAATCATCAAATGCTGTAATTTTAAAAGGTGGGAAAGAAGCCGTTAACACAAATAAAGCTATAATGAGTATAATCAAAGATGCATTAACAAAAACAGATGGATTCCCATCAAATGCTATAACACAAATTTATACAAGAGAAGATGTTGCGAAATTGCTTGCTTTTGACAAATATATAGACTTAATAATTCCACGCGGCGGCAATAAGCTTGTTAAATACATCAAAGAAAACACAAAAATTCCTGTATTAGGACATGCTGATGGTGTTTGCCATATTTATATTGATGAATTTGCAGAATATAAAAAAGCAAAAGATATTGTTATAGATGCAAAAACTCAATATCCAAGCGCATGTAACTCGGTAGAAACAATTTTAATAAACAAAAATTGGCATTATAAAGAAGAACTGATTAATGAATTGAAAGAAGCAGATATTGAAATTATTAGAGAGCCTGAGAATTGGCACAAAGAATATTCTGACAAAAAACTGGCTGTAAAGGAAGTAAGTTCAACAGAGGAAGCTATTGAACATATAAATGAATATTCTTCAGGTCATACTGAAGCGATAATCACAGAAAATGAAACAAATGCAAAAAGATTTTTAAGCGCAGTTGACTCGGCAGGAGTATATCATAACATATCTACACGCTTTGCAGACGGCTTTAGGTATGGTTTTGGAGCTGAAGTTGGAATATCTACAAACAAAACACATGCAAGAGGACCTGTTGGCTTAGAAGGATTAACAATATATAAATATACAATTGAAGGAAATGGTAACATTGTTAAAGATTACACAGAAGGCAGGAAAAGTTTTCACCATAGGGACATAATATAAAAGAGGGAAAAATGAGAGTAGGGGTAGTTGGTCTTGGATTAATAGGAGGTTCTATATTTAAGAACCTGTTTGAAGCAAAAAAACACGATATTATCGGAATTTCCAGAAGTGTTAACGAATTTAATGTTTCTAAAGATTATCAAAATTTAAAAGGTAGTGATTTGGTATTTGTATGCACACCGATGAATGTAACATTGAACATTTTAGATAAACTAAATGATATACTTGACTCTGAAACAATTGTTACTGATGTTTGCTCTCTAAAAGAGTTTGTTGCGAAAAAAAGTTATAATTTTAAATTTATTCCTTCACATCCAATGGCTGGAACAGAACATAACGGTTGGGAATATTCATTTCCAGAGTTGTTTCATGGTGCGACATGGGCAGTTACACCAAAAGAAGATACAGATATAAAAGATTTCGACAAACTAAAAAATATTATAGAAGAATTGGGAGCTAAAACTGTTATCACAACACCACAAGAACACGATAAAGCAGTAGCCTTAATTTCACATGCACCTATGTTAATTGCTCAAGCTCTTTGCAAAAATATCGAAGACAATAAGCTGGCACAAATTCTTGCCTCATCTGGCTTTAGGGACACAACAAGGCTTGCCTTGTCTAATATAGAAATGGCAAATGATATGATAGTTATGAATGAAAAAAATATCAAAGATGCAATTAGACTTTTAAACACGAATATTGATAGTCTGTATTCAGGAAATTACAAAGAAGAAGCAGAAATAATTAAAACATTCAGAAATAATTTATACAGCTAATTTGTCCAAATATTCTTTGTTTGCATTAAGAGTTTCTTGCGTTGCGACAATAGAATAAACCGGTTTTGAACTAAATACTTTCTTAGCCATGTTAACAATATCATCCCTTGTAATACTGTCTACCATTTGGAAAGTTTTATTATCTCTGTCTATTCCATGGATAGAATTTAAGCCTGAATTAACTATACCGACTTTTGTATTGGTTCCTTCATTATCAAGAAGCATTGCTTTAAATATCAACTTAGCGTTTTCTAAATCTTTATCTGTAAAATTACCTGCAATTAACTCATTTATTTGATTATGAAAGCCTTCTATTGATTTTTGTACATTTTCATAACTTTTTTCGCCAGTGGATTTATTATCAGTAGTAGTTAAAATATTCAAAGATAATTCACCTCTGTCTTCATCCTTTGATAAATGAGCAAACACAGAATACGCCAAATTTTGTTTTTCTCTAAGATTATCAAACAAACCTATGCTAGAACCTGATAATATAGAACGCATCAAAGCTCCTGTAACATTTTCTTTTAGCGAATTGTCACATTTAAAAGTGTAAATTTCACTAATATCAGCTTGATTAGTATTTTTTGCTTTCGTTAATACAACAGCATTATCCTGAGGATTATATAAATCTAATATCTTAATTTTGTTTTCCCTTACATTATGAAGAGAATTTGCAAAGTTTAATACTTTTTCTTTTGTAACATCAAGTTTTGATTCCGGAAGATTTGAAGTAACAATTCCTCTTGAGTTATTTTGAACATAATTATAAAAATCTTTTACATCATCAATTGTTATAGAGTCAATTGCGTCAAGCTTTTCTTTTGTAGAAAATGCATATGAATCAAATTGTGATTTATAATCGTTATATAAATTCCAAGCCGTATCTTCTTGTCTTAATAATCTGTCTTTAACTTTTTCTTTCGCCTTTTCTAAATTTTCTTCATTAATACGCGGACGGTATAAAATCTCTTTTGCTATATCTAATGATTTTTGTGTATTTTTAGAATTAGACTCAACACTCACAGATATGCCACTTGCTCCTGCAGATTGAGACAGATATATATTATTTTCTTCTAAATATTGGTTCAGTTCGTCTTCTGTTTTATCTAATGTTCCCATCATATATATTTCGTCAAGTATATCTCTAACTGCCGGTTTTTTGTTGTAAGGAACATCAGTATTCAAGCTTACATTCATTACAAAGTTATTGGTTTTATTTTTATAAAATCCAATATCAAAATTGTTATTTAAAGTTAAACACTCAACATGATCCATATTAATTGGTTTTCGATTAGTATTTCCTTTAAAAGAAACAGACGAATTAACATTATTTTGCGGATGAATGACAGTTATAGCTGTTTTATTCAAGTCAAAATATTTTGCAATTGCTTTGTTTACATCATCAATTGTTATATCTGATAAAATTTCATTATACTTAGTTACATACCCTAAATCTCCGTCTAATACGGCATGACCAACTGCATCATTTACACTATCAGAGTATTCAAACATTTTTTCTTTTGATTCTAATAATGAATCCTTAATTCTGTTGAGTTCTTTTCCTGTAATTGGCTTTAAGTTATTAATACACTCATACAATTTGTATAAAACTTTTTCAGAGTTTTCCTCAGACGAATCAATCTCTATTACACTTAATCTTGGAGAATTTGGATTTGTGCTAATTTTATCACTATTAATTGACATATGAGCATTTAATTCATTCAAACTTTTATTAATATTTGAAGAATTTGAACAAAGATAATTTACAGCTATAGAATATAATATTTTTTCTTTTGAATCACAATTTTTAGGGCCGGCAAAACCGAGCATAATTTCAGCAGAAGTCGCTTTATCTGAAATATAATCTTTCCTAATCGTATTTTGAATCGGAATTAACTTTTCTTCATATTTTTTGCCGACAGAAGTTTTAGTAGAAGTAAAATTCTTAGCAACAAGATTAATTACTTCATCAGGATTTACATCACCTGTAATTACTATATTTGTATTATTAGGAGTATAATACTTGTTATAATAATCAACAACATTTTTCCTTGTTAAATTCTGTATATGTTTTACACTCCCGCCTACAAGTTCATCAGCAGGACTAGAAACATTAAATAAAGTTCTTACGGTCTGGTCCATAGCTATAGTTTTTGGATTATCTAAAATCATATTGATTTCAGAGCTTACAGGCCCTTTTTCTTTGGCTATCATATCATCAGATAGTTTTAAATCTTCAGCCATTGCAGCTAGGACTTTTATTTGCTGTTCTATATCACCTTTATTGAGTAAAGGAGATGAATTAACATAGTCCGTAATAGCATAATTTGTAGTTGCATTAGCCCAACCGCCTATTTCATCAATTTTTTTGAATGAATCTCCTGTTTCAAGTTTTATATGCCCATTTTCTCCATTCGTACCATTGAATGCCATATGTTCCAGAAAATGACTTATACCTTTTATATCGGGTGTTTCATTCATAGAACCTACATTTACATAAGTTTTTACAACAGCAGGTGAACCTTCAATTGGTACAACAGTGACTTTATATCCATTTGATAATTTGTAACTATGCAATTCAATACCGTTAGATAACTTATCTGTCCCCATTTTTTTATATTTTTGAGCAATTTTTGGTTTTATAATTGTACTCTGTGTATTTACTTGTACAAAATTAGACACAGTGTGATTTTGTATTTCAGATCCTTTGAAAGTTTGATTATTTGGAATTGAAACATTAGCAGTATTAGATACACTACTGCCGTAAAAAACATTATTCAAACCTAACACTTTTATAACCATATTTATATAAAAACAAAAAGAATTATAAAATTGACTATTTGTTACAATACATTACAAAAAACAGGATATATAGATATCCTGTTTTTTGATTATTATTATTTTCGTTTTATTCTTCAAATTGTTCAGCAACTTCAAACGGTTGTTCTGATAATTTAAGAGTTTCTCTGTCAATTATACCGCGTTTCAATTCGGTAAATGAAGCTTTTTTAGAATTAAATTTTTTCTTTAAAAATTCATAAGCGACTTTTGGATCACACTTTGTTCCGCAAGTAAACAAGTCTACTGCCGCATAACCCAATTCAGGCCATGTATGAATTGCTAAGTGGCTTTCAGAAATAATTACTACACCGGAAACACCATATGGGTTAAACATATGAAAGCACTTTTGAACAATTGTTGCACCACACTCCAGAGCCGCATCTATCATATACTTTTCAACTTTGTCACTATTATTCAAAATATTAGGGTCACATTCAAAAAATTCTGCCAATACATGTTGTCCCAAATTAACTTTGTCTAAATTAGAGTGAGTTTCTAGCTCTTTTAGTGATGATGATACAATTGTCAATTCATGTGCCTCCTATTCTACCAACGCAATTTACGTCAATTAAATTTTAACAATTTATATATTACTATAAAAAACAAAAAATTTGTATATTTTACACTTTTAAATATATTAATTAATAAATTGTTACAAAAAACGGCTATAATCCGCTAAATATTTTGCTTTTTATAGTTTTTTTGAAGTACAATATCTTTGTAATGAAGAGAAAGTATTTAAAAAAATATATAATTTCTGCATGCTTAACGATGTGCGTTATGCTGGTAAATACAAGCAGTATTGAGGCATTATCGTTAAATAAGAACTCTTGGATAAACAGTAAAAATGCAGTTAACCTTAAACCTTCAAAAATTAAGAAAAAAGATAAAATAGAGGATATAAAACTTCCACCTGTTATTCAAGGAAGACCTAAAATTCCTTTTAACCAATTACCCGTCATGACAATAGAAGATTGCGTCAAATACGCTTTGAAACACAGTCCTGATTTAATGGTATCGGCAGAAAGAGTAAAAGCTGCTGAAACAGGTATTGGGCAAGCCAGATCCAACTATGCTCCAAGATTTAATGCCGGTTTTAATTATTATCACAAAAACAACCAACAAACAGTATTTGCCAGAAACTATGATAATTCTTTAGGTCTTACATTAGGCTTATCAGAAATGATATGGGACTTTGGTAGAACCACTGCAAAAATTAATATGGCAAAATATGATACCTTGTCTGCTCAGTACGAGCACGATTATGAGACTCTAAATGTAATCTATGATGTTAGAACAAATTATTATAAAGTACTTTCGGCACTGGCAAATCTTGATATTTTTGAACAAAATGTCAGAATACAGACACTGAATTCTAACAGAACACAGGCAATGTTTGAAGAAGGTCTAAAATCAAAAATTGATGTAGTTAATGCAGAAGTTAACCTTGCAGATGCCAAAATTCAGCTTGTTGAAGGACAAAACAGCCTGCTGAATGCGATAATAGATTTAGAAAATAGTATGTATTATCAGGAAGATAAACCATTTATTGTAGAGAATACAGAAAATTTTGGTTTTTTAAAAGCTGATTATAAAAAGAAAATTGAATCAGCAAATAATTCAAAGCCTCCGATTCCAACAATGAGAAGAAACGCAGATGGTTTGGTACTTTTGTCTTCGGGCATAGAACACAATGATATAATTCAAGATTATAAATTAAATCCCATGAAGATTTCTAAGCAAGATGCTGTTAACAAAGCGCTTGAACTAAGACCAGATTTAAAATCAGATGAAATATTAGTTTCAGTACAAAATGAAGCATTAAAAGCATTGAGAAGACAATATGCACCGGAAATTACAGGTTCACTATCATGGAGCATTAACAAAAGCGAAGGTGCTTCATCATCACATCCATTACAAGTCGGCGCAGGAATTGGGCTAGGCTCAATTAACCCTTATGGAATATACTTCCAAATAAAAGAAGGAGAAAATTTTTTAAATATAGCACAGCACAATGTTAATATGACTAAATCTGATATATATTGGGAAGTACAAGACAATTACATAAATATGCGTCACCTGGAGAGGAAAATTCCTCTAATGAGTACAAAAGTTAAAGCTACATTAGAGAATTTTGAACTTGCTGACGGAAGGTATAGTGTCGGACTAAATAACTATGTAGAATTACAAGATGCCTTAACTAATTATAATAAAGCGCAATTAAGTTTTGTTGAATCTGTGCTTAAATATAATATAGCAAGAGAGGCTCTAATAAAATCAATGGGTATGGGTATTAACGGGAATGGAAAAAATCCTGCCCAACCTAATTCACTATAAGAAGGAATAAAAAATGAATAAAAAAGTCATTATCGGAATTATCTTATTCGCAATAATATTAGTTATTACCGTTGTATTCTTTTTGAAAAACGGCTCTGCAAAATACATTACAAAAGAAGTTTCAATAGGTACGATAACTGAATATGTAGAAGCATCAGGGACAATAAAACCTATTAATACAATTGCAGTTGGTACACAGGTATCAGGAACCGTTGCCAAAATATATGTTGACTATAATTCTCAAGTAAAAAAAGGACAATTGCTTGCAGAACTTGACCCAAGTCTATTTCAATCAAATGTTGACCAATCAACTGCAAAGCTTAACAATGCACAGGCAGCATACGCAAAAGCACAAGCAAATTTAGAATATAAAAGAAATAATTACAAAAGATACGAACACTTGTTTGCAAAAAATTATGTATCAAGAGACGATGTGGAACTTGCCCGTTCAAATTATCTGACGGCACAGGCAGATGTCGCAGCAGCAAGAGCAGAAATGAATGCTCAAAAAGCAACACTAAAGAATAATTTAACAAATTTAGGCTATTCAAAAATTACATCACCTGTTGACGGAACGGTAATTTCAAGAGCGGTAGATGTTGGTCAAACAGTAGCTGCAAGCTTTAATACACCAACATTATTTGAAGTTGCAGAAGATTTAACCAAAATGCAAATTGAAACAAGCGTATCAGAAGCTGATATAGGTAAAATTAAAGTCGGACAACTAGCGGAATACACTCTTGACGGTTACCCGAATGAAAAATTTGTCGGTTCCGTAACTCAGGTAAGGCTTGCATCGACAACAACGAATAATGTCGTTACATACACAGTTATAGTTTCAGTTGATAACTCAGATGGTTTTGCAATCCCCGGCATGAGTGCGAATGTTTCTATAATTACAGGACAAGCTAAAGATGTATTGGTAATTGATAATAAGGCTTTTAAATTCACTCCTGAAGATAATACAAAGAAATTTGAGAATCAGGGAGTTTGGGTAATGACACCTTCAGGCCCTGAAAGAATTGATGTAAAAGTAGGGCTTTCTGATGATAATTATACTCAAATAACTTCAGACAAAATAAAAGAAAAAACAAAGGTTATTGTTGGTACAATAACTAACAAAAAGAAAAAACAATCAACAGGAATGCGCAGACCACCGCTATAAAGGTAAATAATAAAAATGACATTAATCGATGTAAGACATGCAAAAAAAATGTATAAAATGGGGGACGAGGAATTTTACGCCCTCAATGATGTTTCGTTTACCATAAATGAAGGTGAATTTGTAGCAATTATGGGAACTTCCGGCTCTGGTAAATCTACTTGCATGAATATGCTAGGAACACTGGATAAGCCGACAAGCGGCGAGTATTATCTCGATGGTGTCGATGTTTTTTCACTAACATCAAATCAGCTTTCTGATATAAGAAATCAAAAAATAGGATTTGTTTTTCAAGGGTTTAACCTTATATCAAGAACCTCGGCCTTAGATAATGTTTGTATGCCGATGATTTATAAGGGATTATCACACGAAGAAAGATTGAAAAGGGCAAGAGAAGCATTGAAAGTAGTAGGCTTGGAAAACAAAGAAAACAATATGCCATCCCAAATGTCAGGAGGTCAGCAGCAAAGAGTTGCAATAGCGAGAGCTATTGTAAATGATGCACCACTAATCCTTGCTGATGAACCTACAGGTAATTTAGATACAAAAACAAGTATTGATGTGATGGAATTTTTTGTAAATTTGAATGCAAAATACGGTAAAACTGTTGTTCTTGTAACACACGAGCCCGATATAGCAGAGTATACAAAACGCATTATAAAATTTAAAGACGGACAAATTGTTTCAGACCTGCCGAAAGAAGAATGGTTAAAACAGAGGAATAGAGAAACATGATTGATTTTAAGTCAACATTAAAAATAGCAATAGGCTCATTAAAAGTTAATAAAATGCGCTCAGCTCTTACTTCTTTAGGTATAATTATCGGTGTTAGTGCCGTTATTGTAATGCTTGCTATAGGTTCTGGAGCAAATAAACAAGTGCAGTCTAATATGGAATCTATGGGCTCAAACATCTTAACTATACGCTCTGCAACAGCTAAATCAGGCGGTGTATCAATGGGTATGGGTTCAAAACCTACTTTAAGCGTAAAAGATGCGGATGCCATAAAAAAGAATGCAAGAGGAATTAGCTGCGTAGCCCCACTTATGAGTTCTTCGCGTCAAGTTATGTTTGGCAACCAAAACTGGCAAACAACTATTTATGGAATTACAAATCAATATTTATACATAAAAAATTATGAAATAAAAGACGGACACTCATTTACAAGAGATGACAACAATAATGCGGCAAAAGTTGCAATTATAGGCAGCTCTGTTGAAAGAGAACTTTTCGGAGATATTAATTCTGTCGGCAAAACAATAAGAGTCGGTAATGTACCTTTTAAAGTAATAGGCACTCTTGTATCTAAAGGTACCGTTGGTCCTATGGATCAGGATGATTTGATATTCATACCGCTTACAACAGCTCAAAGAAAAGTTTTTGGTACAGACTTTCCGGGTTCAGTTAACCAAATAATTGCACAAGCAGAATCGCTGGAAAGCTCCGCTATAGCGCAAAAAGATATTGAAGAAATTTTAAGAACAAGGCACAATTTGGGCAAAACACAAGAAAATGACTTTGAAATAAGAAATTCTGCAGAATTTCAAGAAAAAATGAAATCAACAGTCAGAACTTTTGCTATTCTTTTAGCATCAATCGCCTCCGTATCTCTTGTTGTAGGCGGCATCGGTATCATGAATATTATGCTTGTTTCAGTGACTGAAAGAACAAAAGAAATTGGCATAAGAATGGCAATTGGGGCAAGAGCGTCAGACATAAGGCTGCAATTCTTAATTGAAGCTTTAGTACTATCATTAATTGGAGGATTGATAGGAGTTGCGGTCGGAATAATAATTGCTCTAACGGTTGGATTATTATTCGGGACAGCAATAGAAATAACACTTTCTCCAATTTTGCTATCTTTCTGTTTTTCTGGATTGGTAGGAATAGGCTTTGGATACTATCCTGCTTATAAAGCATCACTTTTAAACCCAATTGATGCTTTAAGATATGAGTAAGCTATTGAATTTTGCATCATAATATGTATTTTGGTGCAAAAATCGTAAATACTTTTATTATTACCAACTTTAGTCAAAATGACTCTTTCTATTTTCTTTCTCTCTTTTGTTGCGAAGAAAAGAGAGAAAGAAAACAGAAAC
>CACYUI010000001.1 GCA_902777605.1 uncultured bacterium | reverse complement strand
ATAAATTCGGTTTGTAGTATCACTACAAGATTGGAAGTAAAGCTAAAAGTTTCTTTGCGGGCAAAGAAATGAACATACAAAAAGTACATTACTTTTAAGTTTTTTGCACCAATTTATATATTTTGGTGCAAAAAATTTCATAAATAATAATTTTTTACTTTTTTGTTGAAATCATTAATATATTTGTTAAAAAATGAAATTTTTAGTATACTTTATATAGCGCTAAGGTAAAACATGTTTAACAGAACTCCGTTTAATAAAAGAATACTTTTTGTAGGCATTCCTGATATGGCATATATCGGGCTTGATGGTTTACTTATGGCAGGAGTAAATATTGTAGGAGTTTTAGGCCCTAAAAAAGATCATAACATGTATTATGATTTCAGAAATTTTGTACTCTCAAGAAGATTAAATTTTGTTGAGTACGATGAACTTGACGAGCCGCAGCTCATTGAGAAAATTAAGGAGCTTAATGTTGATGCGGCAGTTGTTTGTTCGTTCAATTACAAAGTCCCGAAAGTTCTCATGGAAGCAACTCACGACGGATTTATTAATGTGCATCCGTCAATGCTTCCAAAATACAGAGGTGGAAACCCATACTCTAGAGTAATTATGAACGGAGAAACTGAAACGGGTGTTACAATTCACTTTATGGATGAAGGTTTTGACACAGGAGATATTATTGCCCAAAAACCTTATCATATACACTCTAAAGCGACAATGGGCACAATTTTTAATGAACTTAATGTAATCGGCATAGAATTGCTTTTGCAAGTCCTTCAAATGTATGAACTTGAACCTCTTCCAAGACTTGAACAACCGAGAGGAGATTTTGTTTCAGGAAAAGGATTAAGTGCGCAAGATTTATTTATTAACTATAATAAAACCGCAGAAGAAATTGAAAGATTTATTCGTGCACTTAACCCGTTTATACTTGCAAGCACTACTTTCCGTGGAAACATGATGAAAATCATGAAAGCAGAAGTTGCCTCTGATGCCTTTTGTATACCTCACCCTGCAGGAACTGTTGCAAAAATAGAGGATGACAAATTTTTTATTGCAACTTCTAAAGGTTTGATTGTACCAACCGTTATGCAGTTTGGCAGTTTCTTTATGGGTGACAGCAAAGATTTTATAAGAATCGTTAACCCAAAAATCGGAGAAGAGTTTAAGTAGGGAGATTTGATGGATAAGCTTAATTTTTTAACGGCAGGAGTACCATTAAAAGCAGGTGCTAAGGGGTATGCAGAAGGATTTAAAATTCTTGATGATATGAAGCTTGACGGCTTAGAGCTAGAATTTGTGCGAGGTGTCAGAATAAGTGATAAAAGCAGAGAAGTTGTAAGCGCTACTAATAAGGTCATTACTGCCCATGCGCCTTTTTATGTAAATCTTAATGCCAGAGAAGATGATAAAGTTGAAGCAAGTATCCAGAGAATCATTGAAACAGCTGAAACCACAAACGAGATTGGAGGATATAGCATAACCTTCCACGCAGCATATTATCTTGGCATGGAACAAGAACCTGTCTACCAACAAGTTAGAAAAACAATTGAAATAATTACAAACGAACTCAAAAAGACTAACAATAAAATATGGATAAGACCTGAAACTACAGGTAAAGCTACCCAGTGGGGCGACTTAGCAGAGATTGTAAGACTATCTAAGGAGTTTGAAACAGTTCTTCCTTGCGTTGATTTTTCACATTTACACGCAAGATATAATGGAATTTCTAATACATATAGCGAGTTTGCAAAGATTTTCGAAACAATAGGAAACGAACTTGGACAAATTGCTCTTGATAATTTCCACGCTCACATTGCGGGAATTGATTACGGTGCAAAGGGCGAAAAAAAGCATCTTAATCTTGAAGAATCGGATATGAACTATAAAGATTTACTCAAAGCTTTTAAGGACTTTAATATAAAAGGTGCAATTGTATGTGAAAGCCCAAATATTGAAGACGATGCAAAATTGATGAAAGAATATTATCTTAGCTTATAGTTAAGCGTAGTAATCCAGCCTATCATCAACGCGAAATGGACTTGATGGATAGTTGGTATTGTTCTTTGCTTGCAGTTTTTCCTCTTCTGCTCCTGCAAGGTTGGATGTTAAAGGCACTTGTGCATCCCAATAGGTAAATTCATCTATCATTTGTCGGTATCTAGGACTTTCCCTATCATCACAACTATGCTCGTAGTCAATTACTTTATTTCTTATATTATCAAAATTGCGGCAAGCATTATAGTAATCATTTGCATACCTGTTAGTTGGTGAGTATGTAAAAATTCGACAACTTTCAACCATAAGAACCCCTATACATTACACTACTAATTATATAAAGTATTTTTTTGTAAAAAAATTGACTTTTTATTAATTTTTATAACAAAACAATTGTTATATAATTATCATATGCAAAATCTTGATAAAAAATACATGAAAGAATGCTTTAAACTTGCCTTAAAGGGGAAAGGTAAAACATTACCAAACCCTATGGTTGGCTGCGTAGTTTTAGACAAAAGCGGAAATGTCCTTTCAAAAGGTTATCACAAACGATGCGGTGATAATCACGCAGAAAGAGATGCTTTATTAAAACTTGAAGGAAATGAAGCTGAAGGCGGCACTCTTTATGTAAATCTTGAACCCTGCTCACATTGGGGAAAAACACCACCCTGCACAGATATTATTATAGAGAAGAAACTGAAACGAGTTGTCATCGGCATGAAAGATATCAATCCGAAAGTTGATGGAATCAATATTTTAAAAAGGGCAGGAATTGAAGTCAAGACAGGAGTTTTAGAAAAAGAGGCGGAATTTTTAAACAGAGTTTTTATAAAAAATACAAAATTGAAACTTCCTTATGTCGTACTTAAAACGGCAACAACTATGGACGGAAAAATTGCAACAAAAACAGGCGATTCAAAGTGGATAACCTCTGAAAGTGCAAGAAGTGAAGTTTATAAAATACGTAAGGAATTTGATTGCATACTAACAAGCTCTAATACAGTTATTGCAGATAATCCAACGATGGAACATAGAAATAAATGTATTTTAGATAAAAATTCCCGCATACCAAAAGAGTCAAAGATTTTGCAACAAGGAAACATTTATATAGCAACAAAAGAGAATACTCCGCTAAAAAACGGAAAACTGAATTTAAAATCAGTTTTAGAAGAATTATATAAAAAAGAAATCTATACGGTTTTTGTCGAATGCGGTGGAACACTTGCTGGCGCATTATTAAAAGAAAATCTTGTTGATGAAATTTATCAATTCATTGCCCCCAAAATTCTCAATGACAATAGTGGAAAAAGTTGTTTTGATGGAGATAGCATAACAAACATTGCCAACACTAAAAATTTAGAAATATACGAGACAAAAAAAATTTCTCCCGATATTTTACTAAAATGTAAAATTTTGTAAATATTACCCCTTTAAACCCTAAAGTTTTTAAAAACTATGCCGATATTTTACATGCATGTAAGCTAATATAAGGAGTAATACTATGAGACTCGATGGAGTATCAGGTGCAGGCGAAGCACGAGACATTCCCAAGTACGAAAAACCGGAAGATATCACATGGCAAGAATTCGGAGATTCAAGTAAATTATCTAACATGCTTGCCGGAATAGAAGCAAGTTTAGACAGAGAAATAAAAAATGCTAAAGCAGAAAATAGCGAAGACGGAGTAAATATCTCTCAAAACGAATATAATAATATACAAAAATGGTATAAGAGAATAAATATGTTTTACAGCCAAGCTTCACAAACTGCTAATCAGACATATAATGATTTTGCTGACAAACTAAAACTTACTTTAGATAAAATAAAAAAAGTAATTGAAAAAAATGAAGAAAAGCAAGCGCAGGATGACAGAGTATCTCTTCGTTTTAGTCCTAATCAACAGCATATAAAAAAAGAATTTGAGAATATTATGAATAATATAGATTATGAAAACGCAGATTCTTTTAATCTTAAAAGTGCAAAGTTGGGATTAGAAAACATAATTGTCAAATATAAAGCATATAATAACGAAGATAGAAAAGATTCTTCTAAATTAAGCTCATCTCAAATTGCTAAGATACAAAAAATGTCAACTTATATAGATAAACTTGCAACAGAACGAGAAAAACAAGAAGCAAAAAAATATGCCAATCAAACATTAGGTTCTTCTTTTTACGAACGAAATAATAATGCACAAGCATATGCAAAAATTATGAAGGAACATGGCCATAGTCATAATTTAAGAGCTGATTTAGGTGTTGTACTGCCTGAAGACGAACAATAACTACAATTGTTCATACACTCTCTTAATTTCTTGAATATCTTGCCACATGAGCCACTTGGGGCCGCCTTTTTCACGCGTGTCGTTTCTTAGAAGATAAGACGGATGGAATATTGGCATGAGTTTTGCTCCGTGAACATTATCTCCGCCATCAAACCACTTACCCCTGATTTTTGTAATTCCGCCAACATTTCCTAATATTGATTGAACTGCAACATTACCGCATAATAAGATTATTTTAGGCCGAATTATATCAATCTGTGCTTTCAAATATTCCCAGCAAGCATCTTTTTCTTCAGGCAGAGGATTTCTGTTCTCTGGTGGACGACATTTGACTGTATTACAGATATATACATCTTTTTTGCGAGTAAGTCCTACGGATTCAAAAATTTTGTCCAAAAGTTGTCCCGCTTTTCCGACAAAAGGTTTGCCTTCCTTATCTTCATAAAATCCCGGAGCTTCGCCTATCAACATAAGCTTAGAGTTGGGAACTCCATCAGAAAAGACAATATTATGTCTGGTATCTCCCAACTTACACTTGTGACAATTCAAACATCTTTGTTTTATTTTATCTAATTCTTCGTACATAATTATGTATTATGTAATACTATTTCACCGGTTTCAAGGGTTGGCTTAACATCAATTACGCGCTGGTTTGTACTTCCTACCCAATGTGCTTTCGGATCAAGAAGTTCTTCTACAAATTTTCCTTCAGCAACAACATCTAAAAGAGAAATTTCAGGAATATCACAAATTTCTTCCCACAAAAATCCTGTATAAAGCCATATATTTTTTTCAGGTAAAGTTTCTCTTATCTTTTTAGCTATTCTAAACACTTCTTCTCTGTTAAAAGGATGCAAAGGATCGCCACCTGAGAAGGTTATACCTTCAATATAGGACTTGCTCAATGCTTCAAACAACTCATCTTCAGCAGCTTCATCATAAGGAATCCCGCCTGCAACATCCCAAGTAATCGGATTTTGACATCCATGACAATGGTGAGTACAACCTGCAACCCATAAAACAACTCTCAAGCCATCGCCATTCAGCATATCGTCTTTTGTAATATTGTGATAATTCATTTCTCTCTCCCTAATAAATCTATCATAACATTTCAAAAATGTTTTGCAAAAAGTTTAACATGTCTTAAAAGACAAGAAAAAAAGCCCTCGTCTATTGGACGAGGGCTTTTAAAAACTATTTTTACATTTCCAAATTCATCTGTGAGAACTGAATAATTTTATTTTTACCTCTGTGTTTTGCGTTATAAAGAGCATGCTCTGCGTATCTTATAACGGTATTTGCATCTTCATCTACATCCTTCATGCAAGGATAAGTTGAAATTCCACCGGAAATTGTAACTCTGTGAGCTTCTTCTTCTCCAGCCGGAATAAATTCCATCTTCTCTACTTCTCTTCTGAATCTTTCACCAAATAAGAATGCATTTTCTTCGGATGTGTTAGGAAGAACTAGCAAAAATTCTTCATCACCGTAACGGGTTAAAATATCTTCTTTTCTTATCATTGCATTAAGTTTATTTGCAATGTTTCTTAAAAGAATATCACCCCACTCATACCCGTACATGTCATTTACTACTTTGAAAAAGTCTATATCAAACAATATACAAGAAAGTTTTGTACCATATCTTCTTGAACGGGAAATTTCTTCTTCCAAACGCTCTTGAAGATATTTTCTGTTATGCAATCCTGTTAAATCATCTGTTGTAGAAACTGTTTCAAGTTTATCTTTTATTGCCTTGATTTTCAAAAGTGCATTTACTCTGACAATAAGTTCATCTGTATTTGAAGGGTCTTTAATAAAATCAAAACCTTCTGCTCTAACTGTTACATCTCTCCTTGTCTGTCCGAAGAACAAGATAGGGCATGGAAATTTATTTGTCATCAAAGCATCTTTTGCGATATCAATATTTTCAACAATCATCAATGAAGGATTAATAATTGCGTAATCTTTCATCTGATCAATTGATACTACTCTAACTTCAGCTTCATCAATATTCATCAGTGCTGCCTGTAGCTCAGGCATAGGTTTTGTAGAATAAATAACAATATTACTCATATAAGCTTCCTCTAAAATATTTAAATATTAAAATGAGCGAGTCTACGCGACTCACTCATTTATTTTACACTATTTTCACCTTTTTATGCAAGTGCTTTTGATTTTTCTAAGCAGCTTATTAAAGTTGATGCAACGGTTTTTTGTTCTTCTAATGTTAACTCAGGGAACATAGGAAGTGAAATTACACATTCCGTATTTTTTTCAGTAATAGGCAAATCCCCCATTTTATATCCCAAGTGAGCATGAACTTTTTGCATATGAAGAGGAATCGGATAGTAAAGCATTGCGCCAATACCTGATTCTTGAAGCATTTTGTGAATTTCATCTCTGTTAGGAATTTTAACCGTATATTGGTGATAAACGCAATATGTATTATCTAATTCCTTTGGAGTTTGAATATCAGAGCATCCTGCAAATAATTCATTGTAAGTTGCAGCATGACTTCTTCTTGCTTTATTCCATTCATCAATATAATTCAATTTTACTCTCAAAATTGCTGCTTGAATTTCATCAAGACGAGAGTTAACACCAATTTCATCGTGGTGATAACGAATTGCACCACCGTGGTTGCGGAGAGCTACAATTCTGTTTTTAAGATTTTCACTGTTAACTGTAATTAAGCCGCCATCTCCCATACCGCCAAGGTTTTTAGTAGGATAGAAGCTATAGCATCCGATGTCACCGAATGTACCGACTTTTTGCCCTTTGTATTCAGCGCCGATAGCTTGACAGCAATCCTCAATAACATATAGGTTATGTCTTTTTGCAATATCCATAATCTTGTCCATATCGCAAGGCTGACCGTATAAGTGAACAGGCATAATAGCCTTAGTTCTAGGCGTAATCAAATCTTCAATCTTATTTGCATCAATATTAAATGTATCAGGATTGATATCACAAAATACAGGAGTAGCGCCAACTATTTCGATAGACTCAGTTGTTGCAACAAATGTGAAAGCAGTTGTAATAACTTCATCACCTTTTCCTATATCTAAAGCTCTAAGAGCAAGATGAAGAGCATCTGTACCTGAGTTTAGAGCTACTGTATAGTTGCAGCCTATATATTTTGCAAGTTCACTTTCTAATGCTTTTACATTTGGTCCCAATATATAAGAACCTGAGCGAAGAACTTCGCAAACAACTTTTTCGACTTCAGTACCGATTTTTGCGTATTGTCTTTTTGAATCTAAAATTGGAATCATATTTCCCTCCTATTATTAACCCTTTACATTCTATAGTGTATCATACTTTTTAGCTCTCTTTATATAATCTTGATAACTACAAAGTTTTTGCGCCAAAATAAAATATATATTTTGATTCACAGTATTTTCTTTCATAAATTGTTAATTAATAATTAAAAAATCTTGATTTTTTCAAAATAACATTAAAATAATAATGTATGGAGTTTAATATTTATGATTAATTTTGAAAAATTTACAAATTATTCGCAGGAAATTATTTTTGCTGCAAGTGCAAAAAAAGATTTTTACAAGAATACAGAAGTTCAGCCGGAGCATATTGTTCTTGCCATGATTGAAGACAAAGGCATTGCTAAGGATTATTTGCAAGAACTGAAGCTTCTGAACCAAAATTTTATTAATGAAATTGTTGCAAAAATAAAAGAATTTCCAACTATTTCGGGTGTGGCTTCTCAGCAAGTATTTTTATCTCGTGATACAAATACTCTTTTAGAGCTGGCAACAACCGAAGCTGAAAATTTAAAAGACGAATTTATCGGAATTGAATGTATTTTAATTGCTATGACAAAATTAGAGGGAACAAATATATACAATCTTCTGAAAAAGTATGGTGTTAATACAAATTCAGTTCTTAATGCTATGAAAAAAATAAGAGGTAATAAAAAAGTGGATACTAAAAATGCAGAAGAAAATATGAAGGCTTTGGAAAAATATTCAACAGACCTGACAGAACGCGCAAGAAAAGGGAAATTAGATCCGGTTATTGGCAGAGATGAGGAGGTTAGGCGTATTATCCAAGTCTTAAACAGAAGAACTAAAAATAACCCTGTTTTAATCGGGGAACCCGGCGTTGGTAAAACGGCTATTGTTGAAGGTTTGGCTCAAAGAATAATTAGAGGCGATGTTCCTGAAAGTCTTAAGGAAGTTAAGTTAATATCTTTGGACTTGGGAGCACTTGTTGCAGGCGCAAAATTCAGAGGCGAATTTGAAGAAAGATTGAAAGCAGTGTTGAAAGAAGTTCAAGAATCAAACGGTGAAATTGTTATGTTTATAGATGAACTTCATACTGTTGTTGGTGCCGGCGCAACAGAAGGTTCAATGGATGCAGGAAACCTTCTAAAACCAATGCTTGCAAGAGGCGAACTTAGAACAATCGGTGCAACAACTGTTAACGAGTACCGCAAATACATCGAAAAAGACCCTGCTCTTGAAAGGCGATTTCAACCTGTTCTTGTTGATGAACCATCAGTTGAGGATACAATTTCAATATTAAGAGGTTTAAAAGGTAAATACGAAGTTCACCACGGGGTAAGAATTTTGGATAGCGCCTTGATTGCAGCAGCGCAGCTCTCTGACAGGTATATTACAGACAGGTTCTTGCCTGATAAAGCAATTGACTTAATCGATGAAGCAGCATCTGCTCTTCGTATCGAAATTGATTCAATGCCGGAAGAAATTGATGTTATGCTTCGTCAAAAAATTCAGTTGGAAATTGAAAGAGAAGCTTTGAAAAAAGAAACTTCTCCCGAATGCATTGCCAAAATTGATAAACTAACTTCTGAAATTGATGAATTAGCAACTAAAATAGATACTCTAAAAGCACAATGGGAAGTTGAGAAAAACACAATTACAGGTGAAGCAGGTATAAAAGAAGAAATTGATAAGGTGAAAACTCAAATTGCAGAAGCAGAAAGAAATACAGATTTGCAGACTGCTGCAGAACTTAAATACGGTAAGCTAATGGAACTTGAGAAAAAACTTCAATCAATTCAAGGAAAAGAAAAAAGTGAAAACCGTTTATTAAAAGAAGAAATTGACGGTGACGATATTGCAGCAATTGTTTCTAAATGGACGGGTATTCCTGTTACAAAGCTTGTAGAATCTGAAATGCAGAAACTTTTGAGAATGGAAGATGTCCTCCATAAAAGGCTTATAGGTCAGGAAGAAGCGGTTAATACGGTTTCTGATGCAATCCGTCGTGCTCGTTCAGGTTTAAAAGATCCAAAACGACCAATAGGTACATTTATTTTCTTAGGTCCGACAGGTGTCGGTAAAACTGAGCTGGCTAAAACACTTGCTGAATTTTTGTTTAACGATGAAGATGCAATTGTTAGAATTGATATGTCTGAATATATGGAAAAACATAATGTTGCTCGTTTAGTTGGTGCGCCTCCGGGGTATGTAGGCTACGAAGAAGGCGGTCAACTGACAGAGGCGGTAAGACGCAAACCGTATTCTGTTGTTCTTTTTGATGAAATCGAAAAGGCCCACCCTGATGTATTTAATATAATGCTTCAAATATTTGATGACGGCAGACTGACGGATTCTAAAGGCAGAACGGTAGATTTTAAAAATACCGTAATTATTATGACATCAAATATCGGAAGCGATATTATATTAGAAGATTCTATCAATAATGCTGGTTCTAATTTTGAAGAAACAAAAGAAAAAGTCAATGCTGTTATGAGAGAGAGGTTTAAGCCTGAATTCTTGAACAGAGTTGATGAAACTATTTTCTTCAAAGGTCTGACGATGTCACAACTATCTTCTATTGTTGATATTCAAATAGAAAATCTTAGAAAACTTCTCAAAGACCACAACATGTCTTGTGAAATTACTGAGGATGCAAAAGAACTATTGGCAAGAAGAGGGTTTAACCCTATATATGGCGCAAGACCTCTAAAGAGAGTAATTCGTCAAATGGTTGAAAATCCTCTTTCTAAACTTATTCTCGGTCAAAAGTTTATAGACGGAGATTGCGTTAAAATTGATGCAAAAAACGATGAGTTGGTATTTAATAAATGAGAAAAATAATAATAAAATAAGCCGACATAATATTGTTGGCTTATTTATTTTTCTATAAATTCTATTTTATATCCTAAAAAATCTGTAATTAAAATAACTTCATTATATGATAGCGTTCCTCGTTTAAGTTTAGAGGATAAATTTGCTAAAGAATAATTCTTTCCTGTTTTTGTTTCAAGCATATGGGCAACTTCTTTCATAGTCACCCCTTTTGCTCCTAATAAAGACTTTATTTGTTCTCTTACAAGTATACTCATAGTTAAATTATACAAGAGAGTTGATTTGTTGACTAACGAAATGATTTATGATAATATATCAACAATAAAGTTAACTATTCAACTATATAGTTAATATAAAAGAAACAAAACTTAACAAAGGAATAAGTATGGATTATGAAGATTTTTTGTCGATAATATACACACCATTAAAATCTATAGAACTATTGAGTGACATTATATATACAAAAACAAATGAGGATTGGGAGCTTTTCAATAGTAATTACAAAAGAAAGGAAATGGATGAATTATTGGCTCTAAATTTTGCAACAAAACTGTGTGCAAGATACATTCTTAAACAAAGAAGTATTTGTGTGGATAAGATTGACATTTAATATAAATTTTACATAGTAACTCTTCCATGAACGCCAATAACATTATTTACTTTATTGTGAAAATCACGGTTGCCGTATATTCCAAATTCCATATTAGGCTTAGGATTCCAATTTGCACTAACGGATGTGCTATTTTTATCAACTGATAATCCTGCAGAAAGTTTTGCAAGCTTGTTATAGTATGATAAAGTGCCTCCTATATTTCCATCCTGTGTGAATAATGAAATGCTTTTTGACTCTGTAATTGTTTCGTTGTGATAATAAGCTTCTGTTACACCATTTCTAATATTATGAGTAAAGCTTAAAGAGTTACCAACTCCTTTATTGTATTGTTCATATCTTAAACCGACTTCTTCGCCGGCTATTGCGCTAAATTCGCGACCTTTGCCTAAATCAGAAGTTGCTTCTGCGTTCCATCCTCTAATTCTGTAAGAAAGTCCTGAAAAAGTTTGTGATACTTTTTGAAGCAGCGGTTTTTTTGTCTTAGTATTGCTTACATTATAAAGAGTTGTTGGTTGATCCGGTTTTATGAAACTTAGTTCTTGATGGTTAGGAGGAAGTGTGCTCAAAGGATTAGCATGTTTTTTGCCTATATTTTTAATTTTTTCTTCCATTTGCTCGCCCAAATCTTCTCCGTATGTTTCTAATTTGCGGATAGTATCGCTAACCCATGGCGAGTCCATGATTGCATCATCAACATTGCAATCATTAAAAACTCTAAAAAATTGTTTTACTGGTTCGGACATACTCTCTCCTTGTATATAAAAAGTATATAAATATTTAAAAATTGCTTTTTTGTTACAAAAATTAATATAAATGGTTGATGTTTAATAAAAAATATTAAGAAAAAAAAATATTTGCCGATAAAAATATTGACAAAAAAAAATAAATCATTAACTAAACCGTAGAGAGGTTTAACTAATATGGCAGGAATAGTAAATTTATTAACAAAAGTTTTGACATCATCACCAATGGTACAATCAAGTGCTGTTACCCGTACAAGAAGTGCTTCAAACCCTTTTGCAAGCGCAGCAAGCGGAAATCCATTTGTAACATCACAAAATAGCAATCCTTTTGCAAATTATGGTCAAAACAGACCTGTAGCAGGAGGGTATTTTGCCGGATATTATAACAATCAGCCCAATATAGTTGGAAGACGACTTTTTATAGAGGTATAGACTTAAAAATATACCGTATTTACCCTACCCAAACTTACCCCAAAAATTAAGTCATACAATTTTGTGTGACTTTTTTGTTATATTTGTATTTCAATACTGTTAATCTGTGCTAAAATGTTTTTATGGAAAAGTTAAAAAATCTTTATTCAAAATTTATGAATATGGATAAGAGGAAAAGAGTATATATAATTGCGATTTTTCTTTTTGTATTTGTAATGGCTTGGGCATTTATTTCTGCAGGTGTAATAACTGCTAATTTTAATCGGGATAAAGTTAAAGGTACTCAAGATGAACAAAAAGTAGATGCAAAAGGTATCATCATTACTGAAACAAAAGAAGGCAAAAAATACTTTGAAATATATGGAGAAACAGGTCATTACAGTAACGACCACAGTATAGCAACTCTTAATAATGTAATTGGAAATTTCTATAAAGATAATGAAGTTGCAATGAGTTTTCAGTCATCAAAAGGTACTTATGATGAAAATACAGGTGTGATTACATTGTATGAAAACACATATATTGTTTTGAAGGATGGTGTATCTCTAAAAACAGATAAGCTGGTTTGGTCCGGCTCAGATAAAGAGACCGTAGCTGAAGGGCATGTTGTTATAAATAAAAATAAAGAAATGTCTTCGGTTGCTGATAAATGTGTAATCGGTATTGATTATGAAAAATTCAAGATTTTGGGAAAAACACAAACAAGTGTTTGGAGTAAAAACGGTAAATAAATTTTTAACGAAGAAAGGTTAAATATGAAAAAGCTTTTAATACTTTTATTGTTTATAACAATGGCAGCAGGTATGGTTGTTGTTGCTTCTGATTTGGAAATTGAGTCTAAAACTCAAACTTTTTCTGATTCGGAACATAAGATTAAATTGGATGGTGGAGTAAAAGTAAAGCTTGACAACTTAACGGTTCAGAGTGATAAGGCTGATGTTACTGTTAGACGAAATAACAAGCTTGATACTGCAACTTTTTATAACAAACCATATGCATATGAAGTTAATGAAAATAAAAAAAGAGAAGTAAAGGCAAATATTTTACAAGTTTCTTTGATTAATAAAATTGTTAGAGCTGAAGGTGAAACTCAGTCTGTAATTACAGAAGGTAATACACCAATAATCGTGATTAACGCAGATGTTCAAGAATATGATACAAAAAGTAGTGTTATGGTAGCAACAGGCTCTGTAACTATGAAGTATAAAGATATTGATACTTATTCTGATAAAGCGGTAATTATCGCTGACGAAAAAGGCGGAGTTAAAAAAATCGATTTAATAGGTAATGCCAAAGTTAAACAACAGAACAATGAATCAGAAGGTCATCATTTTATATATAATCCTGTAACTGAAGAAATGAGTGTTGAAGGTAATACAAAGTCTATAGCAATAACCGATGATGGGAAAAAATTAACTATTCACTCCGATTATCAGCAATATAGCAAAAGACAAAATTCATATATAGGAAGCGGACATGTTAAGATTTGGTTTGATGATTATTATGCTCAAGGACCAAAGGTTAGCGTATTTCCTGATAAAAAGACTAATAAGTTAAATGAAGTATATTTTATTGGAAGATCAAAGATTATTCAACAAGAAAGAGATATAATTGCTGACAAAATTCGTATGACGATGGACCCAAAAGACTTTACCGCAGAAGGGAATGTCAAAACAATTATACATAATGTTGATAGAAAAGACGGAGATTTATAATGTCTGAAAAAATTGATAAGGCAATGAAATTATTTGCCGAAAAAAAGTATAAAGAATCTATAGATGCATTCAGTTCCGTTTTGGAAACAGAACCTGATAATGCAGATGTATATAACAATATGGGGGTAGCATACTCTTGCGAAGGTGATTTTGAGCATGCGGAAAAATCATATGTAAGAGCCATCGAGCTAGATCCGGAACTTGCACAAGCCTACATAAATTTGTCGGATTTGTATTATAAAGCAGGCGATTTAGCATCGGCAGTCGGTACTTTGCAAAGAGGAAGCTACGAACTTCAGGATAATCTTGCGATAGCACACCTTTTGGCAAGAGTTTATATAGAAGATCAAAGATGGGATGATGCTATTGTAGAATTGGAAAGAGTGTTAGATGGAGAACCTGATAACTACGATGCTTATTATGATTTAGGACATGTTTATTTTGAACTGGGTGATTATGAAACAGCAATAGATAATTTTGAGAATGTATTAGCTTATGAACAAAACCAAAATACTGAGGTTTTATATTATGCGCTTGCTCAGGCTTATGAGGCTAATAATCAGATAGATAAAGCTATTTCTAATTATTTAAAAGCTATTGCAGTGAATGATAAATTTTTAATTGCATATAAAAAGGTCGGTATTCTTTTCTTAGCACGAGAAGATTACGATGATGCGGTAGAATATTTTGAAAACTATCTTGATTTTGATATTCCCGAAGAAGAAAAAGAGAGTGTACAAAAGCTTATTGATAGAGTGAAAGCAAAAATATAAAAATAATTCTATTTTATGCGCAAAAAATATTTTTATGGGTTTTAGTGTATATAAAAGGAATGAGTTATGAAAATTACACAAATTAATAGTAATGCGCAAAATTTTAAACAATTGAATATAAAATCACTTTCTGCAATAGATAAACAGAATTTTGTACAAGGTAATATTTCAAAATTAAAGGAACTCGGAAATAAATATGATATAAGGATGGTGTCTTGTTACTCTGATATTCCAGGTTTTTCATCAATAGATATAAATGTAAAACCGTTGGGCAAAGGTTTTAATTTTATGGAAAAATTGTTTTTCCCAACCGGACGCTCAACTTTTAAAACAGGATATACATATATTGATGAAACTTTAAAAACAAAAAAAGATTTTATGAATGCTGTTCATGATGCGATTCAAGATTTGCACAAAAAATTATAGATTACTGCTGTTTAAATAATATTTATTGAAAAGTAAATGAACTTAGTGTTTTACATGAGTTAAAAAATAATGTAATATAAAAATATATTACAGAAGGAGAGTATGATGAGTGGTTACAAGTTAGATAATCTAATAAGGGCGCGATTCCCTATGATTTATATTACAACTTTTGAGGAAGATAGGGTTACAAAATATATAAAATCTGTCGTTACAGATGAAAAGCTTGTAAAATTTCCAAGAGAAGTTTTTACTTGGGCGCAAACTACGGGGCTTTTTAATGACACTACTCAAAAATCAATTACTGATACGACTTGTCCTTGTAAGGCTTTGGAATTTATCAGAAAATACGATAAAGATGCAGTCTTTATTCTCTACGATTTTCATGTAAATTTTGGTCCTAAAAACAGACAGCCTGACTATAATGTTATCAGAAAAGTTAGAGATATTATTCCCGATTTAAAGTTAGGTGCTGTAAGAAAAACAGTATTTTTTGTATCTACGGAGCTTACAATACCTGAATCATTACAAAAAGAAATTACAATATATGATTTTCCTCTCCCTACTTTGCAAGAAATAAGAGGAAAATTTGACAGTATGCTAAGCCAAAATTCAGGAGTTGAAACGCATTTAACTGATGAAGAAAAAGATAAACTTTGTAAAGCAGCTCTTGGCTTAACTCTTCAAGAAGCCGAGAGTGCGTTTGCTTTAGCAATGGTTAACGATGGCAAAATTAACATGTCAGATTTGCCTGTAATTTTGGAAGAAAAAGTACAAGTTATTAAAAAAACAGGAATATTGGAATATATTCGTTCAGATTACACAATGAGCGACATAGGCGGATTGGATAATTTAAAAAATTGGCTATTGAAAAGAAACAATTCATGGTCTGAAAAAGCAAAAAAATACTGTATTCCTGCTCCGAAAGGTGTTCTTGTGACAGGTGTTCCAGGTTGCGGAAAAAGTTTAACAGCTAAGGCAATGAGTACAATTTGGCAGCTACCATTATTAAAACTTGATTTTGGAAAAGTGTTTTCCGGTCTTGTCGGAAGCTCTGAAGAAAATATGAGAAGAGCGCTTTCGACTGCAGAAGCGGTTGCTCCATCTATTCTTTGGATTGATGAAATAGAAAAAGGCTTGAGCGGACTGGGATCTAACGGTGATAGTGGTGTTTCATCAAGAATTTTTGGTCAATTTTTAACTTGGATGCAAGAAAAAGAATCACCGGTATTTGTTATTGCAACAGCTAATAATATAAGTAATCTTCCTCCGGAATTATTGAGAAAGGGGAGATTTGATGAAATATTTTTTGTAGATTTACCGACATTAGAAGAAAGAAAAGAAATTTTTAAACTTCATTTGGCAAAGCGTTTGAAAAATAAAGAAGTTGCAAGTGAGATATCAAGTGTTCCTAATTTGTGTGTCGAACTTGCAAAAATGACAGAAGGTTTTATAGGTTCAGAAATTGAGCAGGTTGTTGTGTCTGCATTATGTGATGCGTTTTTTGAAAACAGGCCTTTAAAATTTGAAGATTTGGCTAAGAATATACAAACGACGGTACCTCTTTCTATGACACAAAGAGAACAGATTTTGTCTTTGAGAGCATGGGCAAATATAAGAGCAGTGTCAGCTACTAAAAAATCAAATCTGGAAACATATAATAAAGATATTGACGGAGAAAATATTTCATCAAGTCGAGGCGGCAGGACTTTGGATTTTTAGTATAAAATTTGTTTGATAAAATATAAAGGAGAACGAAAATATGTCATGTACAGTAATAGCACTTCCTTATGCGCTGGCATGGGTTGTTGGAACAGTAGTTGCAGCTACAGCAACTGTTGCAAATGAAAATAAAAATTATAAAGAATCATATTTTACGGAAGAAAACTGTGAAGACATTCATACAATTACAGAAAAGCATTTTATAGAAAAAGATTTTGAAACCCCGTTTGTTGAAAAATCTTTACTTATAAAAACTCTTGAGGAACATGGTGTTAAAAATATTATAGATAATGATAATTATGTATCAGGTCAAATTGAAAGTTATACTCTTAATTTTTCAAGGGATAATATAGAAGCTCCATACAAGCTTAGGATAACATGTCTTGAAACAGACAAAGCAGAAGAAAAGTTGTCAGACATAGGCTCTGAGTATACTATGAATGTTCAAGAGGATGCTTATTTACATATTATAGAAAAGCTTAAAGAAAATAATATGCAAATAGAGGAAGAAGAAGTTATGGACGATAATACAATCGTTCTAACGGTAAATATAGATTAGCCAAAATTAGAGGATTTTATATGTCAGATAAAAAATTGAAAATCAAATTATTACCAAATGGTGAAATTCAAATGGAAACACATGGAGTTAAGGGTAAAAAATGCCTTGACTATATAGAAATTTTAAAAAAACTTGTTGAAGTGAAAATTACTGATACACAACTTTCACAAGAATACTACGAGACAGAAACTAATTTATCTGAAGAAAATACAAACAAAATCAGATTAGATTAGTTCATCATTGCACATATTAAAAAAATATGATACGATAGTCTGGAAGAGAGGTTTAGATGAGCGAAGGACATTGGATTGTCAACACAGTAATAGCAGGTCACCCTATGGCTTTTAATATGGATACATTGGTAACTATGTGGGCAGCAATGTTATTTTTGCTCTTTATAGCTTTTTTAACAACAAGAAATCTTTCAATTGTTCCTAATAAGCTTCAATATGTAATGGAGGGAATACTGGGTTATTTTGACAACCTTATTAAAAGTATGGTGAATAAAGATGGTGAAAAACATTTTCCGCTTATCGCATCTTTATTCTTATTTATTGTAACGGCAAATTTAATGGGACAGCTACCTCTTAAAATGCTAGAGCTTAAACATGGAGAATTAGCTTCTCCTACAAATGATATTAATTTAACCGCAGGGTTGGCAATAATCGTATTGGTGTACTATGTTGTAGCAGGTGTTGTGAAGAAAAAAGGAAAATTTTTATTGCACGAATTTTCTTTTGTAGGTATTATTTCAATGCTTGTTGAAATTCTTGAACTATTTACAAGACCATTAACACTTGCTCTTCGTCTTTTTGGAAATATTTTGGCAGGTGAGATTTTAATTACGGCGCTTCTTGGTATTTGTGCTTGGGGGTTACCTTTGCCGATAATGTTTTTTGAAATCCTGGTGGCATGTGTTCAGGCATTAGTATTTACAATGCTTACAACGGTATATATAGCTACAGCGGTAAATGAAGGTGAAGAACATTAATAAGAAATAAGAATAAATAAGAAGGAGAAAAAAATGGAAGAAGTAAAAACAATTTCTGATTTAGCACAATTGGGTGCAGGTATTGCAATGGGCTTTGGTGCGGTAGGTGCAGGACTTGGTATTGGTATTGCAACAAAAGGATTGTTGGAATCAATTGCAAGACAACCGGAAATCGCAGGTAAAGCGGTAGGTTTCTTCCTTGTTGGTGCAGCATTAGCGGAAGCTTGTGCTATTTATGCTCTTGTTATTGCTATGAAACTTTCAGGAATGATGGGGTAGTGTTAAGCACAAAAACTCTTGGAAAGTTCATTCGCTTGCTCTAAAAAGAAAGGAGATAAGTAAATAAGTTCACTTATTCACTTTAAAGAACAATGGAATTTAATGGAACATTTTTTGTAACAATTATATCTTTTATACTTTTTGTTTTTTTTATGAACAAGATGTTATATTCTCCTGTACGAAAAATAGTTAATGAGAGAAATAATTATATTCAAGGGAATTATGATAAAGCTGCAGAAAATAATCAAAAAGCAGAAGAGTTATCTAAAAATCGTGAAGAAAAATTAGTTGAAGCAAAAGATGATGCACGAGAAAAGTACAATGAGCTACTTTCTGAGTATAAAAATGAACGAGCTGATATTGTCAATAATGCACAAAACGAATCAAATGCTGAACTGAATGTTGCATATGAAAAGCTTAATAATGTTTCAAATGAAGCAAAAGAAGGTTTAAAATCTCATATGACAGATTTGGCAAATGATATTGTGGAAAAGGTTCTTGGATACAGAAGCGAAATACAGGGTTTTGATAATACTAAGGTTGATGATATTTTGTATCATTAGAAAGGTAATAAATGTTTGAGTCGATTTTAGACTATATTTTGCGAACAAACTTATTTAATTTTATAATTTTTGCAGGAATTATAATATTTTTGTGTGTTAAGTTGAACTTGTCAGGAATACTTGAACAAGGAAAAGAAACAGTTGAAGAAAGCATTGAAAATTCAAACCTTGAAAAAGCGAACTCTGAAGCTAATTTAAACAAAATGGAAGATTTGGTTGCGCACCTTAAAGATGACATAGAAGGTATACTCAGAGAGTCAGAACAGAATGCACAACTTGTCGGAACTAAAATTATTTCTGATGCAAATAAAACAGTAGAAAATATAAAAAATAATTCAGTTAAAATAATTGAGAATAAAACTGCTGTTTTAAAAAATGACATCATGAAAAAAGCTTCATTAGCAACAGTAGAAATAGCCAGAAATCATATTATAAAGGAACTTTTAAATAATGCAGATTTGCATAATCGTATGATAGATGAGAGTATAGAGGCTATTGAATTAGGCAGGACGGATATATAGATGAGTGAACTTGCAGCAAAAAGATGGGCAAAAGCATTGATTGAACTTGCTCAAGAAGATGAAAAGATATCAATGGAAACAGTTTTTGAAGATTTAAAAAAGGTTTCTCAAATTTTTGCTGAGTCAGAAGAACTCAAAAGCGTTATAAATAATCCTTCTATTTCTACAGAAGAAAAGCAAATTGTTATATGCAAATTATTTCAAGATAGATTAATTCCTGTTGTATATAATTTCTTGTTTGTCTTAAATTTAAGAAAAAGATTGGGCATTATATCTGAAATAACAGATGCTTTTGAAAAAGAATTAGAAGTTATTAAGAATATAGTAAGAGTGGATGTTACTTCTGCAATAGATTTAAACGATGAAAAAAAAGAAGAAATAAAGACGCGAATTTCCGAAAAAATTCATAAAGATGTTAAAGTACATTGGGATGTGGATTCTGATATTATAGCAGGTCTTATACTCAATATTAATGATACGGTTGTTGATAACAGTATTAAACATAAATTAGATGAACTAAGTAGTAAAATTATAAGAGGTTAGAAATGGCAGTAATAAATCCGGATGAGATTAGCTCTATTTTAAAAGAGAATATTAAAAACTACGAAGCTAAAGCTGAAGTTTCCAATATTGGAAGTGTTCTTGAGGTTGGTGACGGTATAGCCAGAATTTACGGCTTGAGAAATGTAATGTCCAACGAGCTTGTAGAATTTGAAGATGGTAAAGGTACTTTGGGTATCACATTAAACCTAGAAGAGGACAATGTAGGTGTTGTTATTCTTGGTGATTACATTCACATTAAAGAAGGTATGACTGTGAAAACAACTGGAAGAATAGCATCAGTTCCTGTAGGGGATGCATTAATTGGCAGAATTGTTAACCCAACAGGTCGTCCTATTGATGGTAAGGGTGAAATTATAACTGATAAGTCAAGGCCGATTGAAAGGGTAGCGCCGGGTATTGTTGCCAGAAAATCAGTACATCAACCTCTTCAAACAGGTTTGACTGCGATTGATGCACTAACTCCTATTGGGCGTGGACAGCGTGAGTTAATTATTGGTGATAGACAGACCGGTAAAACTGCTATAGCTATAGATACAATTATTAACCAAAAAGGCGGCGATGTTATATGTATATATGTTGCAATTGGTCAAAAAGCTTCAACTGTTGCTCAAATTGCAAAAACTTTAGAAAAAAATGGTGCAATGGATTATTCAATTATTGTTGCAGCTACAGCAAATGAACCGGCACCTCTTCAATATATTGCTCCTTTTGCAGGTGTTGCAATTGCAGAAGAATTTATGGAACAAGGAAAACATGTTCTTATTGTGTATGATGATTTAACAAAACACGCGCAAGCCTATCGTGCTATGAGTTTGCTTCTTAAAAGACCACCGGGACGTGAAGCATATCCTGGTGATGTATTCTACTTGCATTCTCGTTTGTTGGAAAGAGCTGTTAAGCTTTCTGATGAACTTGGCGGAGGTAGTATTACTGCTCTTCCGATTATTGAAACTCAGGCGGGCGATGTTTCAGCGTATATTCCTACGAATGTAATTTCAATTACTGATGGACAAATATTCTTGGAGACATCTCTGTTTAACTCAGGTGTCAGACCGGCAATAAATGCAGGTATTTCTGTTTCTCGTGTAGGTGGTGCTGCTCAGACAAAAGGTATTAAGCAAGTTGCAGGTAAACTTCGTCTTGACCTTGCTCAATTCAGAGAACTTGAGGCATTTGCTCAGTTTGCGTCAGATTTGGATGCTGCAACTAAGAAACAGCTTTTAAGAGGTCAAAAATTGACTGAAGTTTTGAAACAGCCTCAGTATAAGCCTTTGACAGTTGCTCAACAAGTAACAATTTTATTTGCAGCAAATGAAGGCTTCTTGGATGAAATAGATAATAAGAATATTACTTCATTTAAGGTTGGCTGGTTTGAATACTTTGAAGCAAACTTGCCTGATATGAGTAAAGCATTGAATGAAGGTGCTAAACTTTCTGATGAAGATATTGCTCTTTTAAAAGAAAAGTTAGATGCATATATAAAAACACTATAAGGAGATAAATTATGAAATGTTTTAATCATAATGACAGAGACGGTTTTGTCGTATGTAAGGGCTGTGGAAAAGCGCTTTGTTTGGAATGTGCTGAAGAGTATAAAGGCTTTTATGTATGTAAAGATTCTGAAGAATGTCACCATATTGCGGATGTCGATTATGTAAGTTACTTTAGAGATAATTCTGTAGGGGCGTGGAGATTTAACAGATTAGCATTTATTCTTATTGGTGCGTTTTTGTTTATCTATGCATTTGTAAAAACTTGTTTCTTCTGTATGATTCCAAATCCTCTTTTAGAAACTGTTTTAGTAGTGTTACTTGCAGTATTACTAATTAAGAAAGGGTTAGATTTAAAAGTTAAGTAGTTTAAAGGTAATAATATGCCAAACCTAAAAGATATAAAAAGCAGAATTAATAGTGTTCAAAATACTAAAAAAATAACTAAAGCAATGAAGATGGTAGCAGCTGCCAAAGTAAAAAAGGCGGAATATACTGTAAAAGCAGCCAGACCGTTTTCTGACGAACTTTTACATCTTTTTAGAAAAATGTTAGCAACTGTTGGGGAATATTCAACAGCAGGACTAAAAGTTGAACACGCAATAGATAATTATCCAGAACTTCTAAAAGAGCGTGAAGTGAAATCTGAAGGGCTGCTTGTTATGACCTCAAATAAAGGCTTGGCAGGTGCGTATAATGCTAATGTTATTAAAGCAGCATTAAAACGAGTAAAAGAAAATGCTCAAAATGGTATAAAAACAGTTATTTATCCTGTAGGGCAAAAGGCAGTTTCTGCTTTTAGAAATAAAGCCGGAGACTTTGAATTAAAAGAAGGATATTTGGCTATTGCTAATAATCCGACAGCAGTAGGTGCTGGTTTAATAGCAGAAGATATAGCAGAAGATTTTGTAAAAGGTGAGATTGACAGTATAGATATCATGACAACACATTTTAATAATATGATGTCATATAGTGTAGTTGCTTGGGATGTTTTGCCTGTAAAAGTAGAAAAAGCTACTGAAAAAGAGCTTGATCCTTTGATGGTATTTGAACCTTCCGAACATGCAATTTTGCAGCAGATTGTTCCTATGTATATTACAAATTCTATATTCCAAGCTTTGTTAGAAGCCAATGCAAGTGAACTGGCGTCGAGAATGACTGCTATGTCAGCGGCTTCAAATAATGCGGAAGAAATGATAACAACACTCACCGTTGATTATAATAAAGCTCGACAAGGTGCAATTACTCAAGAACTTGTTGAAATTGTATCCGGTGCAAACAGTGTTAAGTAATTTGTGTTAATTCTTTTGCTTGGTATTTTTGTAGCAACTTAGAATATGTTTTACTGTTGTAGTCATTTACAAAAAATCCTGATATTCCGGCAAGTGTAACTGCAGTGATAAATTTTGCAGTCAAATCAACTACTTTACTTTTATTTTTGGTAAATGCATTTGCTCCTAAAACACCAATAAAAGCCGAAGCACCAAGTGCAATATTTGAGTTAACATTGCTTTTCTTGTTATGTTCTTTTAAGCTTTCGCTGAATTTTTTAATATTTTCGGATGGCAAGTAATAATAACTTGATGCTCGATTTTTTTGTGAAACTTCAAGTTGTGAGTAGCCGTTATTATATTGTTTTATAGTCTTTACATCAAGTCCCATACGCACCTAAACATATTGATATTTTTCACTATAAAACATCTGAAACTTAAAAATTGACTAATTGTAAAGAAAAATAAAGCAAACTAAATATATAATTTGCTCAATTATTTATGCTACAATTTTGATTATGAATACAAAATACTGGATAGCATTTTCGTCAATTGAGCAGTTAGATTCTGTATTTGTGCAGAGACTATATAATTATTTTGGCGATATTGAGCGTGCTTATAATGTTTCAGAGCGTGAAATTGAACAAATAGAAGGTGTGAGTATTAATAAAGCTGAAGAGTTTATTACTCAAAGAAAAAAGATTGAACCTGATAAACTCTTCGAAGAAGTCGAGAAGCGCGGGATAAGTGTTTTAACATTTGATGATACAAAATATCCTTATATGCTTTCTCAAATTTATAATCCCCCGATGGTTTTGTATTATAAAGGTGATTTGTTCGGGTGCAATTTAGAAAAAACTGTTGCTTTTGTCGGTTCAAGAAGGGCAAGTACAAACGGTAAAGACAGCGTAAAGAATATTATATCTGATTTTAAAAATACTGATATTTGCATTGTTTCAGGTTTGGCGGAAGGTATTGATGCAATTTCACACAGAAGTGCAATTGATAATAATTTAAAAACAATCGGTGTTATAGCAAGCGGTTTTGATTTCAGTTATCCCGCCTCTAACAGAGATTTGTATGAAAAATTGGAAAATGGTGCAGGTGCAGTTGTTACGGAATATTACCCGACATTTGAGCCGATAAAATTCAGGTTCCCGCAGAGAAACAGAATAGTAACAGGGCTTTCTTACGGAACTGTTGTCGGAGAAGCTGCGATAAAAAGTGGAGCTTTGATTTCAGCAAACTTGACACTTGAACAGGGAAGAGAGCTTATGTGTATCCCGGGGTCAATCAATAATAAGAATACCGAAGGAATTTTCAAACTTCTCAAAAACGGCGCAACAATGGTGACATCGGGTGAAGATGTTTTAAATACTTTGGGTTGGGAAGTTAAGCAAACGAATCAAAAAGTTTTATTTGAAAATACTTGTAATGCTAATCAAGAATATTTACCCCTTTTGGATATAATCTCAATAGAGCCGAGGGGATTTGATGAAATTCAATCAATGACAGGCATGGAAACAGAGGAGCTTTTGACAACTCTTACCATGATGGAGGTTGAAGGACTGATTGAACACACGGAAGGTGACAGGTATAAAAAATTGTAATAAGTTTATGTGTAAACATTCGTGCAGTAGTATCAATTTAAATGCTTGTATAACAATTAATTCACGAATATCTTTGACAATTCACGGGTTTATAGGATAATGAGTTTATGGCAGAGGCAGTTACGGTAGAAAAACAAACGAAACAAAAAAGGGAGAAGGTTCTTGTTATAGTCGAGTCTCCAGCAAAATCTAAGACTATCAAAAAGATTTTGGGTGACGGGTACCAAATTGAGGCAAGTTTCGGGCATGTCAGAAATTTGCCTGATAATGTTTTGGGTTTTGATGTACATAACGATTTCAAACCTACTTATGTCATTATCCCTGAAAAGAAAAAAGTTGTTACTAAACTTAGCGAACTTGCAAAGCGTTCGGATAGAGTTTTATTGGCATCAGACCCTGACCGCGAGGGAGAGGCTATTGCGTGGCATGTTAGAGAACTTCTGCCTGTTAGCGATGATAAGGTTCAAAGGATTGAGTTTAACGAAATTACTCCAAAGGCTGTAAAATATGCAGTTGCGCACTCTCGTGAAATTGATATGGATAGAGTTAAGGCTCAGCAGACAAGACAAATTTTGGATAAGCTTGTAGGCTATAAACTTTCTCCTGTTCTTTGGAAACAGCTTGGAAACTATCACCTTTCGGCAGGTCGTGTTCAGTCTGTAGCTCTTAGAATGATTTGCGAAAGAGAAGAAGAAATTGAGGCTTTTGTTCCAAAGGAATACTGGTCTGTTCACACAATCATGGATAAAGAGGGTAAATGTTTTGAAGCTGAAGTTAACAAGTTTAAAGGTAAGAAGTTTGATATAAATAATGAGGAAGAAGCTAATAAGATAAAAGAATTTCTTCTTAATCCAGAAACAGAATTTACGGTAGAAAAAGTTACAAAAAAAGATACAAAGCGTAAACCTACCGCACCTTTTATTACTTCAACCCTTCAAAGAGCAGCGAGTACAAAACTCGGTTTTGGTGTTCAAAAAACAATGCAGGTTGCTCAAAAACTTTATGAAGGTATGGAAATAGACGGCACTCCTGTAGGTTTGATTACTTATATGAGAACCGACAGTGTCAGAATTTCCGATGATGCACATGCTGCAGCTAAAGATTTTATTCTGAACAATTACGGAAAAGAGTATTATCCTGAAAAAACAAATATTTATGTAAAAGGGAAACAAAATGTTCAAGACGCTCACGAAGCTATAAGGCCATCATATCCTGAGCGCACTCCTGAAAGCTTAAAACAATATTTACCCGCTGACCAGTACAAACTTTATAAATTAATTTGGGATAAATTTATGTCATCTCAAATGGCACCTGCTACAGTTGCAAATAAGACTATAGACATAAAAGCAGGGGATTATAATCTAAAAGCAGGTACAAGCAAGGTTACATTTGACGGTTTCTTAAAATTGTACAATGATGCAGAGGAAGAAGAACAAACAGCAGAAGCTAAAATTCCAGATTTGAATGAAGGTGACAAAGTTAAGTGCAAAGAGGTTAATCCAAAACAACACTTTACACAGCCGCCTCCAAGATATAATGAAGCATCACTTGTCAAAGCGCTTGAAGAACACGGTATTGGTCGTCCGTCAACTTATGCTACGATTATTACTGTTATTCAAACCCGTAAATATGTTGAAAAGAAAGACAAAGCTCTTATTCCGACACTTTTAGGCAAAACCGTCTGCAAGCAGCTTGTAACACAGTTCTCAAATATTATGGACTATAAGTTTACTGCCGGCATGGAAGAAAAACTTGATATGATAGCCGAAAAAAAAGCTATTTGGAATGTTGTGCTTAAAGAATTCTATACTCCTTTTATGGAGGTTGTACAGTCCGTAATGAAAGATGCAAAGCGTGTAACAATCGAAAGTGACAAAAAATGTCCTAATTGCGGAAGAACAATGCTTGTCAAAACAAGTCGTTTCGGAACTCAATTCTTGGGTTGTTCAGGTTATCCCGAATGTAAAACTATTATTTCTTTGAATAATATTAATGAACTTGATAGTACGGATGAAGAAAGCTCAGAACCAAAAGAAGAACAAACCGTTGACGAAAAATGTGACAAATGCGGCGGAAACATGAGCATGAAAATAGGTCCGTACGGCAAATATTTGGAATGCAAAGAGTGTGGTAATCGCAAAAAATATATTCGCTCAACAGGTGTAAAATGCCCGAAATGTGGCGAAGGTGTTATAGTAGAGAAAAAATCCAAACACGGAAATGTTTTCTTTGGTTGTAACAGGTACCCTGATTGTTCTTATGCTCTTTGGGATGAGCCAACAGGCAATACATGTCCTGAGTGTGGCGAACTTTTACTTAAAAAAGCTACCAAAAACGGTAATTTTGAGGTTTGCTCTTCTAAGACCTGTTCTTTTAGAAGACCTATTGAGACTGATAAATCCGACATGGATGAAAATACAAACGAATAATTTACCCAACAGAATAAAATTATACTAATTGCGCATTTTTATTGTGTTTGTACTATAATTTTATTGAGGATTTTTTTGCATGAATATTCAACAAGTTACAAATTTACAAAATTTTGAGGGTAAATTAATAATCTTAAATGATTTAAGCCAAAAGCCGTATGCAAACATAAACAAAGTGAAAGATAGTCTTCAAAAACAGATTGAATCAAAAAAATATAATTTGTACATAGGACAAGATTATAGTGCCAACAAAATAAGAATTGCCGTATCACATTTTCAACCAAACTATATACAAGGTGTGTTAACCCACGAAGAACTTCCGATTACGGCAAAATCATCAAGGTATGTATATGCCGCAAAAAATGCAATAGACAAGCACGAAAAAGCATTGTCGGATACTGAACAAAAAAATTGGGAACTTAGACAAAAGCAACAAAAAAAACAAAAAATTATTGATACAGCAGAAACAATTCTACTTGCACCTGTTTTTATTTTAGGTTCTGTTCTACATGACATAAGCCCAAAACTAAGTGCAAAGTTTGAGAAAATATTAGATAAAATAGGAATATAAATTACTTAACAAAGAAAGGATGAGAAAATGAGCAATTTAGACAAAATCATGAAACCAAAATCAATTGCCGTTGTAGGTGCTTCTACAAAAGAACACACAATTGGCTCAGATATCATGAAAAGATTACAAGAATACAAATTTAAAGGTAATATTTACCCGATTAATCCAAAAGGCGGAATTATAGAAGGACTTCAAGCTTATACTTCTGTTCTTGAAGTTCCGGGAGAAATTGATTTAGCTATTATCGTTGTAAATGCTAAATTCGTTCTTGATACAATTGATCAATGCCACCAAAAAGGTATTAAAGGTCTTTGCGTAATTACAGCAGGCTTTAAAGAAACAGGTAAAGAAGGTGCAGAACTTGAAAAAGCACTTCTTTCAAAAGTTCAAGAATACGGTATGAGATGCGTTGGTCCTAACTGCTTGGGTGTTGTAAACACTCTCCCTGAAGTTTCTATGGACGGATGCTTTGCTGAAAGCCTTCCTGAAAGAGGACACATCGGTTTTGTTTCTCAATCAGGTGCTTTAGGCGGCGGTATTTTGAATATCTTAAAAGACCTTAACCTAGGTTTTGCTCAATTTATTTCAATCGGTAACCAAGCTGATGTTAATGCTGAAACAGCTATGGAATACTGGGAAAACGAAGATGATGTTCAACAAATTCTTCTATATATGGAATCAATCCAAAACCCTGCAAACTTCCGCAAATTAGCTTCAAGAATTTCTAAGAAAAAACCAATCTTGGCTCTTAAAGCAGGTCGTTCTGCAGCAGGTGCTTCCGCTGCAAGCTCTCACACCGGTTCTCTGGCAGGTGCCGATAAAGCGGCTAACGCTCTTCTCAGTCAATCAGGTGTAATCAGAGAATACTCTTTGAAGAACTTGTTTGCTACAGCTAAAGTTTTTGCTAACTGCCCTATTCCAAAGGGTGACAGAGTTGCAATTATTACTAACTCAGGCGGCCCAGGTATTATGGCAACTGACGCAGTTTGCGAATACGGTATGCAAATGGCTAAGATTTCTGATGAAACAAAAGAAAAACTCAGAAGCTTCTTACCTTCTGCAGCATCAGTTAAAAACCCTATTGATATGATTGCATCAGCTCCTATTGAACACTATAAGCAAACTCTTGAAACAGTTATTGCTGATGAAAATGTTGATATGATTATGGTTATTTACTTGCCGTTCTTAGGCTTGAAAGATATTGATGTTGCTAAAGCCGTTATGGAAATTAAGGCTCAATATCCTCACAAACCTGTTATCGGTGTATTTATGACAAAATCTGAATTCTTTACAGCACTTTCTGATATGAAGGTTAACATGCCATTCTTTATGTACGCAGAAGAAGCTGCTGACGGATTTAACAGATTAAATCAACAAAGAAAATGGATTGAAAGACCGGAAGGAACAATTGTTAAGTACGATGTTGATTACAAACGCGCTCAAGAAATCATTGCAAAATCAATCAATGAAGGTCGTGATCAATTAACCACAAGAGAATCAATCGATGTATTGGATGCTTACGGTATCAGAGTTTGTAAATCTGGTTTTGCAAAATCTGAAGACGAAGCTGTTTCAATCGCTGATTCTATTGGATACCCTGTTGTTATGAAGATGACTTCAAAAACAACTTCTCACAAAACTGATGTCGGCGGTGTTAGAGTAAATATCCAATCAGCTGAACAGTTAAGAAGTGAATACCAAGACTTGATTGCAAAACTTACAGAAAAAGGACTTCTTGAAGGTCTTGAAGGTGTAATTATTCAAGAAATGGTTAAAGGTAACAGAGAAATGGTTTGTGGTATCGCAACAGATCCTCAATACGGTCCGATGATGATGTTTGGTTTAGGTGGCGTATTTATTGAAGTTATGAAGGATGTAACCTTCAGAATTGCACCTTTGACAGATGTTGATGCTAAAGACATGATTAAATCAGTTAAAGCATACAAACTTCTTCAAGGCGCAAGAGGTACAACACCTGCTCAAATGGAACAAATTGAAGAAACATTGATGAGATTATCTCAATTAGTTTCTGATTTCAAATTCATCGACGAATTGGATATCAACCCATTGTTGATTTCTGAAAAAACAGGCGAAGGTATTGCAGTAGACGGTCGTATTAAAGTAAGAATGTCAGAAGCTCAAGAAGCTCTTGGCTACCACTGCAAAGACGGCGTTTGCGCTTGCAGCCTATAATTGTTGGATAAACAAAACTAGAACAAGATGCACAGAATATAGTGCATCTTGTTTTTTATATAATGAATTTTTACTTTAAATTATCTAATGCATATGTAATGCATTGAACAATAAATTCATTACGGCTGATATCAGTTTTGACAGCCATTTCGTCAACAGTTTTAAGTATTTCGTTATCAAGACGAATGCTTATAACGGATTTTTCTGTAGACTTTATTTGTTTTGTAGGTTTAAAATTACTCATATACATATTGTATTCCATTTTTAGTATAAAATATATATTTTATAATTGTATTATATTAATGTAGTTGATTTATTGAATACAATATGGTAATATGAAATTATTCTTTTATACAATGAGGTGAAAATGGAATATGATTTTTTAGATTTTTCTTCAGATACTTTAGGGTTGGTAACTGATAATTATTTCAGAATAGAGGCGCTTAGAGGGTATTGTGAAAATGCGGATGATGAAAATGTATCTTCTGCTATGATGACAGTTTTGCTTGAAGATATATCTAAAAAACAATATGAATTAATTAAGTATATAGATAACAATTCAACTAAGCTTGCACACAGTATGCTGAAAAGTTAAACTTTTTTGTACAAAAACCATATATCTGTTTCTTCAAATCCGCCTCTGCGAAGCATCTCTTCTGCATCTACCCTTTCATCATATTTTCCTACTGCAACAAGACTTCCTTTTTTTAGTTTTGTTTCTAAAAAGTTAAATAATTTGTTTTGTTCCGGCTTTGTTAAATACGGTATCACATTACGACAGGATATAAAAGTGTTCGAATCATCTTGCAATTTTGACAATGTGTTCAAAAGATTTTCCGATTTGAAATCTACCAAACTCCTTAAATTTTTATCCACTTTATAGGAATAATATTTTGGAAAACTATAATCCCAATCATTAATAACTTGTTTTTTTGAATCTTTTATTATAGCTTCATCTTTTATATCGGTAAAATATTTTTGATTATCTCCTAAAAAATCACGAATTCTGATTATATCTTCGCAAGTTAAGTTTATTCTGCCACCATTTGCATGTTCTATGATATCACTGTCTTTGTCGACAGCTATTATGGGAAAAACTTTCTTGTTTTTGATTAAATCTTTTAAAACGATTGCCAAAGTATAAGCTTCAGAACCGTCAGAGCATGCCAGAGAGTATACATTAATCTTATCCTTGTTTTTAAAATTTTCAACAACATATTTAGCGAGTGCAAACCAATCTTCAATATCTTTTCTAAAAGGATATGTATAATTAGAAATTTCTCCTTGACAAAAGGCTCTAACTGCACTTCGCTGAAAAAATGTTCTGCTTGTGCTTTTGAATGTTTGATGTTTTTGAAAATTATAAGTATTAATATTTTGTATTTTCATATAATAATAAAAGTTTATAAAAATTTTTTTTGCTAAGTATCATTACAATTATGATAAATAACTAATCTGTGTTATAATACAATTACCCAATAAATAAGAGATATAAAAATAACTCAAATTTCATACAAATTAATTATTTGTTTAATAATGTATGTAATGTATAATATAGCTATACTGTTATAAATAAGAAAGGAAATAAATATGAGCTATGCAAGCTATGTACCTACAGTAATTGAGCAATCATCAAGAGGCGAAAGAGCTTTTGATATTTTTTCAAGATTGTTGAGAGAAAGAATTATTTTCTTGGGAACTGCGATTGATGATATGGTTGCAAACTTAATTGTTGCACAAATGTTACTTTTGGATAGTGAAAATCCTGAAAAAGACATTATGTTATATATCAATTCTCCTGGAGGAAGCGTAACAGCAGGCTTAGCTATTTATGATACAATGCAGCATATCAGAGCAGATGTTCAGACAATTTGTTTGGGACAGGCTGCTTCAATGGGTGCGTTCCTATTGTGCTCAGGTACAAAAGGTAAGAGAATGGCTCTTCCACATTCAAGAGTGCTTATTCACCAACCTTTAGGCGGTGCACAAGGTCAAGCTACTGATATAGAAATTCAAGCTCAAGAAATTTTAAGAATTAAAAAGACATTGAATGAAATTATGGCTTCAAATACAGGTCAATCAATAAAGAAAATTGAAAAAGATACTGACCGAGATTATATAATGACTCCTCAAGAAGCACTTGAGTACGGTATGATTGATAAAGTAATTACTAAGGAATAATTAGTGATTACATTAAACAAGTTATTAATGTAATTGAAAATGTAAAATTGAGAATGGAAAATTATTTTAAATATAATAAATAATAACTTGTTTAGCAATATATATGATTATAATTAATTTTCCATTTCACATTTTCAATTTTCAATTTTAAAGGAGGCACTATGCCGTCAAATGACAGATTAAAATGTTCTTTTTGCGGAAAGACACAAGATCAAGTAAAGAAATTAATAGCAGGTCCGGATGTATTTATTTGTGATGAGTGCGTCGAGCTTTGTAATGAAATATTAGATGAAGAATTCTTTGAACAAAAGGAAAAGAATAAAGATTCTAAAGAGCCCGAAAATAAAGAAAAAAGCGGTGATGAAAAACCGATTCCGAAACCTCATGAAATTAAAGCTTATCTTGATCAACATATTGTCGGACAAGACGATGCTAAAAAGGTGCTTTCAGTAGCAGTATACAACCATTATAAGCGTCTTAAACATAATGAAGTTAGTACAAAGGACGATGTGGAAATTCAAAAATCAAATATTCTTCTAGTCGGTCCTACAGGTTCAGGTAAAACATTGTTGGCTCAAACTTTAGCTAAGATGTTAGATGTACCGTTTGCGGTTGCGGACGCTACTACTCTTACAGAAGCCGGTTATGTTGGTGATGATGTTGAGAATATTCTTCTTCGTTTGTATCAAAATGCTGAATTTGATGCTAAAAAAGCAGAAAAAGGTATTATATACATTGACGAAATTGATAAAATTGCCAGAAAGTCTGAAAATACATCAATAACCCGTGATGTATCAGGAGAAGGTGTTCAACAAGCGTTGTTAAAATTGATAGAAGGTACAATATCAAATGTTCCACCTCAAGGCGGCAGAAAACACCCGCAACAGGAAGTTATTCAAATTGATACTAAGAATATCTTGTTTATTGTTGGTGGTGCATTTGTAGATTTGGATAAAATTATTGAACACAGAGTCAAAGACGGCAATTCAATCGGCTTTGGAAATGTTGCTCAAACTCAAGCTGAAAAAGAACAACAAGCATCTAAATTGCTTAAGAAATTGCAGCCGGAAGACTTGCTTAAATTTGGTCTTATTCCAGAATTTATCGGTCGTATCCCTGTTTATGCAGTTCTTGATGCATTGGATGAGGAAACGCTAAAAATGATACTAACTGAACCGAAAAATGCTGTTCTCAAACAGTATAAAAAACTTTTGGAAATGGATGATGTAGAATTAGATTTTGAACCTGAGGCAGTTGAGTTGATAGCACAAAAAGCTATAAAGCGTAAAACAGGTGCAAGAGCGCTCCGCTCTATTGTGGAAGAGCTGATGCTAGATGTTATGTATGATATTCCGTCAAAACATGATATTAAGAAATTTACTATTACTAAAGAAATGGTTGAAAAACAAGACGAAAAAGAAGGTGAAGCACATGCAGAACTTATTCATCTACCAAGCAGTAATAAAGTAAATAAATCTGATGATACAAAAGCAGAAATTGCGTAAGGGTTGAAAAGCTATAAAAAAGTGTTATCATAATAGTAGAAGTTAGTTTAAATATACATGAGGTACCCTAATTATGAATATTGATTCTTCAATGAATGTTGATGCGTTAAGAGAACAAATACAAGCAGAACAGTTTGAGGCAATAAAAGAAGTTAAACTTACTAAAATGGCTCAAGAGAGCGAAGAAGTTGTAGGTGATATTATTCAAGACACTTTGGAAATATCTCAAGAAGCTATGAATAGGTTTTTTGCCGAAAAGGCATAGTTAAGGTTTTATACGAGAAGGGCGGATTGCATAGCAATCCGCCCTTCTCATTTTTTATTAGCTAAATTTGATGTAACAATTTGTAAATATTTTAAACAAAACTCTAAAGTTTTAAAAAAATATGCCGATAAAGTAGATGTAAGACAAAATAAGTCAAGACTCAGAAATATACATTTGGAAAGGAAAAAAGGATATGTTGAAGAAGATTACAACCCCAACAAATAATACATTCGGCGGAGTTGAATTTATATTAAGAGGTGCAAAAAAGCGAAGGGCTATGGCTATATCAAATGCAGTAGCAATAAATGCTGAGTCAGGAATACAGGTAAAATTGCAGGCGGTTAAGTAATAATTTATATTTACCCCCCCCCTCATTTACCCCTGTTCGGTTAAATAAGCGAGAGTATTGTGAGTCCCGAGAAACATTCTCGGGATTTTTGTATATTAGATGCATGCCATTTAGGGGTTTTTAAATTTTTATGTTTATGTTATTATACTCTTGTCGCTTGGAGAAGTGGCCGAGTAGGCTTAAGGCGGCACCCTGCTAAGGTGTTGTGTGGGGTAACCTGCACCGAGAGTTCGAATCTCTCCTTCTCCGCCATTCTAAAGGTCTTTTGCCGCAAGGCATTAGACCTTTTTATGTAGTTAAATCGAAGAAAAGAGGAAGTTATGAGAATAGACTCAATCAATCAAACTAACTTTGCAGCTAAAGCAACAATTTTGAATAATAAAAATGCCCATGTGCCTTTTTTGTACAATCAATTACTTGGTATTAGCAGGGAGAATAAACTGGCTACAAATTTTTTAACTCATAAAATTGAGTTTCCAAGTATATCTAGTGCTTTAATCAAGAAAATAAAAGATTTAGGTATAATTATAGAATAAAAAGCCTGCTTAATAGCAGGCTTTTTGTTTGTTTTGTTTTTAAACTCCACTTGTAATATTATCAAGTGATTTATTTCTTGATACTGAGTATCTTAATTTGTAGTCTTGGTATTTATTCACAAACTCAATATCTTCATCTTTGTTTCTGTGATTGTATTCGTGTTTATCGAGAGTTGTATCATATAGCTGAATAACACTTGTTGCAATGTTTCCGCAGTGAGCTGCAATACGGCGTAAGTCGTTTAATAAGTCTGAAAACATAAAACTGACTTCTGCAGTACATAGACCGTCTTTAAGTCTTTGAATGTGGTGATTCTTAACTTTGCGTACAATTTTCTTAATAACTGCTTCTAACGGTTCTACTTCTTGTGCAAGTTTTACATTATCTGTTTTGTACGCTTCAAGTGACATCGCAAATATTTCAGAAACAGCATGAACAATGACTTTCAATTCTTCTACTGCATCGTTTGATAATTTTTTCTCATTTTCTTTAAGTTTTTCAGCCATTTTTAATATATTTGTAGCATGGTCACCGATTCTTTCGTAATCACCAATTGCTAAAAGTAATTGAGAAATCTTGTTATTATCTTCTTCTGATAACTCTTTTCCCGAAAGTTTTATAAGGAAAGAATCCAATTTGTCTTCATAAGTATCGATTTGAATTTCATTTTCTTTAATTTGGTCAGCTTTCTTTTGGTGGAAACTTTTGAGCATTTTAGTAGAATTTATAAAATTAAATTCTACAAGTTCCGCCATTTTAACTGTTTGTTTATAGCATTCTGTTACGGCAAAAGTAGGAACCATAAGCAATCTTTCATCAAGAAGAACTCTTTCTGAACTTTCTTGTTTTTCAGGAATAAATTTGATTGCTAAATTTTCAATTAATTTAGCAAACGGAAGCAGCATGAATGCTGTAAATATATTATAAACAGTGTGGAATGCTGCTACACCAAACGCATTAATGTTTTGATGCATCAATGGAATATCAATAAGCCAGTTTATTAATATAAATAGCGGAAAACATACACCAACACTTATTATGTTATATATAACATGTATTCCTGCGACTCTTTTTGCATTAGTGCTGACGCCAATACTTGCAAGTACAGCAGATATGCATGTTCCTAAATTTTGACCCAAAATTATAGGTATAGCAACACCCCAAGATACACCGGCAACAAGCGTAAGTGCCTGTAAAATACCTATGGAAGCAGATGAACTTTGAATAATCATCGTTATTACCATACCAACAAGAAATCCTAAAATAGGATTAGTGAAAGCTATCATGGTATTTGTGAAGCTTGGCATATCTGCAAGCGGAGCCATCGCTCCTGACATCAATTGCATTCCAAACATCAAAATTGCAAAACCAATTAGAACAGAACCAACGCTTTTTCTCTTATTGGTTTTTGCCAGCATTATCATCAATATGCCTGCAAATGCTAATAATGGTGAAAATGTTTCAGGCTTCAATAGCTTGAATAAAGTTCCTGCTGTTTCTTGAATTGCTGTAAGACTCAACATCCATGCGGTTATTGTTGTTCCTAAATTTGCACCAATTATTACTGCAACGGTTCTTGATAATGTCATAATTCCTGAGTTTACAAGACCTATTAACATTACAGTAACTGCAGAGGAAGATTGTATAACTGCCGTAATCACCGCACCGAGTAAAAAACTTTTTAAAGGATTGGAAGTCATTTTCTTTAATAATTGTTCTAATCTTCCTCCTGCAACCTTCTCTAAGCCGGAAGACATAAGGTTTATCCCATAGAGGAAAAATGCTAATCCGCCTAAGAGAGTAAATATTGAAAAAATATCCATAATTCGCTATTCCTATTTTTATTTAATGTTGGTTTATGGGAGTTTTGTTGAGTGATTTTACCCCCACACACTCTCAGTGTAGCACAAGAAAAAATATTCTACGAATATATTGTTACAATTGTTTTCATTTAGTTTTGTTTCAAAAATTGAAAAAAACTAAATTCAATGTTACAATTCTTTACAAAACGAACAAAAAAAATCAATTTTTAAAAAGTTAAATACTTTATATATACATAAGAGATATTTAACTATAAGAGAGGATGTTTTAATGACTGATACTAAGCGCAGGTTTACTGTAATTTCTAATGAAGAATTAATTGAAAAAGATAAAATAGTACCAACTCGAGATGTTTCGTATCACTCAAACCCTATAAAATGGCAAGGTCAAGGGCTGCGAGAGGATTTTATGAAATTTAATAATAATGAAGGCGGAAAACGATTTAGCGTAGAAGATTTGCTAAATTGGTAATAAAGCGGAAATTTGGGAAATAGGATAAATAAAAGATGTGCAAAAGGCACATCTTTTATTTTATATGTTATTATTTATTTATGTATCAAATAAAAAACCAAATATATTTGAATTTAGATAAAACGCAAAAAAGTGCAATATGTAATTATTTAAGAGCTTTAACAAAACAAAATTTGCAACTTGGTATTAATGAAATTTTGGATAAATTTGTGGAAGATGAAAAATATTATTTGGAGCTAAAAGCTTCAAGATTTCCTTTTTTGGAAAATATAATTGATGAAAGAGATTTTTTGCAAGATACGGAAAAATACTTGAAAGAGTGTAAAAAGTATTATGAATATAAAGAAAGACAAAAACCGATAATTGAAGCACAAAAGGCTTTTGAGAAGAAAAAGCGAAAATTTTTGCAGGAAGTTAAAATGTCTAAGGAAGCTCCTACAAAAAAACAATTATACTATTATGACAGACTATGTAAAAAGTATTCAATAGAAAAGAAAAATGTGGAAGAATTATCTAAACTTGATATTAGAGATGAAATTGAGAGAATTTTAAATGAACATTCAAGCGATTACAAAATTGTTGATTGATGCCGGTATAGAAGAGCAGGAGGCAAAGAAAGAAGTAAAAATGTTATTGGAACATTTTTGCAATTATTCTGAAAAAGATGCAATTTTAGGACATGAACTTAGTGAAGAGAAATTAAAAATATTGGAACTTAAAGTGAAATCTCGAATTGCTGACAGGACTCCTGTTCAGTATATTATAGGTGAATCTTATTTTATGGGAGAGTGGTTTAAAGTTACTCACGATGTACTCATTCCAAGGGATGAAACGGAAATACTTGTTAGAAAAGCTATAGATATAATAAAAGAAAACGAGATTAAAAATGTCTTAGATATAGGTACGGGTTCAGGTTGCATAGCTTGTACAATAGCAAATAGAACAGATGCCGTAGTTTTAGGTGTTGATATTTCTTCTGATGCACTGAGAATAGCATTGGATAATGTTACGCGTTTGGGAATAAATAATAGGGCAGTTTTTAGAAAATCAGATTTGTACGAAAAAGTGCGTGAAGAAGAAAAATTTGGCATGATAATATCAAATCCTCCTTATATACCTAATGGAACAAAACTTGAGCCTGAGGTCATGCATGAACCTAAAATAGCGCTTTTTGCGGATGAAGACGGACTCGCGATATACAGAAGAATTGTCACGGATGCTCCGAAGTATTTAAATGATGGCGGATGGCTTATATTTGAACTTGGAATCGGTGAAAGTGCAAGGGTTAAATCTTTTATGGATGAATATTTTGAAGGAGTAAATGTAATTAAGGACATGGCAGGCATAGACAGGGTAATTTATGGCAGATTAATTGGTTAAAATTGCTAAAAATATATTTATTCTAACTACTTGCAAAAAAGTTTAAATTCTATTAAGATATATGTATTAATATTAAGAATTAAAAATTTTTGTAAAACAACTATTAAAAATAAAGGTGACAGTATGACAGAAGAAAACGAAGAAATGCTAGAGACATCTGAAAACGATGGAAAGCAAAAAATTCTTGTTGCAGATGACGAAGCAAGTATCAGAAGAATATTAGAAACCCGTTTAAAAATGGTAGGCTATGATGTTGTAGTAGCAGAAGACGGAGAAGAGGCTGTAGAAGTATTTAATAAAACAAATCCTGATTTGGTAGTGTTAGATGTCATGATGCCAAAAATGGATGGTTATGGTGTTACAAGAGAAATCCGCCGTACATCTGATGTTCCGATTATTATATTAACAGCATTGGGTGATGTTTCCGAAAGAATAACAGGGCTTGAATTAGGTGCTGATGATTATGTAATCAAACCATTCAGCCCGAAAGAATTGGAAGCAAGGGTAAAGGCAGTTTTAAGAAGAACAATCAGTAAAGATGTAATAATTCCTGCATCATCTTCTGCAGGCGGTTCTGCAGCCGCAGGCGGAAAGAATAGCAAGAATATTATTACTACAGGTGCTATAAAGATTGATACAGCAAGAAGACAAGTGTTCAGAAAGAACGAAAGAATAAGACTTACTGGCATGGAATTCAGCTTGTTGGAGCTTCTTGTTAACAATTCAGGTCAAGCATATTCAAGAAATGAAATCTTGCAGCATGTTTGGTCTTACCCTGCAGATCACAGAATTGATACTCGTGTAGTAGATGTTCATATTTCAAGATTGCGTTCCAAATTAGAAGCAGATCCTACAAATCCTGAGTTGATTTTGACAGCTCGCGGAATTGGTTATATGTTCCAAAGAATCAACTAGGGGTAAATAGAAGCGAAATTCTATAATCCGTTATTTACCAAGATAAAATATAAAAAAGAGGCTCATAAAGAGTCTCTTTTTATGACTTGATTTCAGAACTTGATTTGATATACTTAGTTTGTAAACGGTATGGCGAGTATCGTCAAGCGGTTAAGACCTCGGATTGTGGTTCCGATATGCGTGGGTTCGAATCCCACTACTCGCCCCATAATAAAAATAAGCACCCTTTATGGGTGCATTTTTTATTGGTGTGGTTGGGATGAGAACCCACCACAGACGGAGTCTGTCTGGGTTCGGCGCGAGTGAGCTGAGGGCGGAGGTTTTTTCTTTGGAGTAAGCAAAAGCTTACGAAAAGAAAAACCGTAGTTCCCGTTAAACGCGAACGAGCAAGAGGAATCCCACTACTCGCCCCATAAAATACCCGATAACTTTTGTTGTCGGGTATTTTATTATGCAAAGTTGATAAGATATGAGAACCCACCACAGACAGTGTCTGTCTGGGTTCGAGCGAGGAGCGAGCAGAGGCTGGAGTGTTTTTGACAAGTGATGAAATCACGAAGGCAAAACATGTAGACACGTTTAACGCAAAAAATCCAAGACAATCCCACTACTCGCCCCTTTTATTGAATTAGGAGCTTCGGTTCCTTTTTCATTAGGAACGATAAGGGTTTCCATGATTCGAACTTTTGTCTAACGTCTCTTCCCTTGCTCAAAACTACCATCAACTGTTTTAATTTTTCTTGAGTGAGAAAGTGACTTTAGTCCAAATTCGTCGTTTAATCCCAGTTGTTTTAATATACTTGCTCTAGCACATTCTATACCTTCTGCGCTGTTCCATATCGAAACATAATCAGTTGAGTTTGTTCGGTTTTTATATTTTGATAAATCTATCGAACTTGGTTTTTCTAATAATTTAGAAACAATTGTGTCAATTTCCCACGGATAGAAACCTCGTAACAAATCTTGTACCAAAGCCATATTACCATTACTCATTTCATAAGCTTGAACTAAATCATTTGGCACAACAGAAATTCCCCACATAGGACCCATTTTCTGTGCAATTGTAGCCAAAATTTCCGGTTTTTTGCATCGAGTTATGCCATAAACAAACTCAAGATTCTTTAAGTTAATTAACTGGCTAACACCATTCGGTTCTGTATGTAATTTGCTTGTATATGCTTTGTATGGAATTAAATCAGTTTTATTACTATTTTTATTAATACAAATTTCGTTAGAGTTGACTGAAATGTTTTCTTTTAATGATTTTATAAATCGTATGATGTTGATTTGTTCTTCTTTATTCATAAGTGCCGTTGTTGACAGAAAATCTTTTATTTCTTTAACAGATAACGGCTCACCTTTTTCGACTCCGATGTCTAAAAGCTGCTTTATTAAGTCCGAAGAAGGTATTTTGGATTTGTACATTTTCACTGAACCTGTAAGTTCTGTTACTTCCGCTGGGTTAAATCGAGATTTACCTTTATATGTTGCCAACTCAAGATACATAGGAACCATTTGCATATCCTTTGAAAATCCTGACAAATCGTGAGTAGGTCCTGATACCCATTCTGCCGCCTTTCGGGTCAATTTGTTTAATTTCATGGTTACTTTAGGACCTTTAAGTCTTTTCCAAGTGGCATCAAAATTTATATCATACTCCATATCATATCCTTTCCTAATCTTATTAAAACCCATAAAAATTAAATTTGCTAGTTAATAATAAAAGCTACAAATTCATACTTAACTCATATATTAAAGCAGATGTATCTTTTAGTTCTTTGACAGCAATTCTAAACAATGGTTGTAACCAGCTCCCACTACTCGCCCCATAAAAAAGGTTTTGGCTTTTGCCAAGACCTTTTTTATTTGAGTGTGTGAAGATGAGAGGCCACTAAAAAGCGAAAGCATTTTGTGGAGTTCGAGCGGATTTGCGCACGGCATTTATGCCGGATAGCGAACAGATTTTGTTGACAGGTACGAAGTACCGAAAACAAAACTCTGTGAGCGTGGAGCAAATCCAAGACAATCCCACTACTCGCCCCATTATTTAAAAAATTCACAATTGCTAAAATATTGATGTTTTAAGTCTTGCTAATTCCAGAAATATTTCAAAAGTTCCGCCGACTGAATTATCTTCTTCTAATATGGTACGATTATAAACAAAATCTTCTTTTATGTTAGATCCAACTCTTTGCCCTAAAAAATCCCATTCTTTATCATTTGTACCTACAGGTAAATATTGTTTTCCTTTGCGTATCATTCGTCTTACATTTGCTCCATTTCGTTCAAATTGTAGATGTTCTGGAGCAAAACTACCGTTAATCATTTGTCCGTTTTTATCAAATAAAGCATCTAATACTGTCATCTTCATTTGTTTACCAGGAATTTTTCTTGATAGATTTATATGAGTTTTATTAGGTTTTTTATTTATAGATAGCAATAAATCTGCCTCTTCACCTAAATGTTTAAATACATCAATAAGAGTATAAGTATAAGTCCATTTATCACTCATTACTTTTATATTTTCTATGCTACCGCTATTTCCTATGAGTTTTAAATACTTTTGCATTTTTGAATATATTTTTTTTGCACATTCAAATTTAAATGAATCTGTTGATATTGAAATTAATTTTTGTTTACCACCTTCAAAACTAACATTGTAAAAACTAGATGTATTTTTGTTTTTACTGGAATTAGTAATGTTATTACAACTGTAATGTATTTTTTGTACTTGCATATTTTATCCCAATATTTTTACATACCATATAATATTACAAAACTTGTAAAAATGATTTTTGCTAGTTAATAATAAGTTAAAAACTATTACAAATACTCTCTAATTAAAGCTAATGTACATTCCAATTCCAGAGCAATAATGTTAAACAAGGGTTGTAACATGTTCCCATTACCTGCCCCATAAAATACCCGATGACTTTTGTTATCGGGTATTTTATTATGCGTTAAGTTGGGTGTTGTAAAGAACCCTACCAAGCGAAGCTTGGTCTGGGTTCGAACGGATTTTTTGCAGAGTGCGGAGTGCTTTTGACAAGTGATGAAATCACGAAGTCAAAACACGGAATTGCCGTTAAACGCGAACGAGCAAGAGGAATCCCACTACTCGCCCCATTATAATATTAGTTGCAACATTTTCCGATAACTATTTGAATGTTTTAACTATTTCTTAACACATATTTGTATTGTTCTTCTAATATTGTATTTATATTATTAGGAAGAATGTTGTTTAATTCTTCTGTACTATTAATATTTTTGCCTTCTTCTAAGGCTTTTTTTAAGGTTTCTATATTAGCAATAGTCCAGTTGTTGCATGTATATTCATTTATATTTTGTTGAGGTTTATTTGAAAAAATAATTTTTTTGATTTCTCCGTTTGGAGAATTAAATATTTGATTCTTTAATATCTTCTGGTATTCTTTTACTTGTTTGCATAAATTAGATAGTGAGTCTAAGCAAAATAATGTTTTTGACTTAGGTTCATATAAAATACCTATGGTGTGAGAGTTTTCTCCTCCATTCTCACCAAAAAATTTCCCGTCAAAAGTAAGACGAGCCGGTTTTGAGAGTAATTCTGTAAATTTTCTTCCTTTATTTGATCTCCAAATATGATTCCAAGCGTTATCAATTGTGTTAGGTTTATCTACAGAAAAAAATGCTCTTTTGGGAAAGAATGGTAATATGCCGGAAGATTTACTTTTTAATAAAGCTAATTTTATATGATTCTCTAATTTCTGTAGTACATTTTCTCTACTATCAACTCCAAAAAAGTGGCAAGCCTCACTATCCATATTTAAGATTTTACTTGAATAAATAGTTTTGTCTGAAATTTTTTTTGCAGACAATCGTTTTTGAAAGGTGTTATTTATAGTTTTTTTATTATTAAAAAAATTTATAGTATTCATAAGGTACCTATTATTTAAAAACTAATAAAATAATTTTTTGCTATATTAGTTTATAAATAATAGATAGATATGTTTAAAACTTGCTATTTTAAGTATTGCGTAAGCCATCCTGTTATTATATTTGATAGCTCCGGATCATTTTTAAGCATTAGCATACCGTTAGCTTTTGATTCTGATGTATACAAAGCAAAAGTAGCTTGTGCAAATTTACTAAGATAATCATAAATATTTTGTGCATTAATATCATGATTTCCAACGATATTTAAAATATCAATGTTGCTTAATTCTGCTAACTTAACAGGTATATATATTCCTTTTGCATTAATTACAGGTGATAAAAGAACCAATGTTTTTGGCTTATAACTAATCTTATTTGCGATGCATATGGCAGTGCTGGCACCAATATCAGAGCCTATTATTGCCCAATCGTTAAAAAACGCGCGTTTATTCTCCGTTTTAACATAATCAATTACGCTTATAACATCGTCAGGATATTTAGCAAATGCCGGGGTTTTCATTCCGGTCCAAGATACACGAGTTAGTTTAGCATTATAAACACTTTTGCCGTGTCCTCTTAAATCTATTGAAAGAACCGCATATCCTCTTGATAGTAAGTCATTTGGCAATGTTTCCCACCACTCAGAAGAATAACCAAGAGAGTGGAGTAGTACAACTGTAGAAAATTCTTTCTTTTTCTTATCGTTTGGATATTGTAGTGTTGCGGACAAGCTAAAGCCATCAGACGCTTGAACTTTGATATCTTTTTTAACAAATTTTGAAGCGGCACTTGCGCTCCAACTGTTTATTAATATTAAAAATAATGTTAAAATAATAATTAATCGTTTCATACCAATTTTATTATAGCACATTAAACCGATTGTTACAATTCTTAATAAAAAGGCAATTATTTAAAAGTTAAATACTTTATATATACAAGAGAGAATTTATAGGAGCGCCATGTCAATAGTAATAGATGCAAATATGAAACTATTCGCAGATAGAATGGGTATAACATCTACTCGTATGATTAAAGATTACGGGCTAAAAACTGTTGATGAAATTATTGAAGCAGAGGCTGCGCGAGGAAACCAAAAAGCAGTCAAGTATGCTCAAGAAATGTACAATTCTCCTGCAAAACTTATTAAAGTTTTTAAACTTGCTGATGTAGAAAATAAATTTGTAATTCTTCATAAAATGGATGATAGAACACGGCAAATGGTTTTGCCATTATTAGATCAGCAGGATTTGGTAATGGGATTATATTTCTTTACCCAAGACAAATTGTTGGAAATGTTGAGTGCCGTTGATATTGAAGAATTGGTAAGAGTCGCTCTTGCAGCATTTCCGTTAGAAAGTATTGTTTCTATGTTTACAGAAGATGATTTGGCAATGTTTTTCCAAAATGAAAATGTAGAAAAAAATGATGTAATGAACGAGTTAAAAAAACTTCCTCCGGAGGTTATGATAAAATTTGTTGAAGGTGTAACAGGAAAGCCTTCAGAAGATACTAATATTAATGATTTCTTAAAAAGTATAGAAGAACTTCCTGAAGACAAATTCAGAGATTTTATGTCAATGGTTGATCCTGATGTTCAAAGACAATTGGTGTTCCAAATGACAAAGGAAAAACCTGAGTATTTGACATTATTCCAACCTAAGTCATATGTTGATATGTTGGGCACAATGATGAAACAGGATATGGTTAAACCTATGGCAGCGCTTGATAAGGAAACTCTTGTAAAAATGATTTCTATATTGCCGGATGATTTAATGGCAATTGTCGGTGCTCAAATTGATACAAAGAAATTTGCTGAATTCCTATTGGACGGTCATTTGGATGTTTTGCAAAAAGCAATGATGATATAGAGATAACTACATCGGTGATTTAGTTTATGGCTTCTCTAACATAGTAGTTTTCGTCATTTACAAATTTGTTTTTCAGGTATGGAAATTTATTAGAAGTCGCAACTATTTGGGCGGCTTTTTCGCGTATAGTGTATTCTTTTTGTTCGGAGCAAATTGTTAAAATTTTCTCTAATTCTTTTTCATCAATAAATTCTTGAAAATATTTTATACCTTCTAAACACCAATATAATTTGAACAGTTGTTTATTTATTACATATTTTTTGTCCCGAAATATAAATTTATCTAATTCTGCTAGCGCTTGGTTTGTAAATACTAAAATTTTAGATACATATTTTTGAGCAAATATTTTGTCCTGCTTTAGAATAATTGCACTATCTACCGCCAATCTGCAAATATTAGCATTAATATCAATAGATGCATCTGCTATTTTTTCAGCTGCAATTGGGCTAAAAATTGTGATCGTTTCTTCTGAGGTGTTTAAAATTTGATTTATTCTGAGAGCAACGGCTTCTCTTATTTTTCCGTCACATCCGGTTAGGTTTGATAATAAAATTTTTGCATCATCAGTTGTTTTAACATAATCAAAATTTAATGCAGCAATTTGCTTTTGAGGAATGTTTCCGTCTTGAAGCAATGACACAAGCTCTTTGTGAGTAAATTCTTTGTTACTCATTTCCAGAGCTTGTTCGAAATTTGTATCTAAATTATTATAAAAACCTTTACTCAAATCTATATCCATATACTTTATACCTATGATTTTAGCATAAGGTGTAATGTTTTTCGAGTCTAAAATAGTTTTAATGAAGGATACAAAAACAGGAATTTTTAGTAAAATTATACTAAGGAGAATTGTAATGAGTATAATAGAAACAATAATGCATAAAATTTTAATATTTGAAAAGGAACCCCAAAGAGTTGGGCTGTCACAATTTAAAGAAAGTGAAACTCCGATTAAGAAGAGTGAACCATCTATAAAAAATAAAAATGTAAAACTATCTGACTTAATGAGAAGAGCCAGTTAAGAGTTCTTATATATTTATTCTTATTTCTAATATCCAGAGTTTTCACCGATAGTATCAACTGCTTCAACCTTAATATCTGTAATTAATTCAGAATAAGAAATTACAACAATTGTAGGAATATGTCTTTCCAGCAATTGATATAAAGGTAATCGAATTCTTGGTGAGCATAAGATTACAGGCTGCTGACCGATTTGTTGGTGAGCTCTCATAAGAGTCATCGCAGTAGATTCAATCAAGTCTTGAACTTGCATAGGATTTAGAAGGAACATTGTTCCTAATTCAGTTCTTTGGCAGCTATCATCGAGTGTTTTTTCCCATTCGGGAGAAAGGGTTAGTGCATAAAGAACATGGTCTTTGTCAACATTGCTCAAGCAAATTTGACGACCTAATGCTGCTCTTAAACGCTCGGATAAAATATCAGGTTCTTTTGAAAATCTGGCGTAATCGCAAAGACGCTCAAATACAAATATAATATCTTTTATAGAAACTTTTTCCCTTATCAGATTTACAAAAATCTTCCTAAGGTCAGATGTAGAAATTATTGCAGGAACGAGGTCATTGACAAGCGTTGGGTCTTGAGAACGAACAAGTTCCATAAGCTTAAGAACATCTGTTTTTGTCATAACTTCATCAACATGTTTTCTAACACATTCTTGTAAGTGTGTAACAAGAACATCAGTAGCATCTACTGCTGTAACATTTCTTGCCTCTTTTGCATCTTCTTGATTTATCCAGTAGGCTTGAGTTTGATATGTCGGATCAACACCTACAATTGCATCTTCAGGGATTGTTTTCTTGACTGAATCCCACTGGTCAGCTATAACCATGTATTTGCCCGGATATACAAAACCCGATGCAACAACATTGTTACGAATAGAAATTACATACTCATTAGCTTCAAGAGCAGATGAGTCCATAATACGAATATTTGGAAGAATGTAACCTAATTCATCAGTTACCCTTTGACGAAGAGCTGCAATTTTTGCAAGTAATTGACCGTCTTGATCAGGGTCTGCAATAACGAGCAGACCTGCACCAACTTGCAAACTCAATACATCAACACCAAGTCTTTCGTACATCTTATTTGGGTTAACCAAGTCTTGCATATTCTGTCGAACGCTTTCTAATTGTCCCAATTGTGATTGAACATCTGCATTGACTAATACGGAGAAGCCTGCAATTGACAAAATAATTGTGAAAATTAAAAACGGCAAAAATGGTAAGCCTGTAATCGGTGAAGTTACAGTAATCAAACCTAAAAATAGTGCTGCAAAAAACAAAGAGTATGGTTTTGCCATTATCTGCGCAGTCAAATCGCCACCTAATGACATATTACCGGCAGAAGCACGAGTCATGACAATACCTGCTGCGATTGACATTAAAAGAGAAGGAAGTTGTGATGCCAAACCGTCACCTATTGTTAAAACTGTATATTTGCTAACCGCATCTGCAATAGGCATTTGGTTCATCAAACATCCAACGCATAAACCGCCTACAATGTTAATTATTACAATGATGATACCTGCCATAGTATCACCTTTTACAAACTTCATAGAACCATCCATAGAACCGAATAGGCTTGATTCTCTTTGTAAGTCTTCACGGCGTTTAACTGCTTCTTCCGGTGAAATAAGTCCTGCATTAAAGTCGGCATCAATGGTCATTTGCTTACCGGGCATTGCGTCCAAGGCAAAACGAGCCGCAACTTCTGCAATACGTTCGGCACCTTTTGTGATTACCATAAACTGTACAACGGTAATAATTAAAAATATTACACCACCAACAACCATATTACCGCCTGTTACAAATGTCCCGAATGCGTGTACAACTTCTCCGGCATCCCCTTTTGCCAAAATTAAACGCGTGGATGCAATAGAAAGTACCAAACGGAACATTGTGCCGATAAGGATGATTGACGGAAATGCAGCCAATTCTAATGGCTTTTGTACATATAATGAAATCATCAATAGTACGATACCAAGAGTTATATTGAGGGAAATTGAAAAATTAATAACCCAATTAGGCATCTCCATAATCAAAATTAAAACCAAAGTCATTACGAAGAGTGCCAATGCAATTTCTGGTATTGGAGTTTTTTGTTGTTGTCCTTCCGCTGCCATTACATTCCCTCTAAAGCTTTCTTAATGATTTCCAGTTGAGTGTCAATGGATGCATCTACAATACCGTTATTAGTTTGAAAAACGCATCCTCCCTCTTCAATTGAAGGATCAGATATAATATTAATTTTTGAATCAATGCCGTATTGATAAGATATTTCTGATAATGAATCTTTTACAAAAGCTGCTGCTTGTGGTTGTACTCTTATATTGATTTTGGGTTCATTCTTAGAAACTGTTTTAAGGACATCAACTATTGTATTGATAAGAACTTGCGGATCACTTTCAACTTCTTTTTTGATAATTGTTTTGGCAATTGAAACACTCATTTCCAAAATATCAGGCGCTATGTATTCAAAAACTTCCTCTTTAGCTTTCATAAAATTTTTAATACTATCCCTAAATTTTGCTAAGTCTTCTTCTGCTTGATTCAAACCGTTTCGGTAGCCTTCTTCAAATGCCGATTTTTTGATTGTTTCAGCTTCATCTTGCGCTCTCGATACCAGATTCCTGTCATCAATTCTTCTATATCCGCGCCTTCTTGTTCCTCGTCTGCGTTCTTGTCTTTGTGTGAAATCAATGTTTTCTATATCAAATAAATCAATTTCCGGTTCTTGTTTTTCAATTTGTTGTTCAACTTGTTGGGTATTAGTTTCGTTAGGTACAACAATACTATTAGCAGCAGATTCTTGAATCTGCTCCTTAACAACTTTTCTCTCCCGCAAATTTTGTCTGTTCTTTTTTATTATCATTGTTTGACTATATTATATACTATCTTCAACATATTGTGCAATAATTCCCGCAACTCTTACGGGTATATCCGCGAATTCACCATCATAAGCTTGCGATATAAATCTTTTAACGATAGGACGCTCATTTTTGATGATTTTTTCTATCTTTTCTCTTGGTGTTTCTCTGTAAATTCTAAGCAAATCTCCAAGAATATTTTCTTTTGTCAGTTTTCTTTTAGATGGCAAAAATTCTTTGATTTCTTTTAAGCAGTTTGATAATAAATCTCCATCCAGATGTGATTCAAGATCTGCCATATTCATATATTGTGAAATTTGCTGAGAATCTTCAGAACCAAACTTATTTAATATTGTAGTAACTTTATCTTGCGATAGTATTTTTAAAACAAGCGCTAAAGACATAAGTTTCATTTGTTTTTGTGTGATACCTGCTATCGGTGCAGTAGTGCCATGTCTTTGCGCGCGTCTTTGCGCGCGTCTTTCTTCTCGTCTAATTTTAGCTTCTTCATGTTTTTTTGCTTCTTCTTCGGCTTGCAACTGTTGTTGGCGTTGTTGTTCAGCTTGAGCCTGTTGAGCCATTGCATCTATGTTAGATTGACTTTCGGCGCGATCCTTTGTTGCCTCATCTATAACACCTTTTTGTTGAAGTTCCTCAATGCTGGCTTTATAAACCTTAATAACATGATGTTCAACAGCTTGTAAAAGTTGATCTTGTGGAATTTTTCTAATAACAGCTTGTTTTGCAACTTCAAATATAGTAAACGCAATTTTTTGCATTATACTATCCCAATAATCCGGTAAAATTCCGGAGTGAACAAGGTCAATGGACTTGTGAAAAGACCATTCTGCAATTATTTGTGTAATAAATACCGCTTGTTCAGGTGTCAGATTTAAGCTGTCATCATTGAATAAAGCTTCACCCGCTAAAAGTGTGAAGTTTCCGAGAGTTTTAACAATATATTCTTTTTCAAATTCTTGCAAATCTTTAGGAACAAGCTCTTTTGCTTGTTCTGCCATGTTTGCAGCAAATCCTTTATAATCAAACCCTTCTATTGGCATTTTATTTTCACCTCAACTAAGATAGATGCCTATTGTGTTAACCTTCTATCCAGCTTCTTATTCGTTCTCCCGCTTCTGCTTCATCAACACCGTCAAGTTCTCTTTTTAGTTCTCTTAAAGCTTCTCTAATTTCTGCTCCGGATGTAGGAATTGCAGCAGGTTTTTGTTGTTGCTCCAGTAATCCTTGTTGTAATTGAGATTGTTTTTGTATTAAATCTGCAGCATTTAAGCTTAAATCCTTAATCTGTTTCTCTTGAGCCTCATTTTGCTCTCTTAGTCTATTAATTTCGTCTTCTTGAGCTTGTTTAGCAGATGCAATTTTTTGTGTCAGAATTCTGTGACCAAAGAAAAGGCCAAATGCTAATAGGGCTATTGCTAACCACCAAGGGTTGCCGTGTGTTGCTTTAATTGGTGCTTTAACATTTTTGTCACCTGCCATAAACGGATCGAGAGAGTCTGCAAATGCGATTGTTACATTGTTAGGTGAAGCTTTAGGGCTTGCTGCGTGTGCAACTAATTCTTTTAATTCTTCCAATGTAAGTTCTACAGGCAGAGCATCTTTTTCTAAAGTTACGGCAATTGAAATTTCTTCTATAGCTCCGGGTGCAATATATTCATTTGTTTGAACTTTAGTTACACCGTATTGAGTTTCAGTTGCAGTTCTTTGGTAGCTTCTGTTTTGTGAAGAATCAGAACTTCCTGCCGGTAATCCGTTTGGAAGATAAACACTTACCGCATTTGTGTTTTTATTCACATCAGTAGTTTGATCACCTAAGCCCTCAGAAAAACTTTGTTCATTAACTGCAGTTTTCTTTGTAGGATCATATTCTATTGTAAATTTTTCAACAGGAGCTTGTTTTAAGAATGTAGAAACAGTGGCAACATATTTACCGTTGCCGATTAGTCTGTTTAATTGTGCTTGAACTTTTTCTTGCATGTATTTGTCGTTTTGTTGCAATCTTTCAATCATTTCTGATTGAGCGTCTACAAGGCTATTATATACATGTCCGTTAGTATCTGTTATTGATATATTAGAAGCTGATAAGCCGGAAACACTTCCTAATAACAAATTAGATACAGCTTTTATTGTTCCCATATTTAAAGTTTGACCAACAGCAACCGTAAGTTGAACGGTAGCAGTTACCGGTTTTTGATTAGCCTGAAACATTGATTGCTCAGGAATAGAAATAAATACGGAAGCATCTTCAATTCCGTCAATTCTTTTTATAAGACGAGCAAGTTCGCCATTCATAGCTCTTACCAGTCTTATTTTCTTGTCCTCTTTTGTAGAAGTGAAGTCGCCTTTATCAAAAATTTCTAAACCGACATTTTGATCGTAAAGTCCGCTTTCTACGATAACCATTATTGCGCGGTCGCGTTGTTCGGTAGTACATTTTTTCATTCCGGGGGTACAATCACCTTTCTTGAGTCTCAATACAGATTTTGTACCATCAACTAAGCGCGATGCAACTATATTATTTTTGGCAAGTAGTGCTTGAATTTCTAATGCTTTTCCTAGATTATCCGTTGTAAGCAAATCAACATCTTCTTTTAACGGTTCTTTGCTTACATCAATGCCTTCTTTTTTGCTATTATTGGAAGCTGCAATTGTTCCGCAAATTATAAAAATAATCAGCAGTAATACTATACCTCCGGCAATAGAGGCTAGAAGAACTTTATTTTCCAATAACTTTTTGAAATCCATAATCCTACCCTATATTATTATACACTTATATCTCTGTTATGAGAAGTCTAAATCTGAATTTGCATAATTTTATCATACGCTTGGATGACTTTTCCGGTTGCAGTAGTTGCTATGTTTACAGCAAGTTCTGCTTTTGCCATTGCAGTCATAACATCGTGAATATCAACATTTTCAGAGCCCATCATAACATCTTTCATTAAGTTATCAGGAGCATTCATTTGAGTGTTCATATTTTCAACTAGTCCTGACATCACACTCTGAAAATTTCCCGTGGATGGTTCTTCAACTCTGTTCATTCTTGCAGAAGGAATATCACCCCAGCTATCTAATTTTGTGTGTTGTATTCTTGCTTCCAAGTCATAATGCGGATAAAAACCATTAAACATATTTCACCTCTTTTATTATGATTATCGGTTTTTGGAGAACTTTCTTTATAATTTGCTCCAAAAATCATCTTTTTGTACTAGTTTTTTAATAATCATTAAAGAAATGTCAAAATTTTCCGAGAAACTAAGTATGAATTTACATGAAGAATGTCTTTTAAAGTATTTAATTAATCCGATGGAACTTTTTTACACAACAGAGCTGTTAAAGTTAAATAACGATTTGTTGGGTAAAGATGCGGTTATGTTGGATGAAATTGCAAAACATACCGAACTTAACTATAATAGAGTTTAATTATAAGCAGATAAAATATTATGTTATTCTGCAATAAATTGTATGGAGAGGTTTATTGTGAAAAATTTGGCTAAGACTAAATGGTTTACTTTTGGAACATACTTGTTATTGGTTCTAGCAACATTATTGATAGGCTTTGTATTTTTAAAAAGTAATACCACCTTAAAAAATGTTTTTGTTTCATTTTTTGAAGTTGCGGAAAATAGGACTTTTGATTATAGACAGTCTATAAAAACAATACATAAGCGTCCTGTCCCAAATGAAAATATTGTTATATTGGCAATAGATGATGCAAGCTTGGAGTCTTTATGGGATAAGTATGGTGAGTGGCCTCTCCCGAGAAGTGTATATGCTGATTTGATTGAATTTATAGAAGCTGATAAACCACAAGCAATTATTTTTGATTTAATGTTTATAAAATCAATGAAAAACAATACAGAGTCAGATAAATCACTTATTGAATCGATGAATAAGTATGAAAATGTATATACATCAATGAATTTTGATAATCAGCCATTTGATGTGAGAAAACCTATAGATTTGCCAAGCAGATTAAAAATGAATGTTGATAATAAATCAAACATTAATTTTAATATGCGGTATGGTTTTACCAATTGCAGGGCAATTCTCCAGGAATTGTTAGACGGAAAAGTAAATGTGGGAATTATTAATATCCTCAGAAATAATGATGGGATAATAAGACAAGTCCCATCTTTTATGATGTATAAAAACGATTTATATCCATATTTGACATTTAAAGCAGGTGCGGATATTTTAAGAAAATCTAAAGACAATAACTTTGTGATTAATAAAGATAGAACAATACAAATTGCAAATACTAAAGTTCCGCTAACAAAAAACGGTGATATAATTTTGAACTGGTATGGTCCTCATGAAACTCATACTAATATACCTATGTACAAACTAATAAATGATATGGAAAAAATGAAATCAGGTGTTAAAGAAACAAGTTCTTTTGATTTTAAGGACAAATTTGTGTTTGTTGGAACTACTGCTATGAGTTTGCATGATACAAAGAGTGTTCCTATTCAAGAAGGTGTTTACCCTGGAGTTGAAGTACATGCGACACTATTAAATAACATGTTGGATAATAATTTTATTAATAAAACTAATTTAAAAATAAATGTTTTAATACTTGTTAGTGTTATTGCTCTTGTTGGCGGCATTGTTATGTTATCTTCTTCAACTGTATTTGCATTCTTATCAACAGCTCTTTTTACAATAGCATACTTGTTTATTTCATATTACATTATGGAACTATTTAATCTATGGATACCTGTTGTACTTCCTATGCTGGCTATAATAGCAGCGTTTACACTATCAATTTTGGCAAAATATCTTATGAAATCAAAGGATTTTGAATATCAATATAAACTTGCGACAATTGATGGGTTAACGGAATTATATAATCACAGATATTTTCAGGATACATTAAAGCAACAGATGGATATTGCAAGAAGATACAATCAATCTGTTTCATTGATAATTTGTGACATAGATTTCTTCAAAAAATTTAATGACACATATGGTCACCAAGCTGGTGATGCGGTTTTAAGACAAGTTGCTCAAACATTGAAGAAAAATTCAAGAACAACGGATTTTGTTTGTAGATATGGTGGCGAGGAAATGAGTATAATTCTTCCAAATACCAGCGCAGAAGAAGCTTTAATGCTTGCAAACAGGGTATGTAATGCAGTAGCGGAAAAACCATTCCGCTTAACACCTGTAGATTCTGCTCCTGTTACAATAAGTGTAGGTGTTTCAACTTTTCCTGATAATGCTCAAACTCCTCAGGATTTGATTGAATGGGCGGATAAAGGACTATATTATGCAAAAGAACATGGCAGAAACCAAGTAGGAAGATACTAATATTAATTTTTAAATAAAAACAAAAAACAGACTGAGTAATTACTCAGTCTGTTTTATTTCAATAAATTTAAGTTCTTATTTATCGTCTAATGCAGCAACACCTGGAAGAACTTTACCTTCAATAAATTCTAAAGAAGCTCCGCCGCCTGTTGAAACATGAGTGAAATCTTCAGCTTTGAAGAATTTCTTAGCTGCAGAAACTGAATCTCCGCCGCCGATAACTGAAGTTGCGCCATTCTTAGTTGCTTCAACTACAGCAGCAAGAACAGCCTTTGTGCCTTCTGCAAACTTAGGATTTTCAAATGCGCCGACAGGACCGTTCATCAAGATAGTCTTTGATGATTTGATAACTTCTGCAAAAGCTTTTCTTGAGTCTTCACCTGCATCAACTCCTTCGAATCCGTCAGGAATTTCGTTGATTTTAACAAATTTGTTTGTTCCGTTTCCTGAGAAATCGTCAGCTACTAAAACATCTGTAGCCATAACTAACTTAACACCTTTTGCTGCAGCTTTTGCTTCAATAGCTTTAGCTGTTTCTATTTGATCGTCTTCACAAATTGAGTTACCAATTTTACCGCCATTTGCTTTTACAAATGTATAAGCCATACCGCCGCCAATAATCATATTGTCGACTTTGTCTAATAAGTTTTCTAAAACACCGATTTTAGAAGAAACTTTAGCACCGCCAACGATAGCAGTAAACGGACGAGTTGGGTTATCAAGAGCTTGAGATAAGCATCTGATTTCTTTTTCCATCAATAGTCCTGAAACTGCAGGCTTAAGAATTTTAGCCAATTTTGCAGTTGAAGTGTGATTTCTGTGTGCTGCACCGAATGCATCGTTTACATAAAAATCACCTAATTTTGCAAGTTGTTCTGCAAAAGTCATATCATCATCTTTAGCTTCTTCAGCTTTGTAATAACGAATGTTTTCCAATAAAGCGATTTGGCCGTCAGCTAGCTTTTCTACATAAGGAGCAGCTTCTTCTACTGATGGAATAAATACGATTTCTTCGCCAAAAACTTTAGCCATATATTTTGCAACAGGTTCTAAAGTGAATTCAGGATTCTTTTCACCTTTTGGTCTGCCTAAGTGAGCCATAAGAATAATCTTAGCTCCTCTTTCTTTCAAGTAGTTTACTGTTGGAACGATAGCTTGAATACGAGTATCGTCTGTTACGTTTTTGTTTTCATCCAAAGGTACATTAATATCAACCCTTACAAGAGCTCTTTTACCTTTGATGTCACCTAAATCTTTGATTGATTTTTTCATGGTAAATTTCCTTTCTTTATAAACAAAAAATGCTCTCTAATTTTGTTTTAATTATATGTTAAACATGAAAATAATGTAATAAGTTATTGCAATAAAATTTAAGTAAACATTTTGTAACATACACTACACAAGGTTTTTGTTTCGGGTTACAATATTCCATGGAGTGGCATTTTATGGAAGCGACAATGGATTTAGAATTTGCAAATTACAATTTTTATTCAAGCCGATTGGATATGGAGCTTATATCCAACATTGTTGACACTCTAAAAGAAATACTTGAAGAAGATAAAAAAGAAGAACAGCCTTTATTTTTGCGTGTAAAAGACGACTTTATTCTTAACATTGCGCGTAAAGTGGTACAAGAAAAGAAAAAAACATTCTTAATTGGTATTACCGGGGAAAGCGCTTCGGGTAAAACCGTTTTTGTGGATAATACTATAGAAGCAGTTGTTCGTGATAAAAAAGAAGGAATTTATACGGTTATTAGGCAAGATGATTATTATAAGGATACTTCTCGGGAACTAAAAGAAGCAGGAAGCTATGATGCCCTATTTAAAACCGGTTTTAGTTTTGATACCCCAAAAGTTATTGATTTGAACCTTATGCGTAAACATCTTTTAGGGTTAAAAAACGGGGAAACAGTTCAATCTCCAAAATATGATTTTGTAACATGCGAATCTCACCCTGATGGTGATATTAAAAAACCGGCAAAGGTTATTTTAACAGAAGGTTTGTATGTTCTGAACGAAGAAGTCAGAGATATTATGGATGTGAAGGTATATGTATTTACTCCAATTGATGTGATAAAGGAACGCTGGTACAAGCGTGCCGTATCAAGAGGTAAAATCGGAGAGGCTGCGGATTTACAATTTAAGGATGTTAATGCTACTGCGCAAAAATATATAAGACCGAATTACGGTATTGCAGATTGCATTATAAACGGTATGGTTGATAAAGAGTACATTAAAGTTATTACTGATAAAATTATGGCTCGTCTTAGCGAAGTTTGCTGCTAGAAATTTATCCGCTTTTTTGTGCTAGAATTAGTTTTGGAGGCAAAAATGTTTGAACTAAAAGCGCAAATGTATTTTTCTGCGGCTCATCATTTGTTGAATTACAACGGCAAATGTGAAAACATGCATGGTCATAATTGGTTAGTAGAGGCTTATGTTAGCGGTACAGAGCTTGATAAAAGCAATATTTTGGTTGACTATAAGGTTATAAAAAGCAACCTGAAAGAAGTTCTTGATTATCTTGATCACAAAGATATTAATGAGATTGCTGAATTCAAAGGAATAAGCCCAAGCAGTGAAATCTTAGCAAAGTTTATTTATGCTGAGATGAAAAAGCGTATTCCTCTGACAAGCAAGATTTCTGTTTGGGAAACATCAACAAGCTGCGCGTCTTATTGGGAATAAAATTGAAATTCCTCTCCGAGGGGGAGGGAGCAGTTGTATGAGCAATAGCGAAGTACAGATGCGGGAGGGAGTTAGATAAAATGGATTTAATACAAACAATTTTAATGGGAATAGTACAAGGTTTGAGCGAATTTTTACCGATATCAAGTTCGGCACACCTTGTTTTTACTTCAAATTTTTATAAGGTTTTTAAAGGAATTGAAATAGTTCAGGAAAGCAATCAGGAAGTGTTTTTGGATATTATGCTTCATTTGGGAACTTTGATTGCGGTTTTGATTTTCTTCAGAAAAGAAATTTGGGAAATTATTAAAGCACTATATTTCGGGTTCAAAAATAAAGATTATTCTTCTTTGGATTTCAAATACGGAATATATATAATTTTAGGTACTTTTGTTACCGTTTTGATAGCGTTTCCGCTGAATGAAGTCGCTGAATTTTTGGTATTCGAGCCTGCAATAGTAGGCGGTTTGCTTATCTTTACTGGCTGTCTGCTTTTGTTTTCCGAATGGTGGGGCAAAAGGATAAATGACAAGAAGGAAATCAGCTTAAAAAGTTCAATCTTTATTGCTATCGCGCAAGGCTTAGCGGCACTTCCTGGGTTCTCTCGTTCGGGACTCACTATTGCAACAGGACTTTTGAGCGGTCATGACAGAAGTGTCGCTGCAAGATATTCATTTTTACTCAGCATTCCGATTATTTTAGGCGCATCAATGGTTTATCCGCTCATAAAACTTGATCTTGCAGAAGTCGTAACCTACAATTGGCTTGCAATAACTGTCGGTACAATAGTTTCTGCAATTGTCGGATATCTTTGTATAAAATATTTTCTAAAATTTGTCGGCAAATTCTCACTCGCAGTCTTCGGATATTACTGCTTGATTATGGGAATTACAACAGCAGTATTTTTCAGTTTGCATTAATTTACAATATTCGTAGGTCAAGACCCACGCTACTGCTTATTAATAGTAGGGTTTGGTTTTAACCGAACCGGTAAAATTTAAGGTGCGTCAAAACGACGCACCCTAACTACTGCTTAATTAAAAGTATCTAATTTATGTTCGCTTTTATACCTTTCAACTGCAATTTTAAATTCAAATCTTTCATTTGCAATATACTGATATCTGTCAGCATCTGCATTATTTTTACCGATTTCACCGCCAACAATACTCCCGATAGCCCACCCTGCAAAAGCGCCTAAAGCTAATACTGCCCATCCTGCAGGGCCAGCACTTGCTAAACTGGTTGTACATACAAGTAAGGCCGGAGTTCCGATGCCACCAATTGCTCCGCCTACGCTTCTTCCTTTTGAAGCAGCCTTTTGAACTCTATTAAATGAATTATTCCTTTCTGCATTTATAGTTGCATCATATTGGTAAAGTCTGTTTTCGACCTCTTGATTAAAAAGTGATACCTCTTGATGAGTATCGATTTTACCGTTACCATTTCCGCCATTTTCTTTTGAATCTGCTTTTTTAATGATACTATTCAGAATTGATTGCACTGTTGTCATAATTTTCTCCTTTTTTTATTTCTCGTGTTATGTATATATAAAGTTTTTTAGTTCTTTAAAATTGCCTATCTTTTCAATGTGCTACATAGAATTCTGTCAGAATATAGAAACAGTGCGACATTTCAGCTTCACAAATCTTAATATATCATGATTTATAAGGATGACTTTAGATAAAAATAGGATGTAAAACTTCTAAAAAATATGAATATTAAAAAAGAAATAGGCGAAAAAATAAAAAGACTCAGGAAAAGGCGCGGAATTACGCAGGAAAGCCTTGCTGAAATGATTGATATTTCATCAAGAAATCTGAGTAACATAGAGTTAGGAGTAAGTTTCCCTAAGCCTGAAACCTTAGAAAAAATATTAACCACACTAAATAGCACTACGCAAGAGCTTTTCACCAACAATCACATAAAAACAAATGAAGACCTTATAAACGAGATATCTTCACTGATTGATTTAGTCAAAAATGACAACAAAACCTTAGAAAAAATATACAAAATTACAAAGAGCTTAGTTGAAGATATATAAAGAGTTAGACATATTTCAAAGTAGATGATAAGCTTTTTTATAAATAAGAGTTTAGTATAAGGATAATATTATGGAACTTAACAAATACATTGAACACACTTTATTAAAACAGGATGCGACAAGAGAAGAAGTTAAAAAACTTTTGGATGAAGCCCGAGATTATAACTTTTTAGGTGTTTGCGTTAATCCTTGTAATGTAGCTTTTGCTAAAGAATATCTTAAAAATACTGATGTAAAAATAGTTACTGTTATAGGTTTTCCTCTCGGTCAATCTACTACAGAGATTAAAATTCTTGAAACCATTGATGCAGTGAAAAATGGGGCTGATGAAATTGATATGGTGATTAATGGCGGTAAATTAAAAGACGGAGATTATGAATATATCATTGACGAGATTTCAAAAATTAAATTTGCTTGTCAGGGCAAAAATTTAAAAGTTATTTTAGAAACAGATTTGTTGACTCAAGAAGAAATTAAAACTGCATGTGAGCTTTGTATTAAAGGTGGTGCGGATTTTGTAAAAACTTCTACGGGCTTTGTTAAAAACGGAGTTGGTGCAAAAGTTGAGGATGTAAAACTTATGTACGAAACGGTAAAAGATGCAGGGCTTCAAGTCAAGGCATCAGGCGGAATAAGAGATAAAGAAACCGCGCAAAAAATGATTGAAGCAGGCGCAGTAAGACTCGGAACAAGTTCGGGTGTAAAAATCATTTCTTAAATTTATTGATTTATGCAGACTCTGTTTCTGCCGCCCTCTTTGGCATCATATAGAGCTTTGTCTGCTCTTTCGAAGAGTTCTTCTCCTGTTTCTGCAGAATTGAACTCTGCAAGCCCCATGCTGATTGTGACATTTATTGATTTGACATCAACATCTTCAACATTTATAGGTATTGGAGAAGATTCAACGGCTTTTCTCAAGCGTTCGCCTACAATTTTAGCCTCTTCTATATGAGTATATGGAAGAAGAACTGCAAATTCTTCCCCACCGTATCTTGATGGAATATCAGATTCACGAAGAGCCGATTTTATAATTCCTGCAACACCTCTAAGTACTGCATCGCCACTGGCGTGTCCATATGTATCGTTGACTTTTTTAAAGAAATCTATGTCAATCATCATTGCACAAAGCGGATTCTTTTGTCTTTTGGTTGTTGCAATTTCTTGTCCCAAGCGGAGCTCAAATTGCCTTCTATTATTCAGATTTGTTAAAGCATCAATTGTTGCGTATTGCAAAATCTTTGAATAAGAATTTGCTCTGTTAATAGTAATAGCAGATTGTCTTGTAAGCTGTTCCAAATAACTTATATCACGCTTTGAAAGTTTATCTAATGTGCTTCTAGCAACAATACAACCCGATATTTCACCTTCTTCCGATATAAGCGGAAAAACTCCTATTTTATCACCGTTTGTCAAAATGTATTCAGTTTCGGGAGTAAGTTCAGAAAGCGCCTCATAAACCCTTTCATCTTTGCAGGCTTTTGGCCAAACAAGTTGGTATTCTTTGTCTTTTCTTAAAAATACATAAATCAAATGGTCTGTAATAAATCTATCCAACATTTCTCCTATTATCGGAACAATGTAGTTTAATTCATATTGTGTTTCAATGATTTTAGCGATATTTTTCATAGAATCGTGGAATTCTACATTTATTTTTGACTGCTCATTCAATACAATATTTTGTAGCTTTAAAGAAACTTGTGAAGCAAAAATTTTCATCAAAAACAGAAATTCCATATTTACGGATGTATTTTCGTCAAAATTAATACCAATTAAGCCAAAAACCTTTTCATCTTTAACTATTGGCATATACAGTGCTTCAATTTTTAGAGTAATATCACTTATTACAGTCGGAAGTTTGTATGCCTTGGAATTTATAACAAAATCGTGTTCTTTAATACTTTCATATGCTGTATATAAATCTGAAAAATCTTCAATCACACTCCAGTTATTTACGCAATCGCGCATTGTGTTTGTGACAGTATCATATACATAAACATTGAGATTTTTTATATGTGTATATTCATTTAAAAGAGTTTTTAACTCAGATGCTAAATCTTTCGTACTAACATCATGAGTCAGAATATCAGAAACCTTTGCCAAAAATTGGAGTTGTTTATTTTCCATTAATCCTCATCCCCATTAAATATGTCAAACCCTGCACAAGTTTGAAAATTTTTCATAATTGCTTTATCAAAATCTTCATCTGCTACAATTCTTCCGTTTACATAAGTATAACTAATACCGTTTTTGGGTTCATCGGAAAGCTTGTCAGTTCCAAAATCTTCATTTGTCATAAATCTTCTTGAAACCTCGTTAAGCAAATTAAAAATATAAGCGGATTGTAAGTTGGAACTGTCGGGAGATTCCGAAATAAGAAGTGCTGCTTTTTCCAGCTCGGAGATGGATTCTCTGTATCTTTTCATTCCCCTTAAAAGAACTGCAAGATTATAATGTGCCTCAAATTTTGTTGGATCTATTTTGATTGCTTGACAGTAATCTAAGCCTGCCGCCCTTGATTCGCCTCTAAGGTGGTGAGCTACGGCTCTATTGTAGTAAATATCATAATTTTTCTTAAGTATTTTTAAAGCTTTTGTATAAGCCTCAATTGCTTCACCTAAGTATTGGTATGCCAAATACTTTCTCTCAAGCGGTAAATACATTGCTTTCTGTTTCCAGGCAACACCTTTGTTAAAATAAGCAATACCTCTGTTTCCTCTTATGCTTTTTACATTGCTGTATACAAAAGGTATCCATAGTTTGAATAATCTTATTTGTGTTATTTCATCAAACTGTGTTATTGCTTCATCAAAAAATCCCAAGTCTTCAGAATATACAATGCCTAAATTCATTTTTGCCATGACAAATTTAGGATTGTGTTCAATTGCATGTTGGTATGCATTTACTGCAGAATAATAATCTTCATAAACTGCGTAAATGTTACCCAAATTAAACCAAGCTTCGTAATGTCCGGGGAAATAGTCAAGCCCTTTGTTATAATATTCAAGAGTTTTTGCCATATTGTCTTGAGAATATGCTTGGTCGCCCTTGTGGATATAATACATACCTTTTGCTTTCATAACTTGTCGTTCAATCCAACCGTGGAAAAAGTGCCAGATCAAAAAAGCAAACAGTATAAGTAATATAAAAGAAATTAATTTTCCGAAAAATCGTTTCATACCTTCAAATTATACCATATGTTGCATGGTATGGGTATACAGTTGTTGATGTAGATTATGCTCTTTTAATCATCTAGTATGCCAATATTGTTTAAGCCGAACTTTATGAACTCATGTAATAATTTTTCATTCAAGGTTATTATATTTTCAATTTTGCTTTTGTTTTCTGAATTAATCCATTTAAGCGCATAATTTGAAACCGCTAACATATCTGTCATTTGGTAATATTCTTTAATCTTTTCTTCGTCCATAAAAATTTCTCCTAAGTAGTTTTTGTTGAAATAGTAATACCAATCTATGTTGTTATAATCTATGTTATAACATAAGTAGTCTCAAAATGTCAACATAACTTGCTATAATAATAGTAATTGAGGTTGCTATGATAGAGAAAAAATTTAGAAATATTGGAAATAGTTGGGGAATTATTGTCCCTAAAGCAATTATAGAGGGATTGGGTATTAATCCTGTATTAGATAAAGTAGAACTTTATTTAAAAGACAATGAAATTCGTATAAGAAAAATCGAAAAATAGGTCGGATTTACTAATCCGACAATAAATAAAAAGAGCAGGTTTTGATGCGGGAAGTTAAAATTATAGGTGCAGGACTGGCCGGTTGTGAGGCGGCTATTCAGCTTGCAAAAAGAGAGATTAAAGTAAAATTATATGAGATGCGCCCTAAAAAGACAACAGGTGCGCATACTACCGGAGATTGCGCTGAATTTGTCTGCTCAAACAGTTTGGGTTCTTCTGATGTTACAAATGCAAGCGGACTTTTAAAAAAAGAAATGGAGATTCTTGATGGTGAGTTGATAAGAATTGCTAAAGAAAACTCTGTTCCAGCAGGGAATGCTTTGGCTATAGCAAGAGAAGACTTTTCAAAAGAGGTAAACGAAAGAATATTAAATAATCCGTTTATAGATATAATTAGGGAAGAAATAACGGAAATACCAGAGGGAAATGTTATTATAGCTTCAGGACCGCTTACAAGTGGTAAATTGGCAGAATCAATACAAAATTTTACAAAAACAGAACACTTACATTTTTTTGATGCGATTGCACCGATTGTGGAAATTGATTCCATCAATTTTGACAAAGCATTTTGGGGTGCAAGATATGATAAAGGGGATGCTTCGTATATAAATTGTCCTATGAATAAAGAAGAGTACGAAAACTTTTATAAAATACTAACAACATCTCCGCGAATAGAACTTCATGAGGCTGATAAAGATGCAAAATTCTTTGAATCGTGCCTTCCTGTAGAAGTTTTGGCTTCAAGAGGAGTTGATACTCTTAGATTTGGTCCGATGAAGCCTGTGGGACTTGTCGATAAAAGAACAGGTATAGAAAATTATGCGGTTGTTCAGCTAAGACAAGACAATTCCGCAAAAACACTTTTTAATCTGGTGGGTTTTCAAACAAATTTAAAATGGGGAGCTCAAAAAGAACTTGTACATTCAATCCCCGGACTTGAAAATGCAAATATCGTAAGGTATGGTGTTATGCACAGAAACACCTTTATTAACAGTTCTGTCGTTCTAAATCCGACTTTTGAGGCTAAAGAAAGAAACGGTTTATTTTTTGCCGGTCAAATTACGGGTACTGAAGGATATACAGAATCAATTGCAGGCGGCCTTCTTGCGGGGATAAACATGGCAAGAAGAATTTGCGGACTTGAACCGTTGATTTTTCCAAAAGAAACAATGCTTGGAGCATTGTCAAATTATATAACCGATAAAGCGCATTTGGAGCATATTAGCAAGCGTGACGGCTCATTAAGATATTTACCGCCTCAGCCAATAAATTCTAATTGGGCAATTGTTTCGCCAATTGATTTACCTAAAAAAGACAGAAAAAACAAAAAACTCAAAACAGAAATTTTGTCAAAAAGAGCAATTGAAGTAATGACAGAGTTTTCTAAGAATATAGAAAGTTAAAGGCTTGCCATAAATAGAAAATTATTATAAAATTTAGTTATTGAAAAGAGAGGAATACTAATGGCAAATGAAGCAATACCTGTAGAGGTTATTATACTTACAGATAATGAGGATATAAAAGGAACTGTTCATGTTCCTGCAAGTGTAGCTGCAAACAGACAATTAACGGAACTTTTGAATGATACAAATCGTAGATTTTTGGCAGTAACAAATGCAGAAATTTATCAAAAAAATTCAAATCAACCTCCAAAAAGATATGAGTTTTTAGAAATTCATATGGATAAAATTTTGATGGTTCATCCTATTTCTCAAGCTTTGTTTAAAGAAACTCCAAAAACAAATGAAGACTTGGCAAGGTTTAGAGAACTTAGAGCAAAACTAAATCAGACAAAACCTTTCTAGGGGGTAAATGAAAATTATAAAAGAATTAGTAGAACACGACATGTTTATGCATGGCGTGTTTTTATTATGTTAATATTTGTAAAAATTTAAAATTTATTCCTAAAGTTTTTCAATATAATGTCGATATCTGTATTGTAAGAGATATAAGGATATAATTGTGCACAAAAATTTTTCAATAAAAATATCAGATTTTACAGGTATTTTTCGCGCAATGGCTGAAAAGGCCAATGAAAATGGTGACGATATCTTGGATTATAATGAAACAAGTGTATTCAATGCAATAAGAAAAACGCATAATAAGCGGAATAATACATTTATTTATAATAATACGATTTTTAATGAAAAAGGACACGAGTGTAACTTTATAATGAAAGAAAAGACGGATGCTCTAAAATTTGAAAATCCATATACATTTGAAAAAATTCGCGAAGAAGAAAAAAACCAAATTGCATTAAAAAAAGCAGATTTAGTTCCTGCTGCAAATATGAATGATATAAATTCAATTACTGATCCAAAATACAAAGATATAATAAAAGCAATTAGAGGCAAAATAGGTAATCGTTATTCTGAACAAAAGGCAAATGAAGTTGCCACAATGGTTATAAGATTGTGTAAAAAATATGAAATATACGAACTATCTCCGCTTATTGCACATATATTAGGGTATGAAACCGGAGGTTTTGTTTTTAATAAAGAAAAAATGGATCCTGAAGGAAAAAAGTACAAAGGTGTGATGCAGGTAGATTTTCTTACTTGTCAATGTATATTCTCAGAAGGACCACAAAAAAATAAAGACTGGCATGACAAACACTTCTCTCAAGATAATGCAAGAATAGAAGAACTCCGTAATAAATATGGCAATGCAAAAAATTTATACGAAGCTATGAAAACTGATGTGAAATTAGGTTTAGAGGTCGGTATAATTGCATATAAAGCAAAATTGCACGAAACAAAGGGGAATGTCGCAGCCGCACTTCATAACTATTGCGGCGGAGATTATACCTATCCGTTCAATAATATACCAAAACAATTTAATGTATAATAATCTAAACAATAATGTAGTTATATACCTGATTTATCGTATCTTCAAAGGCTTTTTCATTTCCAAAGAACACATATAACTCAGCAGTATTATGTTTTAACATTTGTAATGCAGGTGTTTCAATAGGCGGGCCTGCAGGAGTTGTTCTTGCAGGGTTTTGTGGGTTAGAGATTATACCCGTTGCTCTGAGTATCGGTATATATAGCTTATTCTCAAATACTTCGTATTGTGTAAGCCCTTTTGTGACAATACCAATATTGTTTCCTTCTTCGTCAATGAGAAGCCCCCTTTGCATAGGAGCAGTATTTGTTTTTGCTTCTATACCTCGTTCTGTTGGCAAATTTTTTCTTATATCATAATAAGGATCAAATCTGCGTTTGATTAATTTATTCATATCTTCTGAATAAACAGTTCCTATGGCTTCAGCCATTTTAAATCCGACACAAAGCTTGTGATTTTTTTGAGTGTTTTCCCAGTCATAGAAAAATTTTATGTGCTTTGCGTGTTTGTCCAAAGTGGCTACAAGATGTATAACATCCCAATTTCCTTCATAATCAATTTTTAGTGAAGCTCTTGATTGTGTATTTAGAATAATTCTGGTTCTAAGAATTTTAAATTCGCTGCCTGTATCATTTTTGTCCGGTCCTTCGTTGTAGCTGTCACCATTATCAATAAAATCCATCAGTAACATTTTAATACCGTTAATGTATAACTGATTATCTTTGATTACTAAGCTTAAATTAGAGTTTTCTATAGAATTAGGTGTTATTTTCAAATCTGATTTTGAGATTTGAGGCAAAATAAACTCATCATCTTCTGGAATTACATCACGAACCTCTGCAAGATATTTATAAATAGGCTTGTAGTCTTCCGTTATCGGAATTCTTTGTGTGTCAGCTAAAAGCATAGAATCAAAACCTTTTCTTTCTCCAACTAATTCATAGCCGTCCAGTGGCTTTGTTGATTCAAATTCTACAAGACCCGAAAAAGTTCTGTCGGAAAGGTTGAGAATCCTTTTTTGATCAAAATGATTAACCAGCTTAATTTCGTCAATAATACCGTTTGCTATTTGAAGAATTTTTTTATATCTGATGATATTTTCTTCGTGAACATCATCAGTTGAACATCCGCAAATGCTGTCGTGTGCTTGATTTCTCAATAGTATTTTATAGGCATATTCTATTATATTGTCATATTTAGTTTCTCTTTGTTGTTTTACAAGTCTTGAAACTAAATCAAGCTTATAAGTAGATTCAATATTTAGTCTTTTTAAATCTAACCTTGAAGAATAACAACCTTGGAGTGTAAATGTTTTAGAGTTATCTCGGAGTTCATCATCCCAAGCAAAGTCGTGAAAATTGTGCTCTACTCTTTTGAAATAATCAAAAGGAGAACCCAGTGTTATATAGTAATCGTCTTTAAGAATTTCGTTGAAGGCTTCTATTTGATCAACAATATCCGTTTCAACACCCAAATGATCAGCGCCAATTGGTAATAACAAATATTTTCCGGATTTCTCGCTTATTAAATCGAGGTTTTTCTTGAGTGCAGCGGCTTTTGTCTCCATATCCGCATTCATAGAAAAGATATCGTTAAAATATCCTCTTATGAGATTAACAGTATCAATTCCGCACCACTTGAATTCACTCGGAAAATCTCCGCATCCTCGCCAAACCATGCATTTATCAATACCAAAATCCATTAAAATATCAACGACATTTTGACTATGTCCGAAGGTATCTGCAAGATATCCTATAAAATCATTACAACCGTATTTTTGAGCGATTTTTATACCAAGTTCCAAGTTTTTAGAAAAACATGTTTTATCTGTTAAAAACTCATCTGTAAGGCAATAAAAAGGACCAATAAAAAGGCGTTTGTGCCTAATTAAGCCTTCTATTAAATCTCTTTTTTCAGGGCGCATTTCAAGATAATCTTCTAATGCGCAAACCTGTCCGTCAAAATAAAAAGACGGAATAAGATTTTTTGAAAGCATATCCAAAACATTATCAAAGACTCTCAAAAGACGAAGTCTAAAGATTTCATATTCTCGATACCACTCTCTGTCCCAGTGCGTATGCAAATACGCAATAACATGCTTTCTCATAGATTTAATAATACATCAAATAAATGATTTTTTCTATATTTGTTAAAGTTGATTACTCAATAAGACGATTTTTATGTTGACATTGTCTAAAAAAGTATTAATACATGTAAAAAAACATAGGAGAGTCCGCTATGGGAATGGCAGCATCACAAGCAAGATATTTAGCACTAACAGCAAGAAAGACTAATACAGAATGGGAAGGTCAACAAATTAACCAAGCAAGAACCGCGCTTGCCAATCAGAGTGCAAATTTATTTAACAGGCTTTTAGGTTTAGAAGTTCCGAACCCTCCTAAAACAACAGATTATACAGAATTGCAGTATTCATACTCAGATGGTGAAAACGAATCAGTGTTGGAAAGTTGGCACCAATTATCTAATACTGACCCTAATTATAATTACGAAGTAAAACATTATTATTATGCTGATATTTTTACGGGTGCAAAGAAGATGCTTCAAGACCCGCAAGTTCAAATGGGCGATGTGTTAAAAGAAATGCAATTCCATACTGATACTGCAGATATTTCTTTTGGAAGTGATGGAGTAACCGTAAAATATCAAGTACAAGGAGAACCAACAGAGCTTAAGTATGCAAAAGTAGATGATGAGGCATATTCAAAAGAAGGATTTAAAAAAGCAATAACGGATTTTGCAACTGCAAAAAATATGGCTATGAAAGAAGGTTTGCCGGTTTCTGATGCAATATATTATAGGCAGGATTCAGATGGTACTTGGCACTTTTTCCTCGCAAATATAGAGGAAAAAGATTACAAACATATCACGCAGGATATGGTAAATAGCGATGCAAATCTTAAAGCCTTTTTGAGTACAAACGGTTACCTCAATTCTGACGGAACGATAAAGGCTAATAATATATACGGCTATGAATCAGAATCAGGCGGAAAGCAGGTATGGGATTTTGTTACGGAAGGTGATGGTTCTGCTGACATTGTTGCAAGATATAGCGGGAAAGCTGTTGATAACAAAGATTATTCAATGGCATACAATACTCCGGCCTATGTAGGCAATTCGAAGCTTACAGAATTAAATGAATTGGTTGTAAACGATAAAATTGACCAAGTGGCAGATTTAGCACAGATTTTAAGAGATTGCCCGGATTCTAACATAAATAAGTATGTAAAATTTGATGCATCAGGAAACTTGCAATATACAGGTGCAGGTATTTATACATTCGATATTCACGGAAATACATACTATACAACAGAAGAAGATTTGATGACAAGTGTAGGAAGGCCTTATGACCCTAATAAACCTATTGAACTGCAGGAAAAATTAGCTTACTATAATGCATCTTATATCCAAAAGAAAATTGAAGAGACAAATCATGCACTTCTGGAAACAGATTCAAACGGACGCTTTAAGTCAGTAAAATTTGATAATGATTCCGTAACTTATAATTTGAATGTTGAAACTGTTACAAATGAAAAGGCATATCAAGATGCAATGAACCAATATCTCTATAAAAAAGAACAATATGAAAAAACTATTGCAGATATAAATGCAAAAACGGAGATTATTCAACAAGAAGACAGAACTCTCGAACTTCGACTGAAACAGCTTGATACAGAACAGCTTGCCCTTAAGACAGAAATGGAAGCTGTTCAGAAAGTTATCAAAGACAATGTCGAAAAGACTTTCAAAACATTCTCGGATTAATAATATTACAAATCAATATAATAAGGCGGTTTTGGGTATTACCCAAAACCGCCTTCAGATTATTTTTCTATTAGAATTGAATCGCAAATATTTGTTTGCGGAACATAGTCGTATTCGCTTATTTCTGCCTCTGAAATTATTTTTGAGCGTTTTTTGCGGAATAACATGTCTATAAATGCTTCAAGACGAGTGATAAAGCCTGCTTCTCCTGTTTGTTCGTCTATAGTAAGAACAAGAATTGGCTTTCCGAATTCCTTTGCTTTTCTTGTAATTCTGTCAACCATTAAAGAGTCAGGACCGCATCCAAAAGCATTTATTGTAATAATACCGTCAATTTTATTATCTTTTAGGTAATGTCCTGCTGTGCCTGTCATTTCGTTCTCGTTTGCCCAGTATTTCTTCTGTCCTAGTGTTGTAATACCTTCTGCCATTTGTTCATCCGTAAGCTGCAAGGATGTGAAAACCTTGACATCCATTTTCTCTAATTTGTCAAAAATCTTCATTGTAGCGCGTTCATCATACATATTGTATCCATGTGAAATAAGTGCAACATTAATCGGTGAAGATTTTGATTTTGAAGCTTCTTCAATAAATACTTTTCCGCTTAAAGCATAATGCATGGCTTTTTTGTAACTCATTCCTGAACGAGCCATAACCAAGAAGTTATTGTAAACTTTCCAGCCTTGTTTTGATGCTTTTTTTATTTCATCAAAACTTGTAATCCCAAATGGTTTTACCGCTTCTGATAAAAATTCGTACAAACCTTGTTTTTTTGCGGATTTATCCAGTGTTGGCTCAATAATGTTTATGTCAGCTTTTATTACATTTCTAACCAAATCAGGCAAACCTCTGATTTTTGAACAATTATAAATCTTTGGTGCAATAGACTGAAGTGATGGAACAAAAATGTTTTTAACCCCTTTTGAAATAAGGTTCAAAATATGCCCTAAATAAATTTTAATCGGCAAACAAGTTTCTGTTACTACAAGAGATGCTCCTTCTGACATTGTTTGTTTAGTTGTCGGGTCTGATAATACTATTTTTATTCCTAATGCTGTGAAAAATCCATACCAAAACGGATAGTTGTTATAAAATGACATTCCTCTCGGAATACCAATGGTCATATCTTTTTCCATTAAAAAATCCCTTTGTTATATATACATAACTTATATTAGCGCAAAATATATTAAAAGTCACCTATTTGTTAACTAAACTACATACTGCTACGCGCGATTTAATATAAATACATTTAAAATAACAAAAAAATGGGCCAAGAAAAATTTTTCAAAAGCCCGAATTCTGTAAATAGATGTAAGATTTATAAGAGAGTTAGTTAAATTTTTTTTACGCTGCATCTTCCGAAACTACATATTTTGCGGATTTTGCAACAACTCCGTAACATACCATTGTAAGCCTGTTTTGTACGGCGAGCATCGTTCTAAAACTATTTCCTGATGCATTCATATGACTCATCATATCCTCTGCTTTTACTCTAGATACGAGTGCATCTTCTTCATGATTATCTACTTTTTCTTGTGCATATTTTTCAACCAATAATTTGTCAATGTAATCTCTTGCGCCAACTGCCATACGAATACTCTCCTTTTGTTTTATTGAATTTTAGTTATAAAGAAATAACAAATGGTACTAAAAGAACTTTTGTACGCATATTTGCATCTCTCTTTATAAATATATCTTGTGTATATATAAAGTATTTAACGGCTTAAGAATTGCCTTTTTTTAAGATATTATTAAGAAATGTAAACGCTGCTAATTTTTTAGAATCTTTTTAAGTTTACTCGTAGTATTTATTTTACCCCTTGCATAAATATATATGTTATGGCATAATAAGTTTTAAGGTTGGGAGTCAGAGAGTAACTGTTTACTCTATGATTTTTTGTAGGCCTTTGACAGGGAGCTGTCACTTTTATGTTTACACTTTAACTTGGAAGAGTACCTCGCAATCTATGAGCGAATTTAAGTTTAATTATGATTTTCTAAAAAATAACGCGACTTCAGGTAGTTGGAGACGCGGTTATGAGTATTATCAAAAAGACATGATTCTGGAAGCAGAGCCGGAAAAGAATTTTTTTAAGGGTAAAGTTAAGGGTAATTATCAGGATTTTTATGTAACAGATCTTATTTTTAAGAAAAATAAGGTAGAGGCAAGATGTAATTGTCCTTTAAAAGAAGAGTGGTGTAAGCATGCAGTTGCAGTTGGATTAAAAGCAATAGAAACAGGTGCATACGATAAATTTGCGCTAGAAAAATATGGTATAGAACCGGATATTTCTGATATTGATACTGCATTAAAAGAACCGCCAAAGGGAAGTTATATTTTCCACTTTAATCCAAAGAGAAGACAGAACTTTTTCTCAATTCTTGTGAGAGATAGAGCTACAAATAAGATTGTTCGCTCTTTGGAGGGCATTTTAAGGGCTCTTATAGAGATACAAAAAGTTACACCAAACTTTGAGCTAAATGATGCTCAAAAGGTTGAAATTTCTTTGTTCCAAATGATGCTTAAAATAGCAAAGCAGGATAAAAAAGCAGGCTGGTATGATATACCGATTACTAAGTTTGCTCCTGTTTTTCCTATTATGGCAGAATTGGAAGAAGTTTTGGATGAAAAGACAAAAGAAAGAATACAGTTTACCGATAATATGTGGAGTTTGAATCTTGATGTATCAACTACAAACATTAATGGTGGCACAAACATTGTTCTTGAGCTTTTTTGGACTCGTCCTGATAAAGATGAAACCTATCCGTTTGAAGAAATCAAATATTTTTCCCGTCAAATAAAATGGGGGAGGTATAAAAATATTATATTTCCTATTAATATTGCGATGAATGAATTACCGCAAAGTATTATTAAGTCTACATTTACAGACTTAAAAGATGCGGATGGCGGAAAATTTGTTTATGAAGAATTACCACATCTTCAAGAAATAATGCCCGTTAAAATTGCAGAAAATATTAGCGGACTTTTGATGGATCATAAACCTCCATTGAATATTGTTACTTTGGGTATTGATTATGACCAATCCTTGAAGGCATCATTGGAGTTTGATTATTCTGGAGTAAAAGTTCCGTACTCAAAGAGTAGAGATAAATCTCCTTATATTTCAGTAAAGAGCGAAAAAGAAGATTTAGTTTATTGGATAAAACGGGATTATGAGCATGAACAAATGGCATATAACATGCTTCTTGCCTGTAAATTTGTTCCTATGCAGACAAACAACTTGGCACTTGAAAAAGAAAATGCAATTGATTTTTATAACTACTATATTCAACAAGCAGGGGAAGGTTGGAAGTTTGAAGAACATGATGACATGAACTTCTTTAAACTTATGAAAGAACCTTTTAAAATGTGTGCAAAAATCGACTTCTCTGAAGAATCAATTGACAGTATGGAAATTCAATTGTACGGTCAGGTAGGAGAGGAAGTCATAGACTTTGATGAAATTTACGAAACTATTCAAAGTGGAGAAAAGTACGCAAGAGTCAGAAGTTTAGGATTTGTTGAATATCCGGCTCAAAACATATATGCGATTATGCGTTCATTCAATTCCTTTGATGCATATAGAAACAATGAAAATAAATTTTTGGTAAAAACATATCGTGTAGGTTTGATTACTGAGCTTCAGAACCAGGGATTTGAACTTGTAATGAGCGAAAAATTCCAAAAATTTTGGGAGCAAATTTCTACATTCTCAACAACTTCTGAAGGTGTTGATATTCCAAAATCAGTTAATGCAAAATTCAGAGAATATCAAACAAAAGGTTTCCATTGGCTGTGGTTCTTGTATCAGTATGGCTTGAACGGTATTCTTGCTGATGATATGGGGTTAGGTAAAACTTTGCAGGCATTGACACTTTTACAAAAAGCTAAAGAAGTAGACGGGCCGATGCCGACATTAGTCATTGCTCCAACAACAGTAGTTTTTAACTGGGAAAATGAAATTCAGAAATTTACACCGGATTTAACTTGCCTAAAAATTCAAGGTGCGGATAGAAAAGGTTTATTCAAAGAAATTCCGAATTACGATATTATTATTACGAGTTATGCGCTTGTTCGCCGTGATATTGCAAAACTTAAGAAATACAAATTCAGATATGTAATATTAGATGAATCTCAAAATATCAAAAACGCAATTTCTCAAACTGCTCAATCGGTTAAGGAGCTTCAATCAGATCACAAGCTGGCACTTTCAGGTACTCCGATCGAAAACAAACTTGAAGAACTTTGGTCTGTGTTTGACTTTTTGATGCCGGGATTTTTGTTTAATGTAGCTGAATTTAATTATCGATATGTTACTCCGATTATGGAAAGACAGGATAAGACGGTTGAGAAACGACTAAAACTGCAAATATTTCCGTTTATTCTAAGGCGTATGAAACGAGATGTTGCGAAAGACTTACCTGATAAAGTTGAAAATATGGCATATTGTGAACTTACGGATGAGCAACGCGACTTCTATCTTGAAGTTCTTGATTCTACAAAAGAAGAACTCTTCAAGAGTATCGAGCAAAACGGTCTTGAAAAGAGCCGAATGTCTATTTTCTCAGCACTTCTCAGAATGCGTCAAATATGCTGCCACCCAAGACTTTATGATAAAGAACATGTTAAAGGTGATATGAAATCAGGTAAATTTGAATATTTAAAGAACATGATTCAACAAATTATTGAAGAAAAACACAGAATTCTTTTATTCAGCCAATTTGTCGACATGCTTGATATTATTAAAGGTTGGCTGCAAAGAGAGGGTATTCCTTTTGAATATTTAACTGGTAAGACAAAAGACCGTCAAGCAGCGGTTGAAAACTTTAATAATAATCCAAATATACCGATATTCTTAATCAGCTTGAAAGCCGGCGGTACGGGATTGAACTTGACGGGTGCTGATTATGTTATCCATTACGATCCTTGGTGGAATCCTGCTGTTGAAGATCAGGCAACAGATAGAGCCTATCGTATCGGACAAACGAAGAAAGTTTTTGTATACAGGCTCATTACTAAAAATACCGTTGAAGAAAAAATTCAAAAGATTAAGGGTAAAAAACGAGATCTTGTTGACAGTGTTGTTTCAATTGACAGAAATATTACAAAATCGCTTACAATGGATGATATTAAAGACATCTTCTCAGTAGATTAGTATATATTGGCTTCCTCAAAAAATATAATACTTATGTGATATTTAATGTACTATAAATTCCTTGAATGACAAATAGCAATAGCTATAGCATCTACCGTGTCATCAAGTTTTGGCAGTTTGTCTGTTCCTAAGGAGATTTTTACCATCTGCTCAACTTCTTTTTTCTCGGCTCTGCCGTATCCTGTCAGGACTTGCTTTACTTCCATCGGAGTATAGCTGTATGTTGGGATTTTATATTTTTGAAGTACCATTAAAATAACACCTCTTGCTTCTGCTACAGGAATAACTGTTTTTTGGTTTTTAAAGAAAAATAAATTTTCTACAGAAGCGCAATCAGGTTTAAGTTCATTAACAAGAGTTGAAAGATCATTAAAAATCTCTAAAAGTCTTTCCGAATCTGATAAATCTTTGTTAGTCTGAATAGAACCTGATGTTATTAAAATAAGCTTTTCTCCATCAAATTCTATAAGTCCGTACCCCACAATAGCCATTCCGGGGTCTATTCCCAAAATTCTCATATCAGCATTATATCAGTTACGGCATTTTAATTCAATAAAATTAGTATAGCTAAGTACTAATTTTTACAACAACCTATATATTTTCATTATTTATTTTAATCAAAATTCAATAATTCTGATAATTTTATTCCTAATCCTTTTGCAATTTTATCCAGTACGACTATTGTAGCTTTTCTTTATATCTTTTAATAATGCTGGCGTATATAATTTTTTAACTCTTCAAAATTATAAAATTCGTCCATTGTTATATTCAGCCCAATACATATTTTAGAAATTGTATAATTTGATGGTTCTTTTAAACAACGCAAAATCTCACTTAAACCACCTTTGGATATTCCACTTTGGTATGCTAATTTTTCCAAAGATAAATTATTTAGAGCTTGTAATTCGGAAATTCTATTACAAAGTATTTGACTTAACCTTTTATCTCTCATAATGATTTTTCACTTATATGAACATATATTGATGATAAAAAATATTTTTGTTATAATAGTTCATAATTATGAACAAGGTAAAAACAAATGCATAATAAATTTATAATTAAGCGTACAATAAATGAACTTCTAGACGAAATGGAACAAACTGCTAAAGATATAGAAGGGATATTAAGAACGGCTACTCATCTGAATAGATATTGTAAAGAACATGAGCATATTAATGAAATTCATGACTTAACTCATATTACGAAAACATTACAGGAACAATTATTTCTGTTATATAAAGAATTATATGCAATTGTATCTCATGATAAATACAATAAACTGAATATTTTGGAGCAGATGAGCGCAAATTTGGACTCAGAATATTTTGTAACAGAAGAATAAAAAGCAGGTTTTTAACACCTGCTTTTTATTTGTTAAAGGTAAATTTTTAATCTCTACCCCTAATATTTACCCCCGTTACATCCGAAAGCAATAGTAACATGTTCTTTTGGATTAATAGAAGAAATCTTAGAGCCTTTAGCATCTACTAAGTAACCAACTTCGTCACCGGTTGCTTGAACAAGACCTATTGTACCGGATACAGCAGTTCTTGCAAAGTCAACAGGAGTCTTAACCGTATCATAGATTACATCACCAACACTACGAGCAGATGCCATAAACTGACCTTGGAAAGCTTCACCAAGTGCAATACCTGTACCTGATGCTACATTTTCAAGTCCGTTACCAAGGCTTGAAATCATACCGCCGGTAGTTCTGCCGACAATACCTAACATTTGACCGCCCCAAGTAAGAGGTGCTGTGACAATTCTTGAAATTATGTTAGGTGTATTAGATTTGTTGATTTCTGCGTTAAGAATTTGTCTTGGTAATGTTGCTCTGTTACCGCAATTTTCAATTTCAGTAAATGCAAGTTTAAGAGCACCTTTTTGGCATCCTGAAGGTCTTACAACCTCTACAACTTTACCGTAAACATTTGAACCGATTGGGTACAATTGACCGTTAATTGTAACATCTTCAAGTGTTTTGGCTGCAAATCTTTGACCAACATGAGAAGATTTTGCAGAAACTTGGTCTTTGAATTTAAGCTTCAATGTAGGGATTTGAACAAGTTGTTCTTCCTCTATGAATGCTTTTTTATCAACAGGACAAGTCGGGCAATCATTGTTTGCTGTAACAGGGTTTGTATCTAAACCTGTTGCTACACGAATATTTTGTAACATTGCTGCAATATCTGCACGAGTTGCTTCTGCAAACGGATTAATTCTGTTAGGATTTGGAGAATTAGCTAATGCACCGTTATCAAGAGCTTTTGCGATAGGAATTATAGCCCAATCAGGAACTTGATTTCCGTCTGTGTAACGGGATAAAACTTCTTGAGCCTTACATTTTTCCATTTCTTCGCACTTAACTGCCTTTGACATAGCACAAAGAGCTTCAACACGAGTTACATTGTTGTTTGGCATAAACTTGCCGTTCGGATAACCCTTTAACAAGTCATTGTGTACTGCAACTGTAATTGCGTTGTTAGCCCAGTGATTTTTTGGAACATCACTGAATAATTTTTCTGGAGCTGCAGAATAAGTGTCTTTGTTAAATCCCTTAACCAACATTGTTGCAAATTCTGCACGAGAAATGTTTCTGTAAGGTTTGTATAATCTGTCAGGATATCCGACAACAACATCATTCATAGCCAATTTGTCGATTTCGCATGCTGCCCAATGACTTGCAGGAACATCAGGGAACATTTGTGACATACCTGCTGCTGCGCCTGTCATACCTTGCATGTTTGCAAACGGTGATAAGTCAAATGGTGCAAGTGTCTTTTTAACAGCTTGGATAGAGTTAGCCGTACCCATTTGAATTGGACAACCTGCACCATCCATATTTGCTTCATCCCTAATAATCGGTGCACCTAAATGATTTGTTAAATCATTCAAGCAAGGAATGTGCGAGGCAGCACCGGTTATTGAACCGTCCGATGCAACAGTTGTGCCCATAGTGCCTGCATACAAGCCGTTTGCCTGTCGGTTCACAGTAAAACCGTCAAGCGGTCTAAACCCTTCAGCAGAATAGATAGAATCTTTTTCTGTACCGACAAAGTTGTTAGTACCGTAGATTGCATTAGGATATGAGTAAACCTGCCTCATATCACTTCTTGAAACTTCTTTTGAACTTGGGCATAAAGCACAAGATGGAGTTGGTTCCGGCTCACATATTGGTGCTTCGTTACAGCCACAAGTCGGTTCAGGTTGAGCCTGACAAGGACAAGCTTCACCTGTCACAACAGGAAGCTCTTTTTCGCATGGACAAGCGCCTTGAGTTACTATAGGACGCTGGTCACAAGGGCATGCTGCCATTGCCGCACTGAAAGAACAAGTTGCTATACCAACGGCAATTGCAGCTGCCACAGTAAGTTTTCTAATCGTCATTTTTTGACCTCCTTTTACTTAAGCAAACTTAAGAATTTTATAACGGGCAGAACCCATTACATTTTCTAACTTCTAAATTATGCGTTTTTGAGGAGATTAAAACATTACCGAAAACGGTAGTCCAACTGGGGAAAATTTAGTGTGTCTGTGTATTAGCGTTATTTTAGTTTTTTGTTTTTATATGTTATAATATAGTGTAGCTAAGGAGAATAGTGATGACTACATTAAGAAACGAACGAGTAAGAAAAGAATTAATGCGTGACATTTCTGATATTCTAAGAAAAGAAGTCAGAGGTTTGGAGGGTGTTGTTTCTGTTGTTGATGTAGAAGTCTCTCATGACAACTCTTATGCTAAGGTCATTTATAGTGTTTTAGGTTCTCCTGAACAAATAGAAAAAGACAAAGAAATTATTGAAAGAAATACGGGAAAAGTTCGTTACGAAATCGGTAAAAGGATTCGCTTGAGAGTTACTCCTGAAATTAAATTTGTATACTCTGACGGTTTAGAGCAAGGTTCTAGAGTTCTTGATCTTATTGAAAAAATTTCAAAGGGCGAAATTAAGTAATGTTTGGATTTCTAAATGTATACAAACCCAAAGGCAAAACATCGCACGATGTTGTTGCTATTTTAAGACGAATAACTAAAATCAAACAAATAGGTCATACAGGTACTCTTGATCCTTTTGCGGAAGGAGTTCTTCCTATTTGCATAGGAAAGACTACAAGGCTCATTGAATACTTAGAAGATGATAAAGCATATATAGGAACTGTTCAGTTTGGATGTTCAACAACAACATATGATATAGAGGGTGAAAGGGTAAATTTTAGCAGCAAAAAATTAATAAGAGAGGAACTGGAAAAAGTTCTTGAAAATTTTTGTGGTGAAATTGAACAACTTCCTCCTATCTATTCGGCAATAAAAGTTAAAGGCAAGAAGTTATATGAATACGCGCGAGAAGGTCAAGAAGTAAAAATTGAACCTCGTAGGGTAAACATATATCGTTTGGAAGTTTTAAATTTTGATGAAGAAAAACAAACTGCAGAACTATATATTGAATGTTCAAAAGGTACATATATCCGATCAATTGCCAATGATTTAGGAGAGGTTTTGGGAGTATATGGGCATTTGTCAAAACTTATAAGGGTAAAAGCAGGCAAATTTTTAGTAGAAAATGCTATAAAGCTTGAAGACTTGGACTCTTTAGAAAAAGTTAAATCAAATATAATTAAACCTGAAACTTATTTAAATTATCCCAAATATAATCTTAATAATTATGAGTATGAAAAAATTTCACATGGAAACAGTATAAAAATAGAAAAATCAGATGGAATTGTAATCGCACTATACGATAATGAAATTGTTGCAATAGGAGATGTTTCCGAAACAATTTTTAAATGCAGAAAAGTTTTTATTTAATCAAAAAAAAAGCTCTCAGTTAGAAGAGCTTGTACTTATACTTAAGAGAAAGAGAGAGAGAGGGGTAAAGGGGTAAACATAACTAAAATATTATATTCATTCCCATTTTGTTTTATCAGATAAACTAAATTCCGTTTATCATCTTATCTAATTCATAAATCCTTAAAACAAGAGCATCTACTTGTTCTTTGAACCAAACAGCGAACATTTCGAGTTCTTCTCTGAAGCTGTAACATCCGGGCCACATTGAATACATAATAAATACTCCTTAAAAAACTTTGTTAACCTTTACAGTTTAGTTATCGTCATTATTTTTAAAAACTTTAGAGATAAATGTAGTTTTGTTACAAAAGTTAATAAAACATAGTGCAAATAAGCTAATAATAAGAAAATATTTTTTATAAATATTATTAACTTTTGTAAATATTTTTCCTTTTAATGAAATCAGGCATCTAAAAAAATACTTTATTATCATGAGGTATTAAGATGGCAGTAAATGGTTTAACACAATTACATAATGCGACAGCAGTTGAACAATTAAAAAAGGTTGAGCATAATGCTGATTCTCAAAATAGTGTTTTTGAGAATATAAATACCTCTGAAGAAAAACAAAATACCTCTAATATTGATAAATTAGTAGAAAAATTGTGTGCAGAATTTTCAAAATTAGGACTAACACCTGAACAATTGAAACAAGCAAATATTATTGCAAAGGTTTCTGGTATGAATGAAGCTCAAATAGAAAATGCTTCTGAACAAGATTTAAATAGAATTTTCGAATGCATTAAGACAGCAATTAAAGATGCTACTGTTGACGGCAAACTTGATTTAGATAAAGCCATAAAATTAGCAAATGATTATCATACAGCTCTTGTTGGCGGATGGGATTCAATAGATTCTTTCAAGAATGCTAACAAGAAAAACAATGAAGATATTTCAGCTCGTATGGAAAGATTCTTTGGTTTGAAAGCAGGTTCGTTTGCAACACTTCCACAAGAAAAAATAGAAGAATACTTGGAAAGATATTTTAAGAATTTCTTTTTAGAAGAAGTAAAAAAATCAAAAAATCCAGAGAAGACATACAAAAAACAACTTCAAGATTTTACAAAATTATTAACAAACACGCCTGATGAACAAAAAGCTCTGTTTAGACAAGCTATTGTTTCTCTTCAAGCTTCTAACAGATTAAAAGGTCTTGAAGCAGTTCTCGCAAGTTTTGATTCTCAACAAGCTCGTACTGAATGGGCAGATGGTTGTGATACAAAATTTACAAAAGACATAGCTACAAAAGCTGATTGCGAAGGAAATACTCCAAAACAAGAAGATATTACTGCAGCTGTTAGTAAACTTACAGAACAAAAAAGCGAAGAAGGTATCAAAAAACATCAAGAAGATTTGCAAAAAGAAGCAGTTAAGTTTTTTGAAGATAACAAAGATGTATTAGTTCGTATTAATGAAAAAGAAGCAAAAGGTGAACAATTAACAGAAGAAGAAAAACAACTTGTATTATTAAGAGACAATTATTTTACCGCTGCAAAAGCAGGTGAAATAACAGGTACTGCTCTAAATCAAATTATAGATGCAACAGTAAAAGAGAACTTACTTGATAAAATGAACAGAGATGCATATGAATTACCTGTTTATAAGGAAGTTATGAAACAAGTAACAGAATATGTAGAAAAAAATCCTGATACATTAGCCCTTTCTAAAGAAGAATTAACAAAATTATTAGACAAGGTTACTAATGGCAATTATTCAGAAGTTGTTAAAAACGGCAACAATGCAAATATAAAAGCACCTGCAATAAAAGCAGAAGATAAAGCAGATGCAACATCCGAGAGTGGAATTGGTTTGAATAATAACCAACTTTTAAACATTGAACAAAAAAGACAAGAAATAGCAGCAAAGAGAAAAACTATAGCTGAGACTGGTTATGATGCAAATGTTGTAAAATTTGAAATTGAATCTGATACTGCAATCGAATATAAGAAAGCTACAGAACATGGTATGAACTCAGTAGTAGAATTCTTCAGAAAAACAAAAATTAGTATGTACAAACAAAAAGCCGCTCAATTGGTAGCCAAAGATAAAAACAGAGTTCAAATTACAAATAACGGAGGCAATGAACTGGCAATTTATGTAAATCAGGTAAGAAAATTTACTGAAGAAGAAATTTCTAAACTAACAAGTATATCTGGTATAGTAAAAAATGCTATGCAATCTGTTCTTAAAAATGATACTCAAATGGCATAACAATATTTTAATTAATAAGAATAGTAAGACGGTCAGAAGCCGTCTTTTTTGTTATTTAACATTTTGTTACAAAAAAGTCAATTTTTTAAAGTTTAAATACTTTATATATATAACGAGGATAAAATATGTCTATTATTGCAGAATTTAAGAATTTAGTTAAAGAAATAACAACTGCCGCAAGCAGTGTAGTTAGCCCTGCAGAAAAACCTCAAACCCCAAATTCAATAAATGCAACAGAGATAAAAGACGGTAATACCGATAAACTAAATTTAAGTGAAACAAGTTCTGAAACATCTAAAAAGTCAGTTACTAAAAATCAGGAACGAACTCTTAAAGAAGTACAGGTGTCACTTGAAAAAACTTGTATGAAAAATAAGTTAGATGGTACAAAGCTCATGCTTGCTCTGAGTGGTATTACCGGCAAAAGCTTGAGTGAATTTAATAAATTGGATGAAAATGTGCAGAAGACTTTATTAACTTATGTAGAAGAATCCGTTAATAGAGTAGGAGAGAAAGCTCCCGAACATGTTGATAAGATGGAAGCAGTTGTTACTGAAGCTGCTTTTATGTATAAAGCAATAACAAGAAACGGTGACGGAACTTATGCTTCTTTGGAAAGTATTACTCCTGAACAAATGTCAGAGCGCAGAGCTAACTTTGAAACTTTCCTGAAAAATAAATATACAGAAGAACAACAAAGAATCAGCAAACTATCTGGAGAAGAGAAAGAAAAAGCTATAGCTGAATTAAAAGCAAAACATGCAGAGATGCGTCACAGAGTATTTACACATGTTAGCGAAAAAGTTAAACCCGAAGCAGCGCTTGAATTGATGGCAATATTGGCAGCAAAAGATTTAGGAGTTGGGGCGGAAGAATTTTTGGCATCTCTTAGTGAAGATGATAGAAAGAAATTAGCTTCAGAAGTTCATAACTTTGAGCATTTTGAAAAATGTCTTAAAGCGGCTATGGAACGCGGAGAAGATATAGAGTCTGAAGAAGCACTTGCTTCTTTTGAAAAATATAATGCCGCATTTATGGCTTGGAAAGATACCAGATCAGCATTTAGTTATCAAAGAGCATACCGAAATGCACGAGAGAATAATGAATTTTCAGAAAAAGTTTTAAAGGCTGCTGCAACAGGTATCGGATATGGTGCTTATATAAATAAAAATATGTCTGTAGAAGATAAAGCATCTTTCCTTGCTTATTGGGAAAATGATGCAAAAACTTTTGGGGATAATGATGTAATAGCTACTGTAAATGAAAAAGTTCAGGAATATATTCAATCTAATCCTGAAATAGCAGAAGAGATTGAAAAAACAAAGCAGATTTTTAATACAATATCAGGAAAAAACAAAACTTCTCAAGTATCCTATAGAAAAGGTATTAATCCTGTAGTAATGAATAGAGGTAGTTTTGTTGCCCAAAAAGACGAAAGTACAATCCAAACCACTACTGCAGATAAGGTTGAAACTTTAATAAAAGCAGGCAAAAGTGTTCCTGAAGTATGTGCAACACTTGGCAACAGTGCAGTTAGTTATGTATTAAACAGCGCAAGCCACAGAACAAAGTTTCTTACTGATAATAACATGATTGCTAAATATAATAAGGAAATAGAAACATATATACAAAAAAACTTACATAACATTGGTGATAAACAAAGATTTGTAGAAAACCATCCAAAAACTCTTCACATTGTTCTTCATAGTCTTAAAAATAAAGGAGAAAGAAAAGAGTTTGCTGCTTTAATAAAAGGTAAAATATGCTATACTGATTATAAAGCAACTTTTAAAGAAGGCTAATTTGAATGGATTTGTTTAAAAATATAATTTATAGCATATTATCTTTGCAAGAAAGAATCTTAAGATATCGTTTGAGTAAAACAATAGGTGTAAAAAACAAATCAAAACGCAAACGCCACTACTTTGACGGTAATATGCTGGATTTGAGCACCTTGGCTGATGCGGAAAAGCAAAAATTAGAAGAAGAGATAACTTTAATACTCAGAAAATATGAGTATGAGCCTAAAAGGATTTTGGAATATATAAGGACTACAGGTACAAGAGTTTATTATTTGGATAATGCTTCTAAAATCCTTAACCCAATCGGTGAAAACGAAGGGTTGATATATCCGGCAAAAGGCTCTAAAGCACTTTATTTATCGCTTGCTACATCGAAAACTTTTGCCTTAAAAACAAATGAGATGTTTATACTTTCAAAAGGCGAGATTAACAAATATTATTTTATCTATCATTTTTATAACTGGTATGCTTTTAAGCACAATATCGCAGGCATGGATAGTGATTCGCAGGAATTATTAAAGAAATATTTGTTTACTGATGCTGATACAAAAGAGTTGCAGCTTGCGGAAATTTACCAATTAAAAGATGCGATAAGGCAGGATAAAGCATCTATTGAATTTGTTGTAAAACTTTGCAGAGAGTACGAAGGTACAAAGCAAGCATTAGATAAAATGCATAATGAAGGCAGTGCAAATTTATAAATTTTCTATTTACTACAAATATTTTAGTAGTAGAATATCAGTTGGGAGTTTATAGGAGTGTATTATGTTAGAAAAAACTGTCGAATTTATTAAGTCGAAAGTAGGCGATTTTGTGCCGGAAATAGGTATTATTTTAGGCTCAGGATTGGGAGATTTGGCTGACGAATATTGTGACATTGCAATAAATTATTCCGAAATTCCTGGATTTGAGGCTACAGCAGTTTCGGGACATAAAGGTCGGCTTGTTTTTGCTGAATTAAACGGTAAAAAAGTTGTCATGATGCAGGGAAGATTTCACTACTATGAAGGATATTCTATTCAAAAAGTGGTATTTCCAGTTAAAGTTATGAAGAAGTTAGGGGTAAAAACTCTTATTCTTACAAATGCTGCAGGTGGTGTAAATCCTTCTTTTAATCCCTCTGACTTAATGATAATTACTGACCATATTAATTTTATGGGTACAAATCCTCTTATCGGAGCAAATGATAATGAAATGGGAACAAGATTCCCTGATATGAGTGAAGTATATTCTTCCGAGTTAGTGGAGTTTGTTCAAAAAGTTGGAGATTCTATAGGAGTAGATTTGCAAGAAGGTGTATATATGGCGCTTACCGGCCCTTCCTATGAGACACCTGCGGAAGTCAGAATGGCAAGAACTCTCGGTGCGGATGCAGTCGGGATGTCTACTGTTCCCGAAGCAATAGTTGCCTCTTGGGCCGGAATGAGTGTGATAGGCATTAGCTGTATATGTAATTCCGCTGCAGGTATAAGTACTGTGGGGCTTACACATGAGGATGTTATCAGAGCAGCAAATATTGCAAAAAGTAAGTTTAAAAGACTTATAACCGAGGTTATAAAAAAAATAAAATGAGATTGGATAAATTTTTAAAAGTATCAAGACTTATAAAAAGAAGGACTGTTGCAAATACAGTTTCTGATATGGGGCGTGTGCTTGTAAACGGAAATCCGTCAAAACCTGCGAAACAACTTAAAGTTGGTGATATTATTGAAATTGAGTATGCAAATAGAACAGAAAAATATGAGGTTTTGGTCGTTCCGATGGGTAATGTAAGTATTCAAGAAGCTTCAACATTATATAAACAAATAAAAGAGGAGTAAAAATGCCTATTATTAATGAACATTTTGTAGTAAATACACATGGAAATACTGATATTATAAATATAACAAAGCATGTACAAAACTGTGTTTATAAACATGAATTAAAAGATGCTCTTGTTTGTGTGTCAATTCAAGGCAGCACATCGGCAGTAACTACAATAGAGTATGAAGAAGGCTTAGTTAAAGATTTAAAAGAAGCGCTTGAGAGAATTGCTCCTTCAGGTTCTGAATACCATCATGATGAAATTTGGCATGATGGTAACGGGTATGCTCATATACGTTCTGCGCTTGTGGGAAGTTCCGTGAATATAGCACTAAAAGACGGTTTGTTAAATCTTGGAACTTGGCAGCAAGTTGTTCTGCTTGATTTTGATAATAAAGAACGCTCTCGTGATATAACTGTTCAAATAATATATTAAAAACTTTATGTAACAATCTTGTAACAAAGAGTCAAATTTTTAAAACACAAAAACTTTATTCTTATATAGGTCGTATTTTATATAGTAAAGGTGTGTTTTGGAAATTCATTCAAACAACAATATATCAGGCATCGGAAATTTTAACAAAATTACCCCCGAAACTGAAAATAAATCGCATGGAGCACAGTATGGTGCAGTATCATCTCCTGCTTTCAAATCCGGTATGACAACATTTTTGAATAAATCAGGCAGCTTGATGAACTGGATTGAAAATGGCGGTTTCCTTGTGTTGTTTTTAATTCAAGACTTTTTTGGCATGACTGTGCCGAGAAGTGTTGCGGGTTTTCTTAGAGACAAAGAAGTAACCGGGCATTATAATGTTCAAGAAGGTTTTGAAGTTCTTGGAAGAGAAGGCTTAACAGGTCCTTGTATGATGGCAGTTGCACCGATTTCTCTTTATTTAGCTGCAAAATGTGGAAAAACAACGAGTATTAATTCTAAGTTGATTCAACATTATGGTAATAGCTTGCAAGAAATGATTTCTGAAAAAGATTTTGACAGAAATTTACTAAAAAATCCTGAACAGTTCAAAACAGAATTTTATAGAAAAAATGTAAAACAAGCTTTAGAGAATACACTTGGAAAAGAAAATGTAACACAAGAGTCAATCGATTATATAATGGCTCAACTTAAGAATATGGAAAATATTCCTGAAGGTACAAAACTTGCTAAATTTAACGGTAAATCAAAATATCGTTCTCAATGCATGGATAATATTGTCGAACATATTAATAATTTGAAATATACGACCGGCTCTGATCTTGAAATGCTTCAGAAACTTCAGTTGGGATCAAATAAAGGCGAGAATGTATTTAAGACGAGAAATGCGTTGGATGGCATGATGAAGTATGCTAACGATGCAATTACAGCTAATAAAAAATTAGAAAAATTAGATTCTGTAATGGCAGAAAGTATTAAACACAATGCGCTTGGTAAGCGTGTTATTACCACTGTTTCTATGATAGCGGCAACACTTGGTGTATTATCGGTTTTACCAAAAATTTATGCTAGAAGTAATGTTGCTCCGGGAGCAAGACAAAATGTGCAGCAACAGGTAAATGGTAAAGAACAAAATGTTGCATTCAAAGGTAAAGGAAACGGATTTATAGAAAAATTAGGAAAAGCCGTTGACAAAAATAAGAGCGAATTTGTATCAAAAGAACTGGAGTACAATGGTCATAATTTTACTCATACATTAATGACAGGCTTATCTTTATTTGGTTTGTTAACTCCCAGAGGTTTAAGGGCATATAACAGAGCACAAACAGATGAAAAAGGCAAAAAAGACTTGACGGAATTATATGAAATACTTCTTAGGGATGTAACATCTTCTCTTGCAGTAGTGTTTGCGGTGCCTATGCTTACAAGAGCAGCAGTAACTGCATACGAAAAGAATTCAGGTTTTGTACTTATGAACAAAGATAGAAACATGAGTAAGTCAAAAACAATTCTTGACTTGTTTAACCCATATAGTAAAGCACATGTCCTTTCTAATGCTGAAATAACATCGCTTTATAACAATATTGATTCAAAAGAAAAAATGTTAAACTTCTGCAAATACATAGAGAAGAATGGTGGTGACTTGGAGAAAGTATTGTCAAAATCAGAAGAAGCTAAAACAGTATTTAATGAAAAGACATTTAACCTTGAATCTATTAAAAATTTATCAGTAACAGAGAAAAATAAGAAAATTATATCTTTTGTAGAAAGTATCGAAGAGCATGCTAAAAAACTGACAAAAAATGTTGATAAAAAATCTATCGACAGCATGATTACTAAACTTATGAAAGGTGCAGCTGCAGGCGGAAAAGGCAATAAAATAGCAGCTTTTGCAAGAGGTTTAAATTCAGTTCCAGGTATTCTTACAACCTTCTTTATTTCACCATATATCTTAGGTTGGGTAATCCCAAGGCTAACATATAAAAATACCAGAAGAATTCACGAAAAAGAAGATAGGGAACGAGAACAACAAAAATTAAAGACTTCAGCCTAGAGATATGTAGCTAAAATTGATCTGACATAATTTTGTGTTTCTTTGTATGGAGGCACTCCGTCATATTTGTCAACAGCTCCGGGACCTGCATTATAAGCTGCAAGAGCTAATATAATGTTCCCGTTATACTTATTAAGCATTGATTTTAGATATTTTACACCACCTTCAACATTTTGTTCAGGATCCATCGGATTTGTTACACCCAAACCCTTAGCTGTTGACGGCATTAACTGCATAAGCCCCATAGCACCTACTTTTGATTTTGCATTAGGATTAAAACCTGATTCTTGTTTAATAAGTGCATTAACTAGCTTTTCATCAACACCATGTTTTTTTGACATTCTGGAAACGATTTCTTGTATCTTTTGACGAGGAGTTAGTTTTTCGCTTCCGGTTGCTTGTGCAGTATACAGCTGCGCATTTACTCTTGTTGACGGATTTGTAATTAAATCACCAAATTTTACTGTAGTTGAGTTTTTTAGAACTTTGTCAAAAGATTGAATTTCTTGTTGCGGTTTTTGAGCTGTTTTTTCAACCGGAGTCCATTCTGAATTATATTTTTGAATATAACTATTCATCTGGACCGCTCTTTGCATAGCATTTGACTGCCCTGATGAAGATAAAAGATTTTGAATCATTGATGAAAACATATAATAATCCTTTCACTAAGTTAAACGGATATTACAATTAAATCTTGAATTATTAGTTTGTAATATACACTATATGGTTTAATAATCTATAAAAAAATGTCAAAATATAGATTTTTTTAATAAAATATGGTATTATTTACCTGAGCATGGGAGAGTGTTAGGTGAATACAAATATATTTTTGGATAGTCAAGAAATTTTTAATGCACAAAAAGCGTGTAGTGTAATTGAGGATGAAACTACAAGGAACAGAGCAGTAGCAAATGTGCTTGCAGGCAATATAGCACTAAGTTTTTTCAATGACAGTATTTATTCTGTAGATGTTATTTCAGGTCTTCACAATATACCTTTTGTACTTAAAAATATTGACATTTCAGATATATATATAAATGGTTCATATATTGATGTAAGGTTCTATTTTGACGGTGACACTCCCAGTGTGCCTAAGTCTCATTTTGATAACGACATTCTTCCTGTTGCATATATGTTCATTAAGTTGAATGATGAACTTTCAGAAGGGGTTGTTTCCGGCTTTATAGCACCTTATCATGTAGATAAATCAATTGATCAAGAGGGATATTATATCGTTAGAGAATCTGAATTAGTTTCTTTTTACGATATAGAAAACCGCATTGTTACGGTGGATAGTGAAGATGTTGTTACAGATGAAGAGTTATTTAATTTTGTTGATGGAAATATCAATCAAGGTGAAATATATAAAAAACTTATTTTGTCAGTAAGTGCGAGAAATCGTTTGGCTAAAATCGCAAAAGCAGATGATACATATAAATTTGTCTCTATCAATGTAGAAGAATTGCAAAATAAGATAGAGGACAGCGGATTTAGTGAACTTATAAACGAGTCTGATGAAATGTATAGTGCGACAGATGAAGCAGGAAAAGCTTTTGAAGATATTAAATATACAACAGTAACTACACCAAATATTTCGGCTGAAGATTTAGACTATGTACCAGAAAAAGATGTTAGTTCTGAGGAACAACAAAATAGCGAGCAAATTGACACATTATTTGAACAAGAACAAGCAGAAGAATTTTCTGATAATCAAATTGAATCTGATAATATGGATGTTGAAGTTCCTGTTGTAACAAAAAAGAGAAGATCTCCATTATTGTGGGTTCTTTTATTAGTTGTGTTAGGTGGTGCCGGATATTATGGTTATACCAATTTTATGCCGTCTGAAATGACTGATGACATTTCTGATAACTCTGCTCCAATAGAAACTGTTAATAATACCAAAAATGTTGGTGAAGCCGTTGATGTTAATGATGCTATGCCAATAGAGACTGTAGAAAATAATACTAAGCCTAAAAATACTGAAGAAGCTGCATCAGTATCGATTCCTGCAATTGAAAATAATCTGGATACTTCAATATTGGTATCTAATTTGAAAATTGACTGGGAAGTTCCATCCGGCTATGCCTCAAATACATCTGCAAAAAGATATTTGATAAAACTTGGAAAAATTATTCAGCTAAATTTAAAAACAGAATTGTTGTTGCTTAATAGACCGCCTATTACGAATAAAATTACGGTAGAAATTAAATATAACAACAGCTCCAAGAAATTTGAAACTGTTGGAATATTATCTTCAAGTGGAGAAAAGGCTGTTGATGATGTTATTATGCAGACAGTTAATAAAGCGTTAAATATGAGTATTAGTGTTAATACTGATTCGTTCAATAAGTTGCAGGGTAACCCTGTGTTAATAATAAAGTTATAAGGTAAAAGAAATTTTATGGATAGAAACAACAAATATTATGGCATTATAGAAGAGCTTGTAAAAAATCATAGGAAATTTCCCGGGTATGAAGCTATATTAGATGACATTATTGCGGATGTTTATGCGCACTCAGAGGTTATTCTTAAAACGATTACCGATGAAAATGTAATTAAGGCCTATTTTGAAAAAGTTATTGCAACTTCAGTAATAACGGTTCCCAAAAAATTAGGATACAGTAAACCTGATATAAAGAATACGATATCTGTAGAGCCTGTTATTAATAATGTTGTTAAAAACAGTTCTGCTATTGAAGCAAGCTCTGAAGACACTAATATAAACGGTATAAGTAATGCTGCAAGAGTAGAATATGTTGATAAAATGATTAATTCTGTATCTGTTGATTTAGATTATCAAAGTAGTGCTACTGACAAAATTTTAACAGAAGAACAAAAATTAGTATCTTATGATGTTGTAGAGAATACTGCAAAAGAAGAAACTATAGATAACGAAAACAATTTGTCTATAGCTACAGAAGAAACTAATACTGAAACAAATATTATTTCTGAAGAAGATATTGTAGAAGAAGATGCAGATAATGTCACCAATTTAGACTTAAATGATTCTGAAAATCTTAATTTCACCGATACTCAATTTAAAGATACAGAAACAGAAGATAATTATTTATTTGATGATATCGATGCAATTTCAGAAGAAAATTCTTTTTTAGAAAATGAAATTGAAGAAACAGTCAATGAAAACAAAACTGATATTGAATCCAAGGATTTAGAAGAACAGTCGTTTGTCATTGTTCAACCGTTAGAAAATGAAGAAGATAATCAAGCTACTGAAACTATAGATGCAGTATTGGACGAAGATGCCTTAATTGATGAAGAAATAGAAATAGATGTTAACAAAAATGAAAATGAAAACGATATTGGGTTCAATGTATCAGAAGAACAAACATTTGATGATGTTCAGCCATTGGACATAGAAGAAGTTTCTGATGCTCAAAATACTATAGCAGACAATGATTTAATAGAAGAACCTGCTATAGAAAATAGTAATTTTGAAGAAGATAATCAGACTGATGAAATTTTGGAATTAAATTATAGTGAAGGTTCTGATGATTTGCAGGAAAGTATATCTGAAGAAGCCGAAAGTGATGAGATTGAAGAAACTGATTTTGAAAATACTTTTGATTCTATAGAAGAGCAAGCTGTTGATTTTAATGCAGATTTGACAGATATAAACGATCAGATAGATATACAAGAAAATTTTGAGGAAGAAGATTTTCTATTACAGCAAGATGACAATGTTTCCGTTGATTCTGACTTTATATTAAATGAATCAAATTTGGCAGAAGATTTGTTGGAAAATGTTGATAATAATGATGATGATATAAACGAGTTAGGCACAATGCAGGAATCTTCGTTAGAAGAAACAGAAGATTTTTCTCAAGAATTTATGCATGAGAATAATAGTGATGACTTGCAAGAAACAAAACAGGATAATAATTTAAGTATTGTAAACTTTGATGCATTTAGTTATACTCCTGTCCGAGAAAAATATTCTGACAATGATAAACAAGATTTAATAAAAGATTTGACAGAATTAAATAATAAATATCCAGAATTGAATATTTTTGCAGTTTATGATGCAAAGTATAATAAAAATAAAGATATTTCTACAATTTCAGAAGAATTATCAATGTCTCCTGAAGTTGTCGTAAAAGCATTAAATGAAATTGTTGATTTGGTATAAAGGTTTTTAGGAATGCAATGTCCAAAATGCAAAAAAGAAATAGAAGACAACTCACTTAAATGTACAAATTGTGGAACTAAAGTGGCTTCATCTTGTAAGCATTGTGGTAACATAAATCCTATAAATGCAACAGAATGTACAAATTGTCATGCTGTTTTATTAAAATTGTGCTCTAAATGTGGAGCAGCAAATTTACCAAATTCTCATGTATGCAGAAAATGTGGAACAAAACTTGTAAAACAGACATTGAATGTGAAAACAGATTATGTATCGGAATCTTTTTCTCAACAAAAAGCAAGAGTTAAATTGTTAGATGCAATAAAAGGTGCTGATTCAACAATTATTACACTAAACGGTGAAAGCGGTTTAGGAAAAAATTTGGTGTTGCGTTATGTAATTGGTGATTTAAAAAATGCAAAGATTATATGGCTGACAGGTAGTTGTACACAACTAACTCAACTTTCTCCTTTTGGGTATTTTCAGGATCTTTTGCTAACATTTTTCAACATCAATAATTTTTGTGCAGATACATTACAACTCAAAAAAAATTCCATTAAGTTTTTTAAGCAGGATTTTCCGGCTCTTTCAAATACAGAAATTCTTGATTTACTAAATGTTCTTTATCCTGAAAATTTAGATAAATATGAAAATATTTATAAAAATAAAGCAAAAATGTTTTCTATAATGAAAAAAGTTTTTTTAACTATTGTAGAAAAAATGAAAGCTATTTTTGTAATAGATAATTTCGAAAATATAGATGGAATGTCTTTCGACTTTTTAGGAGAGATGCTGAAAGATGATTATTTTCTTGAAAGGTGCAAATTTATATTATTGTCTTCATCAATGCGTCCGGGGCTAGGTCTTATAAACTCTCCGAAATTAACGGATGATAATTATATAAATATAACTATTGCGCCATTTTCAGAAGTACAAGTTGAAGCTTTAGTAAATCAATATAAAGATATTGATGTGAGTAAAGATTTTGTTAAAGAAGCTTTAAAAATTTCTAAAGGAGTACCTGCTGTTATTGAGCAATTTATAATGTTGAGCAGGGATATTAAAAGAAATAAATTAAAACAAATTAATTATTCAGGTTTGGATAATATTATTGATGCCAGATTAGGAATTCTAAGACAAGAAGACCTATCCGCATACAGAACTTTGCTGGCTATGTCAATCTTGGGCAGACGGTTCTACCCTGCTATGTTGGAGCATTTTGATAACAATTCTCCGCAGGAGTTTGAAAGAATAATTGATGCTTTGGTGCAAAACGGGTATATTAATCAAATAAATAACCTTACTTTTGAATTCAAATCACACGAGATATGGAAATCTATTGTATCATTAGTAAAAAATGACAATACATTTGAAGAAATTTTAAATGTACTATTAGATATTTTGGGGATTTATAAACAATCATCAATTGCATTGCTTGCTTATATTGTACAAAAGCTAAATAATAATGAACAAGCTTTTGAATTATGGACAATTTTAATGAAACAAGCTTCGTACATTGGAGATATTGGTCTTTACATAATTTCGCAAAAGCAAGCTTTAAAATTAATAGAGCACAAAACTAATATTTATTATAATAAAGTCAAAAAGAATATAAATACGCGTATTGGTAAATTATTAGAACCAATAGATCATAAAGCAGCTTTTGAATATTTACAAAATGCAATTATGCTTTTATATGATGATGAAGAATATGCACATATTGATTTACTAGGTTATTTGGCAACGGTATCTATGAAAAGTGGAAATTACTGGGGAGCAATAGAATGTGCAGACAGTGTCTTAAACAAAATTCCGGAAAATATGGATTTTGAGCGCGCTTTAATTAAATCCCGCCAAATAAGACCATTGGTGAAATTAGGTAACTATGGTCAAGTTGTAAACTTAATTGATACAGAAATAATGCCTGTCTTTGAGAAATATTTGGCAAAAGGAAAGGACTCTTCGGTAATATCAATAAAAGAATTGTACAATCTTTGGCTTGAAATTTATTTTGATTTAGCAGAAGCTTTGACTCTCCAAGGTGACAATAGAATGTTTGATATCATAAAACTTATTTTTGATATTACAGAAAAAAATAAAATAACAGATACAACAATTCTATGTCGAGTGCATCTTGCATTAGCATTGGCTAATACTGTAAAAGGAGATGTACAGACTTCTGAAAAAATTCTTGATGATATTTTAAAAGAATATTCTTTAGATAGTATGGATTCTTTTATTGTATCAAGATGGAATTTTATTGATATACTAAATAAATTTGCAGAGAAAGATTATGACAATATTAACTATGAATTGTTTAATGTGGTAGCGTATGCAAATAATGTAAACGATAGTTTTACTAAGAATATTTTAAAAACATTATTGTCAAAAATTTTAAAAGAAAAAAATGATACAAAAAAAGCTTTAGAAATATTAGACGAACAAGTAGCATATTTTGCAAAAGAAAAAGTCGCAACAGGTGTATTATTAAGCTGGTATCTAATTGCTCAAATAAAATTGGTTACAAGAGGGACTCAATTTGCGTTGGATATTGCAACAAAAGCACTTGATATAGCCCAAGGTCCAAATGTAAATAATTATTATTTTATAGCACTTTTTAACAAACTTATTGGTGAAATTTATATTGCAAAGCAAGATTTTGAGTCTGCAAAAGTTTATATTGAAAAATCTATATTTGTATCAAAACAATTTGATATGGAACAAATACTTACAGATGCATATTTAATTTATGCCAAACTGTATCAAGAGCTTGCTTTACCAAAAACTTCTCAAAGAGCAGAGTACATTAAGAATTCGTTAAAAATGTTTCAAATGGCAAAAAGTGTGCCGATTACTTCTGATAACAAATATATGCAACAGAAAATTAAAGATGAAATCTCCATATTTACATCATTTTGCAAATTGAATGGTATTGCACTTAAAAAAGGTTCTAAGTAGTATAATCATCAGGATTTCCGGAGTAATCTGCTATTACACTTTCTACAATTGCTTCATTACCTTCTTGAGGTACGGCATCATATTCTTGAACAGAATTTCTATAGGCAATTGCTCTTTTGTTAATTTCATCAATAGCGAGTGGTCCTGTTAAAACTTCTAAAACTTCACCGTTTGTATCATATACTTTTAGTCTTGGAATTTCTACACCTGATGGTGTTTTGAACCCCATAAGAGAAATTTTTCCATATTCTCCAAAGCCATCTTTTATCTCAAAATAAATTTCTTTTAAATTTTCACTATCTAAACAAGCGAGTGCCACATTGTTGCAAGTTTCGCGTTGAACCCAATCTTGTACAGTTTGAGTTTCTTCCATCAATTCTATTAATTGTTCTCTTGTAGCATTTATTCGTCTAAACAAGGGATCTCCCCCTCTGCCAACCGCACTGGGTCCTTTTTCTCGTGGAGCACGAATTCTATAATTGGCTTCATCTATTACTTTACCATTACTTTCGTTGTTTTTAATTTCTTCATTTTCATTTTTTTCAATTTCAAAATCTTCTGACATAGTTTACTCCTTATATTTTTATTTACGGCATTTTTTGATAAAAACTTTAATAAAAAACGAAAAATTGTTACATATTGATATATTGTAAAGATTTGTAAATTATTTTTTTAAAATATTAAAGTTTTAAAAAAAATTGCCGATATATATATCAAGAAAAGGGAACCCGATAGAGCATCGGAAAAGTTAAAAGGGAAAGAAAATGGGATTAAATGTATCAACAACTATGGGTTTTGAAAATCAAAATGTATTGAGGAATGCTGCTAAGGATATTCTTAATAATAGCGGTGCTTCTCAAGAAAGTAGTGCAAAAATTATTGATCAAGCAATTTTTGAAACTCGGAAAAGCTATACAGACATTTATCCTAATTCTCAATTAGCTATTATAAAGGCTTCAACTCAAATTAGTGTAAATGGAACTTTAAAAGAAACTCTTAAATATTTGAGAGAACATGCTAACCAACGAACTGTTAAGACTCCGATTTTAGGTGAACTTTGGGAAAACTTTTCTATTAATAATCAAGATTCTGAAAAAAATCCATATGAAGGTGAGCTTGTAGACTTTAAGATTGATGAAAAAACAAAAAATATTTTTGCAGCTTAAATCGCAATATTCTTCCTCTTCTCGTATAAAAAGGCGGCATCTAATCGATTAGATGCCGCTCTCCTATTTTATATGCCAACTTTTACAATTACTTTTTTAACAAATAATTTTTTATTCGGATTTAAGGCGGGTTTATGTGCGTCCTGCGGAAATAGAACCAAAAAACTACCGGCTTGGAGTCTAAAAATATCCTTTTGCTTATTACATTTCAGAAACTCTATATCCTTTACCGAGTCATAATCTACAGTTATTTCTGTGTTATTATAATCGGCAATTTCTACAAATTCTTCTCCTTCTATCATATACTGTATATCAATGTATTTTTTGTGAGCTTCAAATGGTGCATCATCTTTTGTTTCATAACTTTGAACATTTGCATATACATTATCACTAATTGTGTATTTGCCATCTGCAATTAATTTTAAATCGGTATTTTTTAGCCAATCAAAACCAATTTTTAAATTTTCTGATATGTTGCAATAAGTTGTTGCATTATTTAATTTATCCTTTATCATATCTACCTCCTTCTAAACATTGTAATACAAAAAAGCTTTGTTAACATTTCTTAATAAAACTCTGAAAACATGGCAATTTTTGAATTACAAAATACTTTATATACATGTAAGGTTAAAAGGTTAGATAAAACAGTTAGGTAGGTTTACTATGTTAATGGCATTCTGGGAAGTCCAGAGATTAACACGCGAAATAAACGCTCTCGAAAGGCAAGCGATAATGACTCGCCATAAACTTTCGAACTACCAGAAGTACGCAAGTGCACTGGGAGGATCGTCAGTTATGACGATGGCAAATATCGCGGGCTTATCTTCTGATTTAATACCAAGAGCCACAATGTTTGCTCAATTTGCTAATCAAGCAAGTTCTATGAGCGCAATGCAAAATGTTCAGATGGCAAAAATGCAGGGAATGGTTCCGTGGACAGGAAATGCGTTAACTCAATATCAAATGGAAATGAGTGCTTTTGCAAGGTTTAAAGAACAGTCTATGAAAGCATTGAAGCAGCAAGAGGTTGATTTACTCACGGAAAAAGAAAAAGAAATTGAACTAGAAATGAATGATATAGAACAAAAACTCAAGATGAAACGAGCAATGCTGGAATCTGCAAAACAGCTTGCAAGTGAGGAGGCCAAGAATAATGTTCCGAGATTTGGCCTCGGATAAAAGATAAATAACTCTAAAAACTATTAGTGTGTAGAAATTGTGAAGTGTATACCTATTAACTTAATAAATTCCCCCCGCCTCTCCTCAAGAGGCTTTTTTTTGCGCGCAAGACGGTACTATTAATGCGATTAAATAAAAAAATATTTCAGAATAAATTAGTAAAAACTAAAAAACTTTTTATTTTGCACAATAAACACTTTAAGCTATAATTAACAAAAGAGGTGTTTATCATGTTTAGAGATTTTAATGAAGTTGTTTGCCTGGGAATGGGTGGCTCATATTCCGAAATGGCTAAAGATAAACTTTTCAAAACTTATGATTTGTATTTATATCAAAGATCTTTAAATTCTATAAAAGAATGTATTGATTATGTAGATGAACGAGCAAATGCGATAGCAATTTTGCCGGTTGAAACTTCTTATAAAGGAATTATAAGAGAGACCATTGACAATTTGATTCAAACAAAAAATCAAAATATACAAATTCTTGCAGAAACGATTATTCCGGTAAATGATTGTATACTTTCAAAAACTACCGAATTTTATAGTGTATCAGGATTGATAGCCAATCCTAATGCTTTGTCAAAATGTAAGACTTTCATAAAAGAAGAAATGCCAAGGCAACTAAATGTTGTTATTGCAGAAAATATGGATGAATCAGCAAGAATGCTTCAAAATTATAATTTGACATATTCTGTGATAGGAACTCCAAAAACAGCTGAAATATACAATCTTAATATTTTAAAAGAACACATAGAAGATTTTAAGGATAATAATAAACGGTTTATAGTAATTGGTGATGGTACAACAAACTCAACAGGGCATGATAAAACAAGTATAGTTCTTTTTCTGGATGATAAACAGGGTGCTCTTTTAGATATTGTTCAAGTATTTGTTAAATATCATATTAATATAACTCAAATAAATTCTAAAATGATGAATAATAATGCATCAGAACAAGCTGTATTTATTGATTTTGACGGACATAGAGATGACGAAAAAATTAAATCGCTAATGCATGATTTAGAACCTTATAATAGAGGATCAAGAATCATAGGTTCGTACTCAACTTTCTAAAAATAGAATTTATATAAAAGGCGAGTTTTAACTCGCCTTTTTATTATGTTTCAGATGTACTTTCCAGCTTTTCTTGAGCTTCAATATTTTCAGACCTAAAAGGATTATTACTTATATCCTCAGGAGCAGATACTTTCTTTTTCTTTATTACAGTTGGTTTACTTTGAAGTTCTTTTGCTATATCATCCGCTTTTTTTGCTTCTTCAGCTTCTTCTGTAGTTTCTTCTATGTCTTGATTATCGACCTCTTCTATTACATTGGTATCATTGTTTTCTTCAATCTCTTCGCTATCAGAAATAACAACATCTTTTTCTGAAACTTCTGAAGTATCGTTTTCATCACTGTTGTCATCACTTTTTATACTAAGAGATTCTTGATGTGCTTTTATAGCCGCCTCAATTTCTTCTTCATCTTTTGCTCTTATTACAGGTATTGAAAGCATAAGTGCTACTTGATCACCTTCTTGTTCAAAATTCAAATCAAGAAGCTCTTTGTCTAATTCAACATATCTTGATAACAAATCTATTAACTCACTTCTCATTTGTTCAAGAATTCTTGGTGTCAGATTTGTTCTGTCTTGCATTAAAACAAGCTTTAATCTGTTTGTTGCAACTGATTTTGATGCTTCCTCTGTTTCTTCCTGCGAGCGGAAAAACTTCGCTACAGCACTATATAAATTTGAAAAAAGGCTCATTCTACACCTTCGCTTTCAGTTTTGCAAAAGCATTTTTTATTTTTGCCATAAAACCTTTTGGTTCGTCTAAGTTCAAGAATGGAACTTCTTCACCCAAAATTCTTTCGGCAACATTTCTATATGCTTTGCCGGCTAAAGCAGTTTCATCATTAACAATTGGTTCACCTTTATTTGTAGATGTAATAATTCCTGTATCTTCAGGAATTATACCAACTAAAGGAATTTCCAATATGCCAACAACATCATCAACACTCATCATCTCGTTAGTTTTGATAAGGTTGGGGCGAACCCTGTTTAGCAATAACTTAGTGCTTGTAATTTCTTCTTTTGTTGCTAAAAGTCCGATGATTCTGTCTGCATCACGAATTGCTGACATTTCGGGAGTTGTAACAACGATTGCTTCGCTAGCCCCTGCTACAGCATTTTGGAACCCTTGTTCAATACCGGCAGGACAGTCAACTAATACAAAATCGTTTTCTTCTTTTAAAGTATCACATATTTCTTTAAGTTGATCTGCATTAACGGCAGTTTTATCTCTTGTTTGAGCAGCTGCCAAAAGAGAAAGATTAGGGTTCTTTTTATCCTTTACCAAAGCTTGTCTTAGTTTGCATCTCTCTTCTATTACATCAACAATTGTATATACAATTCTGTTTTCTAAACCCAATAACAAATCAAGGTTACGAAGTCCTAAGTCTGTATCGATAAGGACAACTTTGTAGCCAGACTTTGCAAGCGCAGTACCAATATTTGCACTTGTAGTGGTTTTACCTACACCACCTTTTCCTGATGTTATAACTATTACTCGGCCAGTCATTAATCTCTCCTTAACTTTTTATAAATTACAATTTTACCTTCTTCTATAAGAGCTTCTTCCGGTGTAAACTCATTTGATTTTTGAACATATGGTACATTTAAAGTATCATTACGCCTTGCATATAAACCGGCAATCCTTAACTGTATTGCATTTAATTTAAGAGCTCTTACTTTAGCAGTTATATTTCCGCAATTACCGGCATGAGCGATTCCGCCTAAAATGCCCCATACGGTAATATCTCCGCCCGCTATAATTTCACTTCCGGGGTGAGCATCGCCAATAATTAGGATATTTCCTTCATAGCTAATTGTTTGACCGGAACGAAGCGTCTGATTTATATATAGTGTAGGAAGAGTCTTTGTATCGATTGTATTTTCTTCAACACCTTCCGGTAAAACATTTCCTGTATCAAGGATAATATATTTGCTTGCTTCTTCTGTTGGAATAAGACCTTCATGAACGGCTAATGCGCCAAAATCGCTATTGTTATAGCTTTCTGAAGGTATTATTTCAGATAATTCTTCTGTTGATACTTCGTCATAAACATCTTCTATTCCTTCAGTTGTTTCTATTGAAGGAGATGTCATTTGAGTATCAGCGACTACTTCTATAACTTTATCTGTAATTTCCTCGCTTGTGGTTTCTTCTGAAATTCCCAAAGAGCCAATGTTTTCATTATCTTTAACTTTAGAAATCATAACACCAAGACTTACAGCAGAGGCTTCTGTTTGTTCAGAAGATGTATCAACAAAAGCTATAGATGCTCCCATTGTTTCAATTAAAGCTTTTATACTCAAGAGTTGCGATTGCTTAAGGTCCGTACTTCCAAGTTTTAAGCATAAATTTTTTCCTTTTACATCGGGATGTTCCATTATTGAACTAAGCTCATGCACCAATTGTGAAGTATCTTTTGCATTACTTAAATCAATAATAAATCCGTTTTCTACAAAACTTTCTTCCATTAACATCTTATAATCCTAAATAAACTAACAACATGAACAGGATATACCAAAGTTTTAGCCATTTCAATAAAGTGTAAATCTATGTTACGAACAAAATATTGTATAAAAAAAAGACCTTGTAAAACCAAGGCCTGTCCGTTTAAATAAGAAGAGAGAGCTTTATGTTTTTTCTAAAAAGCAAAAATAATATTTTTTGCTATTTATTTAAAAATTTATTTACAAAAGTTAACAAAAAGGGTATCTATTTTGAGATACCCTTTTTTGTTTATAAAATTTTTGTTTTGTCATTTATTCTGCATTAAACATATCCTTGCCAACAGAACATAGCGGACAAGCCCAATCTTCAGGTAATTCTTCAAATGGTGTGCCTGCTGCGATACCGTTATCAGGATCCCCTACTGTAGGATCATAAATGTAACCACAAACTGAACAAACATACTTTTGCATAAATTTCTCCTTTATTTTAAACTACTAATAATTTTATCTGCAACAGAATCCAGCTCTGAGAGTTGTTCTTCTTTTAAAGCTGACTTTATGCAGACAGACTCGTCAATTATTTCTGTGCCTTTTAAGTTTTCTAAAATTGCTTTCATTGCACTACCGCATGTTGGTGCCCAAGAACCGTTTTGTATTAAAACAATTTTACGGTTTTGCAGGCAATGAGCAGCAATGTTGTGCAAAAGATTTTCCATAGTTTCAAATATACCGTTATTGTATGTTGTTGTTGCAAATACTATATGTGAATATTTAAAAGCATCTGACAAAACATATGATGAATGGGTATGCGAAACATCGTACATTTTAATTCCTTTAACACCTTTATCGGCAAGTTTTCCCGCTAAGATATTTGCTGCATTTTCAGTGCCTCCGTATACTGAAGAGTAGGCGATTAATACAGAATTTTCTTCAGCTTCATATCTTGACCATTTGTCATATTTTTCTATAAACTTATCAATGTTATCTTTGATAATCAAGCCATGAAGAGGGTAAATAGTTTTTATTTCTAAATTGCTTGCTTTCTTTAAAAGCATTTGTACTTGTGCACCATATTTACCAACAATATTTGTATAATATCTTCTTGCTTCATCAATGTAATCTTTTTCAAAATTAATATCTGTGTCAAAAAGATTGCCATTTATAGCACCGAATGAACCAAATGCATCAGCGGAATAAAGAGCTTTGTCTGTTTTATCATAAGTAACAATTACTTCAGGCCAATGTACCATAGGTGCTGCAACAAAAGTAAGATCGTGTTTCCCTGTGCTTAGTGTATCACCCTCTTTAACAACCATAGCTTTTGAATCAATATCAAAGTCAAAAAATTGTTTTATAAGAGCAACTGTTTTTGCACTGCAAACGATTTTTGCTTCAGGATACAATGCAATAACATCCTCTATGAGAGCGCAGTGGTCAGGTTCCATATGCTGAACTATTAAATAATTCAATTCTCTGCCATCAAGTGCAGCTTCTAAATTTTGGAAAAATTGTCCTGAGCAAGACTTATCAACAGTATCTAAAAGTATCGTTTTTTCATCATTTATCAAATATGAGTTATATGAAATGCCATTTGGTATAGGATAGGCACTTTCAAATAAAGCAAGTCTTCTGTCAGAACATCCCAAATAGATTACATCATCACTAATTTTTCTAATATCGTACATTATAAACTCCATTAACCTCTATAGACTTTTTTCATTTTAACCTAAACAAAAAAAAGTAAAAAGGTGCAATTTATAAATTGCACCTTTTATAAATTTATGTTTTTTATTTTACTTGATTTTAAATGTTACATTAGCTACTGCAGTAACCTTCTTGTCGATAGTAGAAGTATCGTTTATGCCCATGTCAGAAACATTAGTAGAATCTACAGGAGTAATCTGATAAACTCCCATTCTAACAGCAGATATTTTACCGACTTTATTGTGAGAGGGTTTTAACATTGATTCTGCTCTGTTTTTAGCATCATTTGAAGCTTTTTCCAGCAAGCTGACCTTAAGTTCCGGAAGTTTTGAATAATCGTAAGAAGGTGTTTCTACATTTATGACAATGCCATTATTGATTAAACTTGAAATGTCAGTAGAAATTTCTTTTATTAATTCTACATTATCTGCAGATATAGATACCGGCTGAGTATAATTATAATGATCAACTTCGTTTGTTGAATATCCGCGTGCATCATTTTTGTATATAGCATATGAATGCGGTGTTTTTATTTCTACCTTTTCAATTTTTTTGTCTTTTAGATATTGTTGAACTGTTTTTAATTGTTCCTGAGCGGTTTTATATGCTTCTTGTCTGGTATTTCGTTTGATTTCTATATCAAAATTTAATGTTCCTTTATCGGATTTCACTATTTCGTAAGCAGAACCGGTAACAGATATTTCATTTTTTTGAATAGTTGATGCTACCATTTTCGTGGATACAACTAATGCAAGTCCTACCAAAATACCAAGTGATACGATTTGTAATTTTTCAATTCTCTCTAACATATTTCCTTCTTTCCTCTATTTTTAGTGACGCATTCATGCATCAAACCGTGTGTCTAATCTATTTTATACCATTATATGCTTTTGCAGCTTCACTTTCTTTTATAATATCGTTGCGCAGCTTATTTGCGTTATCTAATGAGTGTTTTACTTTAGCAGCATTTTCCAATTTTTGCTCAATAGAATCTCTGTTACGCATTGATTTTGGGCATTTAATATTTTTTTCAAGCATACATGTTAATCTTTTTGCAAAAGCAGCATCTCTTGTCATAACAGGAATATTATTTAAAACATATGCCATAATTTTCTCCTTTTTTGTAATAAAAACACATAAAAATTTTTTTTGCTATTTTATTATAACTCTAATAATTCCTATCATAATCCAAAATGTAAATTGAATTTGTGGACGGAAAAATACCGTATCTACTATACCATGAGTCAACATTCCAATGATAGACAGTAATGAAGCAACTACATATACTGTTTCAATTGTTTTTGTTGAGAAAATATATTTTAAAGCTTTTTGTATATTAACTATTAAAAATATGACAAATGAAATAAGGGCAAAAATACCACTTTCAACAGCCGTTTCAAGATATATATTGTAAGCGCTGAGAGCATCAAAGCCTGTTTTCATGTATAAACCATAAATTTCTCTGAAATTCTGATTGCCGCAACCTATCCCCAGCAACCAGTTGTCTTTAAACATTTCAATGCAAGAACTATATACATTAAATCTAAAAGAATTTGAACTATCATTTCTCATAGCAAATATTGAAAAAACTCTTGCCCTTAATGAGGATATAGACAATATGACAAAAAATACAATAACTCCCAATATCCCGATAGCTATTGTAAATAATTTTTTGATCTGCGGTTTTATAAATTTGTATGTAATTGCAATTAAGGTTAATAAAGCAAAAAACATACCTATATAAGCACCTCTGCAACCTGTTAAAAATAGAGCAACTAAAGAAAGAATCCCCATTGTGATAGCAGCTGGAAGCGTTTTTTTATTAACAAATGGTAATACTAAAAACGATGGTAATATTGAAAGCATATAACCGCCAAAAAGATTTGGGTTGTACGGTTTCAATGTCCCATAAACTCTTGTCATGACTTCTTCCGGATTTAATTTTGACATATCTTGCCAGCCCGAAATTTCCTCAACTGCACCATAATTTTGCAAAAATGCAAAAACAGTTTCGTATGATGCACAAATACAAAATGCAAGAAAAATCCATTTTATTTTATCTTTATTGTCTTTTAAATAATGTATTACTGAAATATAAAACCCTAAATAAGTTAGTGTTTTTAGAAAACCTTTTAAGCTTAAATATAAAAGAGATGAACCTGCTACACTTATTAGTACTAATAAAAAGTACAATAAAAGAAACTTATCTCCAAAGTTCATTTCTAATTTTTCGTTAGTTTTAGTTAAAAGTTTAATTACAGTTAAAATAATTGCAAATATTGCAAAATATCCAATTGTGTCTGATTGCGCATAAGTTGATGATATTATCACTGAAAAAATATTCAAACAAATTAACCAATCAATTTTTTGCAAAACAAAACTTCTGTCATAGACAGGTTTTAAAAATGTTTGAATTCTGTTTAGAAATATATTTAATATCATGTTTTATTTATTAATTAGGACAAGTTTGCATTCTCGCCATCATCTTCAACTTTAACATCAGAAGTTACTCTAACATCTGAAATTGTTCCGTTAAATTTATAGTTTTCACCTTCTAAAGTTACTGGGAGTCCCATTTTTATTTTATTACCGCCAACAACAGCTCCGTCTTTTGTGATTTTAGCAACATCAGTAATTGTAACAATGGCATCATATATTGCAGGTTGTGCCGGATCATTAACTAAAATATACTGTTCCAAAGCTTTCGATGAAGGAATAATTGTTTGTCGCGGAGAAGATGTTACATCTAAAACGCTGAGTTCTGTATATGGAACATTTCTTATTGTAATAAATGTTGTTCCGTCTTTTTTTACAGGAAACTCTTGCCCTGTTACAGTAACACCTCTTAAAAATACTTGAAATGTAACTTGTGAAGTTGCTTCAATTTGCTTGTCGGCAGTTTGTCTAAAATGTTTTATTGTAACCACACCAACACATAGTGCTAATAAAACACCTATAATTATTACTAAATCAACTATGCTGAGTTTTCCAAAAATATTTTTCATAATATACTCCTAGTTATCTAAATTTATTTGAGCCGGTACATTTTTTAGAATTTCGCTTATTGTTGTTGTCGCGCAACCATACTGTTTTATAACAATGCTTGCGGCTATATTTCCGATAATTGCAGCGTAAACAGGTTCTGCACCTGCAGCAAGAGCTAGAGAGTAAGTTGCAGTTACGGTATCTCCGGCGCCTGTTACATCAAAAACTTTTGATTTATTAAATACTGGTATGTGAGTATATTTACTGCCTTCTTCAATAACCACCATACCTTCTGACCCGCATGTTATAAGAACAGAAGTTGCACCTGTTTCTTTTATAAGTTTGTTTCCTGCCAAAAGAAAATCTGCTTTATTATTTAAAAAGATACCGACATGTTTTTGTGTATCGGGTAAATTTGGAGTCATTGATGTAACTCCCTTGTATCTGTTTAAATCTTTTTGGGCATCTACTATAATTTTTTTGTTATATTTCTTTGATAAACTTACTACAGTTTCAATTATTTTGTCTGTTAATGTACCAATGTGGTAATCCGAAAGAATCACTGCATCATGTTCAGGAAGCAGTTTTGCTATTTCTGAAATCATTTTTTCTTCGGTTTCTTTTGATATTGGAGCATTTGTCTGTCTGTCGATTCTGACGATTTGCTGTGTTACAGATTGAGAGCATGCTCCGGATATTCTTGTTTTTGTAATTGTTTTTCTATCTTTATCTACTATTAATGATGAACAATTAATGTTGGCTTTTTTGAAAGCTTCTTTTAAATCTTCTCCTTGATAATCAGCTCCGATAACACCTATCACGCTAACTTTTCCTTCGTTTAATTCTGAAACATTATGTGCAGCATTTGAAGCACCTCCTAAAATATAATTTGTATGCGTATGCTGCAAAATAAGCACAGGAGCCTCTCTGGAAATTCTTTCGGTATTTCCATAAACCATTTCATCTAAAGCTAAATCACCAATTACAAGAATTTTATAATTGTTTAACTTTGTAATTATTTCTTTTAATTTCTCTTTATCAATATCCATATCATCTTCTCTTACGATTGCTTATGTAACAAATATAATATATAATAATACATATCATATAACAAACACGGAATAGATTAAATGGCTGGTAAAAATAATATTTACAATAACAATGACTCAATGGATATTAACGAACTTGCTGCCTTAAATGATGATATTTCAGATGATATGTTAGAGCAATTGACCGCTCAACTAACACAAAATATTTCAACCGAAAATACTACATCTGAAGATGCTGCTTTGTTTGAGGAACCTGTACAAGAGGAATTTTCTTCTGAAATACCAGAAGTTAATGATACACCCGAAGAAACTCGTCTTTTACCTTCTGAACCTGAAAATATTGATGCTGAGCAATCTATTTCTGAAAAACCGATTGTTAAAAAAGAAGCAGTAAAGCTTGATGAAAGTTTTGATGATAATTTTATAAAAAAATATAAAGCAAAATTAAACAAGCAATCACTGCCGCAAAAAACCGATGATATTGTTGAAGATAAATCAGCTCAAGAACGCACAGACGAGCCTATCGAAAAGATATCACAGGGCAATATAACAGAAAAAAGTATTTCAAAGGAGCAAATTGAATACAATGACAGTTTGGATTTTTTAGATGGAAATGTAAAATATTCAAAGTATGTTATTTATGTAGACCCTCAGAATGTTGATTTTATCGAAAGTCTTACCGTAAAGGAAAGAAAAAATTTAATAAATGGAATTTTAAAACAACAAGGTGACATTGCCCTTACAAAAAGAAGATTTAAGGTCATCGAGACTGTAGTAAGACATGTAATTGTAGCTATATTAACAATTACTATTTCTATTCCGGTTATTTACTATGCCATAAATGCTTCATTAGAAGCAACTATTAATAACCATAGACAATCACAAACTGTTTGGCAGACTCTTTATCGTGAAAATGGCAAGATATCTAATCAAAAAAACTAAGCAGCTTCTCTGTTTTCTTGATTATTTAAAGGTGTTTCTCCTTTTATTTCTTTATATTTGTTTGATAGCGCCTTACCTATTTTGCGGCCGCCTGCGTATGAGAATATTGAACCCAACGCAAAAAGGACGCCTTTTGCGATAGGTGGTACATGTTTAATTACTTTCTCACTTACTATATGTTTAGTTACTAAATAATCAGCTATTGCTTTTAGTTGCTCTTTTACAACAGGATAACAATCTAATTTTTTGTACAATGCTGTTCTAGGAGTAACTGTATAAACTCCGTTTTTATAAGAAGTTTTTGCTAATCCAAACAGATTTTTAACTCCATATTCTCCAAGAAGCATTGAACCAAAAGCACAACCACCTGTTAAAGCTGCATCAGTTTTATCTTTTGCAAACAGGGCTTTTACTAATTCTGTTGCGCCAATAGCAGGGTTTATATTTCTCATTGTGAAACTTCCTGCTTTCAGCATTCCATTTGCTATTTTATCAGCTTTTGAAAGTTTGTCTGATGCATTTATGATTTTATTATCTAATTCGACAATTTTTGCTGCAATATCACCTGTAGAAGCTTTTGCTACTCCGGCTACTCCTCTAAATACATTTCCGATTTGTCCTCCTGCAATACCAAAGTTCATGGCAGCAACAAGCGCATTGTTAGATTCTGCACCTTTATTTGCTCTTCTCGGGGCAAATATTGTTCCTGAAGTAATCGATGGTAAAATCATTGATATTGCTTCAATTCCTGCCATTTATTAAACCTTTACTACACGAGTACTAACACACTATATTTATATAAAGTTTTTTTATTAACTAAAATTGCAAAAACTAACAAAAACTTTACATTTCTTTACAGGGAATGTATGATTTTATTATGCTTCCGAAAAATTACAGACTAAAAAAAAGAACGGCTTTTGCTGCAACATATAGAACGGGAAAAACTCTTTACTATAATGGAATAACCATGTTTATAGGAAAAGAAAAGGAAAATGAATCTCCGACAAAAGTTGGTTTTGTTGTAAGCAAAAAATTTCACAAACGCGCAGTTAAGCGCAATAGAATAAAGCGTTTGATGAGGGAAAGCTACAGACTTTTAATAAAAGAAGATAATGTACCATCAAAATATTTATCACTTATATTTGTTGCTTCTTCTAAACTTTTAAATAAAAATTTTAAAGAAATAGATTTTGCAATAAGAAAGCTAGTGAGTAAATTATGATTGATGGAATTGTAACACCTGTTCTCAGAGATATTGATTATCTTGCTCCGGCAGCACCATACCCTGTAATACCGTCTGGAATTACTATCCATGAAGGTTCCATATACAGATATTCTATTCCGACAGATGAACAGCCGACACTCCTGATTCCTGACTATATACCAGATCATAACGGTAATTTTATTAAACCAGGATATTACCAGCTTGCGCTTTCAGATGATAGAGAATTTCTGTATCTTATAGAATCAAAAAATCTTATTGCGGTTATTCCTGTATTTAAGCTTGCGGAAAACGAAAAAGAAGTGAGAAAGCTTTATGCTGACAAAAAAGAGCTAACAAAAGAAGAAAAACAATGGCGTAAAAAGCAAAAGCGAAAAGATAGAATGCAAGAAATTATTAATGCAAAGTATGCAGTTACGGGAGCGACACCGCCAAAAGAATATGAGCATATGGAAGCTACAATAGAATATATAAAAGAAGGCGGATATTATCTTATTATGTACGAAAAAGGTTTCTTGCGAGCTTGGGGTGCTTTTAAAAACTAATTTATAACAGTTGCAGTGCCATTGCAGGCATTTGATTTGCAGTTGCTAAGAGGGTTGCACATGCCTGTTGTAAAATTTGATATTTTATTAAATCGCTGGAAGCCTTTGCTATATCAGCATCACGAATTGTTGATAATGATGATGTTAAATTTGTTACAATGACATCTGAGGATTCAAGCGCATATTCTATTCTGTTTTGAGAAGCTCCGATTTTGACTTCGTAATTCCATAGTTCATTTAGTATTGAATCAATTTTGTCTAAAGTATCAGAGGATGTAATATCCCAATTCTCTATATCGCCTAATCCATTTAAGTTCAGGGTTGTGTCAATGCTAAGTTTGGAAGAAGCAGAAGAATCAATACCTATTTGCAAATTTATTATTTTCTGACTAACAGAACCGTCTGAACCGATTTCTCCAAATAATTTTATATCATTGTATTCTGTGTTAGCCCTAATACGGTTTATCTCGTCTACACGCCCCTGTACTTCCGCTTTTATTGCATTAACTGATTGTTCTCCATAAGTTCCGTTACAAGCTTGTTCACATAAATCTCTAATTCTTGTAAGGTGTGTTCCGATGAGTTCTGCCGAAGATGCTGCGACATCTAGCATATCGTATCCCATTGACATATTGGATTGTGCGACACCCCAGGCATGAATTTTTGTTTCCATGTTTTTTGCAATTGCATAATTAGCAGGATTATCTTTTGCACTATTTAGCTTATATCCTGTTGTTAGCTGCATCATAGCTTTGTTAATACCCTCTGTTGCATTAGAGAGATTTCGTTGAACCATAAGACTTGTCGTATTTGTATTTAGGCTTAGCACAAAATTTCCTTATTTATAAAAACACACAGTGTAACGGGGGTAAAATCCATATTACCTACTTTTCTTATTCCATGTTTTGTCGGATTTATAACATTTATGCCTAATAATTTTTACAAATATTTACACCTTTTATTCCTTGTGCATAAATAAAAAATTTTATATAATGGTTTTTGATATGAGTGAGCAAAAAAAAGAAAACGATTTATTATATATTGATCATAGAGGGGAATTGCTTATATGGTTAATTATTATCTTGTTTATAGTTGTAATATTTTTTGTTATACGAATAACCAAACCTCACAAAGCAAATGACTATAGCTTGTTTATTCCTGATGTAGACGGTTTAATCGTAGGTTCTCCTGTCAGAATGATGGGAATAGAAGTTGGCTTTGTAACAGAGATAAAGCCTCTTAAAGATGAAGTATTTGTAAAATTTATTATCAAAAACAAAAGTATAAAAATTCCGCATGGAACTGAGGCAACTGTTGAATTCAGCGGTATGGCAGGGTCTAAGTCACTAGAACTGTATTTACCTGATGAAAACACATATATCGATAATAATACTCCGATTATAAGTGTAGAACCGCCAAAACGACTCAGTGATGCTTATGGACTTTTGAACGAAATGTTTAAAACGATTGGCAGTATTATAGCAACCGTTTCTCATTTTGGGAAACATTTAAGCGAGATAGAAGCTCCTACAATGGGAAATCCGCAAGATTTTGGAGAATTTATAAAATTTTCAAATAATGCAATTGATATTCAACAGCAGAGAGTAGATGAATTAGGGAGAAAATTAGATGCAAGAAGAAAACAAAAATCTGAAAATAATAACTAATCCTATTGTCAATCAAAGTTTATGTACAATCAGAAACAAAGATACTGATACTCAAGGAGTACGATTAGCGGCTAGAAAACTTACAAGAATTTTGTTATACGAAGCAACTAAAAATCTTCCGCAAAGTGATGTGGAAATAGAAACTCCCGTAGCGAAATTTACAACAAAAACAATAGATGACGATATTACAATTATAATTTCGCCTATATTAAGAGCCGGCCTTATATTTACGGATGAAGCAGTGGACATACTTCCGCAAGCTACTATTCGTCATATCGGTATGTATAGAGATGAAAAAACGCTAAAACCTGTTTGGTATTATAATAAAGTTCCGATGCCGGTTGATAATCCTAAAAAATATTATGTATATATTACTGACCCTATGCTTGCAACAGGGAACTCCTTAAAAGAAGCAATAAAACTGTATGTAGAAAAAGGTATTCCGCAAGAAAATATATCAGGAGTATGTATGATTTCTGCACCCCAAGGAATCGAAGCTGTTTTAGGAGAATTTCCAAATATAAATCTTATTGTAGCGGCAGTAGATTCTCATCTCAATGAAAGAGGATATATTGTTCCGGGAATGGGAGATGCCGGTGATAGGATATTTAATACTCTTGTATAAAATTTTATAAATATCATACATTTATATGATGATAGACATGCCTCTAGTACGATAAAGTATTAGAGGTACTATTGTACTCTTGGACGAGGCAGGTAAAATTGAAAAAATTTGTATTTCGCATGCAGGTTGTTCTTAACATGCGAGAAAAAGAGCTTGAAGAAAGACAAATGGAAATGGCAAAAATATTAGCTGCTTTAAATTTGCAAAAAGAAAAGCTCCAACAAATTTTCAATAACCAAGAAGAAAATAAAATAAAATTAGAAACTCTTTGTACAGCTGAGAACATGGACATTGAACAGGTAGAAGCTCACAGAGAATACGGAATTAAACTTATAGGTGATGCAACAAACCAAGAAAGAATAATTGCAAACACAGAAGCAATTCTTAAAAGAAAACAGCAAGAGGTTATGGAAGCACATCAAAAGGTAGAAGTTCTGAAGAAGTTAAAAGAAAAGCAAGAAGAAGAGTATTATAAAGAATTTCTTCAAGCTGAAATAAAAGAAATAGATGATATAACATCTGCAAGATATAGGTTTCAATAAATGACTCAAGCATTATTAAACAATCTAAATATTCAAATAGATGACAAATTTGGTCTGAATGACAAATTTGCAAAAGATGATATTGCAGATTTTTCAAAAGTTTTAAATATAAAAACTGAAAGTTCAACTCAAAATGACACAAAAGATGCTAACGAAGACAGTATCAATGAAAATGCCGATGATCAATTAAAATTGGCAGATATAAAAAATGATAATAAACCTGAAATTGAAACTCTTAAAAATGCTATAGAAGAATCTATAAAGACTTCTGAAGCATTTAAAGCAATTGATTTAACACTCGTACAAGAAGAAATCGAAAATACAGAAGAGTTAACTGCTCTTGAAACAGAAGAAAATACAGAAGAGTTAACTGCTCTTGAAACAGAAGAAAATACAGAAAATCAAAAAGATGAAACTATCCCAACAATACCAGACGATACTATCACAGAAGAGGATCCAGCTATGAAAAATGATGAAATGTTACTAAACCAGCCCCTTGAGAATCCGGCTACAGCTATGATGCTGCAATCACAATTACAAAAACACTCTTTTAAAGACAGGGATGAAAATTTCGGTTCTGATGAGAACGAGAATGATGACACAAATTTAAAGAGCAATCAAATCAGTAAAACTTTGAAAAATTATGACAGCATTCAAAAAGCAGAAAAAGATGTTGTAATGAATACAATGGCAGAAAAAGAAAATGTTATAAAATCAGAAGGTAAAAGAATTAGGGATGTTGTTGAAGATGAAGTTGTAAAAGAATTGAATATTGAAACGATAGAAACAGAATGTGCCGGTGCTGAAACGGGTTCTGATAATCTTATGAATAATCAATCACCGCAAGAACAGGCTGTAAAAGCTATGATGCGTATAGAAGGTAATTCTAAAATTGAAATTGTTTCTAATGCGCAAAATAATAAGGCAACTCAAGAATTTAATACGAATCGTATTCTTGAACAAATAACAAAGCAAATAGAAGGATTATACAATGGTTCAAAAGTTAATATCGTTATGAATCCTGAGTCGCTTGGCAGAGTATCACTCCAACTTCTTAATTTAAAAGAAGGGTTAGCCGCGCAATTTACAGTATCTACTCAAGATGCGCAAAATATTATTATGAAAGGACTTGCTGGATTAAAAGAATCTTTGCTTGCACACGGAATAAATGTTGATAGTGTTACTGTTAAACTTCAAGAGGCAGCGGATAATGAATATCAATCCGATTGGACGGAACAAGAAGGATCAAATAGCGGAAATAAACAACAAAGTGCAAGACATCAAAAAGAAAATGAAAAACAATTTGAACAAACGATGTTTGAAATAGAAGAAAATGGTAAAGTATAAAAAATAATTTGGGAGAGAAGGTTATGTCATCAATTACATCGCAAATAACGGCAATGAGAAATGAAACAGCATTTACGCAAGCGCAAAGCGAGCGTACAACGGGTATGAAAAATGATAGCAATATGTTTTTAACATTGATGCTGAAACAGTTGGAAAATCAAGATCCAACAGAACCGACTGATAATACTGAATGGTTGTCACAACTTGCACAATATTCATCACTTGAGCAAATGAGTCAAATGAATAGCGGACTTGAAAATTGTGCGCAATATATAAATGCAATGTATAATGATATGACATTGAATTCTGAAATTACTCAAACGCTTTCTATGATAGGTAAAGATGTTACTTTGCAAATTCCTAATGAGCAAGATCCTAAACATCCTATATCTATTACCGGAAATGTAACAGAAGCAAGTTTTGAAGACGGAACGGGAAAAATTAAAGTTAACGGACAATATTATTCAATAGAAAATGTAGTCTCTATAAGAGAAAAAGCGTAAGATAAACAAAAAAATAATTATACCAGACAAGAGGAGAAAATATAATGTCACAAGCATTACACACATCAAGCACCGGCATAAATGTCGGACAATCTCAAATTAATGTTATTGCTCATAATGTTGCAAACATTAATACTGTTGCTTACAAAACAGCAAATATGACTTTTGAAACACTTTATTCAAACAATTTGTCATATGGTAGTGCTGCAACAAAAGATGGTGGCGGTACCAATCCAAAACAAATTGGTTTAGGTGTAAAAATCAGTGGTATTACGAGAAATTTTGATCCCGGAACATTTGTTTCTACAGGTAGAGATTTGGATACAATGATTTCCGGTACAGGATTTTTTGTAGTGCAAGATGCTGATAAGCATCAGTATTTTACAAGAGATGGTGTGTTTAATGTTGACTCAGCAGGAAATCTTGTAACACAAAACGGTATGAAGGTTATGGGCGCAAAGTCTATTTATTCCAATGCAGGCTCTGATAAAACCGTTAAGATTCCTAAAAATATGCTTGCAGTAGTACAAGGTGACCCTAATATTGCCTCTAAAAAAATATCGGAATTAAATAATGCAAGTATAACCCAAGGCAAAGTGTCTGCTACTGTAAAAGATAGCAGCGGCAGTGATGTTACAGTATCGCTTGATGTTCCTGACGGAAATTCGACTGTTCAAACCCTTGTAGATAATTTTAACAGCGCCCTAAGTGCAGCAGGTTCTTCTGCAAGTTTCAGTGTTGCAGATGGTAAAATTTCATATTCGGGTGATATTACATTTAATTCAGAAGGCACTACAAGTAACTTTTTGGCTGAAACAGGTTTGGGAAATAGTTCAACATCAAATAATTTGAATGAAACTGTTAAATTGCAAGATATGATTAACTACAATGATAAGAATGCAATTTCACTTAATAATGTTGCTATTGACGAAAACGGTATTCTTATTGCAACATATAACGATGGATCGGTTTTGACGCAATATGTAGATGATTCTCAGGCTATACAATGGAAATATACAACACCTGAAGGTGTTACAATAACCGGATCAGATGTTACCGCAGAAGGTTCTGCAATTACAAACTCAAATTTTGCATTAGAGCTTGCAACAATGGTTAACCAAGAAGGTCTTGTATCTCTCAATAACAACTTATGGGAATGGGGACCTGATGTCGGGGAAATATACTATGGTATGGCAGGAGAAATGGCATTCGGTTCAATTGAATCAGGCGGATATGAAGAATCTAATGTTGATATTGCTCATGAGCTTTCAAATATGATTTCTGCTCAACGAATGATACAAATGAATTCAAGAGTTTTCTCTACTGCAAGCTCAGTAATGGAAATTCTTTCATATCTAGGACAATAAATATTAACATGGTTTTATAAAAGGCATGACAATAGCATGTCTTTTACATAATAAATCATGTCAAGTTCTTAACAAAAAGTGGCAAACTTAACAAAACTTAATAATTGTAAACATGGTTAAAACCCATGTGTTTCATGGGTTTTAGCATGTTTTATAAAAAGGCAAAAAGTTGTTACAATATAGTATTTGTATACATCATGGGAAAAGGATATAATTAAAGAGAAGTTGAGGGGGAAATGTTAATACCATCACAAAGCTGGGGCGAAGATATACCAATTGATAGCTCGTTTATAAGACATAACCTCGACGAAATAAAACAAAACATCGCACATTGTAAAGTTAAAATAATTGCAGTAACAAAGTATTTCGGTTTAAAATCAATGATTTCGGGGTATGAAGCAGGGATTAGGGATTTTGCAGAATCCAGAGCGAAAGAGGGCTCTGAAAAAATTAATGCACTTCCTGATGAAATCAAAGACAATTCTACATTTCACTTTATTGGTCATTTGCAAACAAATAAAGTTAATATAGTTGTTAAGAATTTCGATATAATCCAATCTGTAGATTCTTTAAAAGTTGCAGAAGCTATATCTAAATCAGCCTGTCGTTTAAATAAGAGAGAGAAAATTTTACTACAAGTTAATAATGCAGGTGAAAAGCAGAAAACCGGATATACAAAAGAACAACTTAAAAAGGATTTTAATGCGATTATGTCCTTAAATAATATTGAAGTTATTGGCTTGATGAACATGGCGCCATTAGGTGCAAATGAATCAGAACTTGATGAGTTGTTCGAAGATATGAAAAGGTTCAGAAATGAACTTGAAGCAGAGTTTAAAATCTCACTTCCTGAACTGTCTATGGGAATGAGTGATGACTATGTTGTTGCAATAAAGCACGGTGCAACAATGATAAGAATTGGCAGAAAGTTATTTACATAAAAAAATAAATGGAGGAGAAATGGCATTATCAGAAGGTTTAAAAGGATTTGTAAACTTTTTCACAAAAAGTTTTAATGGTGAAGAAGGAGATGACGCATTCATGGATTTAGTTGATGAAGGCGGAGATTATGAAACAGACGGACAATTGGCACTTGATACAATGTACGGAACAAGAGTAAATTCAAAACCTGAAAGATCTTTTGACAGAGAATCAAAAGTTGTTTCTCATCCAAATTCATACAAATCAGGCGAAGTTACTGTTATTGAGCCGCGGTCATTCTCAGAATCTGCTCAAATTGTTAAAAAATTATTGGATAAGAAAACAGTAATCCTTCATTTAGATTTGTTAGATAAAGAGCAATCGCAAAGAACAATTGACTTTGTTTGTGGTGCTTCTCACGCAATAAATGGTACTGCTCAAAAGATTAGCGATATGGTATTTATTTTTACACCGAGCAATGTTGCACTTTCAGTTGAAAATGCACAACTCCAAAGCAAATTCGCTGAATCTCTTTGGAACAAACCGCTATAAGGAAGTGGAAATAGATTTTATTTAATATATTGATTTGTGATAGTTGGATTTTCAGGGTGCTTTTGCACCCTTTTATTTTGATTTTGTGCGTATAATAGTTTTAAAAATTTATTCTTTTTGTTGACATTAATTTATGTTTCATATATCATAAACTGTGTTGCCGGTATAGCTCAACGGTAGAGCAACGGTTTTGTAAACCGTAGGTTGTAGGTTCGATTCCTATTACCGGCTTATTTTATTAAGTGGTTTTTTTCAAACCTCTTAGAATTAAATACTAGAGATGGGTATAAGCCTTTGTGGCGCAGGGGTAGCGCACTCCCTTGGTAAGGGAGAGGCCACGGGTTCAAATCCCGTCAAAGGCAAATTTAAAATTTGAATATGGGTAGGTGGCCGAGTGGCTAAAGGCGACAGACTGTAAATCTGTTCTCGAGAGGGTACGGTGGTTCGAATCCACCCCTGCCCACCACTATAAAAGACTTCTTAGGAGGTCTTTTTTATTGTAGGGGTAATTCTCACCACCGTGGTGGTTCTTTTCTCTGTATTTTTTTGAGTAGTTTGCTCGGAAGAAAATAAGGGTAGGTTGGGCATACTTGCCCAACACCACTAAATTGTAGCGGTCGGAACATGATTGATGATTTAAATTCCAAACTACTCCAAAAGTGACTTTTCTTGCACTTTTTTACTCATTTTTTGCACTATTCTTGCACACTTTTGCACTTATATTCTTCCATTCAATAAATCTAATACAGATATTGAAGACTTTTCTCCTTTTTCGGTTTGTCCGCAATAAGTTACTGTATCATCATTATCAATAAAACCATTGTGATTGCTATCTTCAATTGCATATAAATCGTTATTTTTGTCACATATCCGAATATGTGTAAATTTACTAGATTTTTCATTAGTATTCTGCCAATCAGTTTCATAGATTCTATTGTTTCTTTCATCAAAAATTACAGAAATCTTTTTATTAGCACTAATGCTCTCAGTTGCTGTTGCTACAACATTGCCATTTTTATCTATATATTCTTGAGAATAAGTAATTGCATGACTATGTGTACCTTCTTGCTTACCTTTTTTATAGACTTTATCCATATTTGATACACTGGATTTATATTCACCGAATTTCATGCCCATCATATTTTTAACTTGTTGTTGTACAGAACTAAAATCTACCATAGCTTTCTCCTTTTCTTAAATATTCCATCGTATACACATGTAAAGTTTTTATAGAAGAAATAATTGCCTACAGTTTTACTATTCTATTCTATTCTATTCTATAGGGCATTATGATTGATTTTGAGCCAATTGTAAAGACTTTTATTTTTGCTTAACAATATTAAGTTTTATTAACAAAATTGGCAAATTTTATTAACTATATTTACCCCAATAATTTGATATAATGCCAGCTTGTAGGTTGGGGTTTCTACCCCAACAATACTAAATCATAGCGGTCGGAATACGATTGAGAGTCTAAATTTTAAATTACTCCAAAAGTGACTTTTCTTGCACTATTTTACTCATTTTTTGCACTATTCTTGCACCCTATTGCACAAAATTGCACCCAAAAGTTATTGTTGGGTTGAAAACCCAACCTACAGACTAAATTACACAAAAGGACAAAAATGGGTAATTTAAAAATTGTAGGGTGGAAAATGTTTTATGTTGGTAGTTTTAAAATAATTTTACACACATTTCCACCATTAAATTTTTGGTGGGAATGAATATTTAATCATTGTAAAATTCAACATTTGTGACATTTCCCACCCTACTTGCTAGATTCTTTTTTTTTGTGGCATTTCCCAAAAAGCTTCAGGCGGATTAATAGCAACATAAATCTTTTGATTTCCATCACCATATTTAGTCTTAAATTCACTTACAGTAATCAATTTTCTAGTAAAAGGATCAATTGTCTTAGGTTCATTATCTGCAAGGTTAGTAGTTGTTATATTTCCATCGCTGTCAATATGAACTTTTATTGGAAGGTAAGTATTTGTTATATTTCCATCGCTGTCAATATGAACTTTTATTGATTTTCCATCCATAGTGTTCAAATATAAGTCTGTAAAATTGTCACCTTTTGTTACACTATAACTTTTATATTTATAATTTAATGCATAAGTAGCTTTTCCACTATTACCATTTAGCGTTAATTTAAAATATTTATCAATGACTTCATCAGTCAATCCTTTATCTTTTAGAGATTTTCTGCTATTTGCACCAACATATTCCGCCAAATCTTCAACACTAGTAATTTTTATATCACCTTCTTCTTGTGATTTGATAACTATGTTGTCTTTTAAAATGTACACTTCTCCGCCTATTTGAGATTCTTTTTTATCAAAATATTGGTATAATTGAGCTTGAGTAAAGCCCATACTTAATAAATCATCTGCTTTTCTAGATTCTTTTTTTTGTGGCATTTCCCAAAAAGCTTCAGGCGGATTAATAGCTTTTGTATATCGTTTGCAATATTCATTCATTGTCATTTGTTCATAACCGATTATCAACATAAATCTTTTGATTTCCATCACCATATTTAGTCTTAAATTCACTTACAGTAATCAATTTTCTAGTAAAAGGATCAATTGTCTTAGGTTCATTATCACTATATTCACCCAATAATCTGTTTATTACTTCTCCTGATTTTAGTACGCGTATTTTCTCAACTGGTTGCGGTACTTTATTATCAGAGGGAACAGTTGGTTCTTCTATTTCATCTTTTTGTTGGAAAGTTCTTTTATCTAAGTAAAATTTAGCAGGTAAAAAATCGTTAATGTTCATATTTGCTCCTTCATTTCAATATGTAAAAAGTTATATCCATAATAACGACATATTTTGAAAAAACTTTAATAATAAAAAAACATTTAGCACAATCTACTACTACTACTATGTCTACTACTATGTCTACTACTATGTTTTGTCCAATTGTAACAATTTTATTTTTTTTTAACATTTGAAAATATAATAAAAAAGATAATTATATACAGGTTGGTACAAATACCTCCAGCTCACCACTTTTTAAAGACTCTGAAATGAGGTATTTTTTGTTTGTGTGGATTCTCATCCATTGTCTGACGCAATATTAATGGTGCTCATAAGCTATTAATAGGTAAGAGTACAAATTCTCTAACTTTATTTTTTGTATGTATCTTCGATAAAAACTTCATAACATTTTATTATTTCAATAAAGGGTTTCTTTTTATTTTATCCTTAATCTTATTTATCATATTAATTGGCATATACATTTTTTGACATCCTAAAAAATCTGTCATTATTTTTTCACCTTTTACTAAATTTTTTGTCAAATAATCAAGATAAATATTAATACCTTCATTTATAAAGCGTTTACCTCTTAAAAAATGTTTTATGTATGTATCTCTTGCGGCAACTGAATGAATATATGGCTTGTCAATTCCTCTTTTTAAGCAATGCTCAACTTCGATTTGGTCGGCTAATTGACCAAATTGTTTGTATAATTTTGGTTCTTCATTTTTAATATATAGTACCTTTGCACCATTTTTAGTGTCTTTTAAATCGAGATATCCCACAAATTTCTTTTGCGCGTCGTCATATACACTATATCTTGTCATATCACCAATTTCATCATTTATAAATTGGGTTTGCTTAACTATAGATACAGGGACTTCTTTCTTTTGTAATAATGAATAAATCATAATAATATAAAACATATGAATTTTTTTTTTGCTAATGTAGACAAGTAGACTAAGTATATATTTTAGTAGCAAAAAATATTTTTATATGTTTTTAAACATGTATGATGGATATTCATAACAATTTTTCACCTGTTTTTTGTGCAAAATTTCAAAATATAGTAAAAATATCAAAATTAGCAGAAGGTTCAAATAAATATGCAGATGAAACAGCTTCTTTTGTCAAAATAGAACCTAATAACATAGACGACATAAATGCTTTGAAAAATATTGCTAAATGCTGGAAGGATGCATCTTTTGCGACAAATATATATTATGCAGCTTCAGCTATCAGAAATGACAGTAAATTCTACAAAAATCACATGGTGTTTGCTCTCACTTCACAAAAATCCGATTTTGAAAAGTTAGATGATGATAAAATTCTTGGTATTATTCACATTGCTCCACTTAACAAATTTTGGTTATTTATTGAACAATTACAAGCGAATCCAAAGTACATATATAAAAAAGACTCTTTATATAAAGGAATAGGAACAGGTATATTAAATTCTGTTAAAGGTATGTGCAGTAAAATAAGTTGTTTCCCAGCAAAAAGTGAATCAGTAAAGAAATTTTATGCAAAAAACGGTTTTTACGAAGAGGACAAACTAGCAAACTCTTATGTTTGGTATAGAGATATTATGGATATTCTATTTAATTTTAAATCATAACTTCTGTTCCATTTATGTATAACTTATCCCCATTTGCAAGTTTTATTTCTTTATAACAATTGTTTAATAAACCTGGAGATGTTAAATCGCTGTAATTTGTTCCCATATTTTCCCGAAAAGTTGAACTTATATTTAATATGTTTCCTTTTTGTGAATAATGTATGTTGCTCTCTGAATCTTTGAATAAGTGTTCGCGAAAGACACTCAAATTTTTCACTCTTTTAGTAAATTCTTCATAAAATGATTGAAAAATCGGCAAAGAATAATTTGAGTTTTTTAAGTTTTTGCTGCCAATTAAAAATCCTTGGTCAGGATTTTTTATTTCACCAAATAAAAAATTGATAAATGTTTTTACATTTTCAAGGTTATTAAGGTCATCGTAATAATGAAAACAAATAGTTTCTTTTGTCTCAGTGTTAGCAAGCTCTCCTGCTGTACAAGTTCTTATTCCATCTGTATAAAATTCGTCGGATTTGATTATACCAACACGAAGTTTAATATCATCCGGCAATTGTTTTATGTTACGCACATCAACATATGCCCCTTGCTTTAATTCTTCAAAGGCTTTTTCCGGGACAATATTGATTCTTAACTTAAATGTAACACCATCGGTTTTCATATTTTATTAAACACACATAAAAATTAAATTTGCTGTTACTTCTAAGATTTACCCCAAGATTTACCCCTCGGATTGGTATGCCCAAGCGGAGTGATTGTGTATGCTTTCCAGGGATTCGCACTCAACTTCAAAAGAATCAATAATATCATTTTTTCTTAAGACTAAAATAACATCTCTTAAAACATCTTCGACGAATTTCGGATTGTCATACGCATGTTCTGTTACATATTTTTCGTCTTCACGCTTTAATAAGGGATACAGTGGTGAAGATGCGCATTTTTCAATGCTGTCAACCAAATCTTCTATCCAAATATGTTCATCATTTGGATATGTAATTTTAACTGAAACCAATGCTCTTTGGTTATGAGCACCGTATTTTGAAATTTCTTTTGAACAAGGACATAATGTAGTAACAGGGACTTTAACCCCTAAATAAAATCTATACTCTTCATCTTCTGTGCCATAGTTTTCTAGAACCCCTTCGAAAGAACAATCGTAACACATGGGAGCAGAAACATGTGTTACCGGAGATTTTTTGTCTATAAAATACTTAAAATCAAAATTTAGATAGCCGCTTTTTGCATTGAGTTTTTTTACAACTTCTTCTACACAGCCTTTTATATCAATTCCGAGATTCTTATTTTTTCTCCATTCATTAAGAACCTCTACAAATCTTGACATGTGAGTGCCTTTATACTCTGCCGGTAAAGACACACCAACAGTAGCAGTTGAATATATTACAATATCCTCAGCGTTTTTTCTTTGGATTCTTAAAGGTAATTCAAGACCTTTTACACCAACCTTCTGTATTTCTATTCCACGAGAATCACCCTCGTTTTGAACATCCCTCATTGCTATATTTCGACTCCTTCAAAGCTTTTTTCTTCTAAAGCAATAAGAAGTTTTAAAGCTGCAACTCTTTGGATTTTGGGAGGTGCATTTCTTAAAAGTTCAACAGCCTTTATCATCATCGGGTCATTATCGTACCAGCGATTTCCTTTGCCTTGGTATGTATTTATAATGTCGTATACATGTTCTATAACTTCTCCTGCAACTTGTTCTTGAAGCTTCATCATAAATCCTGCCGCTTCGTTTTTAGTCGCATCGGGAGATAATCTCAATAATTCTAATGCTTCCTTTAAAATAGGATCTGAATCGTACCAGCGTTTGTTAATCATATTTTCCTCTCATTCTGTTATTTATATTGTATAATAAATTATGGTTAATGTAAATTTTGGAGTTTTTTATGAAAATCTTACTTATTAACGGTGCTAACTTGAATATGCTTGGCTTAAGAGAACCCGAAAAGTATGGAAATACTACCCTTAGTGATATTGAAAATGCTGTTATTCAAAAAGGTCGTGAATTTGGAGTTGATGTTGATGCTTGGCAGAGCAATCACGAAGGTGAAATTGTAGATAAAATTCAATCTGCAAAAGGAATTTATGATGGAATTTTAATCAATGCAGGTGGTTATACTCACACAAGTGTTGTTATTCGTGATGCAATAGCATCTGTTAATATTCCGACTGTTGAAATTCATATGACAAATATTCATGCCAGAGAAGAATTTCGCCACACATCATTAATTTCAGGTGTTTGTGTTGCTCAAGTTGTAGGTTTCAAGGAACTGAGTTATACACTGGCATTAGAGGGACTTGTTAATTATCTAAAATAAAAAACTTCCCGAAAGGGGAAGTTCTTAATTTCTCTTTTTCTCTTTCGCTCGTGTCTAACTGTGTTAATGTCTTATTGTACTCTCTATATATTTATAAAGTTTGTTATAAATATTGAATTTCAAAGAGTTAAATATTTGTTACATAACTTAATGTTTTATAATTCATGTTCATATAAAAAAGCTTTTTTCTAAAACAGTAATATGATGTTTCTAAACTTTTGTTATTATGTGCCGATATTATATGTGTATAGGAGGCAATATGGCTAGAATAATTGATAATGAAGGAAATCGAAGAATAATAAAACTATCATCAAATGATATTATATCTGTTGTAAGGGAATATCAAAATATGGTTGCAAGAGGGAATTCATTCTCTGACACACTAAATATATTGGAAAACAATGTTATTTATATACCTGAAGATGTTTAGATATTATCTCCGGAAGTTAGTTCTGTAAGAGCTCGTTTTGCTTCTGTATGTGCAGGATCTTGCTCAAGAATTTCCATATACAATTCCTTTGCTTTATCTTTGTTGCTATTCTCATATATTAATGCAAGATTAAATTTTGCTTGAATCATGTCTGGAGCATACATGATAGCTTTTTTTAAGGTCTCTTCAGCATTCTTGATATCGTGTTGCGCAAAATATATCATACCTACTCTTAATAACCCTTCGGCATTTTTATCATCTATATTCAATAAATCATTTAAGGATTTCTTTTCCTCAAAGAAATTTCCTAATTGATGGTGTGCATCTGCTAATAAAAGCAGGTATTTTACATGATTTTCATTATTTTTGTCGTATTCCAAAGCTTTTTGTATAGATTCAACTGCACTGTTGTAATCTTTTCTTATGCAATCATTGATAGCTATATTGTAATATATTTCAGAGTTTAAAGGATTGTAAGAAGTTGCGCTTTTTAAGAACTCATAGGATTCGTCCAATTTGCCTTCATCGCGCATGTTTAATGCCCATGTAATATATAAATCACAAATTAATAAATTGATTTGTTTTGCTTCCTTTGGTACAGCTTTATCTAACAAAATAGTGTATCTATCCAATGCTTTTTGATATTCTTTATTATTTATGTAGGCATTTGCTAATTCGGAAGTAATTTCAAAACTATTTTGGCTCATCATTGCCAAATCTTCTAAAATTAATATTCCATCAGACAATCTTCCAAGTTTTATATTAAAACCGGCAATCCTATCTCTTAATTTAAATTTGTCAGAACCTTGAATTTCCATAAGTTTTTCTGCATATTCTATTGCATTTTCCCAATTTTCGGTTTCTTCGTAAAGATCAATTAATGTACTATATATCCAATGTAATTCTTTTGGGTCTGTTACGAAACTTAGCATGTACATCAAAGTTTCAATGGCAATTTGATGATTTCCAATTTTTATGTACAATTCTGCTAATTTGTGGTTAGTTTGTACATCTTTAGGGTAAATTCCAAGGCGAGATTTATATGCTTCAAATGCTGCAGGATAGTCATGCGCTTCTACATTCAATTCGGCAATTATAGATTGAACATCTGCTATTTCATCGTCTGATGTCAATTGTTCTACAAGTAAGCCATAAGCACCAATAGCCATGTATAATTGTTCAGTATCAGTATACAACTCTGCTAATGTTCTTATTACATCTTTATTTGTTTTGTCCTTTTCGTATATAAATTCATATTCGCGAATTGCTTTTATATACATTTGTTTTTTTATATAACAATTTCCAAGAACTTTGTGTGTTTCAATATTATTAGGTCGTTTTTTTAATACTATTTGCGCGTGTTTTATAGCTTGATTGTACTTCTTATCTTCGTAAAAAGCTTTTGCAACATAAATTCTTACATCTACATGTCCAGGGACTCTATCGAGGTATTTTATCCCTAGTAATTCGACCAACGGATATTCCCCTTTTGAATATAAAATATCAACTTGGTCTAATATGTTTTTTGTTGATAATTGCAGCTCATCACCCTTTGAGATGCCTTGAAATAGGATGATAGAATAAAGTACATATATTGCAATAGCTGCTATTGCAAAAGCTACAATTATGATTAATATATTGGAACTAAAATACATATTATCTCTCTTTTATCTTTATATTATACATTATTGGTATGAAAATTGAAAGATATTTTACATAAATCATTTACTTTGATGAGATTTTAGTTATATATTAATATTATGGCTAAAAAGTTTTTAATTTTAACATTGTTTATTTTTTTTAGTATTTCTGTAGCGTATTCTGATGACTTTTTTGATAGCTATGTAGGAGTTGATAATGCTTGGGACGGACAAAAAGCTATTACAAATAAAGAGTTCGAAGAAGCTATTAAAGTAATAGAAGGTAATAAAAAACAAAAAGAAGAAAAAAAACGAAAGAAAAAGATAAAAAAAATTAGCGGTGGTGGAACAAGTTTGCATAATGCACTAGATCCTCAAAGCGAAATATTATCACAAGACGAGTTAAAATCTACAAATAAAACAGAAGGACAACTGCTTAATATTCCTGTGAAAATAATAGTGGATAATACTGTTCTAGAGTCGGGTTTTTATAATGTATATATGGAAAAGGATGAAACCAATAATATATACTTAGCATTTTATCAAGCACATACATTTATGGGAAGGGTGCCGGCATATGTTACTGATGATGATTTTGATTCAAAGAGTATAAATTTTGTAAAGTTATTACCATATAATGAAAATTTTTTAAAAATTGTTTTCGGATCTCTTGATGTCAATGCATATGTTTTCGTACAATATATTGATGAGTGATTTTAAAACTCATAGCTTGTTAACATATTGCCATATTTATAAAATATGATATGATTATATTAGGTTAGAATATATTCATATAAATATAGAAATTTTATTTTTATGGTATAAATATACGATTTAAAGTTTTATATTTATATAGTATATTTATTATTAAATGAGAGACTAAATATAGAAGTTAAGAATATGCATAATTATGTGAAGGAAAAACGCGGTGGTTTGAACATCGCAAATTTAACAACAGATGAGCTTATAGCAAAGGTTACGCAAAAAAGAAGTGTAAGAACAGTGGTACCTTTGTTCTGTGTTTTTTTTGTTTTTATTTCTGTTGTAGCTGTTATAACAACTAACAAATTAAATTGTGATGAGTCTGATAACGGTTTAATTTCCTTTGTTAATCCTATCGCAGCTACAAGTAATGCAAAAAAAGATTTGATATCGATTCCGGCAGGAACTGTCAAAAAAAATCCGTTTTTGCCGTATAGAAATATAGAAGGAAGTTCTTCCGTAGATAATTCTTTGCCGGCATTTGAGCTTATCGCTCCACCTGAGGTTATAAGCGAAGGTTCTGATGCAGCAAGAATTATGGATACGATCGTTTCAGGAATTCTTTATGATAAATACAGCCCATCAGCAATACTTAATATTGAGGGTAATGACTACTTGGTTAAAAAAGGCGATGTTGTTAATAATTATAAAGTGTTGGATATAGAAAAAGATAGTGTTACTGTTAAACTGGGTGCCAATACATTTAAAGCCGGTATTGGTGAAATATTAACAGAAGGGACAGTAAATATTAATGATGTTTCCAATTTAGGTAAAAAGTTTGGAGGAGAAAGAAAATGAAATATAATACTATACAGAAGTTATTATCTGCAGCTATGTTGTTAGCTTTTACATCATCTTCTGTTATGGCTGCAAACACCTATGGTGCATACAGTAATTATACTTCTTCGCCGTCAAAAACTTCGATAAATACGGATGTACGCTTGACCAATAGTAATGCAAAAATAAATTTAAGTTTGAGAGATTCTGATGTTAAGCAAGTTCTAAGAATGTTTGCTGATAAAGTAGGAATGAATGTGGTGTTCCATACCTCTGTATCTGGAAAAGTTACTCTCGACTTAGTTGACATGCCTATAAATGATGCATTCAATTTGGTATTGCAGATAGCAGGTCTAAATTATTATACTCAAAATAACACATTAATTGTTGTGGCAAAAGATAGTGCAGATAATGCGGCTTTTTCGAAGCAAGAAATGATGGTATTTCCTATTAAATATGTTAGTGCGGCAAAAATAGCCGATTTCTTAAACAAGAATGTTTTTGGAATGAAAAAACCGGGAATGTCCAGCATTGATGCAGCAACAGTAAATTCTGCAACAAATGAAGTGATAATATTTGGTATGCCATCGGATGCAGCTATAGTTGAAAAAATTATAGCGCAGTTTGATAGAGAACCGATTACAAGAAATTTTGCGGTAAACCATACAACTCCGGCTGAAATGGCTGATATGATATGTAACATGTTATTGCCGTCAAGAGGCGCGGAATCTGCAGATAAAGATTCTTCTAAAGAGGAGGGAGAATCTTCTCCTATGCCTGGAATAGGTACAGGAGGCGCTGCTGGAATTATTACAGGTGGTGCTGCTGATGCTGAGGGTTCGTCTGGTGGCGGAATAAAGCTCGGAGAAGGTGTAGTTGCTTGCTCAGTATCGCAGTCAGCGATTGGTTCTGCTCCATCAGCATTTGATGTTCAGAATCTTTCAATAGCATATTATACCCAAAGAGGTGTTGTTACTTTGATGGGTGGATCTGAGGCTCAAGCTCAAATGATTGAAAAATTTATTAAAATGAATGATGTTAAGCAACCTCAAGCTTATTTGGAAATGTCAATTGTTGAATTGAATGAAGAAGGCAGCAAAGAGTTTCAAAACAACTGGCAAGTTTACTCTGAAAATTGGGGGGTAAGCTTTAGTAACGGAAAAACATCAGGCGGCAGACCAACTACTCCATATGGGACTTGGTATGATGTTATAGACCATCATTTTGAACCTGGGTATAAAGCTGCAGACGGTACTTGGCATCCTGCTACTTATCAAGAAACTCCTTATAAAACTCAAAATCCATTCAGAGGTTCTTATATTTCATGGCAGATGAGTTATTTGATTGAAAATAGAAAAGCAAGAGTCCTTGCTAATCCAAAATTGTTGATAACAAACGGACAAGAATCTGTTATTGATTTAACTCAAGATTATGTAGAAAAGGTAACATCTGAATTCTTATCATCTTCTTCTAATGGTATAGGTGCGACTGGTACTGTTCAAAGGACATATACAATAGGCGAAGATAAGGGTATTAAGGTTACATTGACACCATTTATATCTCCTGATGGTTATGTAACAATGAATATTAAGCCTGAGTATGCAACTGAAGCCGGTCAAGTTACTACTCTAAGTGAAACCGGTGATAGAGATATTGCTGCAACGCTTTTAAGCAGAAGAAATTTGGACTTGAAAAATGTAAGAATTAAAGATGGTGAAACTCTTGTAATAGGTGGCTTAATTCAAGAAACGGATCAAAAAGTTGTACAAAAAATACCTGTATTAGGTGACTTACCTATAATAGGAGCGGCATTCAGATCTTCTTCTACAACAAAAACTAAGAGTGAACTTGTCATAATGATTACTCCAAAAATTATTAACGATGGCGAAGGAAGTGTCGCAGATAGTTTATAAATATTATGTCTAATCAACTGGAAAAATTAAAAAGTAGTATTCGCAAAGAATTTGTAAAAAATTTTGAATTAAACCTGATGAAAACATCAGGTTTTATTCCAGTTGATAAAAGACAAAATAATTTTTATGTTATTTTAAATAAAGAAAATTCAGAAAATAAAGACAAAATTATTTCTATTATTCAGGAAAAATTTAATGGATTTACTCCTCAATTTATACCAATAAGTGCAAACGAGTTTAGTGAAGTTTTCCAGTCAATATCTGGTCAAGGTGCGCAAGAGAATAATAATGTTAATACACCAGACGATTCATCTGCAGAACCATCTGCAGAAGAAATGCTTGTTTCTATTGGTTGGCTAACTTCAGAACAATTAAAAGAAGCTAAAGCAATATCTGAAAAGGATAATGTGGCTTTAGATGCTGTGTTTTTCTCAAAAGGGTTTTTATCTCAAGATAGGATATATTCTTATCTAAAGAAAAAATATGGGTGCAAAGTTATAAGTAAGTCAGAAATTGTTGTTGACAAAACTATGTTAAAAATGCTTCCTGATGATTTTGTAGAGAAGAAAAAAACCGTAATACTTTCAATGGAAAATAATAAACTGGCCGTAGCAATGGTAAACCCGAATGATAAATATACGATTCGTGAAATTTCATTGTCTACAGGTCGCTCGCTTAATGTTTATTGTATATCCACAATTGATTATGAAAATTATATAAAAGAATATCATATACAAAAGAAAACTGAACTAAAGGCAAAAGAAACTGAAAGAATTATTCAAAGTATTGAAGAAGAGTCTGCCCAGTATAATAGTGAAGAATCTTTATGGGCGCAAGTTGAAAAAGAGCTTCAGGATGCAAGTGGTAATGTTGCTAAATTTGTTTATAAAATTATTACTGATGCAATTGATGCAAAAGCTTCAGATATACATATAGAGCCTAGGTTGAGTTATTATGTAGTGCGTGTCCGTGCTGATGGTATTCTAAAAAAAGTTCTCGAAATTCCCGGAAGCATAGAACAAGCTGTAATTACTCGTTTTAAAGTTTTGGCAAGAATGAATATCGCCGAACACAGACGCCCTCAAGACGGTACATTTTCTATAAAATATAATGACAGGATGTACGATTTTCGTATAAATACTCTCCCTGTATCAGGAAAAGAAAAAGTTGTAATTCGTATTTTGGCTCCTGCGGTTAGTTTAAAAACATCAGGCGAAAAGATGGTTATTGCAGGTGCATCAGAAGAAGATATTGAGAAAATTCATGATATGGTACAATGTCCAAATGGTATAATTCTTACATCAGGTCCGACAGGTTCTGGTAAAACTACAACTTTGTACACTATATTAAAGTCATTGAATAAAGAAGATGTTAATATTACAACAATTGAAGACCCTATTGAAATTAAGTTAGAAGGAATAAACCAATCTCAGGTTAATCCTAAAGCTGATATTACTTTTGCATCTTGTATGAGAGCAATATTAAGACAGGACCCTGATATAATACTTATTGGTGAAATTCGTGACTTTGAAACATTAGAAGTTGCTATTTCTGCTGCTCTTACAGGTCACTTGGTGCTCAGTACCGTCCACACAAACTCTGCAGCCGCGACCGTTACTCGTCTTATCGAAATGGGAGCAAAGGATTATCTTGTTTCTTCAACATTAACAGGAGTCATTGCTCAGCGTCTTGTAAGAAAGCTTTGCGATAACTGTAAAGAAGCATATTTCCCGACAGAGGAAGAAGTAAAACATATAACGACAGATCCAGAAAAGCAACAAGAATTATTAAAAACAAAGCTGTATAGAAAAAAGGGGTGTAAAGAGTGTGGTTATTTAGGTTATTCTGGTCGTATAGGTATTTATGAAATTATGCCTATAACAAGAGAAATTAAACGATTGATAGCGCAAGGTGCGCATGATATAGAAATAGAAGAAGCCGCTGTGGGGAGTGGTATGCAAACATTGAAAGTATCTTGCCTTCAGCATATAATAAATGGAAATACTACAAGCAGTGAATTCATCAGAGTGTTAGGCTATGCTAATGAATGATGCAAACAAGAATAGAGGTTTTTAATGCCAATATATAGTTATAAAGCTTTAAAACAAGGAAAACAGATTGTAACAGGAGAGGTTACGGCTTCTGATTTAAAAGATGCAAGAGATGTGGTCAGAAGAATGGGGCTTGTTCCAACTCAAATAACAGAGTACAGTGATGCAAAAGCAAAGCAAAAAGGTGTTATTTCTTCTTTATCACTAAGTGAAAAAATAGATTTTATATCAACTTTGCAAATACTGTTAACATCCGGTATTCCTGCGGTCGAATCTTTAATGTTTATGGAGCAGGAGGCTGCTAAGAAAAAAATAAGGAACATGTCAAAAATTTTAAAAACTCAAATTATGGGTGGTTCAACTTTTGCTGACACACTTGCAAGATTTCCTAATGTATTTGGATATATATTTATAGGTCTTGTAAAGGCTGGTGAGGAAGCCGGTGAACTTGAAAAAACTTTAGGTCGTATCAAAGATCTATTAACAAAGCAAGCCAACATAAAAGGAAAAGTTATTGGAACACTTATGTATCCTGCTTTTGTTGTAGTATTGGCATTTATAATATCTCTTGTTATGTTGATATTCGTTTTTCCTGCTTTTAAAGATATGTTTGAACAACAGGATAAGGCACTTCCGCTTATTACTTCAATAATGATAAATGCAGGGGATTATTTGAAAGAATATTGGTTTACAATTCCTATTTTTATAATAGCGGTTGTTGCACTAATATATATGTTTATAAACTGGAAACCAGCAAGAGAGGTAATGGATAAATTTGTTTTGAAAGTGCCTTTGTTAAATAACTTAATATTGTATTCTAATTATTCAAACTTTATGTCAGTTATGAGTGTATCTTATGATGCAGGTATTCCGATTGTTGATTGCTTACACCTTGCAGTTATCACACTTACTAATTCAGTTTTAAGGAATAAAATGAGTAGTGCAATAGTAAAAGTTCAACAAGGTTTGCAAGTGTCACAAGCTCTAAGGTCAACAAAAGTAGTTCCTAAAATGCTTTTGTTTATGATTGCAACCGGTGAGCAATCTGGTCGTTTAGGTGACATGCTTGATAAAGGTGTTAATTTCTTAGATAAGACTTTAGATGGGATTATTGATACCGTTACAAAAATGATTGAACCTATAATGCTTTTAGTTATTGGTAGTATAGTTCTTGTAATGGCTTTAGCATTGTACCTGCCATTGTTCCAATCTTATATGAGTTAACAGAAAGGATTATGTTTTGGCGAAAGAAGATTTAAGCAATGAAATGATGTCTGGCTCGTGGAGCGAAAAAGTATATATTGAAACGGCTGAATATATTATAAGAGGATATGTTCATATGCCAAAAATTGGTAAAAGAAGTCGACTTCTGACTGAAATTTTGAACACGACTAAACAATTTATTGCTGTTACTGATTGTAAAGTAGAATCAAAACTTTCGCCACAAAAAGAGCTCGAATCTTATGATTTTATAGAAGTTAATATTGCTACAATTCTTATTATGAGACCAATTGATGACTAAGACTTATGTAGTAACAGGTGCGACATCAGGAATCGGAAAAGCTCTTGTTGAAGAGCTTATAGAAGGTGATAATATAATTTTTGCAGGGTATAGAAATCCTGCAAATATAGAGATGTTTGCTGCTATGTCGAGCAAGGTTGTTCCTTTTTTTATTGATTATGATAAGCCTGAAACAATTAAGAATGCGGCTGATTTTATACAGGCAAATTGTATAAAAATTGATACTCTTATTAATGCAGCAGGTTGTGTGGTTGCTGGTCCTGTCGAAAATATTAAAGTAGATGAAATTAGGCACCAATTTAATGTGAATGTTTTTGGGCACATAGAATTTACTCAAAGCCTATTGTCGCTATTAGAAAATGGCAAAATTATAAATATAAGCTCAATGGCAAGCTATGGATTATTTCCGTTTATAACTCCCTATTGTGCATCTAAAAAGTGCTTAGATATGTTTTTTAATTCACTCCTCATTGAAAACAAAAAGAATATAAAAGTTGTTTCAATAAAACCGGGGGTAATAGCAACACCTTTATGGCAAAAATCTATTGAAGAAAATTCTAAATATTTTGAAAGATTCAGTAGTGAATATTCTAAAGAAATGAAGTATGTCCTCGCGAATGCTGAACGCAATGAAACCAGAGGTTTAACATCAAAAGATGTTGTAAACTTGATACTAAAAGTGGATAAATGTAAAAATCCAAAATTGTCATACACAATTGGGCCTGATGCTTTTTTTGCACATATAGTATCACTTTTGCCGCAAAAAATTATAAATAACATAATAAAACTAGGAATTAAAGTAAAAATATTTAATAACAGATAATGTTAATGGTATAATTTGAGTATGACTTTGAGTGTATCGTATCCAAACCAATCAAGAAATTATTGTCTTTTTGATGAAAATCGTATTCAGAAAAAAGCAAATATGAATTTGCAAGAAATTGAAGATTCTCTAAAAAATCCAAACTCAGAAGGAGAAGTTTTAGAAGATTTGTATGCAATAAACTTGATGCTTGATAACGGAAAAGACAAAAACGAGGTATCAAAACTATACCCCATTTTATCAAAATATAATGATACCAAATCGCCTAATATTCAAACATTTCTAGCGGGAATATACAGAAAAACCAAAGTTCCTGATGCTTTCGGACCTCTTGTAAAAATGCTTATACAAGATTCTATCAATCCTCCTAAAAATGCGGGTTTTGACCCGACAGAAGAAATAGGCGGTGCAATACTTGATTATTTAGCTTAAATTATAGTCTTTATGTATTCAATAATATCCATTGACTCGTACATTTGAATATTTCTGTCTTTATCCACCAAAAACGGCACCTGTCTTTTTCCGCCCATTTTTATTAAAGCTTCTTCGTTAGATTTTTCTGCAATATCCACTTTGTTATATTCAATTCCTTTTTCTTCCAAAAAAGACATTACTTTTTTGCAATAAGGACAAGTTTCCATAATGTACAAATCAAACATATCAAACTCCTTTTTTAACTATTACTATTTTAGTATACTTTATCTAAAAATAAAAACATCCTCCATGTATCTTTGTTTGTGTTAGCATGTAAAAAGAGGTAGATATGTTAAGAGAATTTTTAAACTCAAAAATCCACAGAGCAACTGTTACTGATGCAAATTTAAATTATGTAGGTTCGATTACAATAGACGAAGAGTTTTTGGAACTTGCAAAAATTAGAGAGTGGGAAAAAGTCGAAATATTGAATATCAATAACGGTGAAAGATTTCAGACTTATGCACTAAAAGGTGAAAAAGGTTCAAAATGCTTTTGCCTGAATGGTGCTGCAGCAAGAAAAGCCCAAAAGGGAGATAAGATTATTATCGTTACTTATGCTCAACTTTCTCCCGAAGAAATTGATAAACATAAGCCGACAATTGTACAAGTTGGCGAAAATAATGAGATTGTAAGCCATGGATGATATGCGTCCGAAAAGTACAAAAAAGAAGAAAAAATTTACGATTGATACTAAAAATATGGGTGTTAACATCGACAAAAACGAGTATTACGAAATCGTAAAGTCTAATTCAGCGTTTCCGGAAAAAGGTTTGAGATAATAAATATTAAATCTATACAAAAAAGACCTGAATAAAATTCAGGTCTTTTTTATGCTTAACACTATTAGTATTAATATCTGTAGTGAGCAAATGCTTTGTTTGCTTCTGCCATCTTGTGGGTATCTTCACGCTTTTTGCAAGCTGCACCGTTTCCGTTAGAAGCATCGATTAATTCGCTTGTTAATTTTTCTACGAAAGATTTTCCGCCTCTGTTTTTAGCTGCTGCAATAATCCAAGAAGATGCAAGAGCGAAACCTCTGTCCGGCTTAACATCGATAGGTACTTGATATGTTGAACCACCGATTCTTCTTGCTTTAACTTCCAATAATGGAGTTGCATTTGTAAGAGCTTTTTGGAAAATTTCCAAACCCTTTTCATTTGTTCTTTCTTCAACTTTAGATATTGTTGCATAGAATATTTTTTCAGCTAAAGATTTTTTACCGCGTCTCATAACTCTGTTAATGAATTTTGATACATCAACGCTGTTATAAATCGGGTCTGCTGAAGGTATTCTTCTTTCAGGTTTTGATCTTCTTGACATGATTATTTACCTCCCTTAGCTTTTTTTGCACCGTACTTAGAACGGCTTTGTGCTCTGTTAGCAACACCTGCTGTATCTAAAGTACCGCGTACGATGTGATATCTTACACCAGGAAGGTCTTTAACTCTTCCGCCTCTAATAAGAACAACACTGTGTTCTTGGAGGTTGTGACCAATACCGGGGATATATGAAGTTACTTCAAATCCGTTAGTAAGTCTGACTCTGGCAACCTTTCTCAAAGCTGAGTTAGGTTTTTTAGGGGTTGTTGTGTAAACCCTTGTACAAACGCCGCGTCTTTGAGGACAATTCATAAGAGCCGGCGATTTGGTTTTGTCTTGCAGCTTTTTGCGTTCTTGACGAACCAGCTGATTCATTGTAGGCATAACTTTTTCTCCTTTATTTTTGCCTTGGTAATACTGTTGTTTTAAGTGATTGAATGAATAAGTGAATAAGTGACTTAGTGATTTTCAGTTTTGCTGAATCATAAATTGTCATTTGCTCATTTATATTTCTTTTTCATTTAAAACATTTGAGGATAAATTGCTTTCATTGATAAGAGTGCTACATAAGTAGTTCTAATGTCAGCGGAAGTATCATTTACCCCCTCCCTGAGCCGTCAAATCCGGCAAGAAAATTTCGACTAGGGTATCTAAATCTTATGACGAACATATTTAAGTGTCAATAAATTTGGGAAATTTTATTGTAATAAAAGGTAACAATATCCAAATTTAGTGATTTATTTATGTTTATTGTATAATCTTTCTAAGAGAGGAAAAGATTTTGAAACATTCTAAATTGACAGTAGCAATATTTATATCTTTATTTTTGGGAATTGTTGTAGGATGGGCATTTCCTGAATTTGCAGTAAAGATGCATGTGCTTGCTGAAATTTTTCTCAGAATGGTCAAAATGATTATAGCTCCTCTTCTTTTTGCAACCCTTGTTGTAGGTATAGCGGGACATGGTGATGTAAAAAGTATCGGCAGACTTGGTATAAAAACGATCGCTTATTTTGAAATAGTTACAACAATTGCGTTGTTTATAGGTTTGGGGTTTGCTAACTTGTTTAAGCCCGGTGAGGGAATGGGAGCAATATCAACTGCTCACACAGGTTTGAACAGTATTGTTCAATCAGCTGCCACTACACATCACAACTCTTTTGGGGAATTGCTTTTGGGACTTTTCCCGACCAGTATTTTTCAATCAATGGCAGAGGGTAATCTCTTACAAATAGTTGTTTTTTGTATTTTCTTTGCGCTCGCTATTGTTGCAGTTGGAGAAAAAGCAAAGCCTGTTGTTAATGTTCTAAACTCACTCGCGACAATAATGTTCAAGTTTACTGAGTATGTAATGTTCTTTGCACCCATAGGTATTTTTGGCGCAATCGCTTATACTGTTGGTTCTAACGGTATCACTATACTGTTTAACTACGGAAAAATAATAGTTTCACTTTATGTTGCACTTGCTGCATTTGTACTTTTTGTATTGTTTGCAGCCTGCAAAATTGTTAAGATATCAGTAAGAGCATTATTTAAAGCCATTCAGGAACCTGCACTTTTAGCTTTTACAACGGCAAGCTCAGAGGCGGCACTCCCCAAAGCAATGGCTATTATGGAAGATTTTGGTGTACCAAAATCTATTGTAGGATTTGTGATGCCGACAGGGTATACATTTAATCTTGACGGTTCTACTCTATATCTTGCTATGGCAGTAATCTTTTCTACTCAATTGGTAGGTCATGCGCTTCCTTTTGAGCAGCAATTAATTATAATGTTTGCGCTTATGCTTACCAGTAAAGGTATTGCAGGAGTACCAAGAGTGGCTTTAATTGTTCTCGCTGGAACTTTGACAAGTTTTGGAATTCCGATTTTAGGAGTTGCTATACTTTTAGGTATAGACCAAATTCTTGATATGGGAAGAACCACTGTTAACCTCATTGGAAATTGTGTTGCAACAGTTGTTATTGCAAGATGGGAAAATCAATTTGATTACTACAAAATGAGTAATTTTATTAAGAATAAAAATTTAAAACTGGCAGAAGTCAGAAATATAAACGAATATAAAGACGATAGTCAAAACGGAGGAATAAATGGAATATAAAGAAACCCTAAATTTGCCTCAAACAACATTGGAAATGAGAGCAAATGCTATTAACAAAGAACCTTTGACACAAAAGTTTTGGGAAGATAATAATATTTACGAAAAGATTAATGCAAATAAAGATAAATCAAATTCTTTTGTATTACACGACGGTCCTCCGTATTTAAGCTCAGATAAGATTCATGTCGGTACTGCGTTAAATAAAATTTTAAAGGATGTATTATTAAAATACAAAGCTATGAGAGGATATTATACACCCTATGTTCCCGGTTATGATGCTCATGGTTTGCCGATTGAAAATGCAGTAGTCAAAAATATTAAGGGTGGCAGACACGCAATCACTGAGGGCGAACTCAGGGCGAAATGCAGAGAATACGCAATGAACAGCTTAAAAGGTCAAGAGGCTGCATTCAGACGACTCGGCGTTTTAGGTAATTGGGAAAATCCTTATTTGACAATTAAACCTGAGTACGAAGCTGAACAAGTTAGAGTATTTGGAGAAATGTATAAAAAAGGATTTGTTGAAAAAGGTCTTAAACCTGTTTATTGGTGTGCTTCTTGCGAAACAGCATTAGCAGAGGCCGAAGTTGAGTACGCAGATGTTTCCTCTAAATCAATTTATGTAAGATTCAAGTTTGACGAGGATTCAACCGAGAGGATAAATATCAATATCATCCCAAATAATGAAAAACCGATTTATGCAATTATTTGGACAACAACTCCATGGACAATTCCGTCTAATGTTGCTATATCTATGCATCCAAGGTTTGAATATCAACTATTTGAATACAAGGGTGATGTTTATGTTGTAGCGAAAGATTTGCTGGGCAGATTTGTTGAAGATGCAGGTTGGGATGAAAGCGGAATCAAGCTAATAGAAACCGCTATTGGTGAAGATTTTGAGCTTATGGAGGTTGAACACCCGCTTGTAGATAGAAAATCCAAAATAATTTTAGGTGAACATGTTACGCTTGATGCAGGTACAGGACTTGTACACACTGCTCCGGGACATGGTCTTGAGGACTATGAAGTAGGCTGCAAATACGGTATTGAAGTCTTTTCACCGCTTGATGCTTCAGGCTGTTGGAAAGAAGAAGTTAATATTCCTGAACTTGTCGGAGTTCCTTACTACAAAGGCAACGACATGGTAATAGATATGTTACAAAACTGTGGAGCATTGGTATATCAAAATGAGATAAATCACAGTTACCCACATTGTTGGAGATGTAAACATCCAGTAATATACAGAGCTACACCACAATGGTTTGTAAAAGTAGACAAATTCCGTGAACAAGCTATGGAAGCTATTAAGAATGTAAAATGGATTCCTTCAAGCGGTGAAAGCCGTATCGGTAACATGGTTGCAAGTCGTACCGATTGGTGTATTTCCCGTCAAAGAGCTTGGGGTGTTCCAATTCCGATTTTTTATTGTGAAGATTGCGGAGACGTTATTTGTACAGACGAAACTATAGAAAATATAGCTAAAATATTTGAGAAAGAAAGTTCTGATGCTTGGGTTAACAGAAGCGCAGAAGAACTTTTACCTGAAGGTTTTGTTTGTCCTAAATGCGGTAAAAAACACTTTAGGCAAGAAAAGGATATCATGGATGTTTGGTTTGATTCAGGCATTTCTTGGAGAGCAGTTGTAGAAAAAAGAGCAGATGAGCTTGGTCATACTCCTGTTGACATGTACTTGGAAGGCTCTGACCAACACAGAGGTTGGTTCCAATCTTCACTTTTGACTTCAATTGCAACTCAAGGCAAGGCTCCGTATAAACAAGTTCTTACACACGGTTTTGTATTTGGTGAAGACGGCAGAAAGATGTCTAAATCTCTTGGTAACTACATAAGACCTGATGATATTATTAAAAACTATGGTGCAGACATCCTAAGGCTTTGGGCAGCATCAGTTGATTATAAAAACGATACAAAAATTGGTGATAATATCGTAAAACAACTTGCTGAAATTTTTAAGAAGACAAGAAATACTGCAAGGTTCTTATTGGGTAATATTCACGACTTTGACCCTAAAGTTGATTATGTAAAATATGATGAATTAAAAGCAATTGATAAATTTGCTTTGCATAAACTCAATAAGGTTGTAGCAGAAGTTACGGAAGCATTTGAAAATTATGAATTTTATAAATACTTCCAATGCTTGCAAAACTTTGCCGCAGTTGATTTAAGTTCATTCTATCTTGATATTGTGAAGGACAGGCTCTATACAGCCGGCAAAAAATCATTATCAAGAAGAGCTTGTCAAACAGTGCTTTATGAAACTTATCAAACTCTTGTAAGAATTGTTGCTCCGGTAATGCCTTTCCAAGCAGAAGATATGTGGCAAAATACTCCTGAATCGCAAAGAGACGGTTTAGAAAGCATCCTACTTGCTTCTTGGCCTATAATCCATCAAGAATGGAACAATGAAAAACTTGAAGAAGATTTCTCAAAAATCTTAAAGACAAGAGAAGTTGTAACAAGAGCAATTGAACCTCTAAGGGCAGCTAAAACTATCGGAAGTTCTCTAGAAGCTGCAGTTTATGTTAGGTCAAATGATAGCGAAGTATTGAAAGCAAATGAGAATGACATAGCGGATATCTTTATTGTTTCACAAGCTCATGTCTCTGATTCTGCGCCATCAGAAGTCTTAAACGAATACACAGAAGGAGAAATTACTGTTTGGGTAACTAAAGCTGAAGGAGAAAAATGTGAGCGCTGTTGGAAATACAGAAAACTGGGTGAACATGCAGGATATGAAACAATATGTTCAGATTGTTATGATGCAATACAGTAATATAAGATAAATAAAAACGGTGAGATTTCTAAAAATCTCGCCGTTTTTTTATTTAAGTTTAACTTATCCTTCTACAGTTCGGAAGTACAATGCGGACATTTTTTTGCATTGATAGGAATTTGTGTACAGCAGAAAGGACATTCTTTTTCTGTTGCAGCAGCTTCAGCTGCATCTGCTGCTTCTTCTTCCTTGCAAGCTTTATCTTTAATAGTATTTACAATTTTGATAATAGCAAATATAGCACAAGCTACTATTAAGAAACTAATAACTGTATTAATAAACAAACCGTAATTAATTGTTACAGCGCCTGCAGCTGAGGCCGCATCTAAAGAATCGTACTTTTCACCAAGCGGATATAGAGTGAAGTAAAGGTTGGAAAAATCAACTTTACCTAATACAAAACCGATTGGCGGCATAATGATGTCTTTTACGAGAGAATCAACAATTTTACCGAATGCAGCACCAATAATGATACCGACTGCCATGTCCATAACATTTCCGCGTAAAATAAAGTCTCTCAATTCTTTTCCTAAGTTTTTGAACATAATAAACTCCTATTTATCTGTACAAACTTATCCTAGCAAAAATTTTTCTTTTTTACAATATTTAATGCTTATTAAGCAAGCTAAATCCTTTGTGATAAAATAAAATTGTAAGTTTAGAGGATAAAATAATGAGACTTATTAAAATTGTTTTTAACGCATTTTTACTTGTGCTTGCATTTATAGGATTTAACGCAATCGGCGGAGAAAAATATGTAGAGCAGGTGAAAGTCTTTGTAGGAAATTACATACAAGAATTTAATCTAAAAAATGCACAAAAAGTAGGTGATTTTTCAAACATAAATGAAGAATTTTATATAGATAAAACCGCAAGCTTTATGGGATATAAGGCTGTTATGGCAGAACATAAATCATCAGGACAAAAAATGATGATTATAGATTCCGGCAAAAAATCACTTTTAACAAAAGATGATATTAAGAGTGATAAAATAGACAAAAAGCTGAAAAAGCTATCTGAAAAAATCAAGTATCAGGGTGTGAGTGTGCAGGATGTAAAAGTTGTAAAAAGAGGAAGTATGCAAGTTTACGGGCAGTATGTGCCTTATGCCAAGTTTGATGCAAAAGTTACAAAACTTCCGTTCTCAGATGTGTCGGGGGTCGTAGCATCTGTTACTGCAGCTGACGGGTCAGAAAAAATAGCTCTATCTGTAAGCGAGAAGAAAAAGTATTCGCAATTAATTGCAGATGAATTTTATCGTGGTGTTAAAGAAAATAAATAGGGGTTATATAAATGAAAAAAATATTTATTTTATTATTGATTTCTTTATTGAGTGTCAGTACTTCTTATTCAGCAACTGACAGGTATTCTCAGGAATATTTACAAAGCAAAAATCATTTTTCTATAACAAAACCTTTAGCCGAGTATATTGCAAAAAAAGCAATCAAAAAATCGCTAAAAAAAGAAACAGGTGCAAACTTTGATGTTAAATTGGATGCCTATAATACTTCCAGTTTAAAAAAAGGAATCTTTAAAAATCTTGAAATTACAGGAAATGACTTGTTTGTAAATGATATTCCCGTTAATTATATAAACCTAAAATCATTAACGGATTACAACTATATTGACTATACACAATCCCCTGTCGTTTACAAATCTGATATGCAATTTGCATACGAACTTGTATTAACAGATGAAGCTTTGAATGTTGCGCTAAAAGATGCTCAATATCAAGGAATAATAAAAACGGTCAATAGACTTGCCGGCTCCATGTTTACTATAAAAGCTCTTCGTACAAAAATTGCTAATAATAAACTATATTTGATAATGGATTACAATCTACCAATCGTAAAACTTACGAAAGACAGATCTTTTGTTGCAGCAACTGATTTTCAAGTTGTAAATGGAAAAATAAAAGCAAAAAATGTACATATTGATACAACATATGGAAAATTGGGACTTAACAAAGTTGCTAATCTTATAAATTTATTAAACCCGCTAGAATTTACTCTTAACCAAATTGATGATAACAAGTATAAAGGAAATATTGAGAATATTAATTTTGTTGACAACATGATTAAGGTTAATGGTAAAATGTATATATCAAAATCCGAATAGCGAAAGGAAAAATTTTTAAATGAACTTCACTCAAAAATTGGGTATACTTTGTTTAGTCATAATAACATCTTTGTATGTATATTTTTCATTCTTTTCAGAGGAAGGTTTTAATATAAATTTTCCCAAAAAAGAAACTGATATAGAAATTTCAACGGATGAACCTATTGAAAATAATGATCAAGAAACTGTTGATAAAAAGGAAATAAAAATAGTTAAAATTTTTGTAACGGATGCAAAAGGAAATATTCGTCCAGTTAGCAGGAAATGTGATACTTCAAAAGAAAAATCTTGTTTTACTTTTGCTATAAAAGAACTTATTTCTGCTCCGACAAAATGGGAAAAATCAAAAGGTTTGTCATCAGAAATTCCTACTGATACAAGAGTTTTATCTGTAAGGGAGGGCTCTAATAACATACTTATAGATCTTTCTTCAAATTTTGAAAGCGGTGGTGGAGCTGAAAGCACATATATAAGAGTACATCAACTTATTAAAACGGTTCAGGCAAATACAAAGCAGCCGGTGTATCTGTATTTAAACGGAAAACAGGCTGATGTAATAGGCGGAGAAGGTATTATGATAAAACAACCCTTAGATGAAAGGTCTTTAGATGACTAGTGAACAAGTTAAAGATTTAGAATACTATATGCATCTTCCTTGGACTTTGATAGAAGGAACAGACCTTGATTTTAACGGAAATCCGTATCATTATATAGAAATTAAGGAAATTCCGAGTTTTGCATTCTGCGCAAAAACAAGAGAAAAGGCTCTTGAAAACTATAAAAAGCAGCTAAGGCTATCTCTTATGCTTATGCTGGAAGATGGTGATCATATAATAGAACCCGGAGAAGAAACTGAGGATGATATTGATTGGGAGAGTATATGCCCGTAATGAATAATTTATCAGAAATAGCTATTACCAGAATGACTAAGGATGATGTTGAAGATGTTGTAAAGATTGAAGAAGAAGCATACGGTAAACATCATTGGGCAAAATCGTCATTTTATGATGAAATGTCTAACAATCTTGCTAAATACTATGTAGCCAAGACTAAAGAAGATGAAATTGTTGGTTATGCAGGAACTTGGCATATTATAGATGAAGGGCATATTACTACAATTGCTGTCAGAAGTGATTGTTTACGCAACCATATTGGTGAAGCGATTATTCATCAAATAATTGAAGATTGCTACAAGGAAGGTATAAAATATCTGACACTTGAAGTTCGTGTTTCTAATGTGCCTGCTATAAAACTTTATGAAAAATACGGTTTTCAGTCTTTAGGTACGAGAAAAGGTTATTATCAGGATAATAATGAAGATGCTTTGATTATGTGGACAGAAAATATATTTTATGACAAGTTTAAAGCATTGTATAAATCAAATTGTGAAAAATTAGAAAAGATAATCAAAATATCATGAGTAAGAGAGTTGAGAAACAACTGAATAGTTTTAAATACAACGGAGAACCGATAAAAATTACACTTGGTACTCTTGTTATGACAGGTTTGTGTGTCATTTTGATTATTGTAGCAACTTTTACTCAAATTACAATAAAGCATCCGTATTTGCCATTAGATTCGCTAAGCTACCTTGCTCAAGATTTGAGTGATTATGAAGTATTGCATCATTTTATTAAAAAGTATCAGTACATACCGCAAATACCTGTTGTATTTTTTATTGTTGCACTAATGGGCAGAAGATTTGGTATGCTTGCTATAATAAGTTATATTGTATTAGGGTTATTTTTCCCGATATTTGCACTTGGTGGCGGAATTGACTATCTTTTTGAATATGGATTTGGATATATTTTGGCTTTTCTTCCGGCAATATTCTTTGCAGGAACTATTCTTAAGGGCAAGCCTGATTTTTTAAGAGTTCTTATGGTGTCAGTAGTCGGTGTACTAATAATTCATATTTTAGGAATATTATATATGCTGTTTATTGCTACCCTTAGACATGCATCAGCAGAGATGATTACAAGCTGGATAATTTCCCAGAGTGGAATACAAATTATCTATGACATAATTTTTACACTTGTAGGAATTTATCTTGGTAAGCAAGTAAGAAAACTTCTTTGGATTGTTATGTGCTAAATTATATACTTATTTTGTGTAAGCATCGCTATATGCTTGCTATGTACCTCTTTACTTTTACCCCTGTTTATGTGAAAATTATCTTGACTGGTTATCAGTATAAATAGTAGTAGGGTGTATTTTACACCAGAGAAATATAGAAGGAAAAAGAAAATGGCTAGAAAAACTCCATTAGAGAAAATCAGAAATATTGGTATTGCTGCCCATATCGATGCAGGCAAAACCACTACAACTGAGCGTATCCTGTTCTATACAGGTAAAACACATAAACTCGGTGAAGTTCACGATGGTGCAGCAGTTACCGACTTTATGGAACAAGAAAGAGAAAGAGGTATTACAATCCAATCAGCAGCAGTTACTGCGGAATGGAAAGGACACCAAATTAACATTATCGACACTCCTGGGCACGTTGACTTTACAATTGAAGTTGAGCGTTCACTTCGTGTATTAGACGGCGTAATCGCTGTATTCTGTGCAGTTGGTGGTGTTCAATCACAATCAGAAACTGTTTGGAGACAAGCAAACAGGTATGAAGTACCTCGTATGGTATTCGTTAATAAAATGGATAGAACTGGTGCTGATTTCTACAGAGTTGTAGATCAAATCAAAACAAGATTAGGCGGTAATGCTGTTCCTATCCAATTACCTATTGGTGCAGAAGACAAATTTACAGGTTTGGTTGACCTTATGACAATGAAAGCTGAAATCTACACTAATGACTTAGGTACAGATATTAGAGAAGAAGAAATTCCTGCTGAATTGCAAGAAAAAGCTAAAGAATATCACGATGCAATGGTTGAAGCTATTGCAGGTGAGGATGATGCTTTAATGGAAAAATTCTTTGAAGATCCTGATTCAATTACAATTGATGAATTAAGAGCAGGTTTAAGAAAAGCTGTTTGTACAAACAAAATTGTTCCTGTATGCTGCGGTACAGCATTCAAGAACAAAGGTGTTCAGCTTCTGTTAGACAATGTAGTATATTATATGCCATCACCTGTTGATGTTAAAGCTATTGAAGGTGAATTGGAAGATGGTACAAAAACTGAAAGACATTCTTCTGACTCAGAACCATTCGCAGCGTTGGCATTTAAGGTTATGACAGACCCGTTTGTAGGTCGTTTAACATTTATGAGAATATATTCAGGCGTGATTACATCAGGTTCTTATGTTCTTAACGCATCAAACGGTAAAAAAGAAAGAATTTCAAGACTTGTTAGAATGTATGCTGATCAAAGACTTGAAGAAACTGAAGTATACGCAGGTGATATCTGTGCTGCAGTAGGTTTGAAAGATACTACAACAGGTGATACATTGTGTGCTGAAAATGCTCCGATTATCTTGGAAAAAATTAACTTCCCTGAACCGGTTATTTCAGTTGCAATTGAACCAAAAACAAAAGCTGACCAAGACAAGATGGGTATTGCTCTTCAAAAACTTGCAGAAGAAGATCCGTCATTCAGAGTTAAATCTGATACTGAAACTGGTCAAACAATTATTTCTGGTATGGGTGAACTTCACTTGGATATCATTGTAGACCGTATGCTTAGAGAATTTAAAGTTGAAGCTAATATCGGTAAACCACAAGTTGCTTACCGTGAAACAATCAGAGGTACTGCAGATCAAGATTCTAAGTTCATTCGTCAGTCAGGTGGTAAAGGTCAATATGGTCACTGTAAAGTTAGAATTATGCCGGCTGAAGAAAATGCAGGATTTGTATTTGAAAATAAAATTGTTGGTGGTGCGATTCCTAAGGAATACATTGAACCTGCAAGAAAAGGTATGGAAGAAGCTCTTGAAGGTGGTATCCTAGCAGGATATCCGATGATTGATGTTAAGGTTGAACTTTATGACGGTTCTTACCACGAAGTCGACTCTTCTGAAATGGCATTCAAGATTGCAGGATCTATGGCAATTAAAGATGGTTGTAAGAAAGCTCAACCATGTATTCTTGAACCTATGATGAAGGTTGAAATCGAAATTCCTGACGAATTTACCGGTACTATTATTGGTGATATCTCAAGAAGAAGAGGTAGAATCGAAGGTCAAGAACCTCAAGGCAATACAGGTAATGTAATTGTTAGAGCAATTGTTCCGTTGGCTAATATGTTTGGTTATGCAACAGATTTGAGATCAAACACTCAAGGTCGTGGTACATTCTCTATGGAATTCCAAAAATACGAACAAGTTCCTGCTAATGTAGAAAAAGAAATTATCGAAAAGGCAGGTAGTGCTAAGTAATTAGCTTAAAAAGATAATAAAATGGCGAGAGTTATTATACTCTCGCCATTTTTTATGAAAATATTTTTAAAAATACATTGCTATAAAATATAAAACACCGATTGATAGCGCAGGTACAAAAGGAAGGTAATGTGCATTTTCTTCTTTTTTTATACTTCTAGTAATAAAGTAAGCGAGAAGCATTCCCGTAAATGTAAGAAATCCAAATGTAAAATAGTTTTGAACTAATGAGTTGTAGATAACAACTGAAAGTGTAAATAGTATTGCAGCTATGCATGTTAACTTGTCACCTGCTTTAAATTTGTTGTAAAAGAATACCGGCAAAATAAATATCATAGATGCAATAAGACTGTACAAAAGAATAGGTATGATGTTTTGTAACCCAAAACAAGCTCCGATTGCTCCTGCTACATAACTATCAGCCTCTCCCATAGCACGACTTTTTGTAAACAAGTAACCTAATCTTGCAATAACTTCCAAAATTAGAGTCCCGACAATAAGTCCCAAAATAGATGATATAATTCCGTTTATCCCTCCTGCAAAATAATTGTATATAAGAGCCGTTATTCCAAGACCGATTGCTATATTACAATCAACGAGTTTTTCTCTTATGTCTGTTGTTGTCATTATGATAAAACAAGATACAATTATAACAGCAAATATAGTTTTAAAACTTATTCCAAATTTGACAAAAGTTAATCCGTATAAAATCATTGTAATAATTTCAATAATCGGATACTGGATGCTTATTTTTTCTTGGCAAAAATAGCATTTTCCTTTAAGCATAATGTATGAAATAACAGGGATATTGTGCCACCAAAATAACTTATGATTGCATTTTGGACATTTTGACGGAGGAAAAACTATGCTTTCATTTGAAAGAGAACGCAGAATTACGACATTAAAAAAACTACCCAAACACAGACCAATTATGCAAACCCAAATAAGTATATATAGGTTCAAGCCCATGCTATTCCTCCGTAGCTGACTGTTCTTGTTTGTCGGCAATCATTTTATACATAAGTCCAAAAGCCTTTTTTAGCCGTCTGTGAACCTGCATTTGCGTAAGACTTAATTCATTTGCAATGTCTTTTTGGTTGTAGTCTTCATAGTAATAGAGTTCTATTATTTCTTTGCAATCTTCCGGCAAATAGTTGATTACATCTTTCAATATAAGCTTTGCATCTTCTATTTCTCCGGTTCTTACATAATCATCTTTTGAAAAAATTTCTTCGTAGTGGAGATTTTTTTGATTGTCATTTGCAAAAATAGCATCTAAAGAAATTGTTTCTTTTCTTCTGTCAGCTTGACGAGCGTAATTCACTATCTGTTTTGGAACATTAAGAACCTCGGCAACATAATCGTCAGTTAAATTTTTAAGTTCTTCTTGTGTAAGGGTTCCGATAAAAGAATTAATACGGTATGCAAGTTCTTGTAAATGCGCTGGTACTTTAATGTTACTAAGTTTATCGCGTAAGTAATGACGCATTTCGCCAATTATTAAACATCCGGCATAAACTTTAAAGTTATCATTAATATTTTTGGAATAACCATCAATGGCTTTTAAAAGACCGATTGAACCTGCTTGAATCATATCTTCGATAGGGTCATAGGATCGTCTTGCAATCGTCCTTGCAATTCGCCTTACAATCGGAAGCATTCTTGTTACAATAAGAGCTTTGAATTTTTCTTTGCTCTCTTTAGTTTTTGCTTTTTTATACTCTTCCAGCCAAAGGGATATAAGCTCGTATGTTTCTTGCTCGCTAAGTTTACCTTGCGCCATATAATCTCCAAATAATACAAGTATATAATAACACGATAGCGGCTTTTTATCAATTTTATAAATAAAATATCAAATTAATCACAAAGTCAGCAACTAACATATAAACAGTTGAACGAACTGCAGCTTTTGTTGTCGATATGCCGACATCTTTTGCCCCGCCTTTTGTTTGATAACCTTGTGTTGCACAAACTAGTGCTATTAATATTCCAAAAATAAAAGCCTTAAATAAACTAATATAAATATCTCTGGAATTAAGCCATAACCATACGGAATTAATGTATCTTGCGGGATGAAGCCCTATTGTAGCATTTGATACAAATAATCCTCCTGCGATTCCGACCAGCTCAGCAAGCATAACAACCATCGGAACTGTAATTGCTGCAGCGACAATTCTTGGGGTAAAATAGTATCCGACAGGGTCAACATCAAGAGTTTTTATTGCATCAACTTGTGATGTAACTTGCATATTTGCTATCTCTGCTGATATTGCGGTTCCTGCCCTTGCACCTATTGCTAATGCTACAAAACCTGGAGCGATTTCTCTAATCATAACAATTGCAATAGAACCGCCGACATAGGCTTCAGCTCCAGACATAAGAAACTGTTTAGAAACCTGAATTGCAATAACTGCAGCAGCAACAAAAGCAATAACAAGAGATATTACAAGCGAGTCATAACTTATAGAAGCGGCTTGAGCAAGTATGTGCTTCACTCTTGTGCTGCCGCTAAATAAATAACGGATACTTGTCCACAAATTTATCATGCAATTTCCAAAAAACTTAATCATATACAGGCAAACACCATTTCTTAAATTTATCTGTCTTTCCTCTAACAACATCGAAGTATAAAGATTTAATTTTCTTTGTAATTTCTCCGATTTTGCCATCACCAATTATCCTATGGTCAATGCTTTCTACTGGAACAATCTGTGCTCCTGTTCCGCAGCAGAATACTTCTTGGGCATTGTATAGCTCTGTTCTGTCTATAGACCGTTCACAAACAGGAATACCAAGTTCACGAGCAAGTTCAATAACCGTGTTTCTTGTTACACCGATTAAAATATCGTCAGTAATGCTAGTAGTTGTTAAAACTCCGTTTATTACAAGAAATATGTTCATTGCAGAACCTTCGGTAACTTGACCTGATTCTGATAAAACAACTGCATCGTCAAATCCCATTTCGTGAGCATCTGTTTTAATAAGTGCTGAATTTGCGTAAGCACCGCTAACTTTTGCTCTTGGAGGTATTGCGTTGTCTGAAGTCCTTCTCCAACTTGAAACACATAGTTTTAGACCATTTTGTGCATCAAAATAGTTTCCGAATGGTGTTGTAAAAATAAGAAAAGAATCTTCATTGTCAGTAAGTGTGGGTCCGACTTTTATTGAAGACTTGTATAGTGTCGGACGAATATAAGCATCTGTTTTATAATTATTCTTTTTTAAAAGTTCTTTGGTAATATCAACATATTCATCCAAAGTGTAAGGGCTATTCATCCACATTACTTTAGCACTAGCTAAAAGTCTTTGATAATGTTCTTTTACTCTAAAAGCATACATTTGTTTTTCTTCTTTGTTGTAATATGCTCTAATACCTTCAAATACGGATGTTCCATAAAGAAAAGCATGAGTTCTGACAGGTATAACTGCTTTGTCGGACTCTATATATTCGCCATTAAAAAAAACATATTCGCTCATACTCTCTCCCTTTGCCAATTATATCTTATTACAGTTCTTTTGTAAATAAATATTGTATAGTTGTAGAGTGCTGTTATGGTGAATTAGTACACCAATAGTTATAAAAATATTAAAAAAATAATAATACCATCTCCTGTAAGGAAATGGCAGGGGCGAGGTGATAAAAAATATTTATTAACAAAAGTTAACCTTTCAGGCAATTTTTTATATTTATGTGTTTTTATATAAGTATAAAGTGTGGAGGTTTTCTATGTTTGAAGTCAACCAAAATGGTGCACAAATCAATGGTGCACAGGGAAAATATGATAAAACGGTCACAAATCCTTCCGTTAGATACGGAAGAAATTCGGTAGACAATTATTACTCATATATAGAAAAACCGTTGGTTGAAGATAGTATGAATACAGCACCGATTTTAGATTTTGGGCTAAATCCCGATGCAGCAGAAAAAAATGAAGAAAAATTAAACAAATTTTTAAAAGAAAATGATGATTATCTAAAATCTCTTCCTCCATTAGAGTTTGAATATCGTTATATGCCAAAAGCTCCAAAAGGAGTAGTAGACAAGCATGCTGTACTCGGAGCTGCGTATGAAGAATTAGGCAAAAGAAAAGAAGTTTCTGTTGATGAGATGGATTATAATTTTGCCATCAATAAAGATTTTTCTACCGCACCTATTGATTTGAATAAAGATGGAAAAATTGATGTCGGAGAATACGGCTCAACCATTCTTGCTGCTGATGTTTTAAGTAAATCAGATGTTCCAAACCCTGATGATGTTGACGGAACAATTAATCAAAAAGGGTTTAATGCATTATTAGAATATACAAAGAAGAGTAACGCACTTGCTGCTACAAAACTATATTCAAGTTTGTATAATAAATATGAACTCGGAAGTGCAGTAAAAGATTTTAATCCCGAGGCTTAATTAGAGTTCTCTTCTACCTTCAATCGCACGAGCAAGGGTAACTTCGTCAGCGTACTCTAAATCTGCTCCGACAGGAAGCCCGAACGCTATGCGTGAAATCTTTATTCCAAAAGGCTTGATTAGCTTTGTAAGATACAAACTTGTAGCTTCACCCTCAACAGAAGGCGAAAGCGCCAATATTACTTCTTGTACTGTTTCGTCAGTAAGTCTGTTTAGGAGCTCTTTTATTCTTATATCTTCAGCTCCAATGCCGTCAATGGGTGAAATTAGACCTTGTAAAACATGGTATAAACCCCTGTATTCGTTTGTTTTTTCTATTGCAATAAGATCTTTTGTTTCTGCAACAACACAAATAACAGAACGGTTTCTATTTGTAGAAGAACATATTTCACATGGACTTTGGGTTGATATATTATAACAAATCTCGCATGTCTTAGAGCTTCTTTTTGCTTCCAAAATTGCATTTGCAAATTTTTCAACTTCGCTATAAGGCATTTTTAACACTTGAAAAGCCATCCGTTGAGCCGATTTTGGACCAACGGACGGAAATTTTTGAAACTGTTCTATTAATGTTGCTATGGATTTTGGATAAATCATCTTACCCCTTCAACCCCTAAAATAATCCAGGGATAGAAAAACCGCCTGTTACAGCTTTCATTTTTTCTTCCATTTGCTTTGTAGCTTTTTCGGTTGTTGAATGAATGGCTGCAGTAATAAGATCTTCAAGCATTTCAATACTATCTTCAGAAACAGAAGAAGGATTTTCAGGATTAATTGCCTCGGCAGAAAGTTTTATTGATTTAAAAATACCTTTACCGTCAGTAATAACTTTTACTGAACCGTTGCCTGCTTCACCAGCTACTTCTGTTGCATTAAGCTCATCCTGTGCTTCTTTTAATTTCTTTTGAATGTTTTGAGCTTGTTTCATCATATTCATCATATTCATCATAATTAATACCTCCTATATATGGTTTCTCTGTAATTAAAGAGATTGTTTGGTGAGTTCTTTACCAAATATTTAAAATTACCCCTATATTTGTTCTTCAATTTTTGACATCAAATCGTCATCAATATCAAAATTTGCATAGACATTCTGAACATCATCATGTTCTTCCAGTCTGCCTAAAAGACGCATAATGCTGATTGCCGTTTTTTCATCAGTGACTTCTATTGTGTTTTGTGGAACTCTAGTAAATTCTGCAGTTACTGATTTAAAACCTTCTTTTTCCAAACCTTCGGCTACCGGTTGAAGATTTGGAACTGAGGTATAAACTTTGTATTCGTCGTCTTCTTCAACAATATCATCGGCATCCAAATTGATAGATGCTTCAAACAGTGCGTCAAAATCAACACTATCTTTTTCAAAAGTTATGCATCCTTTTTTGTCGAACATCCAACCAACACAACCTGTTTCACCTAAGTTTCCGTTGAATTTTGTAAAATAGCTTCTGATATCGCCTGCGGTTCTGTTTTTGTTGTCAGTCATCGCTTCAATAACAACTGCAACACCACCGGCTGCGTATCCTTCATATGTCATTTCATCATAATTTTCGTTGTTTCCTGCGCCGGAACCTTTTTCTATTGCACGCTTGATGTTGTCATTAGGAAGTCCTGCCGCTTTTGCTTTTTCTATAGCTGTTCTAAGCCTAAAATTGCCTGCAGGATCAGGTCCGCCAAGTTTAGATGCAACAATAAGTTCTCTTGAATATTTTTGAAATTCAGCAGCTCTTAAAGAGTCTGTTTTTGCTTTTTTATGTTTAATCGTTGACCACTTTGAGTGTCCGCTCATTATATCCCCCTTATATTTACCCCTTTATTTACATTTTAAAATGGAACTTAGCCTGTTCCTTGCTTTTCAATTGTAGAGTAAAAATGTGTAAATGGCAAGTAAATATGTTTATTATATAGACTATGGTCTGATTAAAAATTTAATAGCATTGCCGGCTATATGCTGCTCCATAGCCCACTCAACTTTTTCAAGCGGGAGTTCAGCCGTAATAAGCTTTTCTACTTCGACTTCACCTGATGCAATATAATCAAGTGCTTGACGGAAATACTTAGGAGTGTGATGGAATACGCTCATTAGCTTTATATCACCATAATGCATTCTTGTTGTGTCAAAAGTTACTGTAGAGCCTGATTTACACCCGCCAAAAAAGTGAACGGTTCCTCCGGGACGAACGCAAGAAAATACTCTCTCCCACATTTCGGGAAGTCCCACACATTCTACAGCGACATCCAAGCCTTTACCTTCTTCTGTAAAATCTTTGAAAATCTTTTCAGGATTCGGGTATTTTTTTAAATCTACAACTTCATCCGCATGGCTAAATTCTTCTGCTAATTTTAGCTTGATGGGATTTCTGCCTGCTGCGATAACACGAGCGCCTTTTAGTTTAGCAAGTCTTGCAAACATTAATCCAATAGGTCCTATGCCAATAATACCTACGGTATCATTAGGTTTTATATCGGTTCTTTCAACTCCGTGAACAACATTTGCCAAAGGCTCTGCAAAAGCTGCTTTGTGAAACGGCAAGCTATCTGGTAAAATTATTGTATTCTTTTTTACTATTCTTTCGGGAACAACAATATATTCAGCATATGCGCCATTTAATAAATCTAAGTTTTCGCAAAGATTGTATTCGCCTCTTTTGCAATAAAAACACTCACCACAAGGAGCGGAATTTGCGCAAACAACTCTGTCACCGACTTTTACATTTGTAACGCCTTCGCCAACTTTTTCTACAGTACCTGCAAATTCGTGTCCAAATCCTGACGGAATATTTTTGATAAGAACAGGATGACCGCGTCTAAATGTTTTGACATCGGTTCCACAAGTGAGCGCTGCACCGATTTTAACAAGAATTTCACCTTTTGATAAAGGTTTGATCATCGTATTTTCGTATCTTATATCTTGCGGGCCGTAAAATAAAACTGCTTTCATCGTTATTCCGTAACCTTTTTATTATTTATATAAAATAGTATTGCTGATAGAACTATTATACCTGCAGACACGACAATTGCAACGGGAAGTCCGAATATATATCTGACACTGTCAATGCGGCAAGATTCAACAATAATTCTTGCAAAAGAGTACATTACCAAATACAAAAGTGCCAAGTTTCCCTTTTTTTTAAATTTAGATGTTTTAACAAAATATAATAATAATCCAAAAATAGTTAAGTCTAAAATACTTTCGTATAAAAAAGTCGGATGGAAAAATTCTGTGTCTTGAAAAGGAATCTGTCTGTATTGTGGCGCTATATATAATTTCCAAGGTAAATTAGTAGGTGTCCCGTAGGCTTCCGAGTTGAAAAAGTTTCCCCAGCGTCCGATAGATTGTCCGAGAACTAAACCTATACAAGATACATCGCATAGCTTTTTTATGGATAAGTTATGTCTTTTTGCAAAAATGATAAGTCCTATGATGCCTCCGATTATTGCACCATGGATAGATATCCCTCCGTGGCGAAGTGCCAATATCTCGCTTGGAAATTTTGCATAGAAATTAAAATCCATTAAGCAGTAATAAATTCGGGCACCTATTATCCCGAAAATTATTAAATACGGCGCCATATCAATTATGATTTCTTTTTTTAACTCAAAATACTTCGCTCCTATCCAATCGGAAACCAATGTACCTACTGCAATAGCGAGTGCCATAATAATACCGTACCAATAAATATTAAGCCCGTTTATACTAAATATAATTTGAGATGGGGAAGTAAACATTATTCTTTAACTTCTGCCTTTGTGTCACCGTTAACAAATTCTTCAGACTGTTTAATCATTTCCTGAACATTTTCCATATCTTTAGAATTAGGTGTCATTTCAATATATTTTTTAAGGTTTTCAATAGCTGACTTTCTTAACTCAATAGCTTTTTCTTTGTCTTCGGCTTTTATTTCGGAAGATACTTCAATTTTGCCATTTTCTGTATCTGCAGTGGCTTCTTCCTCAACATCAGCATCTTCTATAATATCTTCAGCCATGCCAATTTGAGCTATAGCTAATGAATAATAAAAATCCGCATAATCAGGTTTTAATTTTATGCCATCTTCCAATGCATTTATTGCTATTTCGTATTTTTTAGCATTAATAGCTGCAACACCTAAGTTATAATGAGTTTCATAAATCGTAGAATCTAAATCGAGGCTTGCTTGAAGTCTGTTCATTGCAGATTCATAATCGCCTTTTTGCATAAACTCAGATGCTTTGTTATTTAATTCCTGTACTGCAATATTATTAATACAAGCTGTTGAAATTACTGCAACTACTAAAATGGATGCTATCATTAGGGCTTTTTTCATATATAAAAATCCTCAACCTCTCTTTGACATTATGTATTTTATTACATATCTTAATATTTATCAAGTTTGTTACAAGTTTATTACATTAATATATTTATCATTTATACTGTTTTTTTACAATAGTTTTCGCATTCTCCAAACAGTTTAACGACAATTCTGCAAATACTGAATCTAAAATGCGTATTGCAGTAGTGAGTATATTACTGTTATAGTATTCTGTAATTTTTGCAATTTGTTCATTTGAACCTTCTGCAAAATTATCCATTGCATTTTTTATTGCTACAGCAATCGGAGCTTGCTGGGTTTCTTCAATAGAATTGCTAAAGAATTGTTGTGCTTTTTGCAAAATTTCATTTTTTGAAAAATCAATTTGTGCTATTTTGGGTGCATTTTCTTTGGCAAAATCAGAAATATTTGCATAATTTTTTAAAGGGTTGTTGTTGTCAAAATACCATAGAGAAAGACCTTCTTTTTGATTAAAGTTTGAAGGTTTTCTAATAACTTTACCCATTAATTTTTCTGTATAATCAAAAATTCCTTCGTGAGTTTTTAGCAAAATATTATTAAGAATTTCTTCTGTTGTACCTATTACAGGAGCAGGAATTTCTATTGGTTTGATTAAATATCTTTGTCCTATATGTTCGCCAAACATACCACACCAATCATTCATAACCGAGTAATTTGTAATAAAAGAATAATCATAATCTAAATTGCAGTCATAAGTTTCTAATAGGTGAGAACAACCCGGAGCATTGTATGTGTAGGTTTCTGTTTTTTTGCGATTTACCGTATATTCTTTTGCTGCAACAATTTGTGCCAAGGCTCCGCCTAATGATTGTCCCACAATAATTATTTTTCTTTTAGGGTTCTCCTTTTTTACTTCTTTATAAAATCCCCAAGCATCCTGAAATTGCTTATCAAAGTTCATTGTCATCAAATTAACATCAGTTATGACATCCTTTATTAGTGCACCAAGGTCTGAAACATTCTCCCCTAAACCAAATCGTTCTGTGCCGCGGTATGCAATTACAAGATTTTTTCCGTTGTCAAAAACATTTCCGACAAAACCCGTTTCATCATTTTTGTAAGCATAAAAATCATCATTGCCCTGTTTACTCAATAATGTATCTGTAACTTTTTGAAATCTGCTGTTTTTTACCTCTTTCAATTTGTAGTTTTTTAATTCTAAATAAAATTCGCCACCATAAATAATCTTTGCAAGTTTTAAATATTCTTGATTTATTTTGCGTTCAAACATATATTTTCCTCTTTAGTTATAAATATTTTTAAAATTATTTAAGTGTATTTCTCAATCAAAAGTCAATGACAAAGCCTAACATTTAATGCCCTATTGCTTTTAACCCCTCTTTATCACCGAGCATTATGTAAATTTCTTTTAATCTTATTATAGTCATTGAGTGAGAAGAATATCCGTTTTTATAGGCTTTTTTATACATTTTAAGAGCCTTTCTGTATAATTGTCTTTTAAAATAGAATTCACCTAAATAAAAGTATGGTTCAGGTCTGGAGGGAGCGACGCCCATAGCTTTATAAAAACTGCCCTTTGCCCAGCGGTCTTTACCGATTTTGTCATATAAACTTCCTAGTCTAACTGTGTAAATAATATTTTGTGGGTTCTTATTGCTGAGCATTGTATACAAAATAAGTGCTTTTGAGGTGTTTTCATCCACCTCTTTTGAATTGTTTTTTAAAGAATTATTGTAATAAAATTCGGCAGTAGAATTGAGTTCTTCTTCATTCATTTTTGAATATTCAATGGGAATTTTGTACTCTAAAGCGCCATGTATTGCGGCAAAACAATTACTGTTGTTTCCAATATTTACCGCAAATATTAAAAAAAATAATAATAAAATTTTAAACAGTTGAGCCATACAATTTAACTTAATATTACATAATAATATCTATTATATCAAATATTTTTCCAGTAAAATAATTTTAGAGGGAATTTTAAGAGTGAAAGAATTAGTCTGCTTATCAGTGTTTATAATACTATCAGCGCTTTTTGCAATTGCAATGGTGATTGCCGGATTTGTGTGTCAATACAGAAAAAAATGCGGTGTAAAAGAATCTACCTATGAGTGTGGTGTTATTCCTTCTGAAGATGCAAGAATACAGTTTGATATCAAATACTTTAACTATGCTGTTATGTTTTTGATTTTCGATATAGAAACAATTTTTTTGTATCCGTTTGCAGTATTCGTAAACGGATTAGGATTATTTGCAATAATAGAGGCTTTTATCTTTATCTCAATGCTTGTTTTAGGTTTATTTTATGCAATTAATAAGAAAATGTTGAGGTGGGTGTAATGTCAAATATTATAGTTACTTCAATTGATTATATTTTAAATAACGCAAGAGCAAATTCTCTTTGGCCACTCTCATTTGCAACTTCTTGTTGCGGAATAGAGATGATGCATGCCGTAGCTTCTGATAACGATATTGCTCGTTTCGGTTCGGAAGTTTTTAGAGGCTCTCCTCGACAAGCGGACTTGCTGATTTGTGCGGGAACTATTACTCACAAAATGGCACCTGTGCTATTAAGATTATACAAACAAATGCCTGAACCCAAATATGTAATTGCAATGGGAGCTTGTACTTGCGGTGGCGGAATGTTCTGCGATACATCATATTCAGTAATACGGGGTATAGATAAAATAATTCCTGTTGATATATATCTTCCTGAGTGTCCGCCAAGACCTGAGGCGCTATTGGATGCTATAAGAAAATTGCAGAAAAAAATAAAAAAAGAATCTATACTGACAAGAAAAGAATTTGTTAATTCTCACTGTACAGAACTTGAAGAAAAAGATGGAATCTTAGTGAGGTTATAAATGGATATACAAGAATTGAAAAATTTATTTGGCGAATGTGATATTTATGATGAAAAAATTGTCATAAAAAGTCGTATGCATGATGCTCTTGTATATGTTGTATCAGAATATTCTTTTGATATTTTAAAAAGTATCACTGCCGTTGATTGGGGAAAAGATGTCGGTGTGGAATTAATATATAGGCTTTATTCAACAATAAATGAAGAAGATTTCTGTATATCGATAATTTCTCAAGGAGATGCTGAGAGTGTTGTTGATATTTTTAAATCTGCTCAGGCTGATGAAAATGAAATATATGATCTCTTTGGAATAAAATTTGTAAACAACAAAAATCTCAAAAGATTATATCTTCCTGAAAGTTGGGAGGGGTACCCTTTGAGAAAAGATTATGTTCAAACAGATATGAGGATTGCTTGGAATGAAAACGAGAACGACATTTAAGTTAAACCTTGGCCCACAGCATCCATCCACTCATGGTGTCTTAAGGCTGCTGCTTGAACTTGACGGAGAAAAAATTATATCTTGTGAACCAGATGTAGGTTACTTGCACCGCGGTATGGAAAAAATGGCTGAAAATATGACATATATTCAGTATCTTCCAACTGTGGACAGAATAGACTATCTTGCAGGTTTTTTCTACTCATATCTGTTAGTTGATTTGGTAGAAAAAGCTATGGATGTAAAACTTTCGGAAAAAGTAAAAATAATAAGGGTGATGTTATTAGAACTCAATAGGATTGCTTCCCACCTATTATGGGTAGGCGCGTTCCTTATGGATTTGGGAGCTGTTTCACCATTTTTCTATGCTATGAGAGAAAGAGAAATGATTTTAAGGTATTTTGAGCGCCTTACTGGACAGAGAATGATGTACAATTATTTTGTTTTTGGCGGAGTAAGACACGATATAGATTTTTTAGAAGACATAGAAGAAATTATAAAAATCCTTCCATCTAAAATAGATGATTATGAAAGAATTATAACCGAAAACCCTATCTTTGTTTCAAGAACAAAAAGGAAAGGTATTATAACTCCTGATATGGCTAAAAACTACTCAATAACAGGTGTTAATTTAAGAGCATCCGGTATTGATTATGATTTGAGACAAAATAGCGAACTATATCAAGGTTTTGAATTTGAAACAGTTATATTAAATGATTGTGATGCTTGGTCAAGATACAAAGCAAGAATTTTGGAGATGAGAGAGAGTATTAAAATAGTTGAGCAAGCATTAGATAAAATAAAAAGCTTTGATGCACTCAGACAGATTCTTATAAATCCACTGACACTTAAACTGCCGCAAAGGGAATACTATAATGAAATTGAAGCTCCTAGAGGTTTGGCATCTTGTTATATTATGTCAGACGGAAGTGAGATTCCATACAGGCTAAAATGGAGAACAGGCTCTTATTATTCGGTAAATCTTTTAAGGGAATTACTTGTCGGAAACTATATTAATGATGCAATTGCTATTGCGGGATCTTTGGATATTATTTTGCCGGAGGTAGATAAATAATGAATTATCTTTACTTCTTATATATAGAGTTTTTATCACGACACGGTATTTCGAAACTTTTTGGAGATATTACTTATTATGTAATACCTTTTTGTATAATTGCTCTTGCATTATTAGTGGTAGTTTTGGTTCTTGTTTTGGTGGAGAGGAAACTTCTCGGGTATTTTACACAAAGGAAAGGACCCAACAGAGTAGGGTATTGGGGAGTTTTGCAGACTTTAGCCGATGCCTTCAAACTTTTGTGTAAAGAAAATATTACTCCGTCAGGCGCAGACAAATTTTTATATAATCTTGCGCCAATACTTGTATTTATTCCTGTTGTTACGGCTTTAGGCATCATTCCGTATAGCTCTGAATTTACTTTTGTAAATACTTCCACTAATGTAATCCTTTACCTTATATTAGCGGCATTTCCTGTACTAAGTATATTTCTAGCGGGTTGGGCAAGTAATAACAAGTATTCATTGCTTGGCGGAATGAGAAATGTGGCGCAAGTATTGAGCTATGAGCTTCCTATAACATTTGTTATATTGGGAATAGTAACATTATCTTCCTCAATGAATTTGACAGGGATTACTCTTGCACAATACTCTCAAAAAGGAATATTTGGGTGGTTTATTATACCTTGTATATTGGGGTTTGGAATTATGTTCATAAGTATTTTAGCAGAGTTAAACAGATGCCCTTTTGATTTACCTGAGGCTGAAAGTGAGCTGATATGCGGATATAATACAGAGTATTCCGGCATGAGATTTGCTATATTTTATCTGAGCGAGTATACTATGCTTTTTGCAAATGCTATGTTTCTTTCAATTCTATTTTTGGGTGGTTATTTGTCACCATTTGGAGGATATTTAAGTCATATGATATTTGGAGAAAGTCATTTGGCAACAATTTTTGTATATTTTGAGCAAGCTTTTTGGTTATTTTTGAAATCGAGTTTGATAATTTTTGGAATAATTTGGATTCGGGCAACTTTGCCGAGGTTGGCGCCTTACGATTTATTAAAATTTTCTTGGGTGCTTTTGCTTCCGTTATCAATTTTGAATCTATTTTTTATGGTAGTTTATAAGTTCTTGTCGGGAGGTGCTCTGTGAAGGCTTTGATGTTAGGTTTATTAACGGTTTTTAAGCATCTGTTTATGCATCCGGTTACTCTTGAGTATCCTGAAAAGAAACGCGAATTGAATAATAATTTTAGAGGCAAATTAGAAGTTAGCGGATGTGTCGGGTGCGGTGTTTGCAAAAAAGTTTGTCCGTCAGGTGCTATAAATTATACAAAAAATGAATCAGGAAAAGTTGTTTCCTATAATTTTAATCTTGAAAAGTGTATATTTTGCGGAAATTGTATGTATTATTGCCCCAAAAGTGCAATAAAAATGACCAATGAATACGAACTTGGAACAGAAAATAAAGATGAATTGCAGCTTATATACACAGGAGGTGCAGATGATTAGTAACCCTGTTTTATTTTATATAGCATCTTTTATTCTGATAGTTTTTGCATTTTTAACAATGTTTTTAAAAAACATTATTTATTCATTGTTATCTTCTGTAATGGTATTTTTCTCTGCCGGATTATTGTTTTACTTTTTGGGTTCTGAATATAATGCTATTATTCAGGCGGCAATATATGGATTTGCAGTGCCTATAATCATAGGCTTATCTATAATGTTTGGGGGTAAATGCTCTAAATGCGAATTTACTCTAAAATACGCAACGATACTCGCATCACTTATTTTTTGTTTAGGATTTGTGTATGTAATTATGATGTCAGTTTCAATGCTGCCTGAAACATTTAATATAGTTGGACTTGTTAAATCTAACTCATATGAAGTAATATCTTCTTTTGCAAAAGGTATTTTTATAAACTATGTTTGGGCATTTGAACTTGTGTCGCTGTTGTTAACAGTAGTTATTGCAGGATTGACAATGTATAGAAAGAAGGGGGTGTAAAGATATGGTTGGAATGTATCATTACTTATTTCTTGGGCTCTTTCTGTTTGTAGTAGGACTTTTGGGTTCAATGCTCGCAAAAAATGTTATCAAAGTATTAATTGCAATCGAGTTTATGCTTACGGGAATTAATATAAACTTTGTAACATTCGGAACTTTTTGTGACGGAGTTAATTTTCACGGATATATAATAGCACTTTTCTATGTCGGGATTGGTGCAGTAGAGTTGGCGGTAGCACTCTTTATCTTTTATTTGATGTATCAAAAGAAAAAGAGTAACAATATTGAGAAATACAGTGAATTATAGGGTAAGATAAATGGAAAATATTATTATAGATAACATATCTTTAATGCTATTAATACCGCTTTGGATATTTTTGATAATAATGTGCGGGAGATTTTTTTCCGTTTATGTTAATGAAAAAATAATTTACTTGCTAACTCTTGTGTCATCAGCATTTGGAATTTTTACTTCTTTAGCTTCAATTGCTCATTTAAAAACCGCTGTTGAGTGGGTACAGCCTTTTATAAAAATAGAAAATTATATAATTGATATTGGTTTGAGAGCTGATAAATTATCGCTTATATTGGCTTTAATTCTTTTTATAATAAGTTTTGCCGTGCAGCTTTATTCAATATACAATTTGAAAGACGAAAAGAAAAAATACAGATTTTTTGCGCTTTTAAACCTGTTTAATTTTGGAATGGGTTCAGTTCTTTTTAGTCCGAATTTAATTCAAATGTATGTATTTTGGGAACTAACGGGAATTATTTCTTATCTTCTGATTGGTTTTGAGTATTCTAATCCAATTAAATCCGATGCTTCAAAGAGAGTATTTATAATTAATAGAATTGGAGATACAGCGCTTATTGGTGGAATAATTTTAGTGCAGTATTTCATGTACAGTTACGCACAAAATCATAATTTTGTGTCGCTGGCGCTGGATGATATGAATGCAATTTCAACACTTACTTTAGCTTACGCACCGTACGAAGTTTTTATCGGAATTTGTTTTTTATTTATTATAGCAGCAGCGGTAAAATCTGCACAGTTTCCTTTTTACACTTGGCTTCAGGATGCAATGGAGGCCAGACTTCCTGTAAGTGCATTACTTCACTCAGCAACTCTTGTTGTTTTGGGAGTATATTTGATAATTAGGCTAATGCCGTTTTTTACACTCAATCAGCATTTGATGAAGATAGTTTTAGTATTAGGTGTTTTAACGACATTGGTATGCTCAATTCTTGCCTCAATAGAAATTCATCCTAAGAAAATTTTGGCATATTCTACATCTGCTAATCTTGGCTTGATGTTTGCAGCTCTTGGGTTAGAAAGTATAAAAGCTGCTATTATTCTTCTTGTAGTGCACGCTTTTATTAAGTCTATGTTATTTATATTGATACCTGATAATAAAAAAATCTCTTATACATCATTAGTATTGATGGTAGTTGGGGCATTGAGCCTTGCGGGACTAATATTGTCAGGAGTAGGTGCAAAAGAAATTATTTATACAACATTTGGAATGGACAAAATTCTAGGTTACATATTTCTATTTGCAGTATTTGTATCAGCTTATTATATTGCAAGATTTGTATTTATTACGATAAAAGAGTGTGAGTATAAAAAATCATTTGGTTTAACGGAAATTTCAAGTTTGATACTTATATTTATGAATGTTTTGTTATATGTTTTTTTAAGAGGAACATACCACATTTCTGAGCCAATTGTAGCCGCTTTTGGCGGAATTTTATTAGCAATACTTTTATATAAAAAAGGATTGCTTGAAAAATTATCAACAACTCCCAAAATTGCTGAAAAATTAAATAATCAAATAATACCCAAGATTTTTGAATATACCGCTAATTGTTTAAATATTATAGAAACAAGACTGTTTGGAAACTATAAACCAATTTTATGTATTTCTAAACTATGCGTAAAGACTTCGAATTGGATTGAAGAAAACATAATGAATAAATCTGTTGGTATAACATCAGATACATCAAAATTGTTATCGGAAACAGATAAACGATTGCAGAGCGGAAATATTCAGAACTACAATGCGTATGGTTTTATTATAATAACAGCTATAATAACGCTGGTAATAATTTCATACACTTTTATCATAGGTCAAATTGAGTAACAGGGGAAAAATATGGATACAATTTTATCAATACCGTTTTTAGTATTTATGCCGATGGTTGTTTCATTGATAATCATATCGCCATTTATGATTTCAAATGAAATAATTGTAAGAAGGTTTGCAAAAGGGATTTTTTCTTTTCACTTTTTGTATACACTTGTTATGCTTGCTTTCTTTAATACTGATAATCCATACTTATCTCAAATAAGTTTTTGGGGTATGGATTGGATACAATCGCTCGGGATAAAATTTGCTTTCAAAATTGATGCTATATCTATAATTCTTACTGTATTAACCTCTTTTATATTTTTAATTGCATCGATTTCAAGTAAATTTGTTATAAGGAAAAACCATAAATTCTACTATTCAATGTTGTTTATTTTAGAGTCTGCAATATTGGGAATTTTTACCGCAAACGACATGTTTCTGTTTTTCTTATTTTGGGAGTTGGAGATGATTCCTGCATATTTCTTGATAGGCGGAGATTATGGTCAAAGGGGAGAGGAAAGGACAAAAGCAAAAAATTCTGCTATGAAATTTATTCTGTTTACTTTTTTGGGCAGTATGTTTATGCTTCTCGGAATACTTTTACTTCATCATTACAATTTTGTGGCAAACGGTATTCTTACTGCAACTTTTAGTGATATAACATCCACTTCTATTCCTTTAAAAATACAACTTTTTATATCCGTTTGTTTGCTTATCGGATTTGGTGTAAAACTTCCTATAGTTCCTTTACATACATGGCTTCCTGATGCACATACAAATGCAGTAACACCGGTTAGCATGATTTTGTCAGGAGTTTTACTAAAAACAGGTGCTTATGGCATTTTTAGATTTAACTATAAAACTCTTCCTGATGCATTTGCTAAAATTGCGCTAGTGTTAGTTATTTTGGCTCTAATAAATATTATATATATTGCTTTTGTAACATATGCTCAAAAAGATATAAAGAGAATTGTTGCATATTCAAGTATTTCAAATATGGGTTTGATTTTATTGGGTATAGCGGCTTGCGAGTCAATAGCCTTAAAAGCGTCAATCTTTCATATGGTTGCTCATGGACTTGTGACCTGCGGGTTATTTATGATTGTTGGAATTGTGTATTTGAGATATAAAACTCGTGATATAGATGTTCTTTCTGGTGTTGCAACTTTTATGCCAAGACTTTTTGGTTTTGCAGTGTTAATTGTACTTGCATCAATAGGAGTTCCCCTGTTTGCGCCTTTTGTTAGTGAAATCTTAACAATAGTAGGTGTTATGAATTCTGAGCTATCAATAATAGTAAGACTGGCTGCGGTATTGAGTTTGCCTTTGTTAATTCTAAGTTCTTGTTATATGCTGAAATTCTTGCATAAATCTTTTTACGGAGAAGTAACAACTGATGAAAAAATTAATGACATAACAGTTCATGAATTTGTAGTATTAGCTTCAATTCTTGCCGGTTTATTTATATTCGGTTTGTTCCCGAATGTACTATTGGGAATTATAGGTGGATAAAATGATTAATGATATATTTAACATACTGCTGCCACAGGTTTCATTAGGATTTTTTATAATCCTTCAATTTGTATTGGGAATGGTGTTGTCACCAAGATTATATAAATTGGCAAGAATAATTTCTATAGTAGGAATATCAATTTCTATTGTATTTTTATCTACAGTTCAAGTTGAACCTCAATATTTTGGCTTTAGAAACTCTATAATGTCAGATAGTTATACATTGCTCTTTGATTTCTTAATTTTATTGTGCGGGTTTTTTGTTGCTCTTTTAACTAAAAATCTCATCAAGTCACAAAAAAGCAATGCTCATACCATCAACGGTATTTTACTTTCAGCAATATTTGGGGCAATGAGTGTAATTTCAGCTAATGACTTTTTAACGCTTTTTGTTTCAATGGAAGTTTTAGGATTTTCAAGTTATTTTCTTATAGCATGCGCAAAAGGTTATCACTCAAAAGAAGCAAGCTTTAAATACTTAATAACATCAGCTGTATCGACCGGAGTTTTTTTGTTTGGCGTATCTTATCTTTATGGTGTTACAGGAAGTTTGAATTTTACAGAAATATATTCTTATATAACAGAACAGGATACCTCTATTTTGTACTCAACCGCTTCTATAATGATAGTTCTTGGGCTTGTATCAAAACTTGCTGTGTTTCCTTTTGCAAATTGGATTGCAGATGTATATAAAGGATGTGAAACATCTATTCTTGCATTTCTGTCAACAATTCCAAAGCTGGCAACATTTGGAATTTTGTGCAGACTTCTTGTTTTCCCTCTAAGTAACAGTTTTGAGCTGACATTCGTTATAGCTCTTTCTTCTATATTGACTGCATTTTGGGCTAACACTTATGCTATAAGAGAAAAAAATGTAAAAGTTATACTTGCTTGTTCTGCTGCAGCAAATTCATCTTACATTTTTTTAACAGCTGGGTTGGTTTCTGTTTATAATTTGTCTACAGTAATTTTTTATCTTATATGTTATACAATTATGAATATTGGTGCTTTTGCATTTTTAAATGTATATGGTGACTCAAATAAAATGAATGTGAGTGATTTTGCAGGATATTTTCATAAAAATCATGGTTTAGCTGGAGCTTATGCAATTTCCATTTTAGCACTGGCAGGAATCCCTATTACATCCGGGTTTATCGCTAAAATATATTTGTTTACAGCAATTGTAAACTCAGGTTTTATATTTGTTCCCTTCCTGCTTGCACTACTCCTTTTAATGGTAGTGGCTCTTTTCTATTATTTAAAAATTCTTCTTCCTCTTTTTGATGAAAAGGATAAAAATACAAATATAGAAAAGCTAAAACCTTCCTTTTCACAAAAATTTGTGTTGATTACCTCAGCAATAATTACAATAATTTTGGGTTGTTACCCCGAAATTATTATAGAACTTTGCAGATTTATTGCATACAATATCTAAGTTACTTGTGTTTTTTTACTCTTACACCTTCAACTTCATGAACATCTTCAGTAACAATAAATGCTTTAGGATCAAATGAGTGCACAACCTCTTTTAATTTTGCCATTTCAAATTTATTTACGACACAAAAAGTAAGAATTTTCTCCTGCCGGGAATATCCGCCCATTGTGCGCATATAAGTGACACTTGTATCAAGTTCTTTCATAATAGCTTCCCCGATTTCACGGTAGTGCTCTGAAACAATTCTAACGGATTTTGATTTATCCAAGCCTTCCATTACAGCATCTATAACTTTTGAGGCTATGTAATATGTAATGATTGAATACAAAGCTCTGTCCCAACCAAGCAAAAAGCCAGCACCTATGTATATAAATAAGTTAATTCCCATTAAAAGTTCGCCTACAGAAATTATTTTAAGCTTCTTTGCCAAAATGATTGAAAGCATTTCGGTTCCATCTAAAGACGCGTTGTTTCTGAGAATTAATCCTACTCCGAAACCGAGAATTATACCTCCGAAGATTGCTGATAGTATTAAATCTTCAGTAACATGAAAACCGCTAAATACATTTGTCGCAATAGCTAACATACCGGTAGCAAAAAGAGTATTTATTATAAACTTATACCCCATTTTCTTAAATGCAAGTACAATAAAAGGTATGTTAATACAAAAAATTAGCAAACCTAAGTTCCATTTTGTAATATAGTGAACCATCATAGAAATACCGATAACACCGCCGTCAATGATGTTATTTGGAAGTAAGAAAGTTTCTAATGCGGCAGCCGTAATAAAAGCACCTAATGTAATAAATAGTGCACGCATTCCGTACTCTTTTGTTAATTGTGCTTTCGTTTTTTTGATTGGTTCAATCTTCTTTTTTTGAAAAAACATTTATATTACTTTCTTTTCAATTTATCAAACAAATTTTTGTGTTTTTCTTCTTCTGTTTCTTCAACCTTTTTAACACCCAAAATTGCCTCTAAATCAGCTTTTAGTGTCATTAGGTCTTCGTATTTCTTGAGCATACCGTCCATACAAACGGAAACATCACCAGTTTCTTCTGAAACAACTAGTATTGCTGCATCCGAAACTTCTGACATACCTATAGCAGCTCTGTGTCTTGTTCCGTACTTCCAACTTAACTTTGGATCTTCCGTAAGCGGAAGTAAAACACCTGCTGAATGAATTTTGTGACCATCAATAACCATGGCTCCGTCGTGAAGCGGGGTATTGGGGTGAAAAATAGTTAATATCAACTCTGCAGAAATAATTGCATCAATTTTTGTTCCAACATCGGAGTATAATGCTGTATTCGGCCCCTTTTGAAATACAATTAATGCTCCTGTTTTAGTTTTGGTTAAATATTTTACTGATTCAATAATTTCTTTTATTATATCTGTGTTTGTTTCTTTTTTATTAGAGTTTTCTCTGCTAAACAGAGTCCTTCCGATAAATCCCGGCTGTCCTAAATAGCCCAAAAATCTTCTTAATTCAGGTTGGAAAATAACAATTAGTCCAAGAGAAACAAATGTTACGAGTCCTTTTAAAAACAAGCCCAAAATTCTTAAATTGATAAGAGTTAGTATTTCGCTTAAAATCCATAGAAAAACAAGTATAAACAAACCTTTAACAAGTTTTTCCGATTGAGTGTTTCTTATAAATTTCCTGTAAAAAAGATACAGAACAGAAGCAATTAAAAGCACTTCTAGTATGTTAATCCAAGTAAGCGACCATTCTATCGGGCGCAAAATACTCTGAAATAATGTCATAATATGCTCTGTCATTACTTTCTCAACCTATCGGGAATGCTATCGTGGGAGATCAAATCCTCTAATGTTTCTCTATATACTATCATATCAGATTGTGAATTATTTACAAGTACCATTGCTGGTTTTTCCACTCTGTTATAATTTGATGACATTGAATAATTGTATGCTCCTGTGTTGTATATGCAGAGAATGTCTCCAGTTTCAAGCTTTGGAAGCTCAATTTCATTAATCAAAATATCTCCGCTTTCACAATATCTTCCAACAAGTGTAAGTTTTTCTTTTTCCCTATTTTTTGCATCAGAATAATTGGCAACTTCTGCTGCATATTCTGCCTGATACATACTTGGTCTCGGGTTGTCTGCCATACCGCCATCAACGGCAAAATATTTATGTCCGTTCGATGCAAGTTTTGAAGAGCCTACGGTATAAAGTGTTACACCTGAGGTTGATATAATACTTCTTCCAGGTTCCAAATATATTGTAGGAATATCTACCGAATATTTATGCATAGCATCCGTTACAACTTTTGCTAAATCGCAGACTTTAGGAGGTTCATCTTTTTCTGTGTATTTTACGCCTAAACCGCCTCCAATATTCATTTCGTCCAGTTTTAGGCTAAATTTTTCATTTATTCTTGCAATTTCTTTTACTAAAATTTCTACTTCATCATAAAAAGATTGAAGCTCAAATATTTGTGAGCCTATATGTGCATGAAGTCCTTTTAAATTAAGATTTTTATATTCAGTGTTAATAATCTCAACAATTTTATCAATCTGTACCAAGTCAAATCCGAATTTAGAGTCGATTTGACCTGTCTGAATATAATTGTGTGTGTGACATTCTATTCCTGGGGTAATTCTCAATAAAATATCGACTGTTACACCTTTTTCATCAGCAATGTTATTTAAAAGCTCTGCCTCATAAAAATTGTCTACAGAAAATCTTCCGACATTTAAATCTATAGCCAATTCTATTTCTCGTCTTGACTTGTTATTCCCGTTAAACAGTACTTTCGACATATCGGTGCCTGATTTATATACAGTATAAATCTCACCCGCAGAAACTACATCAAATCCAAAACCTTCATCGGATAGAATTTTAGAAGTTGCCATAGTACAAAGTGCTTTTGATGCGTACATCATTTTTATATTGTTATAATCTTTAAAAGCCTCTTTATAATCTTTGCATATGCTTCTAATAGTGCTCTCATCAATTACATAGAGAGGAGTTCCGTATTTTTTAGCTAATTCAACTAAGTCGCATCCGCCTATATTAATATTTTTTTTATACTCTAATGTTACAGGTTTAAGTAATTGATTAACGCTCATATGTCCTCATTTCATTGTCACATATATTGTACCATAATCAAAGTTCATATAAAATTTTCCATAGTTAAAACATTGAATAATATATAAAAACAGACACTATTAGTGCCTGTTTTTACTCATTATTGCATCTTATTTAATTTCTTCTAACCGAAGTTATATGAGAAAGATCTTTGTATAGCTGAATCAACAGCTCCCTGAGCTGATTGAAGTTCTGCATCAACCATCTTGAGTCTATTCTGGTATTCCTGCATTTGCAAATCCAATTTCTTTTCAAGGACTACAAGTTTATCCCTTCGGGCTTCCATCTGCTTAACGGCAGGATTTTCAGGATCCAAATCGTTCCCTAAAGACATTATCTCGTCTGCTGATGCTACCAATTCCATCTTTGCGGAAGCAATCCATTGAATCTTTGATTCCAGCGATATTTTGTACGCTGTCAGATACATCATTCTGAAACTTGAGGCAATTAATCCCATAATCGTTTCCTTTATCTTGTTTCGTTTAAGTTTTTGCCTTTCAGGAATGTGTGTTCGTTACTTTCTGCTATCAAACTTTCCATTTTGTGAAGCTGATGTTGGTGATATGTAACCCTGTACTTAGCCATTTTAAGTTTTTGTCTTATGGTAAGCATGTCCTTTAGGCTTGAGATAAGGCTTATAGCTAGCGCCTTTAGAGGATTTTTGCGTTTGAAGAATGAGCGCGCAAAATTCAGAAAATTCACTAACCGTTTTACATTATCTTGTATCTCTTCACGCATAAGCTATTTCTCCTACACGATCTGAGCCTACATGTATTATAAAACATGTAATCTTCAATAATTGCCCTATTTTTGACATGTTTGTTACATTTGTTAACATTTTATTTTAGACCAGCCTTACTAATTGATTTCGTATCAAATATAAACTTTTTTTGATAAAAAGGATTGTTTCCTAAATTATCTATCGGCATATTTTCAAAAAACTTTAATTCTTTATTATTATAATATCGCTGTTCGTTACAAAATTTTACACAAGAAATTATCGCTTTAACAACAGCATTTCCTAAAAATATGTCAAGCATAGTTCTGTAAAAAGTTCGTCTTTGCATCTCTTTTCTCTATTTCCCGTGTAAATAATATGTAATATTTTAACTATTATAAATCTTGAATATCTTTGCTTGCAGATTCAATATCATCTTTAAGCATTTTTCTTACAACATCACTTTGAGTATCTAACATTTTTACAACCGTTTCAATGTTTGCTACTTTTTGTGAAAGAATTGTATCAGCATTTGCAACAATGTTACTTGATACTGCTTGATAAGCAGAAAGCGCTGCAGAAGTCGTACCTTGCATTAAATTACCCATTACAACTGCAGGCAAACCAAATTCTCCCAAATAAGGTGCTGCTGCTGTCATTATGCCGCCCCATCCCGAAATAATTCCGGCAAGAGGCATAACGATATTCTTACCGCCAATTCCATAGCCGTTTGCTGTTCCTATTCCATATGCAGCGGTGCTTGCGATGTCTGCAATACTTCCGATTCCTGATGCAAAACCTGTTGCTTGACCGTCAGAGGAACCAAAACCTGTTAATAAATCTCCAATTGCAGAAGCTCCGCCTGTTGTATATCCGCTTTGTCGATATCCTAAATTTGCAGCGTAACCGCTTGGAAAGCCTGAATAGTTACCAAGAGAATTTACTCCAAAAGAGGAATAAGTTCCTGTAAGTCCACCCGTGCCACCGGTATATTTGTTCCAATATGATGTTCCAGGAATATTCATTGCAGTAGTACCGCCCATTGTTGTCATAAAAGCGGACGGAGCGAATAAGCTTGCAAGTTGATATAAGAAACCACCTGCTGCTTCAAAACCTGTTCCTGAACTTGCTGAACCTGATACGGTCAAATCTCTTAGTCTGTCATATGTTTCGTATAACATAACTTTCGCATCAGATGATGCTGAACCGAATCTGTTTGCTATTACTAAGTAACTATCATTTTTGTAAGACATTTTCTTTAAATGAATAAGCGAATAAGTTAATAAGTTAATAAGTGATTTTAATATTCATCTTTTTAAACCTGTTTACTTTTCTCTTATTGCTTCCTTTCTTTTTTGAGTAATGTATATTTATGCTGCTATATTATTAGTTGCTAAATGTTTTGAATGATTTTTCAACATTATCTTTAACAACCTTAGAAACTGCTTCAATTTCGTTTGTTAAAGCATTTCTTTCTGTATCCAACTGCTTTAATCGTAATTCTAACTGTTGATCTTCCATCTGAATTACAGAAGTTTTTGCATTTATATCTTGTATCATCTTGTCATATTTAGCTGATTCATAATAATATTGATTCATTGCGTCTTGATAGGCTTTATCGTCTGTTATTGTTTCAACATTAAGGGAGTATTTAATCGTATCATCACTAAATCTGACAGAAGAGAATCTGCCTTGAGCATCAGTTTCAAGAATAGCTTTTTCTTGTTTTTTGATTTCTTTTGAAACATAATCAGCTCTGTAATAAGGAAGTCTTGGCTGATCATCTATATTGTTTATACCTTTTCCGTTAATAGCTGAGTTAGCCAAGTCATCATATGTTGTGTAGTATGTTACACCATTAAGTGTAAACTGGTAAATTCCCCCGTAATATTCACCTGTATCAGGATTAAAATATTTACCGAAGTTCGTCTGAACATTTTCCGCTGCCATATCAGCCATAATCTGTTTAATTTCCGCTTGTTGAGCATCAGTAAGTGAACTCAGCGGAGTCAGCTGATTGTTACCTACATAATTTGGAACATTTAAAAGTTCATAAGCTTGTTCTGCTAAATCTAACTGAGATTTTGCAACAACTTGCGCGTTTAAAAGCTTAGCCAAATCATTTGCAACTTGTTCTGTTGATTGCCAGCTGTCTTGTTCAGTACCGTCTTTATTAACATGATAAGTCGGCAATATTGTAGCTGTACCTGTGCCTGTTTTACTTACCAGATTAGTAATATCAGTTTGTGTAACAAGCATTATATTGCCATCATCATCTGCGTTATAAAATATTTGTGCTGCATCTATTGAGCTGTCACATTTTTTCAAAACTTCAATTGAATCAGCAATCTTCGATTTTAAAGTTTCGTCTTGAATTGATGCGTATGATTGGAATGTCTTTTTGTCAGCTGTTGGTTCCAATCTGGCAATAACATCAGCATATTGAGTAGGGTCAACCGGTGTCACATTAGTTCCGTCAATCACATAATATGTATTCCCTGCTTTTCCGAACTTTGTCTGTGTGTCCTGCGGATCAGTATATAAAGTGTATTCAACATCGTTAATTGTTTCGGTTTGAGGTGAATTGTATGTTATTGTATATCCGTTTTCTGCATCACCCGTGTAGTTAGTAACTTTTGTAAAAGTAGCAGTATCCTTATATGTTGCAAGTCTTGTTGAGTTTGCAAGTAAACTCAAATAGTCAGATTTTGCAGCCTCATATATATCTGTTTTCTCTTTAATATTTTCTAATGCAGCTTGAATAGCATGTACAGTTGCAGTATAGTCAGGTGATATTACAGCTCCCGGAACCGAGAATTGAACTTGCGGATCGCTCATTTGTTTTTGAGAGCCTGTATAGACATTTGCTTTGTAATGGTAATCTACAACATAGTTATAACCTTCGCTATCAGGCTGTGCAAGCTGATTCCACTTGTCAATTGTGTAATTATTTACACCATCTGTAAAAGAGTACTGATACTTAGTGAAATCTTGTGTGCTTGGTGGAACAGGGACTGTTAAACCAAGCATTTGATTAAACAAGTTTGCAGACTGATTTGAAAGAGCCAGTCTTGCTTGATTTATCTGTTGTCCTTCGTATTCACAATTTGATTGTCGAGCGACAAGTGCTAAATACCTTGCCTGAGAAGCTGCCATACCCATACTGTAGGTCTCCTATTATTATTTTGCTCACTATAGAGCTGCTTATCTCTTCTTTAATGGGATTGTACAAAAAGTCAATTATACTAATACAATTATATATTATCTTTACAAAAATTAATATTTGTAATTATTAAAAATCATACGAATATATTAGTTTCCGACACAAAAATCATACTTTTAGTGTAGAAGTTTTTTTGTATGATATACTTTTAGTTATGAAAAAGATTGCTTTGGTTAGTCACGGTTGTGCAAAAAATTTAGTTGATTCTGAGTTAATGCTCGGAATTCTTTCAGAGGAAGGTTTTCAAGTTACATTAAATGAAGATGAAACAGACATTGTCATAGTAAATACTTGTTCTTTTATATGTGATGCCGAAAGAGAGTCTATTAGTACAATTTTAGAACTTATAGATAAAGGCAAAAGGGTTATTGTTACTGGATGTTTAGCACAAAAACATGCTGATGAGCTAAAAAAAGAAATTCCCGAAATAGCTGCAGTAGTCGGTGCTACAGATTTTTCAAAGATAGTAAATGTTATAAGAAATATTGACAATGATTATGTTGTAGAGGTTAGTGAAAAGCCAAATTATATCTATCCAGAAAAAGTTGAACGCATGCAAATAACTATGGGGGCAAGCTCTTATATAAAAATAGCTGACGGATGTAATTACAGATGCGGTTATTGTGTAATTCCTTTCTTGAGAGGAGATTATCATTCAAGGAAAATGGATGATATTATATCTGAAGCTAAAAAACTAGTTAAAAGAGGTGTTACAGAAATAATTTTGATAGCACAAGATACAACGGGATATGGAATAGACATATACAAAAAGCCAATGCTTCCAAAATTATTGGAAGAACTTAATAAAATAGAAGGTCTTGGCTGGATAAGAATTATGTATGCTTATCCGACAACAATGTCGGAAGAACTTATTGATGCAATTGCACGGTTAGATAAAGTAGTCAAATATGTCGACATACCTCTTCAGCATTCTCACCCTGAAATATTGAAACTTATGAATAGACCTGCTTTTGACTATAGACCAATGATAGAAAATATCAGAAAAAAAATTCCGAATGTTTCCATAAGAACAACATTTATAGTAGGTTATCCGGGTGAAACAGAAGAGCATATAGAACATTTGGCTAAATTTATAAAGGATATGAAATTTGATAGAGTCGGGATTTTCGAATATTCAAGAGAAAAAGGAACATCTTCATACTCTCTTCCAAATAGAGTTTCTAAAAAAGTTGCTCACCAACGCTATAAAAAATTAATGGAAATTCAGCAAAAAATTTCATTAGAGCGTAATAGAAGTTTTATAGGAAAAAGAATACCTTGTATTATAGAAGCATATTCAGATGATGGTGAAGTTGTTGCAAGAAGCGAATATGATGCCCCAGAAATTGATGGAGTTGTAACGATTAATACTAATAAACAAGTTGTTCCGGGTGATATTGAGTCAATTAAAATAGTAGATGCAACTGAATACGATTTAATCGGAGAATTATAAAATAAGACAATTCCGCAAAATTATAGCCATTCTTTCTTACCTCTTGTCGACTTGCACAAAATATGTTATAATCTACCCGTGTTTATTACAAGACATGAGCGAAGAAGCCTTGTCGCATGTAGGAAAGGAAGAATACGAATGGTTGAAAAGTATTCAGACGATGATTTCGAAGCACTTTTATCGAAGTATGATTACAAGTTTAAACGCGGGGATATTGTAAAAGGTGTTGTATGTGCTTACGAATCAGATGGAGCCATTGTTGATATTGGTTCCAAAAGTGCAGCTTTTGTTCCTGCTTACGAAGTTTCTGCAGACAGAAAAGCAAAAGTAGAAGATATTTTGGAAAAAAATACCGAATATGAGTTTCTAATCACGCAAGAAAGTGATGAAAACGGTAAGTTTACATTATCATACAAGAAGGTAGCCGCAGCTCATACTTGGACGGAACTTGAAAAAATTAAAGAGGCAGATGAAACAATTGCTGCTACAATTACACAAGTTGTAAGAGGCGGCTTGATTGTAGATATATCTGGTGTTCAAGGCTTTATTCCTCAAGGTCAATTGACTGCAAGAGAAACTGTTGCAAATGTTGGTGACAAAATTGAGGTTAAGATACTTACTCTTGATAAATCTCAAAACAACTTGATTCTATCCAACAAAAAAGTTTACGAAACAAATATGGCAGAAACAAGAAAAAGTGTATTTTCACAAGTTGAGGTTGGTCAAATCGTTAAAGGTGAAGTTGTCAGAATTACTGATTTTGGCGCATTCGTCAATGTTGGCGGAGTTGATTGCTTGCTACCGCTTTCTCAAATTTCTTGGAAATGGGTTGAACATCCTACGGATCTCTTAAAAGTAGGTCAAGAAATTAATGTTGAAATCATAGATGTCGATTATGACAAGCAAAGAATAAGCTTAAGCTTAAAGAATACTGAGCCTGATCCGTGGATTAAAGCCGAAGAAGAGTTAAAAGAGGGTGACACAAAAGAGGGTGTTGTTACGAGAGTTAAACCGTTTGGAGCTTTTGTCGAGGTACTTCCCGGAGTTGAAGCTCTGCTTCCTCAATCTGCAGTTTCTGAATATCAGAATAAATCGGGAAAAATACTTGCTGCAGGCGATAAGATAGATACTAAAATTGAAAAGTTTAATCCTAAAGATAAAAGGATTTCATTGGGATTACCTAGCACAGATACTCAAGCTGAGTAAGAACGGTTTTTGCAGCTTCGGGGCATAAACCTACAATGTTTTCAAAACTTCCTTCAAATTTATCGATATAATTTGGAGGAAGTTCTTGTATACCGTAACTTCCTGCTTTATCTAGGGGAGAATATTTATCTATATAGTGGTGTATCATTTCATCTGACCATTGAGTAAACTTTACGTAACTTGTTGTAGAAAGAGTAACAGCTCTGTTTGTTTTTTTATTTATTGCACATATTGCTGTCACCACAGAATGAGTTTCTCCTGAAAGTTCTTTTAACATTTCGTAGGCACGCTCTTTTGTATGAGGTTTTCCTAATATTTTCCCTCTGTGAACAACTACTGTATCAGCAGCAAAAACTAAAGAATTATTATCAACTCTTCTATATACATCTAAACACTTCTGTGTAGCGATATCTTCAATTTTTTCATAATTAAACTCGTCTGAATCCATCTTTTCATCATAATTAGATGGAATCACTTCGTATTCAAGTCCCATATCGGTAAATATTTTTTTTCTTCTGGGAGAATTTGATGCAAGTATAAGTCTAACCATTTATCTCTGCCTTAAGTTTTTCTATTTTTTTCTGACCTTGTTCTGTAAAACCTTGCATAGATAATTTTTTTTGTTTTACCAGAGTTTCATTATCAAAATTTTCTGTGAAAAATTCAAGATACTTTTCGGCTTTTTTCATAACAGTTTTCCAACTGGTAAAAAATGGTTTGTAATAATCAATAATTTCGCCGGTTTTATTGTCAATAACAAGTTCTGTTTTACCAATTGTAAATAAAGCCTCGCCTTTTAAATCTTTTCTTTTTAATTTATCACCTAAATATATTCTGCCGTCTTGAAATTTAACACGGTTATTTTTTGTTGACAGTTCTTTAAAGATTGTTGATTTAAAGAAATCCCCGTTTGAACTGTATGTAGTACCGTCATTCATTTTGTTCATCAAAATGTTTATATTTTCTCTCATTGCGGATGTTACAAATCTTTGCTTTGCCTCAAAGTTTATTGATTGTACATTTTGTATTTTCATCTTTTCTTCCTAATATCCGTTTGTTATAAATTCTCTATTTCTGAATTTTGCTCCCAAAGAATTTGCTATTTCTTCGCATTTTTTAACATCTATATTATGGATTTTATCAAAACCTGTAACAATGCTCATAGATATTTCAATTCCTGCATCTTTACAGCATTTTGTAAAATCTTTCATTGAGTCAAATGCATTTTTTATCTTAGGCTTGCAAATTTCTTCATATTCATCTTGATTTGGCGCATTTAGGCTTACAGATACAGAATCTATAAGTCCTTTAAATTCTTCTGCTACATTGGTTTTATAAATGGCATTAGCATGCCCGTTTGTGTTTACTCTTATTTTTATTTTAGGATAATTCAGTCTTAAATATTTGCAGAATTTTTTCATCATCTCTTTTCTCAAAAAAGGTTCCCCATAACCACAAAATACAACATTTTTTGCACAATGAGAATATCGTTTAAATTGTTCAACAATATCCTCAAATTCATAATCATCGTCATGCCACATTTCTTTTCCGCATACATCATCTTTTTGTGTGCGCAAACAGAAAATACAAGCATTAGTGCAAGCATTTGTAAGATTTATATAAACCGTATCAGGATTTTCATCATTGGTAATTGAGTAAACAAGTGTGTACATATCATACCCCCTTAATAAATTATATACTAAAAAAACTTTTATATATTTTGATGCAAAAACTTCTAAAATCAGATTTTGTTCCATACGAACGACTTTAGCACCTCGACCGTGTTACCGAAGGTAACCATAGGTCGAGTAAGAGATTCGGCGAATGCCGAACATGAAAAATGCCCGATAGAGCATAGAAAACGATTGCGTGTTTTTCTCTTTCTTTTGGGTATTTCTTTCTCCTTTTGCATCGCAATCAAAAAGAGAAAGAAATACCCGAAAAATTACCATTTTTAGATTTTTGCATCAAAATATATAAATTGTTGTAAACAAAAAATATTCAATTTTTTTCCCGCTGTTTTTGTGGTAATTTATAATTAACTGAATTACACGAAGCGAGGAAATATTATGGAAACAAATGCAACTATGGAAAAAATAAAAATAGAAGATTTGCCTACCGTATATGATGCAAAATCTACGGAAGAAAAAATGTATAAATTTTGGGAAGACGGTGAGTATTTTAAAGCTAATGCTAAATCTAATAAACCTCCGTTTACAATAGTTATTCCACCGCCAAATGTTACGGGTGTTCTTCATATGGGACATGCATTGGATGAAACTTTGCAGGATATTCTTACTCGCTATCACAGAATGAGCGGTTATGAAGCTCTTTGGATTCCGGGAACCGATCATGCAGGTCTTGCTACGCAAAATGTCGTTGAAAAACAACTCGCAAAACAAGGACTAACTCGTCACGATTTGGGGAGAGAAAAATTTCTTGAAAAAACCTGGGAATGGACTAATGAGCACAAAAGCCGAATTTTGGATCAAATGAAAAAGTTAGGTGCATCTTTTGACCGTTCAAGAGAAAGATTCACTTTTGATAAAGGATGTTCTGATGCCGTTAAAGAAGTCTTTGTTACACTATATAACAAAGGTTTGATATACAAAGGTGCATATATTGTAAATTGGTGTCCTCGCTGCCAATCTGCAATTTCGGATATTGAAACAGAATATGAAACAGAGCAAGGTCATTTGTGGGAAATATCATATCCGCTTGTTAATGAGCCGGGGGCAATTATTGTCGATACAACAAGACCTGAAACTATGTTTGGTGATGTTGCTATTGCTGTTCACCCTGATGATAAAAAATATTCCGAACTTATAGGTAAAAATGTTTTAATACCGCTTACAAATCGTATAATACCTATTATTGCTGATGAGTATGTTGATAAATCGTTCGGTACAGGTGCGGTTAAGATTACACCTGCTCATGACCCTAACGACTTTGAAGTAGGTAACAGACACGGATTTAAGCCGATTTGGGTTATTGACGAAGAAGGAAAGATGAAGTCTTGTGCTGAAGTTCCGCCTGAATACCAAGGACTCGACAGGTATGAAGCAAGAAAGAAAGTTGTTGAAATGCTTTCTTATAATAACTTCTTGCTTAGAGTAAAAAACCACGAACACAATGTAGGTAAGTGCCAAAGATGTAATACAACTATTGAACCGCTACTTTCAGAACAATGGTTTGTAAAAATGGCTCCTCTTGCAAAAGAAGCTATAGCTGCTGTTAAAGACGGTAGAATAAACTTTATCCCTGAAAGATGGACTAAAAACTATTTAGGCTGGATGGAAAATATAAGAGATTGGTGTATTTCGCGCCAAATATGGTGGGGACATCAAATTCCCGCATATTATCATAAAGAAACAGGAGAAATGGTTGTAGCAAAAGAAAATCCTGATCCTAATATGTATGTTCAGGAATCTGATTGTCTTGACACTTGGTTTTCATCAGGTTTGTGGCCGTTCTCAACAATGGGATTTCCAAACTCTGAAACAGATGATTTTAAGAAATTTTATCCGACATCAGTTCTTGTGACAGGATTTGATATTATATTTTTCTGGGTTGCAAGAATGATAACTATGGGACTGGAGTTTACGGGTAAAGCTCCATTTAAAGATGTCTATATTCACGGTCTTATAAGAGATGAAAAAGGGCAAAAGATGTCTAAGTCTAAAGGTAATACTATTGACCCTGTTGAAATTATTGATAAATATGGCTGTGATGCTTTGAGATTTACAATGACATCACTTTGTACATATGGCGGTCAAGATATCAAGATTTCTGACGAAAGATTTGAATACGGAAGAAATTTTGCAAATAAACTTTGGAATGCTTCAAGATTTGTATTAATGAATCTTGAAGGGGTTGATGACAAGCCGATAGATAAGGATAAACTAACTCTTGTTGATAAGTGGATTTTGAATCAATTGAACGAAACAGCTAAACTTGTTAATGAAAATATGAAAGAATATAGGATCGGTGAAATTGCGCATACTCTGTACGATTTCTTCCGCTCTGAATATTGCGATTGGTATGTAGAAATTGCAAAAATTCAGCTTCAAGACAGTGAGCTTAAACTTAATACTCAAAGAGTTTTAAGATATGTTCTTGACATGTCGCTCAGAATGCTTCATCCTATTATGCCTCATATTACGGAATATGTATGGCAATTGATGCAAGGTAAGAAGGAAACTTCAGCACTTATAATAGCTGAATATCCTATTTATAAAGATGAGCTTTCTTATTCAAAGGAAGCTGAAGAAATGAAAATGGTATTTGATACTATTACATCTTTAAGGAATGTGAGACAAAGTTTTAATATTTCTACTTCTGCAACTGTTGATGTCGAAATTAGGGCAGAAGGCAGAGAAAAAGAAATCTTTAACTCAATTGAATCATACATTCACAGGCTTGCTAAGGTTAATAATATTACTTATGAAAATCCTGATGCACCTATTCCGCCAAAATCGGCAACTGCTGTTGTATCAACTTCAAAATTGATAGTTCCGCTAGCTGATTTGATTGATTTGGATGCAGAAGTAAAAAGACAAGAAAAGAAACTTGAAAAACTTACAAATGAGAAGAATTCACTTCAAGGCAGAATGAAAAACGAAAAGTTTGTTGCTAATGCTCCAAAAGAACTCGTTGAACAAACTAATGCAAGAATAGAAGAAATTACTGCTCAAGAAGATGTAATAAAAAAATTAATAGAATCATTAAAAGGTTAGGATTATATCCTAACCTTTTAAATCTATTTTAAAAAAGGAGAGAGAAGTATGAAAGAAGCTTTTAATTTTATGTTTAAAGATAATATGTTTGTAAAAAAAGCTATGACATATGCTTGTGTGGCTTTTATTGCAAACTTTATATCAAATTATGCTAATACATTGGCACCAATGCCAAATACAATGCCGTCAATAAAATATTTGTTAATATTTTTTGTCGGCGCAATTTTAATGCTTATTCCAAGCGGATATGGAATGTCTTGTGTAAAAGCTTTTGTAGAACAAAAAGAAAATTTTGTAATACCTTTTTTGAATATAAAAACTAATTTTGTACTAGGATTTAAACTTGCTATTTCAGTGATTTTTATGTCATTGATTTTCGGATTAGTAATTGTTCTTACTGCAATGCTTTCAGCTATTATTTTTAGTCTTATAAATGCAGTTAGTATAGGAGCCATTCTTGTTGGAATAGTAGTTGCAGTAGCAGTATTAGTTGTAACTTATTATTCACTTGCTTTCTGTTATATTTTTGCAACAACTGAAAAATTTAGTTCGTTTTTGCAATTTAGAAATGCTACAAACATGATAAGGAAAGACTTTAAGCACTATACTCTGAGTGTTATTTTATTTGTGGTTCTTTCTATTCTAACAGGAATTCTCGGAACAATTTTAATTGCTCTTTTAAGCTTTATCGGAATTATTGGATTGGCAATTGCAACATTTATAATATCAATAATTAGTGGTTATACGATTTATTTCTTCACTTATTTGACGGCAAAATCAATAAGAGAATAAAAAAATAAAGACCTCTCAAAATAATGAGAGGTTTTTATTTACACTAAAAAATGTATATAATATAATGAGCATTGAAAGATAAGGGAGAATAAAATGTTTCACTATTTTTTTGGTTCATATATAGTAACAATATTTGGCTTAGCTGGTGCGTATCTTTGGGGTGAACATGTTCACTCGGGAACGGGTTTAACTTGTGTGTTTATAGCACTTGTTCTTGCTCTTTTAGAAATAAGCTTGTCATTCGATAATGCGGTCGTCAATGCAATGAAACTTGAAGGTATGTCAGAGAAATGGCGTCACAGATTTATAACTTGGGGTATTTTAATAGCAGTATTTGGTATGAGATTTTTATTCCCGCTTCTTGTTGTTGCAATATTTGCCGGTGTAAATATATCATCAGTTCTCAATATGGCATTTAATGATGTCGACCAATATGCTCATTATTTAGAACTTGCTCACGCGCCAATAGTTACTTTTGGCGGAGCATTTTTACTTATGTTGTTTTTGGACTATTTTACTGAAAAAAACAAAAAGGTTCACTGGATTGTTTTTTTAGAAGAAAATATGCAAAAACTTCATAAGGTAAGAGGACTTTGTACAATCACTACATTATGCTGCTTGGGATTGTTAATGCTAAAGACTGCCCCTGATGCGAGAGTTTCTGTGTTTATGTCAGGTGTATCAGGTATAATAACTTATTTGTTGATAGACGGACTTGCTGAATGGCTTGAAAGAAGGCAGGAAGAAAGAGCTAAGGTTTGTGCAGATGCGGTAAAATGTTCAGGACTTGTAGGTTTCTTGTATTTGGAACTTATTGATGCATCATTTTCTTTAGATGGCGTTTTAGGTGCTTTTGCGCTTAGCAAGGATATTTTAATTATCACAATCGGTTTATTTATAGGTGCAATGTTTGTAAGGTCTTTGACAATAATGCTTGTTGAAAAGAAAACGCTGGCACAGTATTTATACCTGGAACATGGCGCTCATTGGGCAATAGGAACTCTTGCAATTTTGATGTTTGTAACCACATTCCACGAAATTCCTGAAGTTGTAACAGGAACCTTAGGGTTGATTTTTATCCTCAGCGCTTTTGTTTCATCATTAATTCACAATAAGAGGATAAAAAATGACTCTCAAGGATAAAAATTTATATTTTGTAGGCGGTGTTGTTCGTGATGAAATACTTGGTGTCGCAAGCTTTGACACTGATTATTGCTATGAAGGAGATGCAATAGAGTTTTCTAAAATATTGAATGTAATAAAAACAAATCCTGATTTTGGAACCGTAAGGGTTATCGATGATGGAAACGAAATAGATATTGCATCAACAAGAATTGAAGAATATCCGAGAAAAGGACATTTGCCAAAAGTGACAAAAATCGGATGTTCGCTAAAAGACGATCTTCGAAGGCGTGACTTTACAATAAATGCAATGGCAAAACGAACAACTGACGGGGAAATTATTGATTATTTTGACGGATGTAGTGATATTGAAAAGAAACTTTTAAAAATTTTGCACAAAGATAGCTTTATTGATGATCCGACAAGAATTATCAGAGGTTTAAAGTTTTCCGTAAGGTTAGGTTTTGAATTGGAAGAAAAAACGAGATTTTTACAAGATGATTATTTAGAAAATATAAATTATGATATGAGTTATCACAGGGTAAAAAAAGAACTTGTGGAAACTTTTAATCTTAATAAAGCTGAGGCTTTTGATAAATTCGTAGAACAGGGTATATATAGGCTTCTCGGGAAAAATCAAATAGCTCCCGAAATAAAAGGTAAAGATATAGAGAATGCTCTTCAAGGTACGGATTTTACACCTTGGCTTATATATATGAGTTTTTTTAATTTATCAAATATAGAGCTTACGAGAGCAGAAAAAAGAATATTAGAGTGGGCAGACAGGCTTAAGACAGATGAGCCTACAAATAATACTCCAAAAGAGAGCATAATAATACATAGGTTGAGAAATGCTTAAAAATATTTTCAAAAATAAAATACACTTAAGATTTGCGTTTAATCCATATCTGAGATACAAAGCTAATAATATGAGCGATGTACTTGGGATAAATGAATATAAAAGAGATGTCCCGATTGTAGTTTCTTTGACTTCTTTTGATGAAAGATTTGATGATTTAGAAATTTCTTTATACTCTCTTTTGACACAATCTGTTAAACCTGATAGACTAATACTTTGGTTAAGCGATGAATACGATTTATCAACTTTACCTTACACAATAACAAAATTTGTAAAAAACGGGCTTGAGATAAGATTTGTAAAAGACATAGGCTCATATACAAAAATTATGTACGCTCTGAAAGAATTTGCAAAATCAATAATAGTGACGGCAGATGACGATGTAATTTACCCTAAAACATGGCTTGAAAAACTTTATATGTCATATATTGCAAATCCTAATGATATTCAAGTTCACAGAGCACACAGAGTTTTAATTAAAAACGGTAAAATTGCTCCGTATAGAGAATGGCAAAAGCATATAGAAGAAGAAAATGCAAGATATGACAATTTTTTGACAGGCGTTGGTGGTGTTTTATATCCGCCAAATTGTTTTGTAAAAGAAGTTTCAAGAGAAGATATATTTTTACAAAATTCTCCAAAGGCAGATGATATATGGTTATGGGTTATGGCATTGATTTCTGATAGAAAAATAAGAGTTGTAAAAAATCATATTAATACACTTACATGTACAAATATTTTTAGACAACTAATTTCAAAAAAAGAAAAAACATTGTATTCATATAACAAGAACGGTGGAAATGATGAGCAATTGCAAAACTTAATGAAGTATTATGAACAAAATGTTTTAAATAAGCTAAACTCTTAGTATAATAAATTTATGATTTTTTCATATTTAAACAAATTTTTTGAATATTTTAAAGAAGACAGAAAAATCTTTATAAAATACTCTGTCTTGTCACTTATAGCAGGTATGTTGGAGTTGTTCGGAGTAGCTTTGGTGTATCCGTTTATCGTGAATATTTTGTCAAAAAACGGAAATGCTAAAGAATCCTTGTTATTAGGTGCAGGTATTGTTATATTATTTATTTTAAAAAACATTTTTATGATTTTTTACGTATATGTACAAGCAGGTTTTACTAACAATTTTGAAGCTAAAGTAAAGAAACAATTTATAAATCATTTTTTGGTAGCTGATTATAATAAGATTTCAAAAATATCTTTAGCTCAAAAAAATAAAATTTTTACGTTATTGATACCAAATGTAATGAATAATTTTATACTGAGATTATTAAATTTAAATGTAAATTTATTTATTTTTTGTTTGATTTCAATTTTAATTGCAATAAAATTTCCTTTAGCAACAATAATTACAACAATTTGCGGGGCTTTTCTTATACTAGCTCAAAATATCTTATATAAACCTGTTTTGACAAAAGTTTCTAAGAATGTATCAAAATATGCTTTATTAAATAGTCAAAGTTATAACGAAATTGCATTGAACACAAAAGCTATAAAAATTGCAAATAAAGAAAAATTTTTTGAAGATAAATACAATGCAACATTGGAAACATATACAAACAACAACAAAAAGCTTTCTTTTCTTTGTTTTGTGCCGCCATATGTAACGGAGCCTTGTATAATCATATTGCTTTTGATAATGTTAACGGTAATATCTTTTCAAACATATTCTCAAACAGAAACTATGGTTGCATCATATGCCTTGATAGTATCTGCAATATTCAGACTTGCTCCTACAATATCTCGTATACAAGTAAACTATAATGGTATTAACGGAGCTCTTCCGATGGTAAAAGAATTTATGGAAATATACGGTGCATATAATATCAATAATGATATGCTTGTAAAAACTACTGAATTTGAAAATTTTGTTGAGTCAATAGAACTTAAACAAATTAATTTTTCATATGATAGTGAAAAAAGAGCTATTTTTAATGTAAATCTAAAAATAAATAAAGGAGAGTTTATAGGAATAGCCGGACTCTCGGGTGCGGGTAAAACAACGCTTATTGATATAGTTTCCGGATTATATAATTCTTTCGACGGTGAAATTATTATTGACGGTCGACCACAAGAAAAACCGTTGAGAATCGGATATATACCTCAAGAGTTCAGTTTGATTACGGGGAGTATAAGAGAAAATGTCGCTTTTGGCTGCTCTGATATTAATGACAGTAAAGTTATTGAAGCATTACAAAAAGCTCAAATATATGATTTTATAAAAGAAAATTATAAAGAAGGAATTTATGCAGAACCAATAGTTGATTCTGTCGGATTTTCAGTAGGTCAAAAACAAAGGATAGCAATTGCAAGAGCTTTGTATATGGATTCTGATATTCTTATTTTTGATGAAGCAACTTCTTCTCTTGATGTAAAAACGGAAGATGAAATATGTAATGTTCTTATAAGCTTAAAAGGACAAAAAACGATAATTGTTGTTGCGCATAGACTTTCTGCCATAAGTCAAGCAGATAGAATTGTTTTTATGGAAAAAGGAAGTGTTTCAAAAATTGCACCTTATGAAGAATTAATTGCAGGTTCAGAAGGTTTTAGAAAATTGGTTGAGATATCAAACAAAAATACAATAAAAGATATTTAGGGTAAAATAATATCTATGAAATTGAGCATAATAACACTTACATATAACAACCTGGAGTATACTAAAAAGTATATTGAGAGTCTTTATAAATATACTTCTGATTTTGAACTGATATTGGTTGATAACGGTTCAACTGATGGTACGATAAAATTTATTAAATCTTTGCCATATGACAATATAAAAACTATTTTTAATTCTGAAAATTTAGGTTTTTCAAAAGGTAATAATCAGGGAATTGAAATTGCAGAAGGCGAATATATCGGATTTTTAAATAATGATATTCTACTTTCGCCTAATTGGTTTGAAGAGTGTGAAAAGGTTTTTCAAAAAGAAAATGCGGCATTTGTTTCACCAAGACACATAAATCCTCACTATGACTTGGCTAAAGAAGATAACTACATAAAATATTTTAAAAAAAATTATAAATACAAAAATAATTATCAAAAAAGCTTTGATGAGTGTGTTTTTTCTTGTGTTGTAACCAAACAGAATATTGTAAATAAAATTGGTTTGTTTGATGAAAATTATAAACAGGCATTTTTTGAGGATAATGATTATAAATATAGAGCAATTATTGCCGGATATGGGATTTTTGTATGCAATACCGTTTGTTTTTACCATTTTGGTTCTATAACTTCAAAATTTTTAAACCAAAATTTAGAAAATAATCGAAGCATATATTATTCCAAATATCCTTTTGCAGAATATTTATCAATATCAGGTGTAGAAAAATACAATTTGCAAAGAATGTCAAGACAATTTAAAGAATTTCCTTTAAAGCAAATTTATTCAATGTATTTATTTTTTATAAAATTAAAAAACAGATTAAGAAAGGTTTTGAAATTTTGAAACTTTTATTTGATGCAACGGAACTATCATACTATAACGATAATGACGGTCACAGGGCCGGAGTTTTTTATGTTGCACTAAATTTGTATAAAGAATTAAAAAAACTAAACATAGATATAGACTTTATATGTAATTACAAAAGATATTATTTTTTAAAACAAATAGATTTTTTTAAAGATATAAAAATTTTAGAAGAAAATTCTCTTATAAATCGCTTATTCGCAAAATTAATTTATTATACAAGAAATTTTCCTATTAGAATTAAGTATTGTATTCTCATAATGACAAGGTTTTATGATGAGTACTTTTATAGAATAAATAAAAAAAATCTTGCTCAGATAAAAAACTATAATATATATTTTTCGCCCTACACTCCGCCAAACAAAGAAATTGAACAGTCAAATCTAAAAATATTTAGAATGCTGCATGATACAATACCTATACAAGAACATGGATACCCAAAATCCCCAAAAGATTGGTATTATAGAATTTACAACAATATAAATGATAAAGATTTTTATCTGACAAATTCTGAATGTACAAGAAAAGATGTATTAAAATACTTTTCTTTTGTTAAAGAAAACAATATTAAGACAACATTATTGGGCGCAAGTTCTTATTTTCAACAATCAAAAGAAGAAGTACCGATAGAAGGGAAGTATATTTTTTCTCTTTGCACTATAGGAAAAAGAAAAAATTTAGAATTCAGTATAAGAACTTTTTTTAAATTCATTGAAAAGGAAAATATACAAGATTTGAAACTCGTTTTGGGTGGAAGTGTGTGGACAAAATATGAAAAAACATTAAAATCAGTTTTAAGCAATTATGATAGTTCTAAAGTTGTTTTAACTGGATACTTAAGAGAAGAAGAACTTGCTAAATATTATTCAAATGCCCTCTGTTTTATTTTCCCTTCTCTCTATGAAGGGTTTGGACTACCTGTTTTAGAAGCTATGCAATGCGGTTGTCCTGTTATTACATCAAAGACATCTTCTCTTCCTGAGGTAATAGGAAATGCAGGTATACAAATAGATCCGACAAGTGATAAAGAAATGATAGAAGCAATGACTAAAATGTATAAAGACGAATTTTTCAGACAATTATGTATAGAACGAGGACTACTTAGGGCTCAGCATTTTTCTTGGTCAAAATGTGCATCAGAACTTCTTGAGTTTATTAAAGAAAAGTGTGTTTAAAATTTTATAACCGTATTTCTCTATGTAGATAACAATTTTCCTTAACTCCATTGGGCTATTATTTAAAATATTGAATCTTATTTTTCTATACAAATTAAACTTAGAATATAAATTTTCTTCAAGAACCCTGTATCGTTCACTGTTTGTTGTAATAAATTCTGTCGGATAATCGGATATTTTTTCAATCGTGTCCTTCCAGTCTTTGACTTCACCAAGAACAAAGATACCCTTTCTCACAACAGAAGTTTTGATGAATGGAAATTTATATTTCAATATTAGTTTTTTCCATTTTGAACTTAAACAGTTTTCAGTATGGTGGAATCTGTCAATATATACTGCACTTTTAAATTTGTTATTATGCAAAATTTTTGTCAGACTAATTTCATAGTTTTTTATTATTAAATCTTTCGTATCTTCTGCTTTTATGCCTTTAATAAAATCATTAAAAACATAACTGTTAAAAACTTTAGATTTAAAAAGCATAAAGTAGCTTTGAATATGCGGTTCCCAAATAGCAGAGCGGATATTGTTTTCTAAAGAAATTCCGTAACTGTTAGTTGTAAGTCCCCAAAAATCACACTTTTTATTTGACATTTTATCAAATATCGGTTTTAGCGGATAAAAAGGGCCGTAACAGGAATCGTTAACAAGCAGCAGCTCATCAAACTCCATATTGTTAGCTTTTGCGTAAAGAAATCCCCGTTTGTATGAACCAAAATCGTATTCACCATGTTTTTGAGCAATAATATGTTCTGTGATGCTATTTAGTTTTTTTAGCTCGCTTGCATCAATATCACAATCTGAGACAAATATAATTGTGTCATTCACTTCTTTTAATGCGTTTAGATAGTAAATAACATAATCATCAATAATATTATCTTTATCCCAGTGAGCAAATACGCAAATTCTTTTCATATTCAAATTTTATCATAAATCCTATTTTTAAATGATATATCTTTATTCTTAATACTCTATAATAAACATTGAAAGAGGTTTTTAATGGTCGTAAGAATTTTGATGTTGTTTTTGTCACTAATTGTATTAGTGAATTTGTGTATTATAACGGCATGCTACATTATGGGCGAAAATCTTTATCAAAAATACGGAAAACAAATGCTCTATATTTTTGGAGGTTTTGTTTTTGCGGTATCTGCTCTATATGTGGCGCTTGCTCTTATTGGCTTAGAATAAAATATAAAAAATAATAGGAGATGGTTGATTTCTCACCCCAGCCTTCTCCTCAAGGTAAAGGTGAGTTTTTTACAGAAAGGATTAAAATGGACAAAAAATTTTTAGGAATGCCTATTTTATTATTGTGCATACTGGTATGTTTTCTTGTTATGTGCAATCCGTTTGTAATGGTAGGCCCCGGTGAACGCGGTATTAAAATTACTTTGGGTAAAGTTTCTCCGACAACATATACAGAAGGTTTACATACTATATTCCCGTTTATACAAAAGTTTAGAACAATGGATGTTAAGACTCAAAGAAATACATTAACCACCGCAGTTTATACAAAAGATATTCAACAAGCAAGAATTACTTATGTTATTAACTATAATGTTCAACCAGACAAAGTGAATAAATTGTTCCAAGAAGTAGGCTTGGATTATGAGTCAAAAATTCTTACTCCGGTAGTAGAAGGTACAATAAAAGATATAATTGGTAAATGGAATGCTCAGGACCTTATTGCAAACAGAGAAAAAGCAACGGGTGATATATTGTTTAAATTGCATTCATCTTTGAAAGACAATTATATAGATGTAACAGATTTTCAAATGACAGAAATTAATTACTCTGATGTATTCGAAAGAGCAATCGAAAGTAAAGTAACTGCAGAACAAGAAGCTTTAAAGGCTAAAAATAAAACAGTTCAGGTTCAGGAAGAAGCAAAACAAAAGGTTATTGCAGCAGAAGCGGAGGCTCGTTCTATGGCAATAAGAGCGCAAGCATTGAGTCAAAATAAATCATTGGTTCAATATGAAGCTGTTCAAAAATGGGACGGCAAAATGCCTCAATATATGTTAGGTAATTCTGTTCCGTTTATCAATGTCACAGGTAAATAAATAATCAAATATTAAAATAAAAAAGGGTGACATAAATAGTCGCCCTTTTTTTATTTGTCATCAAAAATCAATAATTTGCTTATATCAATGCCCATAAAATTTGCCAACTCCAATATTTTCCCGAGTGACATGTTAGCCTTTCCGCACTCAATATTAGCAATATAGTTTTGGGATACATTCATTATTTCCGCAAGTTTTTCTTGAGTTAGGTCCTTTTTTATTCGCTCTATTTTTACATTCTTGCCAAATTTTTTTAATAAAGATTTTTTATCCATGCTTATAAGTATATAAATATTGTTTTATAAAGTAAAGCCGTATTAATCAGAAGAAAATAAAAAATAAATCGCCTCATAAGTAGTTATACCAATGAGGCGACTTTATAATTTTACATTGTTTTGTAGATTTAACTAAAGAGCCGACTATGTATGAAAAGTCTTTTTGGTTTCTTTTTCTACAGAAAAAGAAACTACATCATACCGCCCATTCCACCCATACCAGCCATAGCTGACATATCAGGTGCTTTTGACTCTTCCGGAATATCAACAACAGCTGCTTCTGTAGTTAACAACATTGAAGCAACAGATGCTGCGTTTTCTAATGCACTTCTTGTAACCTTGGCAGGGTCAACAATACCTGCAGAGAACATATCTGTATATCTGTTCAATAATGCATCATATCCATATGCGTCTTTTTCTGTTCTTACATTATCAACAACAATGTCGCCTTTAGCACCTGCATTATCTGCAATAGCTCTTAAAGGAACATCAAGTGCTGCCATAAGAATTTTGTAACCGCTCTTTTCGTCATCTGATTCAAAAGAAATTGAGTTTAACTTGTCTTCAAGAGCTTGTTGAACTCTTATAAGAGCCACACCGCCTCCAGGTACGATACCTTCTTCATTTGCAGCTCTTGTAGCGTTAAGAGCATCTTCAATTCTCAATTTTCTTTCTTTTAATTCGATTTCTGTAGCTGCACCGACTTCGATAACGGCAACACCTCCTGAAAGCTTAGCCATACGCTCTTGAAGTTTTTCTTTGTCATATTCGCTATCAGAAGCTTCGATTTGGCGCTTGATAAGAGCAACTCTTTCGGCTACTGCAGATTTTGTTTCGTTACCAACAACAATTGTAGTTTCGTCTTTAGTAACAGTAACTCGTTTTGCAATACCCATCATGTCAGTTGTGATATTTTCAAGCTTCATGCCGAGTTCTTCTGTGAACATTTGACCGCCTGTTAAGATCGCGATATCTTCAAGCATCGCTTTTCTTCTGTCACCAAATCCCGGAGCTTTAACTGCAACAGCTCTAAGAACTTTTCTCATTGTGTTAACAACAAGTGTAGCAAGAGCTTCGCCTTCAACATCTTCTGCGATAAGAAGAAGTGAACGGCCGTCACGAGCAACTTGTTCAAGAACAGGAACTAAGTCAGCGATTAAGTTGATTTTTTTGTTAACGCAAAGAACATAAGCGTCTTCTAAAACTGCTTCCATTCTTTCAGCATCAGTAACAAAATATGGTGAAATGTAACCTTTGTCGAATTGCATACCTTCAACAACTTTTAAATTAGTACCGAATGATTTAGACTCTTCAACGGTAATAACGCCATCATGACCGACTTTTTCCATTGCTTCTGCAATAAGTTCACCGATTTCAGAGTTGTTGCCAGCAGAAATTCCTGCAACTTGTGCAATTTCTTCTTTCGTAGAAACTTGGTGTGATAAATCTTTAATCTTTGAAATAGAAATTTCAACAGCTTTATCAATACCGCGTTTCATGGACATTGGGTTAGCACCGGCTGTAAGGTTCTTTAAGCCTTCTCTAACGATAGCTTGAGCAAGAACAGAAGCTGTTGTAGTACCGTCACCTGCAACATCATTTGTCTTAGATGAAACTTCTTTTAGAAGTTGTGCACCTGCGTTTTCCAAACCATCTTGTAATTCTATTTCTTTAGCAATAGTAACACCGTCATTAACGATTTGAGGTGCACCAAATTTCTTTTGCAAGATTACATTTCTGCCTTTTGGTCCGAGTGTGACCTTAACAGCATCTGCAACTGCATCTATACCTTTAAGAAGTGATTTTCTAGCTTCTTCTTCAAAAACAATTCTTTTTGCCATTTTATTTTCTCCTTAACACTTATTCTACAATAGCTAATGCATCTTTAATAGACAAAATCTTGTATTCAACTCCGTCCATTTTAACTTCTGTACCTGCATATTTTGCGTAAAGAACGATATCACCAACTTTTACTTCCATTGGTTCTTTTTCGCCCTTGTCATTAGTCTTTCCTTCACCTACTGCAACAACTTCACCTTTTTGCGGTTTTTCTTTTGCGCTGTCAGGAATAAATATTCCGCCTGCAGTTTGCTCAGTATCTTCGATAACTTTAATAACAATTCTGTCTTGTAATGGTTTTAGTGCCATAATATAATCCTCCTTTATTTAAACTTAACCTACAAACATATTTATATAACAAAAAATAAAGTTTTAATTAAAAGTTAAGGAAAAATTAATATTTTTATTTTACAATTTTATTATGATAAGATATCTGACACCAATAATATTATTACTCATATCAAATATATTTATGACATTTGCTTGGTACGGTCATTTAAAATTTCGTTCAATGCCTCTGCTAATTGTTATATTGGCAAGTTGGGGGATTGCGTTTTTTGAATATTGTTTTCAAGTGCCTGCAAACAGAATAGGGTATTCTGTTTATAATGCAGTTGAACTAAAAACTATACAAGAAGTTATTACACTTACGGTTTTTACATTTTTTTCTGTTCTGTATTTAAAAGAACAATTCAAATGGAATTATTTAATAGGTTTTATTTTTATCATTCTTGCTGTATTTTTTATTTTTAAAGTTAAGTAACTTTATTCACATAACAGTTTAAATATGGTAAAATTGGCATATGAAAACGAGGTGAACAATGAAAAAATACGGTTTTACATTATCTGAATTGTTGGTAACAATAACAGTTATTGGAGTCATAGCTTCTTTGACAATTCCAAATATTGTATCAAATGAACAAAATAAGATCAATGCTACAAGGCTGCAGACATCTGTTCAGTCTGTGGAACAAGCTTTGACGAATATAGTTGCAATGCAAAATGCAGATTCTTTATTTGAAACGACGCCATGGAGCAACGGCAGAATAACAAATGCATCATCAGATTCTAATAAGCGCCATTTTGCGAACGAATTAACCAAGTATTTATCTGTAATATCTTACGATGTTGGTACAAATGCTCCTGCAAATTTTTATAGCGGTAAAACCGTGTATGGATTAGATGATAATGGGGGTCGTAAGAAAGCGAATGTTATAGATCAATTTAATAATTGTATAGTCTTAAATACTACACAAGGTGCAACAATATTTATTCGAGCCTTTGACAAAAGTGATACCCGTGCTACAGGTGGAGGAGATATAATTTCAGATAATGTTGCTTTTAGCAGACAGACTTCTCTTAATGCAAATCCTGCTGACATATTTATAGATGTAAATGGAAAAGAAGGTCCAAATACAGTTGGGAGAGATTTATTTCATTTTTATGTAGGTGCAGAAGGTATTCTTTATCCGTTTGGCGGAAAAGATGTTGCAAATTATGAAGGAGATACGGGACAAGATTGGAGTAGTTCAACTTATGGCAGCAGATGTACTGATGGCTCCAAGGGTAATAACGGTTGGGGATGTACCGGAAGATTAATCGATGAAGGATATAAAATTAATTATTAAAAAATACTATACCAATATTTACTACAAAAGCTTGTTGGTTGTATAATTGGTTTGGATAGATAAAGTTATTACTAATAGTTGTTTGATAAAGGAGTGTTGAATGCCGGAGATTATAGAGAAAAAAACAATTAAAAATATAGATTTTAATTGTGATTTAGCTCAAGCGTACGGGGTATATAAGAATAGTCATGAGTATGAATTGTTGGATTATGTAAGTTCAGTAAATATTTCTTGCGGATTTCATGCAGGTGATCCGATTGCAATAAAGGAAGCTCTATTAAAAGCAAAAGACAAAAATGTTGCAATAGGAGCTCATATAGGTTTTAATGATATTCAAGGTTTTGGATACAGACCTGTTGAACTTAAAGAAGATGAACTTGAATCCATAGTTGTTTATCAAGTTGGAGCAATTATGTCTTTTGCAAAAGCTTACGGGTTAAGTATAGAGCATGTAAGACCCCATGGAGCTATGTATAAATTATGTGGTGAAGATTTTACTTTCGCATCTTCTGTTGCAAAAGCAATAAAGAAATGTTCTGATTGGTTGGTATTTTATGCTCCAGCTGGTGATATAACTTCAAAAGTAGGTGATTATGTTGGGCTTCCTGTTGCACAAGAAGTATGTCTTGAAAAGACATATAATGCTGATTTGACCGTAGACTATAGTGTTCCTGATAATACAAATAATTATGATATTATAAAACGCTTTCAACACTTGCTTCATACATCGCAATTGAGAAATAACCTAGGTGGAATGAGCTATGTAGAAGCAGATACAATACATTTTTCTAACAAATATCAGGGAGCTGTTGATTTGATAAAAGAAGCTTCAAGAATAATTACTCCTGCTCCTGTAAATTACATTAATGCAAAAGCTTCGGGATGGGTTGATTAATGGGTAAATTTTTTAAGCATGTAATAAAGGACGAATGTGATGTCATTTAATTTTAAAGATAATATGAATGTAACAAAGGAAGTAGGGTGGCTGCTTCCGGGGCTGGAAGTAAAAAGATGGTTTCTTTTAATATTTTTTGGCTCGGTTATGATAGTTTTGGGTTTTATGGTCTTGGCTAATGTAAGACCCATTTATATAACTTTGGAATTGATAAGGAAAGCGGCGTTAGTGTTGCCGTCAAATATTTTGGCAGCATTATTTATTCTTGTAGGAGCAGTTGTATTCTTTAAAGGATGGCAAAAAACCACCTTATCTATAATGGATATGAACTCTGCAAAAGGAAATGAATCAATTCTTGAAAACTTGTACAGAAGAAGAAAACTTAATAAAGGTGCTAAAATTGTTGCAATAGGTGGTGGTACAGGGCTATCAATGTTGTTAAGGGGGATAAAAAAATATACCAGCAATATTACTGCAATTGTAACAGTTGGTGATGATGGCGGAAGCTCAGGCAGATTAAGAGAAGAGTTGGGTATACTTCCTCCTGGAGATATAAGAAACTGTATTGCGGCTTTAGGCGATGATGAAGATTTGATTACAGAACTTTTTCAATACAGATTTAAAAACGGAGAAGGGCTCGAAGGGCATAGTTTTGGAAACCTTTTCCTTACTGCACTTTGTGCAATTACAGGTAATATGGTTAAGGCAATAAAAGAATCCGCAAATGTACTTAATATTAGAGGTGTTGTATTACCTGCAACATTAGATGATATGAAATTAGGTGCAGAATTTGAGGATGGAAGAATTATTCATGGAGAATCAAATATTCCTGAGGCAAACGGACAAATAAAACAATTATTTACTGAACCCGCAAACTGTGAGGCACTTCCCGAGGCGCTTTCTGCTATTGCTGATGCGGATTTGATAATTTTAGGGCCGGGAAGTTTGTATACAAGCGTTATTCCAAATTTATTAGTTAATGGAATTGCTGATGCGATTTCTAAATCAAAAGCTAAAAAGATTTATGTATGCAATATAATGACTCAACCAGGAGAAACAACTGATTATACTGTTGCAAGCCATGTGAACGCATTATTTAAGCATGCAAAGGGCAGACATATAGTAGATGCGGTGCTTGTTAATAACAGTTTACCTGATAATATATCTGAAGGTTATGCTCAATCAGGCTCAATTCCTGTAAGATTGGATATGGAAAATATTGCACCGATTGGAATAGAAGTGGTTTCACAAAAACTTATCCAAGAAAGTAAAGAAGGACTTGTAAGGCATAGCTCAAACCGTGTTGCAAGGGCGGTGTATTATTGGTATAAAAAAACTTTGAAAAAATAATTTGAGGCATATATGAAAACCATATCAACATTTCAAAGATTAAAAAATAATAATGAAAAAATAGCGCTTTTGACAGCTTATGATTATTCAACGGCACAAGTGTTGGATAAAGCTGAAATTGATGGGATTTTAGTAGGTGACTCTTTGGCAATGGTGGCTTTGGGTTATGAAAATACCTATAATATATCAATAGAAGATATGCTTATTTTCATACGCGCAGTTGCAAGAGGTGCAAAAAATTCTTTTATTATTGGTGACATGCCTTTTTTAAGCTATAGCTTGTCTGTTGAACAAGGACTTGCAAATGCAGGAAAAATGATAAAAGCAGGTGCAAATGCCGTAAAACTTGAAGGGTGCAATGAGCATATAATTTCGCTTGTAAAAAGATGTGTGGAATCAGGAATACCGGTTCTCGGACATCTCGGCTTTACTCCCCAGCTTATGAATACAATTGGCGGATATAAGATACAAGGTAAAACTTCCGAAAAAATTGAAGCTATATTAGAGAGTGCTCAAAGACTTCAAGAAGCAGGATGTTTTGGGGTTGTGCTGGAGCTTATGCCGTCAGATAGCGCAAAATATATAACAGAAAATTTAAATATACCGACAATAGGAATTGGTGCTGGAAAATACTGCTCTGGTCAGATTGTAGTTACTGATGATATTTTAGGTAAGTTTACAGATTTTACTCCAAAGTTTGTAAAAAAATATATGAACCTTCATGATGAAGTTTTGCATGGAGTTCAAGAATATAAAAGAGAAGTTAAGGAAGAACTTTTTCCATCGGAAAAAGAGTCTTTTATTTTAGAAGAAGAGGAAAAAAATAAATTAAAATGTTGTATCACAGAATAGAAGAACTAAGAGTTGAAGTACAAAAGTGGAAAAAAGAAGGTTTAACAGTAGGGTTAGTTCCTACAATGGGAGCTTTACATAATGGGCATATGAGCCTTATTAAGAAAGCAAAAGAAACTTGTGATAAGGTTGTTGTATCAGATTTTGTAAATCCTATTCAATTTGGGCCATCGGAAGATTTTGATAAATACCCGAGAACACTTGAAGCTGATGTTGAACTGTGTGATAAAGAAGGTGTTGATATTGTTTTTGCGCCAAGCGCAGATGAAATGTACGGAGAAGGTCAAAGGCTTTCTAATGACACTTTGACATATGTTTGTCCACCGTTTTTCTATGTTAATACTCTCTGCGGAAAGTCAAGAACAGGGCATTTCGATGGTGTTTGTACGGTTGTATTAAAGTTGTTCAATATTGTTCAGCCAAATTATGCATTTTTTGGTCAAAAAGATGCGCAGCAGGTTATTATCATTAAAAAAATGGTTAAAGATTTAAATGTGCCAATTAATATTGTTCAGTGTCCGATTGTACGAGAAGAATCTGGTTTGGCTTTAAGTTCAAGAAATAAGTATCTTACGGAAGAGGGAAAAAAAGATGCTTTAGTTCTGAGTCGTATTCTCAATAATATTAAAACTTGTTATGAAAAAGGAATAACAGATGTTTTAGCCTTAAAAGAAACTGCTTACAGTTTTTTGACAGATAAACATGATTTAGAATATTTAGAAATAGTAGACAGGAATACTTTGGAAGCTAAAATGATTGCAGATGACGAGTCTATAGCTTTAATAGCTTGCAGAGTTGAGGGAGTAAGATTAATAGATAATATATATCTTAAGGAGGATTAGTGCATAAATTTATCCTTGGAATATTCAGTTTTATAAAAAGTTTTATATATTTTCTAAGAATGGTTTCTGTGTTCTGTATAGTAATGCTTGTATTGTATTGGATACAGAACCTTATTCATGCCGAGTGGTCTTGGCTTGGGTTTATAAAGCCTTTTCTTGACGGTTTATTAGAGTTAGCAAATAGTATTTATTCAATATCATTTGATGTTTTTGGAACAGTATTTGAACTCAAATATCTCAGTGCGGTTATTATTTTGGTTATTTTGTCATTGGTACTAAAATTATTAAGTTTTGGCTTTAATGTGTTAGAAGGCTTGTATAAAGGTGCCAGAGCTGTTTGCAAAAAAACTGAGGAAGTCATTTTCAATAAAAAATTGCAAAACGATATGAAAAATGAACAAAAAAAGCTTACAAAGTATACAGTTACGATACATACACAGATAAAAGTAAAATATGCGCATCAAGAAGTTCAGGTAAATTTAGACGAGCAAAATCAACTAATGAACAAATTTATTTCTGAAAAATTGAATGTAAAACCGATGGTTTATCAAGGCGGTTATATGTATATGTTTAATAATTTTGAACGAGTTGATGCTGTATTAGATGTTTTATTTAAGATAATAAATTCTCAAGCACCATTGAATTATGCAATATGTGTTCAGATAGGTGATAATGCTTCTCAACTTAATAAACTTATCGAATTGAAAAATTTTGGTAAAATAACAATGGCATCTGATACTGCTTATCGTTATGGATTTAACGAGGATAAAAGGTATCAGTTAGTGCAAGCAGGCATTTTTCAATATGAAGGCGGTACTCTTGAGTTGCATGAATTTAAAGAAGTTTTATAGTACAATTTATTAAAAATAAGGAGTGTAGATTTATGAGATATGATGCCGGAGAAGTAATAACAGCAATGGTGACGCCATTTAACGATAAAAGAGAAGTTGATTATGATAAAGTAGAAGAGCTTGCAAGTTATTTGGTTGCTAACGGTTCTGATGCAGTATTAGTAACCGGGACAACAGGAGAGGCTCCAACATTGTCTTATGAAGAAGAGTTGGAAATATTATCAAGCGTAAGAAGAGCTGTTTCTAATAAAGGAAAAGTAATAATGGGAACTGGCTCTAATTCAACTGAAACAGCTGTTATGACGGCAAAAAGAGCAGAAAAGGAAGGAGCTGATGCTATTTTAACAGTTGTTCCTTATTATAATAAGCCATCGCAAGCCGGTATGATTGAACATTTTTCAGCTGTTGCAGAAGCAGTGGAGCTTCCGATCATTTTATACAACATCCCTTCAAGAACAGGGGTTAATATGAGTGTTGATACTGTAAAAACTCTTGCAAAAAAATATTCAAATATTGTTGCATTGAAACAAAGTTTTGGTGATATGGATACAATAACTGAACTCAAAATGAGTTGTCCGAGTGACTTTGCAATATATTCAGGAGATGACAGTTTAACACTTCCAATGCTTTCAGTTGGTGCTCACGGTGTAATTTCTGTTGCATCACATTTGTTTGGAGTAGAAATTAAATCAATGATTAGAAACTTTAAGACAGGTGATGCTGCTACTGCAGGCAATATGCACAGAAAACTTTATCCAATCTTTAAAAAACTCTTTATGGCTCCAAACCCTGTTCCTGTCAAAGCGGCTTTAGCATATAAGGGACTCATAGAGGAGTATGTAAGAAGACCTCTTGTTGAGTTAACAAAATCGGAAAAGGCAGATTTATTCTTTACTTTAGATGCAATATAATTTTATGCCCGATTAGCTATAAAATTTGATAGTCAATCAGTTACTCTTATTATTTATGTTTGTTTTATAATAATGACATAGAGTATAAAAAGGAGTACGAGGATGAAAAATAAACTGATTATGTTTTGGGCAATCGTGATTATTGTCATAGCTTCTATCGTGACAATTTGCGTTAAGCCTACAAAACTCGGATTAGATTTGGTTGGCGGATCAAGATTGGTTCTTGAGGCTCAGCCTGCAAATAATGCACAAGTGACACCTGATATGATGTCAAGCTTGCAATTTGCAATTGAAAACAGAGTTAATAAACTTGGTGTTTCTGAAACTGTTGTGCAAAGAGCAGGCGAAAAAAGATTAGTAGTTGAAATTCCTGATGTTTCAGACTTAAATCAAGCAAAAGCATATTTAGGTGAAACTGCAGAATTAGATTTTAGAAAACCTGTTATGAGAAACGGTGAAGCAGAATGGGAAGCTACAGGATTGACGGGTAAAGATTTAGACAGAGCAAATCTGAGCTCAAATGCAACAAACGGACAATGGGTTGTCGATTTGGAATTTAATGCAGAAGGGACTAAAAAGTTTGCTGATTTAACTAAGAAACTTGTCGGACAACCGATGGCAATTTTCTTTAACGGAGAAATGCAATCAGCTCCAGTTATCAGAGAACCTATAACAGGCGGAAGAGCTCAAATTTCAGGCGGAGATCAAGGTTTTTCTGTTGAAGAAGCTAAGAAAATGGTAGACCTTCTTAATGCAGGTGCACTTCCTGTTCCGGCAAAAATTATAGAAGAAAATACAGTTGGACCTACTTTAGGTGCTGATAGTATCGCTAAATCTAAAGTTGCAGGTGCAATCGGTTTAGGTTTTGTAATGGTGTTTATGGCACTTTATTATAGAGCGCCCGGACTTATTGCAGATGTTGCTCTTATTATATATGGTTTAATGTTATTTGCTCTATTTAAAGCAATACCTGTAACGCTTACTTTGGCTGGTATTGCCGGTTTTATTCTTTCAATAGGTATGGCTGTTGATGCTAACATTCTTATTTTTGAAAGAACAAAAGAAGAATTAAGGGCAGGAAGAACATTGTTTACGGCTATTAATTCAGGGTTTGACAGAGCATTTACAAGTATTTTTGATTCTAACATGACAACAATTATTACTTGTACAATTCTTTATTGCTTGGGAACAAGTATTGTAAAAGGGTTTGCATTAACCCTTGCAATAGGTGTTATGGTTTCAATGTTCTCCGCAATTACGATTACAAAGAACTTTATGCACTTAATTTTTGGTACGGGAAAACTTAAAAATCCTGCTATATTTGGATTGAGGGCAGAAGAGATTAATGCTGAGTATCAAGCTGTTGAAACAAAACGCGAAAAAGCTAAGTTTGGTATCTTGGATTAGCTGCCTAAAGGCAGATAAGCGCAGCCAATCAGTGGTGATAACATTGAGGAGCACTTGGCAAGTCGCTTGTAGTAAGTAAAGTAAGGGAATGTGCTCCGATAGAAGGGTTAAAAAAATGAAGTTAAAATTAGATATAGTAAAAAACAGATTTATATTTTTGGCACTATCAGCTATATTGTTGACACCCGGAATCATAGCAATGATATATTCTACAGTTACTTATCCGACACATACACCATTAAAGGTCGGTATTGACTATACAGGTGGTACAACTTTGCAATATGGTGTTAAACAAGATGTTACTAATGAAAAATTATCATCTGTAAGAGATGATTTGCAAAAAGGCGGAATTGATAATCCATACTTGCAGATAATAAATATAAATTCTCAAGATACGGATTTAAAATCAATTCTGTCTATCAGAACAAAATTTATTGATGAAAAGTCAACTGACCAAGAAATAATTACCAATATTGTGTCAAAAGACTTTGAAGGTGCAAGCTTAGTTCAGGTTGATTCAGTAGGTCCAACATTAGGCTCAGAACTATTTAAGAACTCAATGATAGCACTATCTTTAGCACTGTTGGGTATTGTTGCATATCTGACATTTAGATTTCAATTCAATTATGCATTAGCTGCAATTTTGGGTTTGGTGCACGACACAATATTTGTTCTCGGGGTATTTTCAATATTAGGACTTTTCTATAATGTACAAATAGATGCATTATTTGTAACGGCAGTTCTTACCGTAATCGGTTTTTCAGTTCATGATACAATTGTCGTGTTCGATCGTGTGAGAGAAAATTTAAAATATTACGGAAAGAAAATGTCTTTTGGCGAGATTATGAACTCATCTATCAATCAAACACTTGCAAGAAGTATCAATACTTCAGTTACAACCTTAATAACCTTATTAGCACTTTATTTCTTGGGTGGTGTAACAACCAGAGATTTTGTACTTGCAATGATTTTAGGTATATTTATTGGTACTTATTCAAGTATATTCTTCTGTTCAACTCTTATTGATATATGGGAAGATAAGAAGAATTCTTCTGCACCTGCAATTGCCGGTTAATAGAAGAACAATATATGTAATTAATAAAAAAGGAAGCGACTTGTTTGCTTCCTTTTTGTTTATAATAAAAAGTTTATTTTATGATAAACTTTTAATATGAAGAAGTTTGCTTTAATTATATTGACACTTATTTTCATGCAAAATATTGCTCTGTCAGAAGTTGTAACATATTCCGATAGTGGAAAATTCGGATTAAAAGAAGAAAATGGTAAGATAATAACTGAAGCTAAATATAAAAAACTTGTGCGCCTTGGAGAATCAGCTTGGATAATGCAAAGTGGCACAAAGTTTGGAATAATAAGGGATGATGGTACTGTTATTGTTAAGCCAAAATATAATCAAGCAGAAAGGGTTATAGGGAAATTTGTAAAATTTAGAAAAGGCGATAAATACGGTATTTTTGATGAGATGGGATTTGAAATCTTGCCTGTTGAATACTCTTCAATTGACCTTCTTTATGGCGGGCGTTTTGTAACTTGTAAAAATTATAAATACGGCATAGCTGATTTTAACGGAATGATAATATTAGACAATCTTTTTGATGATATTTTTATGCCGGATTTTAATACATTGGTTATTTTGTACGGTCATGAAACTTATCAAATTGAGCGAAAAGACGGTGAACTTTTAACTGTTCCTTATGATTTACAATCAATTCACAATACGGCATCGGTTAAAGTTTCAAAATTTATGACATATCCGTTTACATCAACCGGTTATTACGGATTAGAAGTGACAAATTATGCTCTAAAACTGTTTTCATCAATATCACCTGCTTATGAAGAAACGATTGACGAACTAATGTTTTCTCAAGGAGCCGATACGGTTTCTCTCTTTGTAAAAATGTCATGGATTCCCAAATTTCCGTTTGTTTATGCAAAAAGATACTTTAATATTCTAAAATCTCCAAACAACGGACCTTTAGGTGATTGGAGAGATAATCTGAAATCCAAATTATATGATGAAACTACACTTAAAGAAGTATCAGAATAAAATTTATTTTCTGCCTGTGTTTTGATTGATTATATTTGATACCCAAGGAATGTAACTGTATATACCCATAAAAGAAGTTATTGCAAGGTATAGAATTACAACTGTTGTAATAATTTGGATTATTGAAAGCCCAAACGCAAACGGTAATGGCATGTTTATAAAGTATGGAATTGCATTAATCAAAGGAATTCTATAAAGAATTACATAAATCATATTGCATAAAACCGTAAGCAAGAAATAGGCAATCGCAAGAAATATTGATTGCAAAATATGGTACATTAAAAACGGTGTAACGCGCTTTTTAGCAAGAGCTGCTATAATAAGCCAAATAAAACCCGCTCCGCCTGCTGTCATATATGTGGCTGCTGATATAATCCTTTCAATAGGATAAATTTCATTAGAATGCTGCAATTATGTCATCCTTTCTGTGTTGTTCGATAAAATCTTCTAGTACTTGAATAAATACAAGTTTGTATTCATCATTTTCCGGTCGCATATTTACGGCTGCCCTATATGAGTGAATTGATCTTTCAATTTCATTATTCATGTAGAATACATTAGCAATAAGTACATAAATGCTCGGATCAAGCTTATTAATTTTAAGAGCTTCTTTGTACGCATCTTCTGCTTCTTTAAACTTTTTGATATTTGAATACAAATTGCCCATTAATATATGCGCATTTGCATCATTTGGATTAAGCTCAATTGCTTTTTTGTATAGTTCTATGGCTTCATCATAGTCTTTGAAATCAGATTTTGCAATTGCATAACATGTGTAAGCTTTATAATTGTCACCGTCAAGTTCTATGGCTTTGTCAAAGTATTTGTAGCAATTTTCTTTGTCTTTGTTTACAGCTAAAGTATTTGCTATACAAAGAGCAACTGTTTTATTGTCAGGAGCAAGGTTAAATACTTTGTAATAATATTCGAGAGCTTTGTTGTAATCAAAAAGTTTGAAACAAACATTTCCTAAATCCACAAGCGCAGTTAAGTTGTTTGGGTCTAAAGAGAGTGCTTTTTCGTAGTATGCTCTTGATTCAACATAGTCCTCAAAATCGTGGTATAAAAGTGCAATGGCATTATATATTTCAGGATCTTGGGAGTTGAAATCAAGAGTTCTGTTATAGAAATGCAAGGCTTTTGAGAAATTTTTAAGTTCAGCATAAGTATTTGCCATGTTGTAATATACAAGGTAGTTGCTTGGATTTACCAACATAGCTTGGTTAAAATACTTAAGAGCCTTTTTGTACTCTTTTGCAAAGAACCATATGCTGCCTAAATTCAAAAGAGTTTGCAAATCTTTAGGGTCAATTTCCAATAAACTTTCGTAGACGGAAATAACCTTTTCGTACTGATTATCCATTGCATAATATTTTGCCAACTCGTGATAATGTTCAGTATTTTTAGGCTCTATTGCCATTTTTAGAACAGTTTTTTCAATAGCTTTTTCTAACTCTTTTTTATCCATATAATCCTATCTTTCAATTTATTTTTTAATTTCACTGTATTCGGAAAATTCTTCCGACTCTTTTAACCAAGTTTCACGCGGAATACTGAATGCGTGATTCCAAAATTTTTCGATTGCATATGTTGAGCGTTCTTCGTCCTGCAAAATATGAACAACAACATCACCATAATCTATTAAATTCCATCTGTTTTTAGCATCATTTTCTTTGCCCAAAGGAAGTCTGGCGAATGTTGATTTAACTTTGTCAGAAAGGTTTTCTGTTAAAGACTTTACTTGTGTATTAGTTTGAGCTGAACAAATTACAAAATAGTCTGCAAAAGATGAAACATTTGAGATATTTAGTATTGAAATATTGCTTGCAATTTTATCATCCAAAAACCTTGCAACAACACATGCAAATTTATATGATGTAATTTCTTTTTTCATTAATTTCTCCGCTAAATCATGTCAATTCTAGCTTGATGGCGGCCGCCCGTGAAATCAGTATTTAACCAAATATCAACAATATCCAAAGCCAAACCTGTTCCTGTGACTCTTTCGCCCAAGCACAAAATATTAGAGTTATTGTGCATTCTCGTCATTCTTGCAGTAAAGGTATCAGTACAGTGTGAAGCTCTTATTCCATCAAATCTGTTTGCAGCAATAGACATCCCTATTCCTGTTCCGCAGACCAAAATCCCCTTGTGACCGGTATCTAAAACAGCCTTAGCAACTTTTTTTGCAAAAACAGGATAATCGCAAGATTCCGTACTGTGGGTTCCGAAATCTTCCACTTCGTATCCTTTTTCCCTAAGGTGTTCTATAATTTTTGTTTTGAGGTTGTATCCACCATGGTCTGAACCGATAAGAATTTTTGTCATAAAGCCCTCTTTACACAAATTGTAACATTTTTGATACAATTAAGCAATAATTTACATTTTTAAATTTTAATATATATATATGAAGTGTGGTTTAAATAGTATGAATATGAATTTTCGTGCGTCAATTTCCGATAAAGAGATTGATAATTTTAGAAATACAAAACAACACTTTAGCGATTGTTATCTCATGACTTCGCTGGAAACTCTTTCCCACACTCCAAATGGTCGTAAGATACTTAAAAAACAGATTAAACATGATGATAATAACCCACACTTAATAAATTGTTATCTTTATACTCCTATGGGTACAAGAGAAAAGTATGCAATTCCCACCAATGCTGTTGTAAAAGGATATAAATCATTGTACGAAAAGCAAGATAATGAGATTATTAGGAGTATGGATATTTCAGTTGGTGAGTATGAAAAACGATACAAGACTAAGCCTTGGATATGCAGAGTTACGGATGATTTTAAGAGCTATGAATTCGAAAATAATTTACCATCACACTTCTTAAAAATATTTACGGGAAAAGAACCAACCGTCAATATTGCAGAAAAAGACTTCAATATGGATTTGTCCTCATACAAGGATGAAGTTATGAAGGTTTTTGAGCGCATGGATAAGGAAAAAGAACACAGTTTGCTTATCGGTACTGGCATGAAGATGCTTGACGGAAGAACATGGCATGTGTATGTGCTAGAAGATGTTAACTTAGAAAAAGGAACTGTTACTGTTAAAGAAAAACGAGGTAATAAACCAAGAGAAATGAGTATAGAATCTGCTCTCAATACATTTAAATATGTCGTTGGGTATTTTAATAACGATTTGGCTTAAATAATAGTTATTGATAGTGTGATAAAGTATTTTATAAATACTCAATATTTTATACATTTACTCCTGCGGTATTTCTACAATAAAAGTTGAGCCGTTGTTAATTTCGCTTATTACGGAAATCTTTCCCCCATGGAGTTCTACAAGCTCTTTTGTTATAGTTAAGCCAAGCCCCGTAGAGCTTTCTTTTTTTGTATAAGCATTATCCAGTTGTACAAACTTTGCAAAAATTTTGCCGTGATATTTTGGGTCAATTCCGATTCCGTTATCATGAACCGCTATTCTGAAACAGTTTTCTCCTTGCATAACCGCAATATCAACACAGTCACCGTTAGGTGAATACTTGATTGCATTACTTACAAGGTTATATAAAACCTGCTGAATTTTTTGGTAATCCGCAAAGACTTCAAAATCCTGCCCGATTTCTGAGTTTATATTTATATTCTTTTTCTTGGCTAACGGCATTAAAAGGTTTGACACCTCACCTACCGCTCTTGATATTGCAAAATGGCTCTTAACAACTTTCATCGCGTTTGCTTCAAGCTTTGACATATCCAATATTTCATTAATCATACCAAGCTGATGGGTAGCCGAGGCTTTTATATCGTCAATGTATTCCTTTTGTTTGTCATTTAAGTTTCCGTATAATTCTGCACCTAAAATATCAGCAAAACCCAGTATTGTATTTAGGGGGGTTCTAAGTTCGTGTGAAATATTTGCTAAAAACTCGTTTTTTGCTTTGTCAGCCTCAAGAATTTTCTCATTTTGTTCTTTTATTGTTTTATAAGCATTATTTTTTTCAACAATTCCGTCTTTTAATGCCTTTAATTGAATTTTAAATACATTAGAAAGCTCTTGGTCTTTGAGAACATAAGAAAGAATTGATGCACAAGCACTTAGTGTATCGATGTCTTCTTTTTTATAAAAATCTGCTTCTTTTTTTGCGAGAATAATAATTCCAAAAACTGTTGATTTAATATTCAATTTTGCAACTATATATGAATTATTATTTAATCCGTCTAACTTAAGCAGATTTATCAACGCATGTTTGTTTTTTTGTGTATCAAAAATCTTCCCATCGCTTGTGAAAACAAAGTCTTTTCCCTCTTTATTCATAGGATAAACAGAGTCTTGTTTGTACGCGCTATGCTTTTTGTAACTATATTTAAGCTGCAAACTGTCCGGGTTTGCAAAATAAATAAATCCTTCATCAAAAATCAGAACTTTTTCAAGCTTTCTAAAAATATCAACTTCGCCCTTCAAATTTGTTTGAAAAAGCTCAGGAATATATTCTAAAATCTTGTCTGTGGATTTTAATGCCATTTTAAACTCCTTTATATAAAAAAGCATATTGTTTCATCCAAAAAGTTTATATTTATCCCAACTTAGCCTGCACTTAAAGAAAAGATATCGTAAATTTCTTGGTCAGATAGTTCTGTTATTATTTTTTCTCCTTCGTATACCGCAAGATCTGCAAGTTCTTTTTTCGATTTTAACATTTCGTCAATCTTTTCTTCGAAGGTACCGAGTGTAATCATACGGTGAACCATAACATTTTTATCTTGTCCAATACGGTATGTACGGTCGGTTGCCTGATCTTCAACAGCAGGATTCCACCACAAGTCGTAGTGAATAACATTTGTTGCGCTTGTAAGGTTTAAACCCGTTCCGCCAGCTTTAAGAGAAAGTATCATAACCTTTCTTTCTTCATTGTTTTGGAAATCTTCAATCAAATTCTCTCTTTGAGGAACTGTTAATGAGCCATGGAAGAAAGACGGCTCTGTGTTACATTCATCCGTAAGAATTTTTACAAGCAAATCTCCCATTTCTTTATACTGGGTGAAAATTAACATCTTTTCACCGTTATCAATAATACTGTTAACTAGGTCAACACATTTTTCAGCCTTTCCTGAAAGTTCCTTTGCTGTTTCACCCGATTTCAAGAATTGGTAAGGATGGTTGCAAATTTGTTTTAGGGCGGTGATTAGTTTAAAGATATTTCCTCTTCTGTTTACACCTGTAAATCCAGATATTTTGTCCATCATCTCGTTAAGCGTTTTCTCATAAAGAATTGCCTGTGGTTTTGCAAGATAACAATAATCATTGATAACCATTTTGTCAGGCAGGTCTGAAATTACGGCTTTATCTGTTTTTAGCCTTCTGAGTACAAAAGGTGAAACCGAAAGTTTAAGCTTAGATGCTCTTGATTTTTCCTTAAACCTTTCGATAGGCACCGCGTAGCTTTTTTGGAATTCTTTTAGCGAACCTAAGTATCCTTTGTTAATGAAATCGAAAATGCTCCATAGTTCTGTTAATCTGTTTTCTACAGGAGTACCCGTCATCGCGATTTTAATATCTGATTTCATAGATTTTATTGCTATAGTTTGGGCTGTATCAGGGTTTTTGATGTTTTGAGCTTCGTCGACTACAACCATACCCCAAGCATTTTTCTTCATCTCTTCAATATCTATTCTCATTATTGCGTATGTGGTTAGAATAACATCTGACTTTAAATCAAGCTCTCTGGCAAGACCGTGATATGTGGAAACTTTAAGTGTAGGACCGAACATTTGCAATTCTTTCATCCAGTTCCCCATCAGAGTTGTAGGACATACAACAAGAACAGGGTTTTTGAGCTTATTTTCTTCTTTAAGTTTTAGAATCAGTGCTATAACCTGTATTGTTTTACCTAACCCCATGTCGTCTGCCATACAGCATCCAAAACCTTTAGAAACATTGGTCCAAAGCCATTTTAAACCTGTTTGTTGATAAGGTCTGAGTTCTCCTGTGAGATTTTTTGGCTGTGTAACTTCAACAGGCTTTGCAAAGTCTTTTATTACATTTGCATAAGCTTCGTCATAATTAAACTCGTAATTTTGAAGCTGACCTGACATAGATGCGTGAATAAGCTCCAATCTAGTCATTTTCTTGTGGTTAGCACCCTTTATTTGTTCAACAAGCTTCAAACCCTCTTCTTTATCTACTAAAATATATTTGCCTCTATACTGAATAAGACCGTTAGAGTCACCGACAAGTTTTTCAAAATCTTCAAGCGAAATCTTTTCGTCACCTAATGATACTTCGTAAGAAAATTCCAAAATATCGTCAAGGGAAATAGCGCTTGAAGAAACTGTATTGAATATATTCATCAAATCGTCAGAGCGTGCAGCTTTTACTCTCGCATTAATCGATGCTCTAGGAACAATAATATTTGTAAGTTCTTCGGGTAGAATAACCTCAATCTGTGCTTTTTGAAGATAGTATGCAGTCTGTGCAATTATTTTGTATACTTCATTTAAGTTTAGCGTTAAAGCAAGCTTGTCTTCATCCTCAAAAAGTGTTTCAAGCTCAGGCATGTAACGAAGGGCATAATTAAGCTGCTTTTCTATAATTTTGGCAATATCCTGAGTATTAAGCTCCCATATTTTTTCTTCGTGATACAAATCGTCAAGTATAATTTCTTCGTTGTTTTTACGGTTCTTGATATGAATTTTGAGTTCAAATTTATCGTCAGCAATCTTGTTAACCTTGAAAAACGGTATTAAGTCGTATTTGCCTAAATAAAGTTCATCAAACCATTGCGCTATGTTTTCCGCAACATCTTTACCTTTCAATAAACATTTTTGTTCAAGATCTTTGAGCATATAATGACCTGATTTAATGTCTTTGAAACGGTATGCTTTAATACCTAAAAACTTATAAATAAGGTAGTTTAAATATTCCCTTACGAATCTGTCAACAAAATCTTTCGGTTTCTCACCCTTAATAAATAAATTTTCAGGAATATTGTTTTCAAGTTCGTTAATAATTCTTGCAGATTCTTTATTTGAAACTATAGGCTCATATACTATTCGGAACATCCCGCCGCTTATTCCATTTGCAGCTTCCTTCTTGTGTACGGTTGGAACAAAGTAGAGCTTTTCAATAAGTTTCATTACAAAGTGTGTAAGCTTGTTAAAGTATGCAAAAGTCGGGGTAAGTGAAGAAAAATCTACAAGCTCTCCAAATCCTCCAAAATAGTCTAAAACTAAGTCTAAAGGCATTACATACCCAATTTCACCCTCTACCTCTTTTGAAGAAAATCTAAACATTGAGCCTTTTGATTTTAAGTAAAATTGAAAGTTATTTGTAGGTGTTACAAAGAAACTAAGCTTTGGATTTGTTGCAGTACCATCATTAATTAAGAAAAAATCAGTGTTACGGACAGGTGAATTCGGAGAAAGAAAAATTCCTTCAAACTCATCTTCTACAAGCTGATAAATAAGGCTCAAAGTGTATCTAAAATCTTTGTTTTTAAACCCGTTTGGGTTTTCACTAAGATTGTAGAAAAACTCATCAACATTATTTTTCTTTAGTGATAAATCTATATCTAATGCTTTTGTTTCTTGTTCCATTTATTATCTCCTCCCTCTCATTGAGGAGAGGGTTGGGGTGAGGTGTCCACCCACTTAGTATTTTATTTTTGTTGGGTTTCACCCAACCTACTTTCTTTCTCATGCAAGGTGAGTTTTAGTTCACCATTTATATTGTAAAAATAGGTCGGGTTAAAACCCGACACCGCAATTATTTCAAAGCCGGTACTTTCAACATACTCTTGCCTGTCATTTCTGCAGGTTGCTCAATTCCCATAATTTGAAGTATTGTAGGAGCAACATCGCATAAAGCCCCGCCTTCTCTTAGCTCAACTTCGTATGGTGCATTTATAACAACAAACGGAACAACATTGGTTGTGTGTGCAGTATGTGGTTTTCCTGTCTCTTCATTAAACATAACCTCTGCATTTCCGTGGTCAGCGGTTAAAAGCATTGTAACACCGTATTCTTTACATTTTTCTGCAATTTTCCCCACGCAAGTATCAACTGTCTTACAAGCCTTTTCTGCTGCTTCAAGAACACCTGTATGACCTACCATATCGGGGTTAGCAAAGTTTACAAGAATAAATCCGTAATCTTTGTTTTCTATTGCTGATAATACATTTTCGCAAACTTCAGGAGCGCTCATTTCAGGCTGCATATCGTAAGTCGGAACTTTTGGAGATGCAACAAGTTTGCGTATTTCGTGAGGCTGCGGCTCATCAATACCACCATTAAAGAAGAAGGTTACATGAGCATATTTTTCTGTCTCTGCTGTTCTGAACTGGTTAACTCCATTAGCTTCCAAAACATCTCCTAAAATGTTAACAGGCTTAGTTTTTGGGAATGCAACAGGGAATGTGAATGTTGCATCATAGCTTGTCATCGTGCAATAGTAGATGTTTGATAAAACTTTTTTTCTTTCAAATCCGTCAAAATCAGAGAAGTTAATAGCCTTAGAAATTTCTCTTGCTCTGTCAGGACGGTAGTTGAAAAATATAATAGCATCATTATCATGAATTCTTGATTCTTCACCGCCTATAGTAGTCGGAAGAACAAATTCATCCGTAACACCGTTTTTATATGACTCTTGAACACCTTCAACTGCTGACGATGCTTTTTCTCCTTCGCCAAATAGCAAACAGTTATAGCCTTTTTCTACTCTGTCCCATCTGTTATCTCTGTCCATTATATAGTAGCGTCCTACAACAGAAGCAATTTTCGGCAAATTATATTTTTTTAGTTCATCTTCAACTGTTTGCAGATATGTGCAAGCACTTGAAGGTGGTGTATCACGACCATCCAGAAAAGCGTGAATATAAACTTTAGTCAAACCTTCATCAGAAGCTAATTTTATCAAAGCAAGTAAATGATCTAAAGATGAGTGAACCCCGCCTGTTGAAACAAGTCCGTAAATATGAAGCGATGATTTATTCTTCTTTGCGTGTTTTATTGCTTCTAAAAATTTTTCGTTTTTGAAGAAAGAACCGTCTTTTATTGCATTATTTATTTTGGATAAATCCTGATAAACAATTCTTCCTGCGCCTAAATTTAAGTGGCCTACTTCGCTGTTGCCCATCTGACCGGCAGGAAGCCCTACATATTCTCCGTCAGCGTGGATTAATGTTGAAGGTTCTTTATTAATTAAGTTTGGAACATTAACAGGGTGTGAAAGCTTTGTAGCATCATATTCTTCCTTCCCGGAAGAAATTCCCCATCCATCCATTATGCATAACAATACTCTGTTCATTATTTGTCTCCTCTTTAATGTATCTTTAACCCAGTTATTTTATGACAAACAGGGCTAAAAGTAAAGAGTTAAAACGACAATAACTATTCTTCAAAATTGTTGGTAATTGTATGAATATACTCTAAAATTTGTGCAAAATATCCCAAATCGGCATTGCCGTTTATAATTATATCAGCCTCATTTTTGTATGGTTGAACATATTTTTCACCTGCACCTAAAATATATTCCCAATGTTTTTCAGCGTTCTCTAAATCTTGATTTCTTTCTGTACATGCGCGTTTTAAAAATCGGTCTTTTCTAATTCCATTATCTGTTTCGACATATAATTTCACATCGAAAATATCTTTATTTTCGCCATACATCGATGCCATACCTTCAACGACAACAATCTTGTTTGATTTAACAAGTTTTGCTCTCGGCACAGAAACTCCGGTACCGTTTAAAAGATATTCAGGAGAATATACATCCTCGCCTTGAGAAATTTTTTCCAAATCCTCTTTTAAAATATCTAATTGAAAACTCTTTGGAGAATCTACATCATAACCGTTATCTCTGAGAGCATCAAAAGAACCATATATTTGAATAAGAGCAGAAATATCATTGAAATAGTTGTCTGTAGTTAAAATCGTTACCGGCATATTGAATTTTTCAATAATGCTCTTTATTGTTTTACAGATAGTTGATTTTCCTGATGCCGACTCGCCTGTAATTCCAATCATAATACGTTTATTTGGATTTTGTATAAGTCTCCTTGAAAACTTTTGTATAAAATCATACCGAACCTCAGTAAAAATAGGTTCGGTTGCTTTATTATCAAATGCAAGTACTTGCTTAAATTTTGATTGTAGATAAAACGCAAGAAGTTCTCGCCCTGTCTTTTGTGAACAGTCGGGCTTAAGTATTTTATCAGAAGAACTAAGTTCTTTCTCTATTAAGCGGGAAAAACCCTGTTTATCATCTTCATTCATACTGTTCTTAAATTATATTCCAAACATAAAAATAATTGCAATAAAAGATTTTAAGATTCAAACAGTTCACTTATTTTGTCTGCTATATCCTTAGGGTCAATTTCGCCTGTTATCTTATTTATGTCTTGTGCCATCTGATAGAGTTTTGCAGCCTCAACTTTATCTCCTATAATAGTGACGGCTCTCGCAAGATTGAAGTGAGCGAGTGCATAATTAGGATTTGTTTCAACGGCTTTTTTGAATAATTCAATTGCTTTTTTTACTCTTCCCAAATCATCAAGATATATTACACCAAGGTTATTGTAAGCAATATCGTATGCTTCATTATACTTAATTGCAAGTTCATAAGATTTCATCGCTTCTTCTGTATCACCTTTACCCCAGTATAAGAAACCTAAGTTACAATGTATTTTGGCATTGTGCGGCTGAAACTCAAGTGCTTGTCTGTAGATAGATAGTGCATTTTGGAAATCTTCTTTATCATAAAAAGCGCTTCCTAAATTTACATAAATGTCTATATCGTCAGGAGTCAAAACATAGGCCGTTTGATATGCTGATATTGCTGCATCAGGATCAGACTTGTTTTCTTGATATACAAAACCCATAGTTTGAGCTATAACACTGGTCCAAGAAGGATTAGGATTCAGAGTTATTGCGGTTTGGTAATTCGAAATGGCTAAATCAAATTCGCCTTTTATATAATAAATATTTGCCAAATTAGAATACAAATCCGGAATATTAGGAGCCATAGCTATAAGCTTGTTGTAAATTTCTATTGCTTGGTTATAATCACCTTGCTCTTCATATGCTCTGCACAAGTGTCTATATGCAGCTATATTAAATGAATCCAACCATATAGCCATTTTGTATTCAGTGATTGCATCTTCAAAATATCCTGTAGATAAATAGATATCTCCTAATACACAGTATAACGGTGCAAACCCTGGTGCAGTCTCTGTTGCATTTTTATAAAGTTCAATAGCTCCTGCATAATCCTTTACTTGAATTGCGTAAAAACCTTTTAAAAACAGAGGCAGAAATCTCAAATACGATAAGTTGTTTGCAATATTTTTCCTTGCAGTAGCATCAAATGGGGCAAGAAATATAGCTTTTAATCTTTCGCAAAATGCTTTAAATTTAGTTTTAGGATTTTTAAACGAAAGCGCTTCGTATAACTTATATAACAGGAAGTGTGCACTTGAAGAACCTATTTTAGAACATATAATAGCGGCTTCTGCTGCATCTATTGCATCCGTAAAGTGTGCTTTTTTTACAAATGTTTCTGCAAGCATATAGTATGCTTCATAATAATTATTTTTCTTTTCTAGGGCAGTTGTAAGGTAGTTAATAGCTTTATCTAAATCTCCCTTATGATAAAAAGCACATCCTAATTTATAATAGATTTCGTGTGAATCAATCAAAGACTCCATTGCTAGTTGATATTCGGTAATTGCATCATCAATGTACTGTCCGGCATTAAATATGTCTAAATGCCATGCTAAATACAAATCACCCATTCTAACATGCAATGCTGGATTTGTAGGATCTTTTTGCAAATCTAATTTGCATCTTTCGATTTGTGCAAACATTTTATTTTTTACATTCAACTGTTTTGTTTCGTCATCCATTAGCTTTTTCATATCTGATCCTGATTCTGATTAATATTATTCGTGTACAAATACATATAATACAATAGTGATTGTCTGTCATATTCGTTCATATATGAATAGGATACGGTGTATTCGTTTTGGTATACATCATCAACATCAATCACGGTTGCTCTAAAACTTATTGTACCATAATCTTTTGGTAAAATTAATTCACAATTAAAACTTTCATCTTGTTTAAACTGTTTATCCGAATAAAAACACAGTGTTTCTGTAGAAATTTTTATAGTCTTAACTGAAATTGTTTCATTGCCAACTTTTATATTTAACCTTTCAAATGCTTCTATAGTTGGTATCTCTTCTCCCGGAGTTAATTTCATTGCGTTATAATCCAATTCAACAGAAAAATCATCTTCTAAAGGAGATGTTATTATAACTCCGTTAAAATCAATTGTTCCCAGCTTAGAAAATACTTTTAAAGTCAGTCTTTTCCCAACTTCTAGATATTCTATGTAACGCATAAAATATTGCGGTAATTCAATATTTATCCTATCGTCAAAAACTTTGGAAATCGTACAATAAATTTCTACAAGTTTCTCTTCTTTTTGGAAGCATATTCCAAGTTTTTGTCCTTGTTGCAATAAGTCCATATAAAATATTATAAATTATAAACTCAATAAAAACAATAATATTGTATAAAAAATCATTTTATATTATTAGTATGGTAATGCTTCTATAAAATCAGGCACTTTTCCATCACCTTGAGGAATTTCTTTTTGTCTTAAAGATTTTTGAGAGTACGAAATCCAGTTAAATAATATTACAGAACTAGGTTTTTCAAGAATTCCGTTAATTATACTCCTAAATTCTTTTGTATTTTTCATTGGAAGTTGTGGGAGTTTATCCAAATCTTCTGCAGGAATATTAATCTTATTGTTTTCTTCTCCTGTAAGCATTATCATTAGCTTGTTCATAGAAAACTCCCCAAAAGCTCCCAAGCCGGAAACCAATTCATCGGATAATCTTCCTAAAACAACTAGTTTTGCATAATCAGTTGCAGGATAATATTGACCTTTTATGAACAAGGACATTAACGGACCTTGTGATTGAAGGATTTTGATGTTTGCAACTCCGTTTCTTAAATCAATATCCCCTTGAAGGTATTTGAATAATCCTGTATCTTTGAGAGTGATTGCCTTTGTAACAACACTCAACGAAGTCCTTAGCATACTGTCTGCAATAACATTTTGAGCATACAACAGGTGTTCTAACTTTCCTAATGTTCCCATATGTCCATTGTGGACTCTAAATTTAACATTGCCATTCAATGTTTGTTTAGAAGTTAAGTTACCGCTTATATTTGTATCAAAGTCCATTACTCCGCTAACGGTATCTTTTTTGACCGCTATAATATCAAAAATGGGTGCTGCACTAACTCCTCTGGCTTGAATTTTAGAGTTAAAGTTTTCATCTCTTAAATTGAAATCTATGTTTGCTGATAATTTACCATTAAACATTTCTGCTGCTATATTTTTGGCATTTAGAATATTATTTTTTAATTTAAAATCTGCAGAAAGAGCTGATAATTTAAGCGGAGAACCAAATACTGACATGCCGGCTTTTTCTGAATATAATTTACCGTCATTAATGGTAATCGGAATAATCTTTAATAGTGGACTATCTTTATACATTAAGACTGTATCCATATTAAGGAACTTAGATTTGATGTTTATATTTTTGAGGTTTAGTTCTTTTGAAAAATCTGTCGAAGCAGTACCGCTTATACCCAAAGATGAATCGGCAATTTTAACATTGGGAGAATTGAAAATTGCAACATCTTTATTGAAATCTATAGTTGCATTTGTCATGTTTAGCTGCAGATACTGATTTACCAAATTTTGAATGCCTAATTGTCCTACGATTTCGGGTTGATTAATTTTTCCGTTTACAAATAAATCTCCTTTCAGTAGGACAACAGTATCTGCTGCTGAAATATTTAATTGTTGAGGAATATAGATTCTTAAATTTTTAAAAGAAGGCGTTTTTGTGTTTTCGATATTTCCTGAAATTATAATTTTTTTTGAACCTTTTAAGTTTTGTTTAATTGTACTTGCTGGTTTATTATGTAATGACTGTATACTCAAATCATCAATTTTAAGAGTGTTATTCTCGTATTTAGATACAAAATTTATTATAGAAGGTTCATCCAATATAACAGCTTTGTCTAAAAGAATTTGTGCTTCTGTATTTTGTACGGACATATCTCCGTTAATATTCAATTTTACAGGATAGTTCGCTATATGCGAGGATAGAACTTTTACATCACGAGAATACAGAGAGCCATCTAAACTACAGTTGAATGACAGGTCGGAGTTATTGTAGTTTGTAATTTCTGCTTTTGTTTTAAAACGAGAGTTAGGCATAAAAATATTAGTTTCAGGTATTTTTATTACATCTCTGTCTATTTGCAATTTTAGTGCAGGAATTTTTATAATTTCTGTTTCAATAGGTTTTATAGCAATATTGTTAATATATGCAATGTTTTCTTTATTTGTATCAATTTTTAGAGCAGAAAATGTTAGTGAATTTCCTTCCTTTTGTGCTTTCAAGTTCTCAATTTGCAAGTTTTCTTTGTGAATAACATTATCTAATGTTCCGCTAATATTTGCAGCAAGAGAAACAATTCCGCTTTGAATTCCAAAATCCGATGGGCACAGTTTTTTTAGTTCAACTTTGCTCATCAACAGTTCTAAGTCGATGTTTTTTGCAATTTTACCTTTTAGCATTATCGGAGCATTGTTTACATATCCGATTGCATTAGAGATATTAATTATATTGTTTGAAAAATCTATGTCTGAATTTATTTTATTGATATCAATTCCGTTTGCTTTGATAGAAGCATCTGCAATTTTCATAAAACCTGATGATTTTATTTTATTTAAATCTCCTTTTATACTAAAATCCGCATTTAGTACACCTGTTATTGAATCAATACCTTTAAATTTAGAATAATCTGCTAAGAGCTTTACTTTAGTGTATATGTCACTCAGATTTATTTTATCAGTCTTAACTTTTAAATCTATTTCTGGTTTCTTTGAATTGTTAATCATTCCGTCTATATACACTTTTTTATCTGGAGAAGTGTATATGTTTGACAAAATCCCGACTTTATTACCTAAAAATGTTAAATAAATAAAACTCTTAGGACTTTTTTTCTCTTTATCCAATACAGAAATGTTGTCTAAATTTACCAGTCCTGAAGCTAAATATTCTCCGTTTGTGTCTTCATATATTTTTAAATCTGCCATTATGTCTGCATGACAATCTAAATTCTCTAATTGAGTTAAAAATCCGGCAATGTCAACGCTTTGTTTTTTTGCTTCCGGCATGATGATATTTGGTACAATTGCTAAATCATAATTGATAAACTGTTTGTCATTAATGAAAAATTCTCCGTTAGTGTTAAGTTTGTAATTTTGAAACTTTAATAATTTAGTTATTTCTAACAAAGGCCCTGAAATCCTGTAATGCTTATTTTTTACTGTATCAGTATATGTCATGTTGTAGTGTTTAATAGTAATATTAGGATTTTCATTATAATTTTTGCTTGCTAATTTTTCAATTAAAGCTGGCAAATGTTTGTCATTAGAATTAACTTTTAATATAAACTTATCTGCATAAACCTTTTTGATTGCTATGTTATCTTTTTTTACTAACGCTGACCAAGGTATAAAAATTTTCACATTATTAAATTGACCAAATTTTTGCCCATCTTCATACATCAAGTGCATAATTGGTGCTTTAACTTTTAATGCAGGTCCAAATCTAAAAATAAGGCGTTCTATATGAATTTTTATTCCTAAATCTTTTGCAACTTGGTTTTCTACTTCAGGAATAAATCTTGATGCATCAAATGGTATAAAACAAATAGAAATGCAAAATGCAATAACAACAAGTGCTATTATAAAATACTTTCTGTATCTTTTCATAATTAGATTACTTCTCCGCTATCTTTATTAAAGAAATACATATCATCTGTGGATATTTTTAATTCAATTGTGCTGCCAATTTTATAGTCTAAAGGAATTTTGGCAGAACACTTATTTCCGTTTAAATAAAAATAAACTATTCTTTCTCCGCCTGTCATTTCAATTATTTCAGGTTTAACAAAAACGGAAACGGCTCCGTTTATCATTTTTTCCGCACGAATCGCAACAGTAATATCACCCTCAATTTCTTTATCAGTAATAAATTCTTGACCTTCAATAATAAATTTATGATTATTTATATTTACATCAATAAAATTCATTTGACCAATAAAACCTGCTACAAATTTGTTTTTAGGATTGTTATAGATAACTTCGGGTGTATCAACTTGTTGTATTTTGCCTTTATCAAGAATAACAATTCTGTCACCCATGGTTAAAGCTTCTGTTTGGTCATGTGTTACATAGATAAATGTTGTTTGCAAATTTTGATGGAGTTTTTTTATTTCAGAACGCATTTGAACTCTCAAATTTGCATCTAAATTTGAAAGAGGTTCATCCATTAAAAACACTTTAGGATTTCTGACAATTGCTCTTCCAAGAGCAACCCTTTGTCTTTGACCACCTGATAATTGTCTGGGCTTTCTATCAAGAAGTTCCTCAAGATTTAATGATTTTGCAACTTCTTTAACTTTTTTATCAATAGTTATCTTATCATACTTCCTCATTTTTAGACCAAAGGCAATATTGTCGTATACACTCATATGAGGATACAGTGCGTAGCTTTGAAAAACAAATGCGATATCTCTGTCTTTCGGATGAGTGTTGTTAACAACTTTACCGTCAATCAATATTTCTCCTGATGAAATATCCTCTAAACCGGAAATAAGTCTGAGAATTGTAGATTTGCCGCATCCAGAAGAGCCGACAAGAACTATAAATTCTTTGTCTTTGATTTCCAAATTAATGTTATCAATTATATTTTTTTTGCCGTCGTAACTTTTGATAAGATTTTTTAAAACAACACTGCTCATTAAAGCAATCCCCTCTAATTTATCTTTGCAACTATGCAGGAATAATTATATTAAAACTTGTGCTTTTCAAAATTTGTGACTCAACCCATATGTACCCATTTAAAGACTGAACTAAATTTTTAACACTTGCTAAAACCATGGCTCTTAAAACATTCTTTCTGTTTGTAGAGTCAACAATTTTATACGGATCAAAAAGGCAATCCAAATCGTTCTCAGATAGCAGCAATGATGAGCTTGAAATGTTTATTAATGCATAATTTGAGTGTGGAATTCCTTTTGTATCCAGTAACATGTCATCAGGAGTTGACAAATTGATTGATATTTCACCGATATCGACTGTTTTAAGTATAATTTCAAGCAAATCTTGTATAATGTTTTTTAATATATCTGAATCTGAATTTATTGTTTTCTTGAATCCCTCCTCAGTCTTCACATTAACTATAATTTCTTTATCTTTATAAAGCTGCTCGTTGAACTTTACAATTGAATTAATAAGAGCAACTATATCCATAGGTTTTCTTTCTTGCTGTTTTGGAAAAGATTCTGTTTGAGAAAGTTCAATTAACTTTCCGACAAAATACATTAAATCGGAAGAATTTTTATTTATAATTCTGATATATTTTTCCTGTTGTTCAGACATGCTTCCGCCAAGTCCGTCTGTCATAGCTTGTGAAAATCCTACAATTGATTGTATCGGTGATTTTAAATCGTTTGCAAGTTTCATCAGAAAATGGTTTTTTTCTCTGTTAATAACAGGTTCAATTTCTTTATTTTCTTCTATGCTATCTTGAACGCTATCTCTAAAATCAAGCATATAACCTGATTCTACTTCTCTAACGGTCATATCATAATACATTTCTTTGTCTACAAACTTGGTAATAATAGGCTTTTGCATAATAATTGCATTTGTTATTAAATTCATAGCATTTTCTATAAAATCAGTGATATTTGATGTCATCAGGTGCATTTTTGAAGTTTCAAAAATCTCTGATGCAATATCATTTACCCATTGAATTTTACCGTCTTTTGATATGTATATAAGTGCGTCCGGAAGAGATTTTTCTACATCAAACGAACTTGTTTTAAATAAAATTTTCTTAATATCCATATGGTACTCCCCTACTGAAATAATTTTATCATGTAAATAAATAGTTTATAGGGTTGTTCTAATATGTTACATTTTGTAACTTTAATTCTGAAAACAGGCAATTATATTTATTGTCTAACTTTTAAATAATGTGTGTTTGATTAAAAGGAGTCTTAAGTATGAAATATGTTACATTAGCTAAAACTACTGGTATTGCTACTTTTGTAGCAGGATGTCTTTTGGTGAATTCTTTTATAAAACCAAAACCGGCAAATCAAGAATTGACTAATTATACAGAAACTACACCAAAAGAGAACAAAAAAACTCCATTGAACGATTCAACAACTATGGCAGCGATGTTTACGCTGGGATTGTTGAGTACGGGTGCATTTGCAAAAAAAGCTATGAAAAAATAATTTTAGAATTGTTCTAAGAATCTTTTGTCATTATTAAAGAACAGTCTGATGTCATCGATTGCATATTTAAGCATAGCAAGTCTTTCAACTCCCATGCCAAATGCAAATCCTGTGTATATATCAGGATCAATGCCGACTCCTTTAAGTACATTTGTATCAACCATGCCGCATCCGAGAACTTCTAACCAACCTGTTCCTGAACAGGTACGACAACCTTTCCCTTGACACATAATGCATTGAACATCTACTTCTGCAGAAGGTTCCGTGAATGGGAAAAAGCTGCTTCTGAATCTAGTAGGACGAGCAGAGCCAAAATATAATCTGATAAATTCGTTTAAAACACCTTTTAAATCTCCAAATGTTATATTTTTATCAACATATAGACCTTCTATCTGGTGGAAAAAGTTATTTTTTCTTGCATTGATGTTTTCATTTCTGTAAACTCTTCCCGGAGCGATAACTTTTATTGGCGGTTTTTGGTTTTCCATGACATGAATTTGCGCACCTGATGTTTGGCTTCTTAAAACTACGCCAGCCAAGTCTTTTACATAAAATGTATCTTGAACATCTCTTGCGGGATGGTCTTTAGGAACATTTAACATATCAAAGTTATAATATTCTGTTTCAACTTCAGGTGAAAGCTCAGGAGATACAACAGAAAATCCTAAATTCTGAAAAATAGAAACTATCTCATTTGTAGTAGAAGTAAGCGGATGAACTTTTCCTTCAGGAATGTATTTGCCGCTTAGAGTGATATCAATTCTATCTTTTTGAAGTTTTTCATTCAATTCTTTTTGATAAAAAACTTCATGTTTTTGACTAAGTAAACTCTCTAAATCCTGTGTGATTTGATTTGCAAGAGCGCCTATAGTTCTTTTGTCATCATCAGATAAATCTTTAAGCCCTTTTTTTATAGAATTAAATTCGCCCTTCCTAGAAAGGTATTTTAGTCTTATTTCATCAATATCACTAATTGTTTGAGCTTTTTCTATGTCAGATTTTGCTGAATTATAAATATTTTCCAATTGTTTTTTCATTATTTTTCTCCCTTAAAAAGAATGATACCGCGGGAGGAAGTAAAAGTAAAGTTAAAACTAAGTTGAAGCATAAAAAAGGGTTGATTTTGTTTTTAAAACAATTAAAATAAATAGTATGTTAAAGAAAAGTTTGATTGCATTAGGTTTAATAATTTCTATGCTTCCCCTCTGTGCTGCACAGTCATACGATTATAGAGAAGAAAATGAGGCATATCCTCAAATACATAATGACGGAGAAATTATTATTCCGCCATCTTCAAATGTTAAAGCAACTAAGGATTATGCAAGTATTTATAACAATTTAGAACCGGCTGATTTTTCGTATTTGCATAATATAGATCCTGATGAATATTATGACGATAAGGATGCGGCATGGTCTGTATATCCTTTGTTAAGATTGAATTCTGATATCTTTTTTAAAAATATAACAGTAGAACCCGGATATTATTTACTTACACCGAGAGAACATGACGGAAAATGGTACATGTTGTTTAAACAAAACGGTGCTGTAAAGTATATAATACCTGTTTATGAAAGGGATTACACTCCTGAAAGATTTTATGATGAACACATTCCCAAACCAAAGTTGACTCCGTCACAAAAGGTTCATATGGGTATTTTAAAAACAATAGGCAAGGCAAAAAGTTCTAAAAGAAAAGAACCTGTGAAAACTTATTTAGAAGTTAATGATTTAGATAATTACTTTTTATCAATAATCATATATTACGGAAATCATAAGTATTATACTTTATTCAGAACTATAAGATTATAAATCATACTTAAAAACGATCTATTAATTTGAAAAATTTCTATAATATAACTATGGTCTTAAGGTAAATATAGACTAATTTACCTTTGTTTATTATTTAAGAAAAGGAGAAAACAATGAGAGAAAACTTTGGAAAGTACTTAGTCGAATTTATTGGTACCTTTTTTCTGGTGTTTACGGTAGCTTGTGTAGTTATGGCAAACAATCCCGGTGTTATTGGAGCTATAGCAATAGGATTCGCGCTGATGGTTTGTGTTTATGCAGGCGGTCATATTTCTGGTGGACACTATAACCCGGCAGTGTCTGTAGCTGCGGCAATTAGAGGTGCTTTAGAATGGAAACAACTTATTCCATATTGGATAGCACAACTTGCAGGTGCAGGATGTGCAGCTTTCATTGCGGCAAAACACTTCGTTATACAGTCGGTAGAAGCATGTCCGTTTAATATGTGTGCAATAATAACAGGCGAATTTTTATTTACATTCTTACTTTGCTATGTTGTTCTGAATGTTGCAACAAGTAAGAGAACGGAAGGAAATTCATTCTATGGATTGGCTATTGGTTCTGTCGTTACCGTAGGTGCTTTTGCAGTAGGTGGATTGCTCTGCTATGGTGCATTCAATCCAGCAGTAGCAACAGGGTTGGCATTGTTACATAAAGCAGGATGGGCTTGTGCAGGTTATACTGCTATAATCAATATTGTTGCAGGTGTTTGTGCAGCATTAGTTTACAAATTTGTTGATGCTGAATAAATATTTATAAGCACAAAAAAGTCGACCTGTTTTCTGGTCGACTTTTTTTATTTGGTTTCAAATTATTCTTCAGGAATTTCGATTTCTATGTCATCGACATCGTCCTGATCTTCTTTTTTTATTGTTTCGATAACATTTTTTGCCATTTCTTTAGCGATAACATGTCTTGTGGATTCAGGACAGTTCTGTAACAAGCTTATTGCGGTTCTAAGAGTTCCGTCTAAGTCGTACCAGCGTCCATGTTTTGAATCATCAAGAACATCCTCTGTTGCAGAAACGATATCTTCAACTGATTCGTATTCCGTACTTGAAAGATGGTGTTCTGTGATAATCTTGATTAAATTTAATGCTACTTTAATCTGAGTTTCATCATCAGATTCTTCAAGTGTTTTCATTGCAGAAGACAAAACAGGGTCTTTGTCATACCAGCGTCTTGCATTTGTACTAAACTCTTCCTTCATAAAAGACCTCCAGATAACATACTAACAGGTCTATTATACACGATTTTATATGTTTTGTAAAATAATAAAGGTCTTAAGACTATAAATTTACAACAGTGTTGTACAAAAGTCTCTTCCTTATAGATATTGGTAAGACTCTGTATTGAATATTCTTGTCAATGTAATCATCTGATATATCTGCACTACTAGTTCTTTTCGTAGAACAATCCGATGAGTTATATAGGTTTGCAATAATAAAATCTAAATCATCTTCTGTTGTGTATGGTTTCTTTAACATAATATTATCCACATAGCTTTTATCTATTACTGATGTTTGATGGTTATTAAGTGAAATATCGGTTCTTTTGTATAAATTATCGATAAATTTATTTACAACCAACATTTCATTTCCAATTCTATCAGTTATTTTGTAAGATATCAACTCATTGTTCTTGCTAATCTGCATGATATCTATTTTTTGATTAAAATCTTTATATTCTACAATTCTATCAAGAATATCGAACCTGTAGGTTTGCTCATTAATCACTTTATTATTTAGAGAAACTTTTCTGCTATTAACTCTATCAAGTTCATCATATCCATATTCAACCATGTAAAGGTTATTTTCTACAGACTTTTCTATGCTGATAATTCTGTTTTCTCTGTTGTATTTATAAGCAATTCCTGAAATGACAACTCCTTTGTTGCTATATATACCTTTGCTTATAAGTTTCCCGTCAGAATACCTTTCTTCTGAAAATAACAGTTGATTTCTATAATGTTTAATAACAGAAATGGAGGAACCTTTATAATAAATACTTTTAATCAAATCCCCATAATTTGTGTAATAATCAGTGCGCTCTATTTCACCATTTTGATTTTTAATGATTTTTACACCGAAGTTACAATTGGATTTTTTATCCGCTAAAATTTCTGAATTACTAGTCTTTTTGTATTCTAAAAGTTCTGCAGGTATTGTAACACATTCAATCTCTGATGTTAACATTTGTAATCTCCGCTTATTATTATCCAAAAACTCTTCCGTTCCTCGTATAATTATATAAAGTATATATTTTCGAAATAATTGACTATTTTTAAATTTTTGTTACAAAACTACACATTTAATTTATAGCCGCCACCGTATATGGTTTCAATGTATTGCTTTCCGTCGGAGATTTTATCAATTTTTGAGCGTAAATGTCTTATATGAACTCTTATTGTTTCAACATTGTCGTCAGGCTCATATCCCCATATATCTTTTAGAATTTTTGAGCCTGAAACCATGTTTCCGTGATTTTGGAATAATAAATTAAATATATCAAATTCTATAGGTGTCAATTTTTGAACTTTGTCATTTATTTGCACGCTGTATGTTTCAGGAATAAGTGTAATTTCTTTGTAGTTTAAAAGCTCCCTGACCGCTGATGATTTTGGAATTTGTTTTGTTCGCTTAAGAAGAGCTCTCACTCTTACAACAAGCTCATCTATCTCAAAAGGCTTTGTTAAATAATCATCTACACCTATATTAAAGCCGTTAACTTTGTTATTCAGTTCAGATAGTGCTGTTAGCATGATAATTGGAGTTTCAGCTATCTCGGGACATTGTCTTATTCTCTGAGCTACGGTAAACCCGTCAACTTCAGGCATCATAACATCCAAAACTATTAATGACGGCTCTTCTTGTTTTGCTAACGCAAAACCCTCAACACCGTTAAATGCTTGTATGACTTGATAGCCCTGAAGCTCAAGATTAATTTTTATAAGTTCATTTATTGCATGATCATCATCTATAACAAGAATTTTACTCATTTGCAAAAACTCCATCCAATTCTTCTGCCGAATCTTTTTCCATAATATCATCTTCTATAAGCAAATCTGAAGGAATTTCCTTAACCGAATTTATACCGTACTCTTTTAGTGTTTCTACCTGAGAAAACAGGCTCGGTTTATTTTTATTTCCTCTCTTGAATCTGTTTATAGTTTTATTAAGTTGAGATGAAACTCCGTCAAATCTTTTTTGAACATCAATTAAATCTTCGCAGAATTGAACAAATGTTTCATAAAGATTTGTTCCTGCATTAACAATTTGGTTAACACTTTCGTTCTGTTTTTGTTGCGCAAGAAGTTGATTAACAAGTCTTATTGCTGTCAAAAGTGAAGCTGTCCCTACAATAATAATATTAGATTTGTATGCACTGCTTATCAAATCATAATCTTCGTAGAGAAGATTAACTGAGGTTTCTACCGGCATGTACATAAGTACAAAATCGGGCTGTGAAAGATCTCCCGCATTTTGATAATTTTTGTTTGCTAAATCTGTAATACGCTTTTTGACTTCTGTTTTAAATTCTTTTATTTTGTCAGGGTCTTTTATATATTCCAAATAACTTGTAAGAGTTACTTTAGAATCAATAATAAGATGCCTGTTGTTAGGAAGATTTATAACAACATCAGGTCTTATTATGTGTTCAGAATCATCCTTCAAGTTTGCGGATGTTGTCACAAACTGTTTTGTATAATGCACTCCTTCTTGCATCCCACAAGACTGAAGAATAGTATCTAAAAGATTTTCACCGTATGAACCTTTTGTGTTTTGGTTTTTAGTTAGCGCATCAACAAGATTTTTTGCTTCTTGTTCAATAATTTTGTTATTCTTTTCCAAATTCCCGATTTGTTCAACAATCTTTGTTGTATTTTGAACTCCCGCAAGATTGAACTTTTCTACTTTGTCTTTAAATTCTCCAAGCTCTTTAGTAAGAGGCAGAATCTTTTCTTCTAAAGTTTCTCTGTTTTGTTTTCTCAAATCTTCTTGTTCGTTTTTGATAGTTTCATTTGCAAGTTGTACAAAATCACGCTTTATAATTTCCTGCAGATTTTCTAATGTCTCAAGTTTTGTCTTTAATCTAACCAATTCTTCCTGATTTTCGGATGTTTTTTTAGACATCATAATACGAACAGCCAGCGCAGAAATAATTGCGCCTATACAAAAAGATATTGAACAATACAACAAAATCATAATTTTTCCTCATAAAGATGTCGGGCAGAACCCGACATTATATTATTTTCTGTTTATTTTAGCCAGCAATCTCAAAATTTCCAAATATACCCAAACGAGTGTTACCATTAAACCGAATGCACCATACCACTCATAATCTTTAGGAAGCATGTTTTGTGCTCCTCTTTCAATAAAATCAAAATCAATAATAAGGTTTAATGATGCAATAGCCGTAACAAATAAGCTTACTGCTATTCCGGCCGGTGAAGCTGAATTTATAAGAGGAACATGCAAATGGAAAAATCCACCTATCAAATCCACTAAATATACAGCACCTATGGAAAGTGTTGTTATAAAAAGAACACTTCTGAATTTATCTGTGCATCTTATAATACCCATTCTGTACAATAAAAGCATGCTGAAGAGTGCTGCAAAAGTTCCTGCAACTGCTTGAATTACTATCCCCGGCATTTCTGCTTCAAATACAGCCGAAATACCTCCAAGAGCCAGTCCTTCACAAACTGCATAAACAGGTACGAGATATTTGTTTCTTGTAAAAGAAACGATAAGGGCTAACACAAAACCTGCAATAACTCCTCCCCAAGTAAGCATCATTGCTAAATCTGTATATCCTGTCGTTAATCTTGACCAGGAAAAAGTTGCCGCAAAAACAAGAAGCAATCCAAGAAACGCTGTTACTTGAATTGTTCCGTTTATAGTCATTGGTGCGCCATCAAGAACTCTTTCCTGTTCAAGGAATTTTTCTTCGTTTAAAATCGGATTTGCCATTTATATACCCTCCTCCATATTGCTATGGTAACAGTATATCATGCATTTATCCGATTTTGCGCAAACTTAATTTTTTATTAATGAACTTATAAAGCTCTTACTTTGTCCATTAAATAGTTAACTCTGTTTTTAAAATCCTGATCAATAGGTCTGCTGCAATAACCTTCAATTAATGCTTGTTCTGCTTGTTCGTTTAATTCTTTTTCTAACATAGCCAATTTTCTAAGAGCGATATTCATACTAAAAACCTCCACACACTTTATTTATTAACCTTACACTTATATAAAGTCAATTTTTTTTGAAAAATTGCGCCAATTGTTAAGAATTGTAACAATGAATTTTAAAAAGTAATTATTCGGACAACTAAATTTATTCCTGTTTATTGTAGAATACTCATATAAACATAAAGGAGAGAATATATGTTAACTAAGAATTCATCATTAAAAACAGTTTTCTCAGGTGTTGATTTTTCAAAATATTCATCAAAAACATCTGAGTTTGTAAATGAATTTTCTTCTCGTGCAAACAAAGAAGGAAAATTCTTAAATTGGGTTAATTTGCCTGAACACCAATTGAAGAGATTAGATGATATCTATTCTTTGGCATCAAGCTTAAAATCTCAATCAGGCACATCAAAACTAAGCGTTATGGGTATAGGCGGTTCTAAACATACAGTTGAGCACATGCTCGGTATAAACGGCTTAAATATTTGCGGTGATTCAATTCTTTTCTATTCAGATGTTGATTCTATCAGCTGGGAAAGATATTTATCAAAACTTAAAGGCGATGTTTTATCTTCAGCTTACCTTATTGCATCAAAATCAGGCTCTACTTTTGAAACAAAGGACGGTTTTTTACGAATCCAAAAAATGGTTAAGGATGCTTATTTGTCAAAAGGCTTATCTGAAGCCGATGCTGATAAGGCTACCGCTAAACACTTTATTGCAGTAACCGATAAAAACGCAGAAAAAAGCGAACTTAGAAGAACTTCTATAGAAAGCGGATGGCTGGGCGACCTGTTTATCCATGATGATGTTGGCGGAAGATTTTCAGCATTTGATGACCACGCCTTATTTGCACTTGCATTCGCAGGTATGAGCAAAGAAGATATGGCATCAATGCTTAGAAGTGCTCAAGAAATTTCTTCGCTGTCACTAACTTCCGATTTGGAACTGAACGATGCATTAAAAGAAGGTATTTTCTGGGCTAATGCAAAAATGAGCGGAATTACTGCATCTGTTCACCAGTATATGGGTTCTATGTTTGAAAACACTGTTTACTGGCATGCACAAATGCAAAATGAATCTCAAAAAGATACATTAAAACAAATTGCAAAAGTTCCTGATGCAATGCACCACTCTGCAGAAGCACACTTTAACCCTGCAAACAAACTTGTGTTTGCGCTCACTGTTCCTTCCGATAAAGGTGTATGCTCAGAAAATGCAGAAGCATATATAGGAGCTTTGTCTAAATCTTATGAAGTTACGGGTGCATTCTTTATGGAAACGGTTGAAACTTCAAAATTAGGACTGACTCCTGAGGCTGCAGGCGCAATGACACAATTAAGAGCATTTGCAACTTGCTACCAAGAAATTGTGGAAGCCGTTATGCAAAACAAAGAACTTCCTGAAGTTTTGGACAGTGTACTTCAACCGCATGTAGAGTTCTACAAAAAGAACCTTAAAGGCGGAGTAGTAGTTCCCGGAAGAATTTCTTAGTTAATAATTATTATACAAAAAAGGCGGTTTGATATTATATCAAACCGCCTTCTTTGTTATTTTGTTAATTATTGGTCGGCATTACTATGCCGACAGAATTTCAAAACCGCCAAATTCCTCTTAGCCTTCGGACATCATGGAAGAAATTTCGGCAACAATTCTTGAAATATCGGGACCGCCAAAGATTGCTTCAAGTATAAGATTAGCATTAATTATGGTAGTTTCTCTGTACTCCATAGTGTCAACATCTATTACATTAAACTCAATGTAATCGTCACCGACATATGTTACCTTCCCATATTCCGCACCTGTTGCCCATCTTAGAAATACATACTGTTGTTCAAAAACCTTTAGTCTGTTAATTAGATTCATTTAGTTACCTTCATCCAATGTGTATATATTATTCTTAGTTTTATTTTTTCTAAAGTCAAATTTTGCGATAAATGTACGCTTAAATATACTCTCTCATTGACTTTTTGACAGTTGTCTTAAAAATCGACACCAATATTTTAGCACATAAAATTAAACTTAACAACTCCCGTATTCAATCTTCTAGTACATTATGTTATAATAAATATAATGGGAGACCGATTAATAAATGTTTGAAGAATTTCCTTTTGAGCTGGATGATTTTCAGAAAGATGCGTGTAATTATATTTCAGATGGCAAGAGTGTTGTAGTTTGTGCTCCGACAGGTGCGGGCAAAACAGTTATCGCTCAGCATGCTATACACTGTGCACTAAAAGAAGGTAAGAGAGTTTTTTACACAACACCTCTTAAAGCGCTTTCAAACCAGAAGTTTAGCGACTTTTCGGAGCAGTACGGCTCTGATAAAGTAGGGCTTTTGACAGGCGATACTTCTCATAACAGAGATGCGCAAATTGTTGTTATGACAACAGAAGTTTTCAGAAATATGCTATACGGCACAAATTTCGGCTCTGTAAAGGATAATTTAAAAGAAGTCAGATATGTAATTTTAGACGAAGTTCACTATATGAATGATGAACAACGAGGTACTGTTTGGGAAGAAAGTATAATTTATTGTCCTACCAATGTTCAAATTATTGCACTGTCAGCAACGGTTGCAAATGCTGATAAATTAACCGATTGGATTAACACTGTTCATTCAAAGACAGAGCTTGTTAATACAGATTTTCGTCCTGTTCCTCTAAGATTTTTCTATTTTGATTCTTCAAAACCGAATACAATTCTGCCGTTGTTGACTCCGAACGGTGTATTGAATAGCAAAATTAAACCAGAGAAAAAACAGTTCCATCGAGGAAAGCCTGTTCAAAAAAGGAACACTGTTAAAGATGTCGTGAGAGTTTTGCATGAAAAAGACATGCTCCCTGCCATTTATTTCACATTTTCCCGTAAAAAATGTGACGAGCAGATGGAAAAATGTGCAGAGCTTTGTCTTGTAACACCAAAAGAACAGGAACAAATCAGAGAAATTGTTGACGAATACATAGCGGAAAATCCGTATCTGTATAAAAACAAACACATAGAATACCTGCTTTTGGGTGTGGCATCTCACCATGCCGGACTGCTTCCGGGGTGGAAAGTGCTTGTCGAAAAGCTTTTCCAAAAAGGATTGATAAAAGTTGTTTTTGCAACGGAAACTCTTGCAGCGGGTATAAACATGCCGGCTCGCTCAACTGTTATAAGTTCGATAAGTAAGAGAACCGATACGGGGCACAGAACTTTAACTCCGAGTGAATTTTTGCAAATGTCCGGAAGAGCAGGAAGAAGAGGAATGGATGAAGTCGGGTATGTAACAATTGTAGGAACGGCTTTCCAAACTCCAGAAGAGGTTGCAGAACTTGTTTTGAGCGATGCAAATCCTCTTGAAAGTAAGTTTTCGCCAAGCTATTCCATGGTTCTAAACCTTCTCCAAAGGTTCACTTTAGAAGAAGCTAAAGAGCTTGTGCTCAAAAGTTTTGGGTATTTTTCTTCAAATTCAAGAATTGAACCTTTAATAAAAGCGCAAGAAGATAATCAGGCAAAAATTGACGAGTGCAACTCTTTTGTCTGCTATGCAAAAAAGACAAATCAAGATTTGCTTGATTATAACAAGATTAGAGAAATTTATGTTCAAAACAGACGAACATTTAAAACGATTCAGAAACAGGAAAAGAAAAAGAACAGACCGCTCTCAGATGATGCGAAAGAATTTGGGCGTCAAACAAAAATAATGCTTGATAAAATGCATTCTTATGAGTGTGATACTTGTAAACTTTTCAAAAAGCATATGAAATCTATAGAAGTTTTGCAGCGGTATGAAGCAAAACAAAGAACTTTAACCAAAGAAATTGAAAAACAGAAGGATATTTTTTGGAACAAATTCCTATCCCACAGAGCGGTTTTAACAGAATTCGGGTATCTCAAGGACGATTATCCGAATGAACAGGGAGTTATAATTTCTCAACTCCGTTCCGAGAATGAATTATTTTTGGCTCAAATTATCTTCTCAGGAGTTTTGGAAGGGCTCACTCCGGCAGAGCTTGCTTCGGTAATTTGTGCCATTACTACAGAAGATATGAGGGCGGATTTGTTTTCTCACCTTCCGTTTTCCCCAAATGTAAGAAAAAGATTAAACAAAATTAAAGATATAAAACGAGCACTGGATAAAAAGCAAAAAACTTATGATGTAGAAGATCCTATGTATATCAACGGTTTTTACTCTCCGCTTATTGAAATGTGGGTAAACGGTTCTGAATGGGATTCCATTATTGATGAAGTCGAGATGGGCGAAGGTGACATTGTAAGATGTTTTAAACGCGTAATTGATGTTTTAAGACAATTCTGCACGATACCGAACATTCCGGAAGATTTAGTATTCACTGCTCGTGAAGCAATAGAAAAGATTAATCGCAGCCCTATAGATATTGATTAACAGCGTTTTTATACGATATGGCTAAATCTTTTTGGCTAGGTTATCTTACTATTTTTATTATTGAAATGGGTTTATTATATATTAGAATTAGTAATGTGGAGTATACAGGGAGACTAATATGAAGATTGATAAAGCAAAGTTAACTATTCAAATCCTTGCAGTAATAGGTTTTGTGTTAACTATAAAACTGGCAATGATATATTATGTGGCAAATTTTCAAAAATATGCATTGCCAAGCTTTTGTAATATAAATGAATTTGTAGATTGTGATGGAGCAGCAAGAACTACATCTTCGCAATTTTGGGGGATCCCTCTTGCATATTGGGGAATGTTTTTTTACTTAACAGTGTTTTTCCTGACTATTGTAGATAAACTAAAGAATATTAAATTCTTAGGTTTTTTGGAAGTATTTAAAAATCCGAAATCTTATATTGCCGTATTAGGATGTTTAGCATTTATTATTTCGATGATTCTTGCCGGAATAAGTGTGTTTAGGATAAATAAACTCTGTATTTTGTGTGTAATAACATATTTTGTAGATTTGGCAATTGCACTTGTAGCTTCTGAGAATATTATTAGTGATATAAAAACAACTTTTGTTGATTTTGTAGCTGGTGCAAAAAAATATACAAAAACTTTTATTACATTATTAATATTGACATGTACTTTTCTAATATATACCGGCACAATGTATCCTTTTACTCCGCAAATAAAAAGAATTAAAGAAATGCAAAAATATCAGAGGATGAAGATAAATCCTTACAGAGTAAAAGGAAATCTTCTTGGAAACGAAAAGGCAGATGTTGTAATAGAACTTTATTCAGACTATGTTTGCCCTCTATGTTATGTGCATAATATAATGCTGCACAAAGCCGTGCATGAATATTCAAATATTAAAATAATTCATCATAATTATCCGTTTGACAAAGAATGTAACCCTTATATAAGTGTTAATATGCATCCTAATGCATGTTTTATGGCAAAAGGTGCAATAGCGGCACGAAAACAGGGTAATTATTGGGAAATGAGTTCGCTTTTATATGAAAATCAGCCTGCAAAAATTGAAGACATGGTGAAACTCGCAAAAAAACTAAATTTTGACGAAAAAAAATTTATGCAAGATTTTGAATCGGAAAATACATTTAAAGAGTTGGAAAATGAATTAAAACAAGGAGATTCTCTTGAAATTAATGCAACTCCTACTATGATAATCAATGGTCATAAACATGTAGGGGTTATGCAATATCATCAACTGCAAGAATTGTTGGAAAAATATGGAGCAAAAAAACGACAATAGAATATTAATCCACGCATGTTGCGGAATTTGTTCGGGGTATCCGATTTCATTGCTTAAAGAGATGGGATATGAACCTGTCGTGTATTTTTCCAACAATAATTTGGATACAAAGGAAGAATTTTTAAAAAGACTAGAGGCTCAAAAGATAGTATGTATGTATAATTGGGTAGACTTGATAGTCGAAGAATACGATCATCAGTTCTTTTTAAATAAAGTTATAGGTTATGAGAGCGAACCCGAACGAGGTAAAAGATGCGATATTTGTATAAAAATGCGTCTTGAGTCTGCTGCTAAAAAAGCTAAAGAGCTTGGAATAAATAAATTTACAACTTCGCTTGTAATAAGCCCTCACAAAAACTTTGAAAAAATTACAAATATAGGAAAAGAAGTCGCAAACGGTATTGAGTATGTGGCGATTGATTTTAAGAAGAAAGACGGTTTTTTGAAAACAAATAAACTTTCAAAAGATTTGGGACTATATCGCCAAAATTACTGCGGATGTGAGTTTACAAAAGAACACTAATATGTGAAGTATTTGTCAAAATCAACATCTTCAAAATTGCAGAGAAGATGAAAAATTTCATCGTCATCGTCCAATCTCTGGAAATTATAGTCGTCAAATAGCCAGTATTTTGGGTTTATTCCTTTTACTCTTACGATATCTTTTTCTTGTAATATTTTTAACTTCTTTTTAACCGTATCAATCGGAAGATTAACAAGTTTAGCAAGCTCAACTGCAGTAATGCCGTCTTCATTACTGTATTTTTCGGGAGTAAGGAACATAAGTTCCAATCCTACCATCTTTAGAGCTGTATCTTCCGTTTCTGTATTCATATTTATATTTTAACTCACATATATACCGTATGGAATACCACAAATATATTACACAGTATAAATAAATAACAGATGTTTTTACAACAAAAAGCCGCATATCATTGCGGCATTAACTCGTTAGATAAAGGAGTGGAGGAGAAAATAAAGAAAAGAGATTATATTTGTATATACCATAATATATACTTTTTATAACGCAATGCGCTGCATATTGTTACAAATCGTTACAAATATTAAATTTAGTGTACTTTAAACAATTTTTATGATATGATTGAACTATCTTGGAGGGTGAATGATTAATATAGCAGTTTGTGGTGCTAACGGGAAGATGGGACAACAGGTCATTAATGCGGTTAATGATGCTGAAGATATGACACTGGTTGCAAAGATTGATATTAACAACGGAGAGTTTGTAACGATAAAAGATGCAAAAAACTCTGTTAATATTGACATTTTGGTAGACTTTACACAACCGAAATCCATTTATGAAAATGCTTTATATTGCTTAAATAATAATATTCATACTGTAGTAGGAACTACAGGGTTAAGTGATGAACAGATTAGTGAATTAAAAAAGCTTTCTGAAGAAAAACAAGTAGGTTGTTTAATAGCTCCTAATTTTTCAACTGGAGCTGTTTTGATGATGAAATTTGCACAGATTGCGGCTAAGTATTTTAATAATGCAGAAATTATAGAGCTTCATCACAATCAAAAAAAGGATGCCCCATCAGGTACTGCTGTAAAGACAGCAAGAATGATGGCTGATGTAAATGAGAATTTGGCATATGGAAACTGCGAAGAGACTGAAACCATAGAAGGTGCAAGAGGGGCCAATTCTTATAACAATATTCATATACATTCTGTTCGCATGCCAGGGTTCATGGCATCACAGGAAGTCGTGTTTGGTTCAAATGGTCAAACATTAAAAATAAGACATGACTCAACAGATAGAGAATGTTACATGCCCGGAGTATTATTAGCTATTAGGTATGTAGCTGACAATAAAAACTTCGTATACGGTTTAGAAAATATATTATAAAGGAAAGTATGAGAAAACCAAGAATAGCAGTATTAGGGGCAACTGGGGTTGTAGGAAGAGAAATCTTAAAGATTTCAGAAGAGCTAAATGTTGAATTTGAAAGTATTAGATTTTTGTCAAGTGCAAAAAGTGCCGGTTCAAAACTTATGTTTAAAGGTGAGGAATATACTGTAGAAGAGGCGGTTCCTGAAATTTTTGATGATGTCGATATTGTTATGGCATCTGCAGGCGGTTCAACAAGTAAGCATTTTGCTCCCGAAATTGTTAAGCGTGGGGCTATGATTATTGATAACTCATCAGCTTTTCGTATGGATAAAGATGTTCCGCTTGTAATTGCAGGGGTAAATGATGAGGATTTAAGATGGCATAAAGGTATTGTTGCAAACCCTAACTGTTCAACTTCTCAATTAATGTTAGTTCTTGAACCGTTAAAGAAATTTGGCATTAAAAGACTTATTGTTTCGACATATCAATCTGTGTCAGGAGCTGGTTTAGCAGCTATGAATGAACTTAGAGATGATACTGCAGCAAGATTGAAAGGAGAAGATTTTGAAAATAAATGCTTCAAAAAGCCGATTTCTTTCAATATAATTCCTCAAATTGATGTATTCTGCGAAAATGGTTATACAAAAGAGGAAATGAAGGTTGTTAATGAAACAAGAAAAATTCTTCACTTGGATGAGAGTACAAAAATTTCATGTACGGCAGCAAGAGTGCCTGTTTTTAGAGGTCACTCAGAAGCGGTAGATATAGAGTTTGGTGAAAAAGTAGAACCTGATGAAGTGAGAAATATTCTTAAGGATTCATACGGAATTAGGGTTATAGACAATCCTGAGAACTTTGAATATCCGACAACAAGGGATGCGGACGGGGTTGATCCTGTATTTGTCGGCAGAATAAGGAAAAATTTGGCATTTGATAACGGTATTTCTTTATGGTGTGTTGCTGATAATTTGAGAATTGGCGCAGCACTAAATACTGTAAGGATATGCAAAAAAGTTATTGAAATGGGATTATATAGAGGCGCATAGAAAAGATTTAGGAGTGGAAGTTTAGGATGATACAGGGAATAATCGGAAGCAGAATAACAATAAGACCTACAAAAAGAAAAGTTGTTAAAACAGTTTCTACGATGGAAAATATGGCAAAAGAAACACAAAAATGGACTTCTTCTGCTGATATAAGGTTGCTTGCACAAAAAGCGGCAGAAAAACTTGGAGAATTAAAGCATAAACTCGCTAATTAGCAAGGGTGGAGATTAAATTGGGGAAAGTTGTTACACAGCACGAAATTGTAAATATAGTAAGGGAAGAGCAAAAAGATGGAAAAACATTTGTGGCAACAAACGGATGTTTTGATATTTTACATGTCGGGCATGTCAGATATTTACAAAAAACAAAAAGTTTAGCGGATTATTCTATCGTAATGCTTAACTCCGATAAGTCTGTAAAGATGCTGAAAGGCGAGAGCAGACCTATTAATAATGAAAATGATCGAGCTGAAATATTAAGCGCTTTGAACTGTGTTGATTATGTGGTATTATTTGAAGAGAAATCTCCGGCAGAATTGTTGGAAAAAATTAAACCCGATATCTATACAAAGGGAGCAGACTATACTCTTGAGACACTTCCTGAGAGAGAGATTGTTCAAAGATGTGGGATAAAAGTAGAGTTTATAGAGTTTGTGCAAGGCAAATCTACTACAAATATAATTAATAAAATAAATAGTTAAATAAGGAGTGTATTATGAAAACTTTTACATTGGAACAGATTGCTCAAATTACGGGCGGTATGCTTACTAAGGCTTCAGATGTTGCAATTACAAATATTGCACCGCCAAAGCTTGCTGATGAAAATACATTAGCGCTGGCATTGGGAGAAGACGAAATTGCAAATCTTTCTTCTACAAAGGCAAAAGCTGCTCTTGTTCCTTTGGGAGTTAATATAGATGGTTTTACAACTATAGAAGTTGAAAGACCTCGTTTGGCTATGATGAAGCTTATTACAATGTTTTATGAAGAACCTGTTGTTAACTCAGGAATCCACCCGAGTGCAGTTGTTAGTCCGACTGCAAAAATCGGTCAAAATGTTTCTATTGGGCAAAATGTTGTTGTTGCAGAAAACGCAGTAATTGGAGATAACACAAAGATTTTAGCGAATTGCTATATAGGTAATAATGCTGTTGTTGGTGCCGCTTGTTTCTTCCATCCCGGTGTAAATATTGGCGATAGAGTAAAAGTTGGTGATAAAGTTATTCTTCATCACGGTGTTTCTCTTGGCGCAGACGGTTTCAGTTTTGTTACTGAAAACCCTAACAACATAGAACAAGCTCGTAAAGACGGTGAAATTAAAGAACAAAATACCGAACAAGTTATATTCAAGATTCCTTCAATAGGTTCTGTTGTTATCGGTAATAATGTAGAAATTGGTGCAAATTCTTGTATAGACAGAGGAACAATTGAGAATACAATAATTGGTGACAATACAAAAATTGATGACCTTGTTATGATTGGTCATAACTGCCGTATCGGAAAAGGTTGTATGATAGTTTCTCAAGTCGGTATTGCTGGAAGCTGTGTAATAGGTGATAGAGTAGTAATAGCAGGTCAAGCAGGCCTTGCTGATCATATTTCAATTGGAAGCGACACAATCGTTGCTGCGCAAGCGGGTGTAACAAAGAGTTTTCCTGAAAAATCAATTGTTGTGGGTGCTCCTGCCGTTCCGAGAAAAGAATTTATCAAGCAATTGAAGATTATGAAGGATGCAGGCGAACTTATTGCTAAATTCAAAAAATACGAACCATTATTGAAGTCTTTTGAAGAGAGTGTAAACGAGGAAGCTAAGTTATAAAATGGTTACAATAAAGAAAGAAATACAAACTCATGGAAAATCTTTGATGAAAAACCGCGAATGTGCGGTTACATTGAAACCTTCTGATTTGGGAAAAATAAGAATTTTTTCAAAAGGTGCTGATTCTTCGTTTGATGTTTGTATTGAAAATATTTATTCGACAGACCATTGTGTAACATTGTGCAGCAAAGATAAACGCACTCTTTTAGGTGATTATAAATATAAAGTAATGCTTTGCGAACACTTTAATGCAGCCTGTGCAATCTGTGGTATTGATTCACTTGATGTTTACCTGTCAGAAACAGAAATGCCAATTTTTGACGGAAGTTCAAAAGTGTGGGTGGACTTATTTAAAGCGGCAGGTATAGAGGGTGTGAATAAGGATATTTATACTTTGTCGGAGCCTGTATATTACCTGAATGGTAAAACAAGCTTGGTAATTCTTCCCGATAAAGAGTTAAGAATAACTTATGCTGTGAACTATGATCACCCCGATTTGATGGGTAAATGGGTTACAATGGATAATAAGAATTTGCAGGAAATTATTGAAGCAAGGACCTTTGGTTTTTATAAAGACTTGAAAAAGTATCAGGCACTTGGATTTGCAAAAGGAGTAACTATTGATAATACTGTAGGTTTAAAGGATGTCGGTTATACTACAGAACTTCGTTCTGAGTATGAGCCGATTAAACACAAAATATTGGATTTGATTGGTGATTTGTGGCTTACAGGAGTTTCCCCTCTTAATATGCGTGCCCAAATTCTTGTAAAAGAGGCAGGACATGCAGTGCACACAAAAGTAGCACAAATTTTAAAGCCGAAATTGGTAAAATTATAATAAACACAGAAGGAGTATAAAATGACAGAAGAGATTAAAGAAGAAGTTTTGAGCTTTGACACTTTACAAATAATGGAGATGATACCTCACAGATACCCATTTTTGTTAGTTGATAGAATTACGGAATGTGTACCTGGAAAGTATTCTAAAGGTTACAAAAATTTAACTATGAATGAAGAATTTTTCCAAGGTCATTTCCCGGGCAATCCAATCATGCCTGGAGTATTGCAGTTGGAAGCTATGGCACAATGTTCAGCACCAATTCTTATGTGCATGCCTGAATACAAAGGCAAATTAACATTATTCGCAGGTGTTGATAATGTAAGATTCAAAAATATTGTTCGCCCGGGAGACAGATTTGAAATGCATGTAGAAATGGTAAAGACAAAAGGACCGATAAGCAAGTGCCATGCAGTAGGTTCTGTAGACGGAAAGGTCTGTGTAGAAGCAGATATGACCGTAGCTTTGAAGTAAATTTAAATTAATTTTTAATAATAAAAAAGCCCTTTTGAGGGCTTTTTTATTTTGTTAACAAAACAACCGCCTGCGCTTCAATCGCCTTTCCTTCGCCAACGGAATCTAAATGTTCTTTAGTTTTTGCTTTGATAGCAATATTTGTTGTTCCTAAAATTGGTACCAAAACTTCTTTCATTTTCGGGATATAAGTCATCATTTTGGGGGCTTGAGCAATTATGTTTGTATCAATATTAATAATTGAGTATCCCAAATCTTTCAATCGATTATAAACATTTTTTAAAAGTAGAGTACTGTCAGCATCTTTATAACTATTGTCGGTATCAGGGAATAGTGTTCCGATATCTGGTAATCCTGCAGCACCCAGTAGCGCATCTATTATTGCATGAATTAAAACATCCGCATCAGAATGTCCTAAAAGTCCTTTTTTATAAGGAATTTCGACTCCACCGATAATTAATTTGCGCCCTTCTGTCAATTGGTGCAAATCATACCCTATTCCGATTCTAAAATTTTCTGCTGACATATATCACCTCTTTTATTCTATATAAAAATCGTTTAGCGCAAGCGGGTGCTGAAAATCTTCATGCGAAAATACCTGCATTACATATCTTCCTTTTTCATAAAAAGTAAAATAGTTTGTATGATAATATCTCTCATCCTTCATTAATCTGTAATCTTTTGTTCTGACAACCTCATTTCCGCCCCATGGTGCTTTGTCTGTCATCTTGAAAACCTGTACACGAATAAATTCATTTTTCATTTTTTTTGGTGCAATAAAGAGGTAATAAACTTTTGTACCTTCTCTAAAAACTTTTTGGTCATGCAAATAATTCTGCTCATTAATGGGCTCTGTATTAAAGAGAATAAGCCCTCTTTCAAATGTACAAGATGAGATGATTAAAGAAACAAACAAAAAAGATATTATAAGTTTTAAAAATCTCAAAATCCCAGCTTGCTCCTATCCTTCCAATGCTTTGATTTTAGCTTTTACTGTGTTAAGCATCTGTTCGTTTTGCTCAAGTCCCGAATACAGATAGTAATATTCCAAAGCTTTCGATGTATCTTGTTTCTGTTCATAAGCCATTCCAAGAGAGTAATACGCATATGGATAATTTGGAGAAAGCTGTATTACTCTTTCAAAACACTTGATAGCATCATCATAATTCTTTTGTGTCGCAAGTACTAAGCCCTTATTGAAATAAGCATCTGTACAATCTTTGTCTAAAGATATTAATTTATCATAAAAACTAATTGCCTTTGTGTTATTGCCCGTTATTTTGTACAGATTTGCAATCTTAAGCATTGTATTTTTATCATTAGGTTTGTATACAACCGCTTTTGTGTAAGCATCAATTGCATCATTATAATTTTGCTTTTTGTATGCTTCATCCCCGATTTTAATCAATTCATCATAGCCTGTAACTTCATCTTTTGAAGAAATCTGTTTATTGTTTTTGTCAGGTGTTGTAATTGCTGCTTTTGCTTTTTCTATTTCAGATGAAGTCGTTAATGTAGTAAGAGCAGCTTTATAGTCTACATTTTTAGGCGCTAACTCAACTGCTTTTTTGTAATTTTCTATAGCAATTTCTATGCATCCCATTTTTTCATTAGCTTTTGCAAATCCGTAATATGCAGAAGGTTCCTTGTCATTTAGCTCAATTGCATCTTCAAAATACAAAATTGATTGACCGTAATCCTGCTTATTTAATAAATCATATGCATAAGCCACAGTTGCAGCTTCGAGGTTTTGTTTTAATCTATCATTAGGATGTTTATCCAAAATCTGTTTATATAACTCTATTGCTGTAACATAATTATTCATCGCATGCATCGTTAAAGCTTTGTTTGCCAAAAGCTCATAATTGTCAGGTTCGGCTTTTAGTGCCATATTATAGAATTTTAAAGCATTTATATAGTCTTGCTTGTTATGATAACAAAGAGCCAATTCTTTTTTTGTTTCTATATCAGATGGGTCTTTTGAGTAAGCTTTTTCTAAATTAAATAATGCCAAACTGTTTTCATTTATGTTTCTGTATACGATACCTAAATTCTTGTATGCATTAGCATCATTAGGAAATGCCTCTATGTACTCCTTATACAAATTAATAGCTTCTTCATTTTTGCCCATATTACCCAAAAGGTTCGCATAATCAAATTTCAATACGGTAAGATTAGGGTTTAATTCAAAAGTTTTTTGGAAAAACTCTAACGATTTTTCGTTGTTTCCGGTATTCTGGTACGCTAGTGCTAATTTGGCCATAATAGCTTCATTATCATTATTTTCTTGCAGTGCTTTTGTAAGAATATCAATTGAGGCATAGTACTGTTTTGAATCATATAAGGCCATGCCATAATTCTTGTATTCTTTAAAAGCTGTCGGATACTTTTTATAAACATCGGCATAAATATCGCAAGCTTTTTCTGATTGACCTGAAGCATAATAAACATTTGCAAGGTTTTCATTTGCTTCCATATGTTCAGGGTATGCGCTCAAAAATGTTGTATAGTTTTCTATCGCATTTTTATAATTTTTTCTTATATATTCGATGTTACCCAAGTTTAAATAGTTATATTTGTACTCAGGATAAATTTGTTGAGCTTGTGCAAAAGAGTTGTATGCATTTTCATAATCACCCATTGTTTGCAAAATATTACCGATGCTGATATATATAAAAGCATCATTAGGTCTGAGTTTAACAGCTTTCTTGTATGCTCCGAGGGCTTCTTCATATTTTCCGGTATCAGCATATAAACCTGCTATCTTAGTATAAAGCATGGCATCATCACCATTCATATTGATTGCCTGCTGAATTATCCCAATAGCTCTATTATAATCACCTTTGTATTCAAAACTGCATGCCTGCTGATAAAGAGCATGAGCCTCTTTTGTCATCTTTGCTTCTGCTTGAATACCGGAAAGCAAAAGTGCTATTCCCAATAACGATACATATAATTTTTTATTCATTTTTTTAGCCCTCATCCATATTTTATCAAAAAAAATAAAGCAAGTCATTAACTTAATCAAACTTTAGTTATAGAAAAATCTAACCATGCTCTAATTAAAAAAATAACAAAATACATTTAATATGTTAGGAGTAAAGGAAAGAGTGAAGATATACATTTGCTCCCCACACCCCAAGATTTGTGCATAATTGCACAGATCTAATCAGTAGTGCTGCAAATGGAAATTGCAGTAAAAAAAGAAAGGAAATCGATTATGGCTTCAATCACAGTCAACACAAACCTTGCGTCATTAACTGCGCAAAGAAACTTATCGCGTGCTACATCTGGCATGAACAAAGCAATGGAAAGATTATCAACAGGCTACAGAATTAACTCAGGTGCTGATGATGCAGCAGGTTCAGCAGTATCAACATTAATGGAAGCACAAATTTCAGGATATGATGTAGCTGAATCAAACGCAACAATGGGTATGTCTCTTTTGGATACCGCAGAAGGAGTATTAGACATTGTTGGTGATTATCTTCAGCGTATCAGAGACTTAACCGAACAAGCCGCTAACGGTACATATGGTACTTCTTCTATGCAGGCAATCAGAACAGAAGTTGAACAAAGAATGTTAGAAATCAATCGTCTATGTTCCGTTATTGACTTTAACGGTATTAAGCTATTAGATGGAACAAGTATTGCTGCAACTTCTGGTAACGGTATAAATCTTCAAGTAAGTAACAATGCAGGAAAACCAAATATTATAAACTTGGATTCATCAATTTTTGAGTCCGCAAAATGTACAGCATTATTTATTACAAATAACGAAGATTCTAAAGGGCTTACCTCTTGGTATGAAAGAACTAACACTAATGAGTCTACACTTGCTCTTAAAGCAAGAATTACTGGAGACCCACAACAACTTCCAAATGGGAAATACTATGACTATAGCAATTTAGAAGCAATAGATAATAAAACATACGATCCGGATGATGATGGAAGTGCTAAGAAGATTAACTACTGTATTACAGCTATCTGTGATGCTGTTTATACAGATGATGCGACTGCTCGTGAATTTTTGTACTTTATTGACGATGCTATAGAAAATGTATCAGATAGGCGTGCTCTTATCGGTGCGTATATGAACCGTGTAACATCAGCTGTTGATGCAATAGGAGTTCAAAAGGAAAACATCGTATCAGCAAACTCTTCAATAAAGGATGCAGATGTTGCTTCAGAATCTTCAAATTATATCAAATACCAAATTCTGCAACAATCATCAGCAACTCTGTTATCTACAGCAAACCAAACTCCAAGTATTGCATTGAACTTAATATAATGAAATATTTGATTGAAGCCCCCGCGTATGCGGGGGCTTCTTGTTATGTATTGTTAAATTTTTCTTGACATAACTTGCATTTATTAAGAAAATAAGATAAAGAGGTGAGGGATATGACTAAACAAACTTTTTTACATGATAAACATGTTCAACTCGGAGCAAGAATGGTTGATTTTGCGGGTTGGGATATGCCTGTTCAGTATACATCTATTATTGAAGAGCACAAAAATGTGCGTGAGAATGTCGGGCTTTTTGATGTTTCACATATGGGCGAACTATTAGTATATGGAAAAGATTCGCTTGCTTTTCTTAACAAGCTTGTACCTCAAGATATTGCAAAACTTACTGACGGAAAGGCTGTTTATTGCCAGCTTACCAATAAAAAAGGCGGACTTGTTGACGATTTAATTATTTATAAACTTGAAGATGAAAAATACTTTATTATTGCTAACGCCTCTCGTGTTGACGAAGACTTGAACTGGATGACGCTAAATCAAACAGGTTTTGATGTTGAAATTGATAATATTTCTCACAAATACTCACTTATTGCTGTACAAGGTCCGAAAGCCTGCGAATTGCTATGCAGCATGGGGCTTAAAGATTTGCCGAAATTTTTCTCAATAAAGAAAGATAGCCTGCTTGGGATTGATGTTTGGGTTTCAAGAACGGGATATACAGGTGAAGACGGTGCCGAAATTATGGTAAAAAATCAGAATGCCGAATTTGTTTGGGATAAGCTTCTTGAATATGGTAAACCATTTGGGGTTATGCCGATTGGACTTGGTGCAAGAGATACTTTGAGATTAGAAGCGGCTCTACACTTGTACGGAAATGATTTGGACGAAAATACTACACCAATTGAGGCAGGACTTTCTTGGTCAGTTTCTAAGACAAAGACTGAAGATTATAACGGCAAAGATGTTATAATGAATCAGCTTCAAAACGGAGTTGATAAAAAACTAATCGGTTTTAGAATGCTTGACAAATCTATTGCAAGACACGAATATGAGGTATATGCAGATGGTGAAAAAATAGGTGTTGTGACTTCTGGCGGAGTTTCACCCGTAAGAGGTGAAAATATTGGTTTAGCATATATTAAGTCATCGGATAAATTAACAACGGGTGCTAAAATTCAAATTATGATAAGAGAAAAACTCCATGATGCCGAAATAGTTAAACTACCGTTTGTACAAAAAAGAAATAAAGTATAGAATAAATTTTATAAAGGAGAACAATTGATGGAAGAAAACATGTTATGTACCAAAACTCACGAATATGTTGTTGAAAAAGGCGGCAAGTATGAAATAGGTATTACGGATTACGCTATTGAGCAGCTTGGTGATATCGTGTTTGTAGAGTTGCCGGAAGTAGACTCAGAGTTTGGTAAAAACGAAGTTTTTGCAACTATAGAATCAGTTAAGGCAGCATCTGAAATCTATATGCCAATTTCAGGTAAAGTTGTAGAAATTAACGAAGAAATCGTTGACAGCCCGGAACTTTTAAATGATGAATCATACGAAAATAAATGGTTTATCAAAATTGAATCAAAAGCAGATCAAGTTGAATTTGCAGATCTTTTAGATTACTCAGATTATAAAGAAGAAGTAGAATAATGAAAAATTTTATTGCACATACAGATGAAACAAGACAAAATATGCTTAGAGAAATTGGCTACAGCTCTGTAGAGGATTTATTTAAGCAAATTCCTGTTAAGTTTAATGATTTTAAAATGAAAAATCCCTTAAGCGAAATGGAAACGCAAAAAAGGATTAAGGCGCTTGCTCATAAAAACAATACCGAGTATATCAGTTTTTTAGGCGGCGGAGTGTATAACAAATTTATTCCGGCAGGGGTTAATTATGTAGCAGGAAGATTTGAGTTCTTGACAGCATACACACCATATCAGCCTGAAATATCGCAAGGTACATTGCAAATAATTTATGAATATCAAACGATGATTTCCAGACTTACAGGGATGGATATAGCTAATGCTTCAATGTATGATGGCGGTTCGGCTTGTGCGGAGGCAGTTCTTATGTCTCATAGAATTGCGAAAGGTAAAAAGAATAAAGCGCTTGTTTCGAATAAACTTAACCCTGAATACAAAGAGGTTATTAAAACATATACTTGGGCGCAAGGGATTGAAGTTGAATGGTTTGATGAAATTCCTGAAAACACATCAGAGTATTGTTGTGTGTTGGTTCAATATCCTGATTATTATGGCGAAATAACTATGTTAAGTAAGCCTGATACTACATTTATAGTTTGTGCCAATCTTTCGGCGCTTTCTGTTATTAAACCGCCTGTGGAAGCTGATATTGTGGTTGGTGATATTCAGCCGCTCGGTATTGCAACAAATTTTGGCGGGCCTCATGCCGGATATATGGCTTGTAAGGAAGCATATATGCGCCAAATTCCGGGCAGACTGGTCGGAAGAACGGTCGATGCAGACGGAGAACAAGCTTTTACACTCACTATTCAAACAAGAGAACAACATATTAAAAGAGAAAAAGCGACAAGTAATATTTGCTCAAACCAATCTTTGATTGCACTTTCAGCAACTTTGTATTTGAGCTTGATGGGTGAAAAAGGATTCAGAGAAGTTGGTATAATGTCATTTAATAATGCTCATATGCTTTCTAGTTTACTTGCAGAAAAAGGAATCAAGACTTTAAATAAGAATTTCTTTAACGAGTTTGTGATTGAAGTTGCTAATGCAGATGAATTTTTAGCAAAACTTAAGGGTGCAAATATATTAGGCGGTATTAAGCTTGATGACAAACATATTCTTGTGGCTGCAACAGAGATGAATAGCGAAGAAGATATTCGGGCTTATGTAGACGCTTTATAAGTAATGGCGATTCTTCGGGGGTAAGTGGTTATTCCCCTCAGAATGACGATATTTGCAGGGTTTGTTTTATATTGAATTTATATTCAATTGAAAAACATATCATAAACCCAACCGTCATTCTGAACGCTAGTGAAGAATCGTCATAACTTTTTTATTAAATATATAACAATCAGGCGGTGGAAAAATCCACCGCCTGTTGTTTGTAAAATATCCGAGTAATTCGGGTTGTTTTTAACTTGTTTCGGGATGGGATGCTTACCCCTTTACCACTACCTTACCCCTCATGTTTTGGAGCAAGTGCTTTGAAGATACCGCCAAGAACAACTGCTCCGGTTAATGCTGCGATAGTTGCTTTTGTCTTGAAATTACCTTCAAAACCGTGTTTTCTTTCGAACAGAGTTTTTACTTCATCCATCAAACCTTTTGATTTTTCTTCAACTTGTTTGTTGATATATTCTTCTTTTGAAGTAACGCCTTTGTCTTTTAACCATTTTTCTAAAGCTTGTTGATCAGTAAGAGCTTCTGCTTTTGGTAACTTAGCTTTTGCTTCTGCAACTCTAGTTTCTGCTTCTTTTACAGCCTTAAGTTCTTCTGCATATTCGCTTTCTTGAAGGGCAGCTGCGATTTCTTCTCTTGAAGCACCAGAGTTAGACAATTCTGCGATTCTTTCGTTGAGAGCTTTTAGCTTTCCAAATTCAGGAACACTTACCCTAGTGCGAAGATTTCTTGATTGTTCTTTTGTAAGTTTTCTTGTAACACTTGTAACAACATTTCCTTCAGCATCAACAACTCTGACAGCTCCATCTACTGTTGCAAGTCTTGCACCTTTTCCGCCAATTTGTTCAACTTCGGCTTTTAGAGCATCAATATCAGCAACTGCTTTTTTGAAATCTGCCAATTTCTTAGCTTGGTCTGCTTTTACTTCTGTTATTGCCGCTTTTAAGCCCTCAGCACTTTGGTTTTTAACATATAATTCTTCTAATTTTGCAGCATATTCAGGATTTGCAGCTCTTAGCTCATTGAAAGCTTCATTAACTGCTTTTTGGTCTTTTTTATTGAATGCAGTTTGTATTTTTTCATAAATAGCATCCAGTTTCTTAGCTTCTTCCAAGCTTTGTTTTTCTTGGTTTTTGACAACCATTGCCGTAAATTTGTTATCTATACGGCTTGTAATTTCATTTGCTGCTTTCTCTACATTAGAAGCGGAAATCTTACCGTTTTTATCGATATATTTGTTAACAATTTTTTGTTCATCTTTTGTTAATTTTGCGATAGCTGCTTCCATTGCTTTTTTGTCATTGTTTTCTGCAGCAAACTGGATTTCTGTAAGAATACCTGCCTTCTTAGTCATATAAGATTCAACTGCACTGTTGTATTTTTCAGCAACACTTGTGGTTACCTTTTCAACATTTGCTTGTCTTTCAGCAAGCTCTTTGCTCACTTCTACAGGGATTTTTGCTTCTTCTCTTGCAACTGTATTACCCACTGCCTCTTGCATTTCTTTTACAAATTGCTTCTTAGCTTCTGCATCTTTACCAAATCCTAAAACTTCGTTGTTTGCTAAGTTGGCAATTCTTTCTTGAATAGCAACTTCTTCTTTTTCAAGAGCTTTAAGAGATGCCGCTAATTGTTCAAATTTTTCTTGTACAGGTTTGGAGAAGTTCTTTATTTGCTTTGAACTATTTAAAATTACACCTTTATTTGCATTTTTACCTTTTGCTTTTTCAAATGCTAACTTTGCTTCTGCAGAGTTTAGTTTTTGTTGTTCTACAAAATTTGCGAATTCAGCATTTATTGCTTGTCGTCTTGCCTCAAGAGCTTTTAATTCTTCTGCGAATTTTGGTAATTCGGCATTGATTTTATCTACTGCAGCTTTTCTTGGTTTATAAATACTTGCTTGTCTTTTCTTCAAATCTTCAAGATGTGCTTGTTGTTCAGGAGTTATATTTGCAAGCTTAGATTCAATTATTGCATTTTTCTTAGCTTCCAATTTTTCATTTGCAGCTTTTAAGTCTGCTAAAGCTTGATGATTTTCAGGAAGTTCTGTAGAGGCACCCGGTGTTTTTAATGCGTTGATTTCATCATTAACAGTCTTTGTAACTTCAGCTCTTGCATTACGAATTTGTCTTACTTTTTCTAGCAAAGCTTTGTCACCTTCTGCAGCATCTTTTACTGTACTTTCAAAAGTATCAGGGGCCATTTTATTAATGATTTCTTCATAAGAACCATATTTTGGTTTTGTAACCCTATTAACAGCATAAGCGGTACCTACACCACCTATAGCAGCACCCGTAATCGGCCATAAAGGATTTACTCCTGTTTGAGGTACTTGTGAAATTTCATCTGCCATAACTAATTACTCCTATATTTTACAATCTACTTTGTTTTCTGTTGCTTGTGGGTCAAGACCCACGCTACTAAGTTTTCCTTTTTCACCTCTTGCCCTGCGGGAGAGTTTTTTTCTTTTCTCCCTCGCCCCTTGCGGGAGAGGGTCGGGGTGAGGGGTAATACACTTACCCGTTTCCCTATGTAATCAAATAATGTTAAAATCCCATTATTCCCTTACATCTTTTTTGCCTTACATATATAAACACATTGACAAAATAAAAATTGCCATGTTTCGGCTCATGGTTAAAGGATTAGCATGTCTAAACTGTCTTAAAACTATTATATTTACTGAATTATGGCTTGTAAACACATCTTTACAAAAGTTAACACTTTTATTCTTTCTTTTGTTAATAGTCAGAAAGTTATGAATTTTATAGAAAAAGTTATGGTGTTTCTTAACAATAGCTCAGAAAGACGGTTAGTGATTTTGACACTTATTTATAACTTTAATAAGGCTTATTTATTAGTGAATTATGTGCATTGATTTCTATGGAATCATCTAAAAGGGAGAGTTCTTCACCCAGTACAAGTTCCAGCATATAGTCTGTAAATTGCGGGTTTTTAGGAAGGAAAGAACCGTGCATATATGTTCCGAAAACATTTTTAAACCTTGCCCCCTCTGTTTTATCTTCCCCGTTATTTCCATTTCCGACAATATTTACTCCAAGCGGTTTTGTTTCCCCTTGCAGATAAGTTAGTCCGCTATGGTTTTCAAATCCTACAAGAGTTTTTGGGGTAACGAATTCTGTTTCTACGGTTACATTGCCGATAAATCTTTTGTTTCCTGCAACAGTGTATGCATCTAATAAACTAATTCCTTCCAAACGGTCACCGTTATGCGGTTGGTAATAGTGCCCAAAAAGCTGATAGCCACCGCAAATACCAAGAAAAACAGCACCTCTGTCACGCTCTTCCGTCAAAAATTGTTTATGCTTCTGAAGTTCTTTAGAAACCTCTATTTGTTGAGTATCTTGTCCTCCGCCCATAAAATAAATGTCGTGCGGCTTTATATCATCTCCTACATTAATTTCGGTTATTTCTACCTGTAAATCACGCCACTCACATCTGCGTTTTAGGGCAAGAATGTTTCCTCCATCACCGTATATGTTTAATAATTTAGGGTAAAGATGCGCAATTTTTACGGTTTTCATACAGCAAGCTCCTTGATGAGTTTTGTTGATTTTTGGCGCTTATTTGTGTGAGTTTTTATGTATTCGTCTAACAAATCAAAACAAACCTGACAAACTTTTTCCGTCGCTTTTTTGTCATATTCGCTTTCGTAATCAAAATCAAACTGTAACATTGCCTGCATAAAGTCTCTGATTTTGTGATGCATTTTTAATTTTACTCCAAGCGGTTCTGAACAGTCTTTGCAAATTACTCCGCCCATAGAAGTAGAAAAATACATGTCCTCATCATAAATTCTTTCACCGCAGCAAAGGCAAGTATCAAGTTCTACGCAAAACCCCATGATTAAAAGCATTTTTAACTGGAATTTAATTGCAGCTATTAGCATATCTTTTTTTTCTGTAGAATCGGAAATTCTGTTAAGAGCCTTGTACAAAAGTTCGTAAATCTCTTTAGAAGCACTTTCCGAGCCTTCACCAAAATTCATTACGACCTCGGAAACATAGGTTGATAGCATCAATTTATCAATATCTTCTCTCGTTTTACGGAAATGATTAACAGTTTGAGCTTGAATAATGGTATCCATAGAACGACCTTTTAGTAGCTGAAGCGTATTTGCGACAAGCAAATCCATTCTCGCTCCCAGCTTACTTTTAGGTTTTTTTATTCCTTTTGCAACTCCCTTAATAAGCCCGTTATCTTTTGAATACATTACGACAATTTTGTCCGCATCATTCAAATTATATGATTTTAAGTTTATTGCTTCTGTAACATAATTATTCATAATAAGCTCTTGTTCCTTGATAGACACCCCTAAACATTTTTTCTAACTCTGCTTCATCATTAGAATTTGCAAGAGCCTCTTCCTCGGTTATAGAACCATTGTCGTGCAAGATTGCTAATGATGTGTTCATAGAAATCATGTTATCTACGGTATTTTCTTTTAATAAATTATATATTTCATCTGTATTATCTTTGTTTATGTAATCCTTGATTGTAGATGTTACAACCATAACTTCGCAAGCAGGAAAACGCTTTTGTTCTTTTTCGGAAAAAACAAGTTTTTGAGCTATTGTTGCTCTTAGAGTTTCAGCAAGTTGTTTTCTTATTAAAAATCTGTTTGACTCTTCAAACATGTTAACAATTCTGTTAATCGTTTGAACCGCATCGTTCGTGTGAAGTGTAGATAATACCAAATGCCCTGTTTCAGCCGCTTTTAAAGCCGCTTCCATAGTTTCTTTATCCCTTATTTCGCCGATAAAAATAACATCAGGATCTTGTCTCAGTGCATATTTTATGCCGTCAGCAAATGATTTTGTGTCAACTCCTACTTGTCTTTGAGATACGATACTTCTTTTGCAATTATAAACATATTCAATCGGATCTTCGATTGTTATTATATGCTTAGCAGAAGTCTGATTAATTTGATTAATAAGAGAGGCAATAGTTGTTGATTTACCGCTTCCCGTCGGACCTGTAACAAGTATAATACCGTTTTGATATTCAATTATTGAATGCAATATATCAGGCAAAGAAAGTTCTTTAAGTTCAGGAATATTATAAGAAATATTTCTGATAACAAGTCCGGGAGTGCCTAGCTGTCGATTATAGTTGATTCTGAATCTCGAAAACCCCTTTATTTCATACATAAAATCAACATCGCATTGAGAGAGAATGCTCTCTTTTATTGCATCAGGAGCAATTTCCACAATTGCATTTTCTAACTGAGTTGTTGTGAGCGGCTGCATGTTAGTTTTTTTAATATAACCGTTTTTCCTTATAAAAGGAGAATGACCAACTTTTAAATGCTCATCTGATGCGCCCGTTGCGACAGCACTCTTTAAAAATTGTATGATATTAAAATTCTCTTCCATACAAAATCCCCTCCAAATACAATAATATCATTGTCATAACTATTTGACAACAAATTTACATAATTAGAAATTAAAATATTTCATAAAAAAAGACCGACAGAAGTCGGTCTTATATCTATAATAATAAGTTGATTAGCAAGAATAACTGCATCCGCCTCCGGAGAAACTTCCGCATGAAGATGATGCAACAGAACCGCAAGATTCACCACCTGCAAATGCGATTGAACCACAAGATTCACCGCCTACAAATGCAATTGAACCGCAAGATTCACCGCCTACAAATGCAATTGAACCGCAAGCCTCTGCGCTTTCACCAAATGCCATAATAGCAGCATCGCTAGGACCTGAATAAAAACTGCATGTATCCATACCACCATTTGCAAGTGTTGATGATATTAAACTTGTATTATCAGAAATCAATCCGCCTTCGTGTCTGTTACCTGTTAAACCTAAAAGCTTAGCACAAGATGAGCTGTCTTCTTTAGTTGTACAAAATGCTGCTAACATAACCTGATCCTTATTAAATACTGCTTACATATATATAAAGTAAAAAAAAATATGTTGATTTCAGCAAACACTTCTTTTGTTACAAAAGTTAACAAATGGTAGAATGCAGAAATGGTCGAAAAAATAGTGGTTTTTATTAAAACCACTATTTAAAAATTAATTTACCACTTTATTTGACCTCTTTATTTGTTCTCGCTATTTACTTCTAGCTTTGCCTAGGATAACTTTCCAAGTATAGCGAAGGAATATAATGATTTCCCAAATAAGGTTTCTATGCTTGATATAATATAAATCGTACCCGAGTCTTTCTTCTGTAGTTGGGTCGTTAACTTTAACCTGCTGCCAACCGCACCAACCGGGGTGAACCCAATTTCTGCATTCCCAGAAAGGTACATTTTCCTTATTTTCATAGAAAACTTCTTCTCTGACAGGACGAGGTCCTATTATACTCATGTCCCCTCTCAAAACATTTAACAATTGAGGAATCTCATCAATATGGAATTTTCTTAAAAGTTTGCAGAATGGCATTATTCTGTTATCGTCAACCTTAACCTCATTTACATCATCGTCAAAATCGTCTTCAACTTTATCTTGATACATGGTTCTAAATTTAATCATTTTAAAAGGTTTTCCGAATTTTCCCGTTCTCATCTGTGTAAAGAAAATTGGACCTAAGTCAGAAAGTTCTATACCAAGAATTGCAATAATAGTGATAGGTAAAGTTAGTATCAGTATTGCAATAGATGCAACAATATCGCATATGCGTTTAAGACATGCGTATAACAAAGCTTTTTTTCTTACGCAATCGTAGAAAAGCCAATTTACAGACATTTTTGACACCAAGAATTTGTGTGTAATTTTTTCATAGAAACGATACATTCTCCAAACCTTTACTCCAAGCGGAATGCCTTTGACAAGGTCGGTAAGAATTTCTGAATCCATTCTTGATTTGACAGCTACAATAACTAATTTAACATTGTTATCTTTAATAACCGCTTCCGAGTCGCAAGTGAGCCCAAGTATTGGAATAGTAGAATCTTCATCTTCAATACTGTTCATGTTATCGTCCAAAAATCCGACAACATTTAACTTAAGCTCAGGTCTTTGTTGAATTTCTTCTGCAATCAATTTTCCATCCTGGCCAGCACCAACAATCAGAACATTTTTAGTTCTCCTAAAACATTTTGAAACAAGCCATCCAATAACTCTTGTTGCGATAATTCCTGTAAAGGTTATAAAAGAGAAAATTGCAATAAGCAAATATGTTATTGCACCGTTGTTAAGAATCAGGGAAATAATAGCTGAGATAGCCGCGGAAATAGCTAAACTCTCAAATAACTTATATAATTTTACCCAACATTTACAATCATCTGCATAAAACTTTTTGAAGTTAAGAATTAATAATGTAGAAACAACAAGCCATAATGTAATATAAGCAAGTTGAGAAGATTTTGCTACAAAATTAGAGAATGTAAAATACGAAGCAAAAACCATTATCAATCCGTCAATCAAAGGAATTGTATATTTTAAAATGCCCATAATAACTCCTATAGTTAAACCTTTTAAACCATTATATTATACCACATAATTGGTTTTATAGTATAGATAAAGAATTGTAACATAATACATAATATTTTTAGCAACGAAATAATAGAGGGTTGATTTTTAAGATTTAGCGTTTGATAATAATTGTGTCGATAGGGTTTCGACAGTCTGACAATTAAATATCGCGGGATACTCTGCCGACGAGGATGATTAAGTATCATCTGAGGAGAGGTAAGTCTGGAAGACTGCTTGAAGAGTAAATCGCAAATGACAATTAAATATCGCGGGATACTCTGCCGACGAGGATGATTAAGTATCATCTGAGGAGGGGTAAGTCTGGAAGACTGCTTGAAGAGTAAATCGCAAATGACAATTAAATATCGCGGGATGGAGCAGTCTGGTAGCTCGTCGGGCTCATAACCCGAAGGTCGTTGGTTCAAATCCAGCTCCCGCAACCAATTATATAAAGGCCTTTAGATTTTTTTCTAAAAGCCTTTATTTTATTTTTCCCCACTATTTCCCCACTTGATATTATAAGAATTGAAAAGTAATTAAAAGTAATTAAAAGAATTTAAGCATAAAAAAAGCGGGGTTTTACCCCCGCCCGTTTGGCTTACCGTAATAAAAAGAAAGGCTACAATTTATTTACATAGTCAATTAAAGCAAACATACGATTTAACCAACCATGTAAAAATGTTCTAAAATTAGCCTTTTTCGCTAAATTATTGTAATAGCGTATGCGTTCCAAAAAATATACATCTATATCAGTCCATTGGCAAGCCCTTAAAAAGCTTGTAGGTTGGGCATACCTGCCCAACAACTTTATGCTATTATTAAATTATGAATTATCATAGAGTTTATATTCCAAACAGTTTTGTTCACATAATCATCGCAAGTTATGAAAGAAAGCATATTTTTATTGATAACATTGAAATTTTAAGAACAGCATTTAAAAATACAATGCAAAATTATAAATTTGAAATTGTTGCAATTTGTGTTTTACCTGACCACATACATTTGATACTAAATCCTGAAAATATTAAA